>NZ_JAXCWK010000002.1:0-840733 GCF_034045155.1 Sphingomonas sp. CFBP9019 | reverse complement strand
CTCGCATAACCTCCCTCGCGGAAGGCTTGGAGCATCTGGTTGTTTGCGACCGCAGCAACCAGACCGTGTGGCCGTTCGCTGCGGTGACACCCCTCTAGGCCCACTCCCCAATCCCGTCAAACGCAAATTTCACTTTTATGGCAATTTTTGCGCCTTGGAGCGTTTTGCGCCCCCAACGGCGCGGAACAGGGTTGGCGATAATCGTACGATCCCGGCCGCAGGAACGACGCGATCCAGCTGCGTTGCCACTGAGCGGGATCAGGATATTCCATAAGTCGAGCGATTCGAACGGTGAGCCGAGCGCATCACACCCTTCCCCGGTCATCCACCGCAGAGGCGTTCTCGTTCCTGCTTGATGACCAGCGTCTTATCCGAACATCGCCCCGGCAGCACCTCAGGCCCACGCACGTCTTTTGCGACGCGGAGTCCCGCGGCGGACAAGCTCGTCCAGAAGCTGCGCGACCGGCATCCCCTGTCGACTGCGGAGGAGGTCGCGCTTAACACGTTGCTTGCGGCCAAGGCCGGGCCGATTTCCGGTCGGACGGTGTTGCTCGACCGGGGGATGCAGCCAAGCGGGATCCATGTCCTGCTTGACGGCTGGGCGTGCCGCTACACGATGCTCGTCGATGGGCGCCGTCGGATCGTCGCCTTTTATCTCCCGGGCGATGTCTGTGACTTCGACGTCTTCCTGCTGGCGGGGATGGACCAGACGATCGCCGCGATCACCCCTGCACGCGTTGCGGTGGTCGATGCCCCGATGCTAGCCGTGCTTGCCATCGACCACCCGCCCCTGACGCAGGCCCTGTGGTGGGAATCGCTGACCGCCGCCGCGATCCAGCGCGCCTGGACGCTCAATGTCGGGCAACGCAGTGCCAAACAGCGAATCGCACATCTGTTGTGCGAGCTATATCTGCGAATGGACCGGGTTGGGCTGGTGCAGGACGGCAGCTGTGCGCTGCCGTTGACCCAGTTTCATCTGGGGGATGCCTGTGCGCTGACGTCCATCCACACCAATCGTGCGCTTCAAGAGCTGCGCCGTGACGGCTTGCTGTCGCTCGAGGCCCGACGCCTGACGATCCACGACTGGCCGGCGCTGGTCGATCTGGCCGCGTTCGACCCCGCCTATCTCCAACTGTCCAAAGAGCCTGGCACGTCCGGCGATCGTGCGGCCCTTGGCTAAATAGCGACCCGGGTGGCGGTCGGCTTCTTCATAGAGGTCCAGCAAAGGCGGGGTTGCCGCTCCGGCGCGCCACGCCACCCCGTTAAGCCATGAACGCCCGCTCGCCACAGAGCCGTCTGCAGACAGGCGGTCTCCGGGCGAGCGAGACTCGACGCGGCCTATTTAACGGCCGCCAGACCTACAGGCGGAAGGACAGCGACGCGACATAGGTCCGCCCGTTCTTGTAGAAAGCCGTGGGCCGATCGGGCGTCGCGTTATACTGGCGATAGGTCTCGTCGAGCAGGTTCTGCGCGTTGAGCGACAGCGTGACCTGCTTGGTCAGGTTGAACCCTGCCGACAGATCAAGCTGGTTATACGCGGCGACCATTTCGCGCGAGCCGAGACGGCCAATCGTGCGGAAATATTTCGTCCGGTAATTGTAGCTCAACCGCGCCTGGAACGGTCCGCTTTCGAAATAGGGGATCACGTTGACGGTGTGCTTCGACAGATAGGGAAGGTTGAGATCGGCACCCGACGCGTCGGTCGAGGAGGTCGTGCTGTCCTGATAAGTATAATTCGCCTGGAGCCCGAACCCGCCCCATATCTCGCTCTGCCCGGACACGAGTATGCCGTTCACCTTCGCCTTACCACCGTTGATCGGCTGCGAAACGCTGTAATTGTTCTCCAGCCGCCCGGTCAGCGAATTGAACAGCGTCACCCCCTCGGTCCGGGTCGTGATGATGTAGTTGCTGATGTCGCGACGGAAGGCCTCGACCGCGAGCAGGCTGCCCGGACGCGGGTAGAATTCCGCGGTCAGCTCGTAATTGGTCGACTCATACGGCTTCAGATTGGGATTGCCGCCACCCGCATCGCGCGTCGTATCGTTTTGCGAGATCGATGCCGCCAGATCCTGATAGCGTGGCCGCGAGATCACCTTGGCGACCGCACCGCGGAAGATGAGCGACGAACTCGCCTCATAGGCGATATTGAAGCTCGGCAGGAACTTCAGATAGTCGGTCGATGTCGTCGTCGGGGTCGGCACGGGGTTGGGGTTGGCCGCGGTCGACAGCGTCAGCGCATAGTCCGAAACGTCCTTGGTATAGACCAGCCGGCCACCGATATTGCCGCGAAAGCCGCTCTGCTCGAAATTGAGCTGCGCATAGCTCGCCGCGACGGTTTCCTTGACCCGGGTCGACGCGCCGATCTTGCGGATCAGCGGCGAATTGATCGCATTCGCCAGGATATCGATCACCGACTGTTCGGACAGGTTCAGATACTGCGTCGCGTTGCCCAACCCGCCGCTGCCGCTGAATGTGCCGTCCGGAGTCGACGCGGTCGGCACGTTGAGCTGCGATGCAAGCTGCGACGTGGTGAGATAGGTGTTGATGCCGCGACCGTCGATGCGGTTGACATGGTCGGTGACGCGTGCGCCGAGCATCAGTTGCGTGAACGGCCCGAACGACACCGGGATCGTCGCATCATAGCCGCCGAAGATGTCGCGATCGGTCGTCACGCTGTAATCGAGCCCGCCGATCTGCGCCGCGTTCAGCTGCGTGCCGCCGACCAGCACCGGGCTGCCCTCGATCTGTGCCGGATTGTTGTTCGGGTTGGTGAAGTAGTTTGCAGGGTTGGTCGGATCGCCGGTGAAATTGACCGTCGCCGTATCGTTGGTGAAGGCATAGCTGAATGGCAGTCTGGTCTGCACGTTGAACAGATATTCGGGATTGCGCCCGCCCCTCGCCCGGCTCCAGCCACCCGCGAACGACACCTTGGCGCCGTCATCGCCTTCCCAATCCGCAAACAGGTTGAGATTGTCGGTGGTCAGCTTGGTCTTGCGGACGAGCGTGTCGAGCTGCGCACTCTGGCTCGTCGCGGCACCGAAGGTCGCGGCGTTGACGACCCCGTTGCTGATATTGGCCGACTGCAGCACGTTGCCCGTCCAGGCCCCGGGAATGGTGTACATCGACTGGCTGTAATTGTCGTAATTGCCGTTGATGTGCAGGCCGTTGAGCGTCAGCGTCAGCTCCGAGCTGGGGCGGTACTGAACGGTGCCGGACACGCTCTTGCGCTCGCGCGTCTGCTGGAAATAGGCATAGTTGATGCCGAACGGCGAAGCGGCCTTGTAGAGATCCGCAATTGTTCCGCCGGTGATGGTCGCACCCGGGCTCTTCAGGCTGAGCGTGCCGTCCTGCGCGCGGTTGACGAACGGGCTGTTATAGGTGCCGTCCGCATTCGCCGCGGCATTGTCATAGCCGAAGAATTCCACGCCGGCGCGCGTCAGGCTCTGCTTGTCATAGGTCGCGGCGACCAGCACACCGAACGTCTCCGCATCATTCTTCCAGCTGTACAGCCCCGAGCCGCGGACATTGCCCTTGTCCGAACGGTCGTTGTACGAATAGCCGCCCGACGCGAAAATCGAATTGGCCTTGAGCTCGAGCGGCCGGCGGGTGCGGACGATGACGGTGCCGCCAAGGCTACCCTCCTCGATCCGCGGCTCGGGCGACTTGTACACCTCCAGCCGGTCGACGAGTTCGGGCGCGAGCAACGAATAGTTGAAGGTGCGGCTCGAAGGGTCATTGTCGTTGCCGCCCCAATCCGCCGATGCGAGCGCATGACCGTCGAGCAGCATCCGGTTGAGCGCGGGATCGGTACCAAGGATGGCGACCTTCTCGCCCTCGCCGAAGCGCCGATCGATGCTCACGCCGGGGATGTGCGACAGCGATTCGGCGACGTTGCGGTCAGGAAACTTGCCGATCGCTTCGGCGCTGATCACGTCGACCACGGCATTGGCCTCGCGCTTGACCGCGATCGCGCTGCGCAGGCTGCCGCGGATACCGGTGACGACGATGTCGCTGTCCGCGTCCCCCGAGGGGGCGGCCTGCGTGGGGGGGGTCTGAGCGGATACGGGCTGCTCGGCGGCGGCTGGGGGGGCCGAAGACGGCGCGGTCTGTGCGCCCGCAGGCGCGATCAGCCCGGCGATCGCGCTGGCGACCACGCCGGTGGATGCGAGCAACATCTGCTTAGGAAAAACCATTGGTCAAAGCCCCTTTTCATAGGCGCCATCGCGCCATCCCGATGCAGCCCATGCCTGCACCCGTAAATCCCGCGAATCGCCCGGTATTCTTTTGGTAGCCAGGTCGATGTCTAGGCGCCGCTACCTATATCAAATTCATTTTCCGAATCTAATGCGAAAATTACCTTTTTATTACCAATTCTGGGAGGAACGCATTCCAGTCCGGCGGTTGCCCCGTGGCTGCGGACCTGACGCCAGCGAGACCCGGGCCAAGTCCGTTCGACAAGGCAAGACGCGTCAGCGCATCAATTTGCCAAGGTACTCCACGTTTCGGAAGATGGTGTCAGTCGCGAGCCGAAGACACATTCCTTTGCCCGTCGAGGGACTTGCCCACGCTTACTGACAGGCGCTAGCGCATCATGACCCCGGCAGCTGACGCCAAGATCGACCGCAGCGGATCTAATACTCTCTTAGGCTCGCGAGGCATCCGTTGGCGAACCCCGAATAAGGGCAACACTCCGTACCAATATAGGATGTTTGCGGCGTCCACTGAGCCATGCGGTTTGTGCGCGGCGGGTGTCGCTACCAGCCCCAGCGAAAGCGCTGATTAGGCGAGCGCAAAATATCCTCGTAGCGCAATGCTGCGCGCGGCAGCGCCCTGTCCATGGCGCCGGAGCCCCTGCCCATGGCATAGGGCCTGACCAACCCCATGGTCGCGCAATTCCTCCGTGCGGGGGGCGTGCCTACGATTCCCCCGTACCTGCGCCACTCGCGGGGCAGATCGCTCGCCCTATCGCAGGATCGGCAGTGTTGCGGGCTTCCCGGGGAACCGCTCGCATGACAAGGGGTTTCTGAAATTGGCCGTTTTGGCCGTATCCCGGGAGACGATACACAATGACTGATTTTGCCGATCTTGTAGATGGATACCAGCGGTTTCGGACGTCCGACTGGCGCCGCCAGCATGACCGTTGGGAGAAATTGAAAGTCGGACAGGAACCGCGCGTCATGGTGATCGCCTGTTCGGACAGCCGGGTCGAACCCGCGCAGATCTTCGACACGTTGCCTGGTGAGATGTTCGTCGTCCGCAACGTCGCCAACCTCGTTCCGCCGTTCGAGACGGGCGGCGGCTATCACGGCGTTTCTGCCGCGGTGGAATTTGCGGTCACGCAGCTCAAGGTCGGCGAGATCGTCGTACTCGGCCATGGCCAGTGCGGCGGCTGCAAGGCGGCGCTCGCAGGCACGTTCGACAAGGCAGAGCGCGGCCAGGGTGGCTTCATCAGTGACTGGGTGCATCTGCTCGATGGCGCACGCGAGTCCGTCGCCAAGGATCATGCCGACCTGAAGTCGGAAGAGGCTCGCGAGGCGATGGAGCAGGCTGCCGTGCGGACTTCGATCGAGAATCTGCGGACCTTCCCGTTCGTCCGCGATGCAGAGGCCGCTGGTGATCTCGAGATCCGCGGCGCGGTGTTTGCGATCGACGACGGCATTCTGCGCGTGATGGACGAGGATGGCGGGTTCACGCCGGCTCAGCCCCGCGCGGACTGATGTCGAGGCCGGGCCGGCGAAAGCCTCGTCGGCCCGGCGCATCTTTACTTCAAACCTTATCTGCTGGCCGCTGCGAGCTCTCGCAAATGGTCAGGGGAAACCGAGACTGTAGGCGGGTTGCGGCCCGTCAGATTAGGGCGCTATGTTGCTGGCTTCTGACTGGAGGTCCTATGACGCGCCTTGCCTTGGTTATCGCTGCCGGCCTGTCGGCCGCCACAGCGGCGTATGCCGCACCCGATCCCGCGCCGAGCGCCGCTCTCGTCGCGGCGACCAAAGCCGGGACGCGAACGCCCGCGACGATCGCGCGCGACGCTTTCCGCCACCCCGCCCAGACGCTGGCGTTTTTCGGTGTGAAGCCTGGTGACACGGTCGTCGAGATCTGGCCCAGCGGCGGCTGGTATACCGAGATCCTTGCGCCCTATCTCGCGGCCCGCGGCACGCTTTATGCCGCTGCGCCGAGCGAGAAGGGTCTCGCAGCTGTCCGGGCCAAGCGCCAGGCGATGCCCGAAGCCTATCGCGCGCTGCGCTATGCCATGTTCCCGGCAGTCGCCGGCCAGCCGACCGTTCCCGCAGGCTCGGCGGACGTCGTGCTGACCTTCCGCAACGTGCACAACTGGCGGTTCGGGGCCGCCGATCAGACCCAGGCCGCGTTCGACCAGATGTTCGCGATGCTCAAGCCCGGCGGCACGCTTGGCCTTGTCGAACACCATCTGCCCGAAGCGTCGGGCAAGATCGAGGAAGGCAAGAGCGGCTATATGAAGCGGTCGTCGGTCATCGCCTATGCCACCAAGGCAGGATTCAAGCTGGCAGGCGAGAGTGCGGTCAATGCGAACCCGAAGGATACGCATGACTATCCCAAGGGCGTGTGGACCCTGCCGCCCAATTACGCCGAGGGCGATGTCGACCGCGCGCGCTATGCCGCGATCGGCGAAAGCGACCGGATGACGCTCAAGTTCGTCAAACCCCGTTGATCGCCGCGCAGAGTGTCACCCGCCGCATCCAAGATTTGGAAGCGGCGGGCTACGCTGTTACGACACTCGTGTGACCGCCACCCCACTCCGTTTCCTCGAACGTCTGCCGCTGCTATGGGATCGCCGCGCCATCGCGTACGGCGTTGCGGTCGCCCTCTCCATCGCTGCCTGCGCAATCCGGATCGGCGTCGATCACCTGCTGCCGCCTGGCTTTCCGTTTTTGACCTTCTTCCCGGCGGTCATCATCTCGTCCTTCCTGCTCGGGCGCGGTCCCGGTTCAGCGGCTGCACTGTTGTGCGGTGTGCTGGCCTGGTATTATTTCATCGCGCCACGCCAAGGGTTCACACTCGGCGTCGATACCGCGGTAGCACTGCTCTTCTATGCCGCAGTCGCTGCCGTCGACATCGCGCTGGTCCACTGGATGCAGCAGGCCAATCACCGGCTGCGCGACGAGCGCGAACGCAACGCCGACCTTGCGCTGCGCAGCGGGCTGCTGGCTGATCGAACCGAGGTGCTGTTCCGCGAATTGCAGCACCGCGTATCGAATAATCTCCAGATGATCGGGGCCGTCCTCGCGTTGCAAAAGCGCGGTATCGCCGACCCTGCCGCGGCTCTTGCACTCGACAATGCAGCGACCAAGATCACGCTGATCGGCCGGATCCAGCGTCAGCTTTACGATACCAGCGGATCGCTGATCGCGCTTGACCAGTTCCTCCATCAACTGACTGCCGACGTGATCGAGGCGGGTGGCAATCCGGGTATCGTCCACTCGGTTTCCGCACCGCCCGGCGTCATGTTACCCCCCGACGCGCTGATCCCCGTTGCGCTGATCATGGCGGAGGCGATCGCCAACGCGATCGAGCATGGGCTGGTGGGACGCGATCATGGCAGCATCCGGGTCGATCTCGTCCAGACCGCCACCGGGTTGCAGCTCTGCGTGACCGACGACGGCGCCGGACTGCCCGAGGGATTCGACACGCGCGGCTCGACGAGCCTCGGCCTGAAGATCGCCAACACGCTAGCGCGACAGCTCGGTGGCAGCTTCGACGTCAGAAGCGCCGATCCGGTCGGCGCACAAAGCGTGCTGACCATCCCCCATTCCCCCGCAGGATAGCCCGTTACCTCATGATCATCCGCAACGACGAATTCATCGATATCCCTCGAATCGCCAGCCGTACTCCTTCGGATGATGCCATGCCGTCACCAGGCGGCGTCATGCGCACGCACCTGTTCCGCCCCGCGGTCGAGGGACGCTATCCCGGCGTTCTGCTGTTCTCGGAGATCTACCAGGTCACGGACCCGATCCGCCGGCTTGCTGCCTATGTCGCCGGTCACGGCTTCTGTGTCGCGGTGCCCGAGGTCTATCATGAGTATGAGCAACCCGGGACGGTGCTGCGCTACGACGCGGCCGGCACCGATCGCGGCAACGCGCTGAAGGTCACGAAACCGGTTCCCGCCTTTGACGAGGATGCGGTCGCCGCGCTCGACGGCCTTGCTGCGCACCCCGCCTGTACCGGGCGGCTTGCGACGATGGGCGTCTGCCTGGGGGGACATCTCGCCTATCGCGCCGCACTCGATCCCCGCGTTGCAGCGGCTGCATGCTTCTACGCGACCGACATCCACGGCGGAACGCTCGGTGCGGGCAAGCAGGATGATAGTCTGGCGCGCATGGCAGAGCTGAAGGCGGAAACGCTGTTCATCTGGGGGCGGCAGGACCCGCATGTCCCGTTTGCCGCGCGCGAGACGATCCGCGCGCGACTGGAGGCGGTCGGTGCCACTTATGGCTGGCTAGAGGTCAACGGCCAGCACGCGTTTTTGCGTGACGAGGGACCACGCTATGATCCCGCCCTGTTCGCCCAGACGCTGAACGCGGTCATCGCTCTATTTAACCGCACCCTAGCCGGATGACGGCCCACCGCCGGTCAGCCGGCTAGGCGCCTCGCGGGCTCCGACGCAGGAGGCTCAGCGCGGCCACAACCGCGCTGCGCCGCGCACGCCCGAGGAATCACCCCAACGGGCCGGCACCACCTGCCCCTTCCAGTCGCCACCGAAGCTGTAGCGATCGATCACCGCGGGAAGCCGGGCGTAGATCGCCTCGACATTCGACATGCCGCCGCCGAACACGAAGACGTCCGGGTCGACGATATTGGCGATCATCGCCAGCGCGCGTCCGAGCCGATCGACATAGGTGTCGAGCGATGCGACCGCGTCGGCTTCGCCGTGTCGCGCGGCCTCGACGATCGCGGCGCCGTCGAGCATCTTCCCCGACCGCGCGGCATGGTCCTGCCGGAAACCGGTCCCCGATATCAGCATGTCGAGACACCCGTTTTGTCCGCACCAGCATGACGGACCGGGATATTCCGCCGCGGTCATCCACGGAAGCGGGACATGGCCCCATTCGCCGCCCATGCCGTTCGCGCCCTCGACGATGTGCCCGTCGACGACCAGCCCGCCTCCGACGCCGGTCCCGACGATCACCGCAAAGGCGGACCGCGCTCCCGCTGCCGCACCATCGACCGCTTCGGACAGTGCCATGCAATTCGCGTCATTGGCCATCCGGACCTGACGGCCCAGCGCAGTCTCCAGATCCTCGCGAAAGGCGCGGCCGTTGAGGAAGGTGGCGTTCGAGTTGCGCATCAGCCCGTCGCGCGGACTGATCGATCCGGGCGTACCGACCCCGATCGAGCCCATGGCGCCCGCCTCGCTCTCGGCGCGAGCGATCAGCTCGCCGATCGTCCCGATGGCGTCGTCGTAATTTCCCGGGTTCGGGCTGCGCACGCGGGCGAGGAACTGGCCGTCGGCGTCAAGGGCCGCTGCCTCGATCTTCGTGCCGCCGACATCGATACCGATCTGGATCACTGCATCTCTCTCTGACTTTGGTTTGGAGGCACCCTGCCCGCGAGAAAGATAAAGTCAATTTGCTTTAACAATCAGCCCTTAATCAGGATGGCGTCCGACGGCAGGATCCGGTCGAGAAACGGCAGGATCGCAGCGCCCACGGCGGGCGCATCGCGCGATAGTGTGGCGCGCCGGATCGGTGCACGCGCCGGGATCGTCGGCGCCGCCGCGATCAGCTTGCGCGTCGTTTCCGACGCCAGTCGGTCTAGCACCGTATCGGGCAGGCGTCCGCCGATCAGCACCGCGGCCGGATTGATCAGGCAGTTGACGGCGGTCAACGCGGGCACGAGCGCGCTCGCGCACTCGTCGACCCATGCATCAAGTGTCGCGCCGAACTGTTCGGCAACGTCCAGCGCCGGGTCGAACGGCGTGGTCAAGCCAGCCTGTTCAAGCCGCGCGGCGAGCGCGGACAAGGACACCACGTCCTGAAGCACCTGTCCCGGCATGCCCGCCAGCGGCAGAAAGCCGAGCTCCCCGCTGCGGGCGTCGGCGCCGCGATAATAGGATCCGTCGATGACGACCCCGCCCCCAAGCCCTGCGCTGACCAGAATGTAGAAGAAGCTCGCATGGTCGAGCCCGCCACCGAACTGCGCCTCGCCGATCGCCGCCGCCGCCGCGTCATTATCGATATGGACCGACCAGGGAACGACACCGGCGAGCAGCGCCTGGAGGTCGACAGCACCCCAGCATTCATAGCCCGCCGGACGATGCGGCAACGCCACCTGCCCCAGATCGTCGGGCAGTGCCACGCCGACGCCGAGGATGCGATCGGCGCGCAGCACGTCCGATCGCCGGATTTCCGCGATCTCCTTGCCGACGATACCAATGATGTCGTCGGGCATCGCGAACGCGATCTGCTGTGTGAACCGGGACCGGACCTGCCCCGCCAGATCGAGCGATACGAGCGTGACGTGATCACGGTCGATGTTCAGCCCGATCGCAAAGCATCCATCGGGGTTGATCCGCAATCGCACCGCCGGCTGGCCGCGTCCGCCCTTGCGGCGCCCGGCATCGACGATGAGATCGGCCTCGAACAGGCGCCCGGTGATATTCGCGATCGTTGGCGCGGTGAGGTTGGTCATCGTCGCGATCTCGGTCCGGGTGATGTCCGGGTTTCGACGGATCACCTGAAGCACGACGCGCTGGTTATAGTCGCCGGCCCGTTCGAGATTGGTGCCCGACAGGCTTGGGCCGAGCCGCACCGCGCGTTCCTCCGCAGTCACCCCGCCACCGGCATGCGGCTCGAAATCCGAGAAATCCACGGCTTGCTCCCTCCCCGGAACGTCGAGGCGCGCGTCGATGTGACTTCGCGCACCGCCCCGTCAGTCGTGCGTGCCGACGGCCCCAAATGCGATCCTATAGTCCGACATCCACCTCAACCGGTCAATTGAATATGCCAAGTTGGTTATATCTCCGCACCGGCCCGGCACGGCAGCCTGCATCCGGCAGCGAACAGGCGACGTCGCGCAGTTTCAAAGCGTGTGGTATCGCGCCGCAATTCAACCATTTGGAAAGATCGACATCGATGATTACACGGCTCGAAGATCTGGAGCGGGTCCGCGCCGAAAGCCGGTCGCTTGTCACCCGGCGATCCTTGATGTCGGCGGGCGCCGCAGTCGTACCGATTCCGGGCGTCGACCTGGTCGCGGATGTCGGCCTGTTGACGACCCTGCTGCCGAAGATCAGCGAAATGTTCCAGCTCGATCACGAGCAGGTGCAAAAGCTCGAGCCGCATCTCGCGCAGCAGGTTCTGGTGATGGCGTCGAGCATGGGCAATAACGTGATCGGGCGCATGGTCACCAAGCGGGTCGTAGCGGCGCTGCTGCGGCGCGTCGGTGCGCGGGTCGCGGCGGGATCGCTTGCCAAATATGTACCGTTCGTCGGTTCAGCCTTTGCCGCCACGATCAGCTTCGGGGCGATGAAGCTGGTCGGCAACGCGCATATCGAGGATTGCTACAAGACGGCGCTGGCCTTGCTGCCCGCGTCGGGGCAAATCGCTCCGGTCTCGACCCCGGCGGGCGGTATCGCACGCTGACCCCGGCGCACGCAGCGCCCCACGAACAGGACCGACACATGGCGAAACAATATTGGGCACAGTTGATCGACTTCGAAGAGGAGATGCAGTCCGCGTGCATCTCCGGCGCGACCGATCACGAGGATGCCGCCGAGACGCTCATCTCCGACTTCGTCGGGCAGATGGGTGGAGAAATCACCAAGGGCGCTGTGCGCGTCTGGGTACAGGGCGAAAACCGCGAGAAGGTCTATGACTGGACCGTCGACCTGATCATCCCAGAGGATGACGGCACGCACGGCGGCGAAGATGAAGAGATCGAGGTCGAGGCCGAGATCGAGTTGATCGAACGCACCTGACGCCCCCGCGCCAATCAGGCACCCCGTGCGCCGTGGCGTACGGGGTGCCCTGGCTTGAGCCGCAACAGATTAGCTCGGGGCGCCCTCGCCGCCGTTGAACCCGCGCTCGAGAATCTGTGCGACGAGCCGATCGCGTGAGCGCGCGGTTCGCTCTCCCAGGACGACGGCGATCAGTCGGCGGTTGCCGCGCTTGGCCGATGCCGCCAGATTGAACCCCGCCTCGACCGTATAGCCGGTCTTGATGCCGTCGAGCCCGTCAAAGGCGCCGAGCATGTGATTGTGGTTCTGCAACTGCCGTCCAGCCCAGCGAAACGACCGGGTGCTGAAATAGGCATAGCGATCCGCATGCTGGTCGATCAGTGCCTTGGACAACATGGCCATGTCGGTCGCGGTCGTGAGATTGGCGCCGGGCAATCCGGTGACGTTGGTGAACGACGTCCGCCGCATGCCGAGCGTCCGCGCCTTTGCGGTCATCCGCCGCGCGAAGCCGGCTTCGCTGCCACCCAGTTTTTCGGAAAGCGCTACCGCCACGTCATTGGCCGAACTCACCGCGATCGCCCGGATGGCTTCGCCGACGGTCAGCCCGGCACCGGGTCGCAGACCGAGCCGTGACGGCGGCTGGTTCGCCGCGGCCCGCGAGAATTTGACGGTGTCGGACAGCTGCAGCTTGTTCGCGTCGAGCGCGTCGAACGCCAGGAACAACGTCATCATCTTGGTCAGCGACGCGGGTCGACGGACCAGATTGGCCCCTTGCGCATATAATACCCGGCCATCGCGCGCATCGATCAGGATGGCCGACACCGTCCGCGCCGCCGCCGGCGATGGCGCGGCGAGCACCGGTTCCGCCAAAGCCGGAACCGCCATTGCCGTCCCGGGAATCGCCGCCAGCGGAACCGGCGCGGCGCGGCTCGCCACGCCGGCGGGCGACGCCGTCGATACCGCAGACGACATGGGCAGAACCAGCGTGGCCAGCGCCGCCAGCACGGCCGGGATACGGCGCTGATAGGCGCCGGTCGGCATCGGCCTCACTGCGGCTCCATCTCGTTCGTGGCGGGCACGTCATCGGCGGGTTCGCTCGCGATGCTGCCGTCGCGGCGGACGCGCGCAGTCATGCCGGTCGCATCGGCATCGTCCTGCATCTGAACGTCCGGCCCGATTTCCGGAGCGGGCGGGGCCTCGGCTTTCACCTCTGCAGGGGCGGGCGCAGGCGCTTCCTCGACCACCGCCGGCGCCTCGGCCTCGGCGGGGGCCTCGTCCTCATACGCGCTGTTTTCGGTCACGGGTGCGGTGTCCGGCTCGGACGGGGAACAGCCGCCGAGCGCGGTCGCCAACAGGCTCGCGCCGAGCGCGAAGCGGATCGCATATGCCTTCGTCGTCATGGTCATGTCCCTCATCGTGCTGCCATCGCCTGCGCCGCCGACCGTGCCTCGATCTTGGAGGCCAGTGTCGAATCCCAGCTATAGGGATCCGCGCGGAAGTTCATCTGGCCGTTACCACTGGCGAATGCCGTCCAATAGAGGAGATAGACCGATACGGGCTTGCTAAGCCGCGCCCGCACCGTAGCGCCCTTATCGACCGTCGCCGCGACCGTCTCGGGGGTCCATTGCGGATCACCCGCCAGCAGGAGGTTGGCAAGCTCGGCGGGCTTTTCGAGCCGGACGCACCCATGACTCGCCAGACGGCTGAAGCTCGCAAACTTCGCGCGTGACGGGGTGTCGTGCAGATACACCGAATAGGGATTGTCGAAATCGAACTTGTACCGCCCCAGCGCGCTCTGCGTACCAGCGGCCTGCTGCAGCCGCGTGCCGCCGATCACCTTGAAGCCGTTGCGCTTCAGGTATCCCGGATTGGCCTTTTCCTTCGGCCAGAGCTCGCGTGTCGCGATCGAGGTCGGGACGTTCCAGGGCGGATTGATCACGACGCTGTGAATCGTCGAGGTCAGCATCGGCGTCTCGTCACCCGGTCGCCCGGTGACCGCGCGCATCGACGTGATCGGCCGGTCGCCGTCGAATACCGTCAGGACCGCGGCGGCGATATTCACCTGAATGCGATCCTTGGGCAGTTCCTGCGGCAGCCAGCGCCAGCGTTCCATGTTCGCCATGATCTGGCGGACGCGATCGGTCGCCGAGACGTTCAGCGCGCCCAGCGTCTGCCCCGACACGATCCCGCTCGGGTTGAGCCCGTAGCGCCGCTGCGCGCGACGTACCCCCTCGAGCAGCGCGGCGTCGAACCGGTCGCCGCCGGCCGATACGTCCTTGTCCTCGACCGCGAGGCGCTGGCGCAGCGCGGTCACGCGTGGGCCCGTCGCGCCGATCGTCATGTCCGGCCCACTCGCCAGCACCGACCAACCGCCCGCCGCCGCGATCGCGCGATAGCGCTCGAGCCCGGCCTTGAGCCCGTCATACCCTGAATAGGGCGGCGGCAACGCGGCGAACCACGCGGCGATCCGGTCACGCTTCACCGCATCGGCAAAGCCCGGCAGCGGATCGAAGGCGGGCGGGCGCATGCCCCAGTCACGCTGGAAGTCTGCCTCGGACAAACGCCCAGCATGCACCGCGCGGGCATGGTCGAGCGCTTCGCGGACCAATGTGTCGTTGTCGACGTCGAGCACCAGCGCCGGCCGCGCGAGGGCAAGCCCCTGCCCCATCGAGTCCGACGCAAGCAGCTTCTGCAGCTGTTTGACCTGGGCAACGGACAGCACCGGCATGCGAACGGTAGGCACCACTGGCGGCACCGCCATGCGCGGCGTCATCGCTTGGGCCGGAAGCGCAGGCTGGCTGGCCGGCGGGTTCGATGGGGAGACAGGCCTTTGCGGCTGGGTCTGGAACAGTTGCGGCGGCACCAGCTGCTCCTGCGGCGCTCGGGCCGAAACGGCGTCGACCGGGAGCAACAGGGCCACCACCGCGGCACCGCTCAGCATCGTGCCGAACCAGGGGGCGTTCGTCTTTGTCTTTGAAAGGCTTTGCATAGCGTCCCTATAGCGATCGCGTCCTGCGTCGCACGGGCAATATCGCCCTAGCCTGAATAAAGCCCGGACGACGCGATATTTCCCGCCGCCTTGCTGACTATCACAGGGCCCAACGCCCCCTTCGGCCCGGCCACGGCCGTGCCCGTCATTTGCGCGCCGCCCGAGTCGCGTCGCGCGCCGCTGCGAACGGCTCGGACGCGTTCCAGACCGGCCATGCCGTCCCCTCGGCGACCTCGCGGCCCAGCGCATAGGCGACGCTGCCCTCCTGCGCGGCGCCGGTCATGTCCCAGCGTGCGTCGAATTCGTCGCAGGTCTGATGATAGCATCGTGCGTTGAACCGATCGCGCATCGCCTCGCCCGCCTTCGCCCCGCCCGTCACCAGATCGCGGCCCGCGCGGAAATACACCCCCGGCACGCCCTTCTGCGCCAGCGCATAATGGTCCGAGCGGTAATACCAGCCCGCCTCGGTATTCTCCTCGGGCACGATCCGCAGCCCCTGCGCCGCCGCAACCCGCGTGAGGTCACGCTCCATCGGCGTTCGCCCGACGCCGATCAGTTCGAGATCGCGGGTTCGCCCCAGCACGACATGCGGGTCGAGATTGAACTGTGCCGCGGTCGTCGCGAGCGGCAGGACCGGGTGGTCGGCGTACCAGCTTGCACCAAGCAGCCCCTTCTCTTCCGCAGTCCACAGCGCGAACACGACCGAACGCCGCGGCCGGGCGGCGCCCGCATAAGCGTGCGCGATCTCGAGCAGCGTCGCGGTGCCGGTCCCGTTGTCGATCGCGCCGTTGCGGATCCGGTCCGCGGGCGGATCGAACGCGTTCTCCCCATAGGCATCCCAATGCGCGCCATAGAGAATGCTGCCCGCCGCGGGATCGGTGCCCGGAAGAACGCCGACGACATTGTGGCTCGCGACATGTTCCATCCGCGTTTGAACACGCGCCGACAGGGTCGCACCCTTCAATATGATCGCAGCGAAATCGGCGCGCTGTGCGGCAGCCTTCGCCGCGGCATAATCCAGCCCCGCCTGCCGCAGCAGACGGATTCCGATGTCGTTGCGCAGGTTGCCGCGCAGTCCGAACGCCGCAGGCACCGTCCCGGTGTCGAGCGCATAGCCCGGTACCGCGTCGCCGTTCGCGATCTGCAGCCAGGGATAGCTGGCCGGAAACGTCTCGTGGATCGTCAGGAACGCCGCTGCGCCGCGCTTCTGCGCCTCGCTGAGCTTGGTCCGTGCGGCCGGACTTGAGGCCCGTCCCCCAAATCCCAAGTCGCGTCCCGCCTCGACATCGGGATCGCCGGCCAGGGCGACGACGATCTTGCCGCGCACATCGACCCCGCGATACGGATCATAGCCGAGCTTCGGTTCGACCACGCCATAGCCGACAAAAACGATATCGGCATGATCGAGCTCGGTCGTACCGACGATCCGCGACGATGCCGCGATCTCGATCCCCGGCCGTAATGGCACCGACTGGTCGCCGAGATGCAGCGTGAAGGTTGCGGCTTCGCGGGTCCAGCGCAGCAGGGGCACACGCTGCCGATAGCTGGAGCCGACAATGGGTTTCAGCCCGAGTTGCTTGAAACGTCGCTCGAGGAATTCGAGCGTGACCGCCTCACCCGCCTGGGTCGGCCCGCGCCCATGGAACGCATCCGCGCTCAGCGTCTTGACGTCCGCCTTGATCCGGTCGGGCGACAGGATGGGTGGCCGTGGATCAGCGGCGATGGCGGCGGTGGTGGCCGAGACGGTGAGCAGCAGCAGCGGCAGGAGGCGTTTCATCGGCACAACCTGCCCGCGATGTGTCACGTGCACAAGCGAACGAATGAGATCGCACGCTATTCCCGCGCCTTAGGCCGCGATCTTCAGCCCGGCAGACGAACCTGAACGCGGCGAAAGCGCGCTTCGACAAAGCTGTAGACGCCGAACAATCCCAGCCCGACGCCCGTCGCGGCCAACAGCCATTTGCCCCCCGGCTGGTCCTGCAGCATCGCCAGCGCGTCGGCCATGCCGCCGGCTTCGGTCGCATGCGCCTGCCATGCCGCGACCGCGAAAAAGCCCGCGATGATCGTGAAGACGACCGCGCGGGCGCCATATCCCAGCCGCCCCATCGTGCAGACATAGGAAGGCAGCGAGCCGTCATTGTGCAGGTCCTTGACGAAATCGCCCTTCCAGGCTTTTTTCGCCTGCATCACCGCCGCGGTGAGGATACCGATTGCGACCACGGCAACCAGCACGCGGCCGAACGGCACCGACAGCAGCCAGCCGGTCCAGTCGCGGGCACTCTCGTCACCCGGGGACTGCCCGCCGCCGCCCGTCCTTGGTTGCCAGGCGAGACGTGCCGCACTCCAGGCAAGGATGAGGTGGGCGATCCCGCTGACGACGTGCCCGATCCGGGTCAAGGCGCCCTTGGCGTCGCGCATGATCTGCTCCGGATCGGCGATCGCTTCGGTCAGCCGCCATACCGCATAGCCGAGCAGACCCGCGGCAATGACGGCCAGCAGGACGGCACCGAGCTGCTCGTCCGCCAGCGATCCGATCGCACCCTGATTGTCGGCGATCGTTCCGCCGCGCATTGCCGCATCGACCGCAAACCAGGCAACCAGACAATAAACCAGCCCGCGCGCGGCGAAGCCGAGACGTGCGAGTTGCGTCGCACGGACATCCGAGATGGTCACCGCAAATCCCCCTGGATCATATTGATCGTTACGCCGGCTAAACCCGCCGTGCGCAGCGACGTTCCGCCGGCGGTCACGACATCGCCGCGGCGACGCGGATCGGCGCAGCCCGGTACCGCGCCCGGGCCGCACCGGACCGTCAGGCGTGGACCACCTCTGCGGCGTCCGCGAAGGGGACCGGAAGGCGTGCAATCGCGGGACGCGCGATCAGGTAGCCCTGGCACAACCGTACCCCGAGCGCGCGCAACGCCGCCAGTTCGCCCGAAGTCTCGATCCCCTCGGCGATCGGGATGATGCCAAGTTCGTCGCACAATGCGATGACCGCGGCGACGATCGACCGCTTCACGGCGGACCCGTCGATCCCGCGGATCAATGCCATGTCGATTTTGATGACATCGGGATTAAGTTCGGCGAGCAGCCCCAGCCCCGCATAGCCCGCGCCGAAATCGTCGATCGCGGTCACGAACCCTTGCGCACGGTACGCCTCGATGATCCGCCGTACATGCGGCACGTCGCGCATGCGTTCGTTCTCGGTGAATTCGAACATCAGGTTGCGCTTGTCGAAGCCGACCCGCGCCGCTGCCCCCAGCGTCGCCCGGATACAGGCATTGGGTTCATAGACCGCGTTCGGCATGAAATTGATCGACAGCTTCACGTCCTCGCCCGGCGTGAACAGCGCGCCAGCCATCTCTACCGCGCGCACACGGCAAGCCTGATCGAACCCGTAGATCATGTCCCCCGACACCCTGTCGAGGATCGCCCCCGCGCCCGCACCGTCGGTGCCGCGAACCAGCGCTTCATAGGCCCAGACCCGCTCCGTCGCGATGTTGACGATCGGCTGGAACGCCATCGTGAAATCGAACGGGAGCATGCTGCCGGTGCCACAGGCACCGCACGTCACACGGGTCGCCGTCTCGACTGGTGCGATCGCGTCCGCTGGAGCGCGGGATGCAGCCCGGAATGGGGCGGGGTCGATAAATGTCACTGTCGCTCCTTACCGCGCTCTGTCGGGGCCGGACGGGCATAAGGACCGGCGCGACGCCACCTCACTCCAAACTCGGTGAGGTCATTGTTAATCTACAACAATTAACAGAATGAGTAGTACTAGCTTATTATCATAGATCAAGTATCTTGTAGACGTGAAAACATGCGTCAATTGGTTGGCGGACGGCGGCGATAGCTCAGCGCTTCCGCGACATGGATACGCGCTACGTGATCGGCGCCGGCCAGATCCGCGATCGTCCGCGCGACGCGCAGTATTCGGGTGTAACCCCGAGCGGTCAGCCGCATCGCCTCTGCCGCCTGCACCAGCAGACGCTGTCCCGGCGCATCGGGGGTAGCGACCGACTCGAGCAACGGGCCGTCCGCCTGGGCATTCGTCCGCACGGGATGATCGCGATAGCGCTCGGTCTGCACTCGGCGCGCCACCGCCACTCGAGCCGCCACCGCTGCCGATCCCTCGCCGGCCTGGGGCAGGACGAGATCCGCCGCCGTGACCGCTGCCACATCGATGTGCAGGTCGATTCGGTCGAGCAGCGGCCCCGACACCTTCGCCTGATAGTCCGCGGCATAGCGCGGTGCCCGCGCACAGGCAAGGCCGGCATCGCCGAGATGACCGCAACGACACGGGTTCATCGCCGCGATCAGCTGGACGCGTGCGGGGAAGGTCACATGCGCATTGGCGCGCGCGACGCTGATCGTTCCCGTCTCAAGCGGCTGGCGCAGCGAATCGAGTACCGCCCGCTGGAACTCGGGCAATTCGTCAAGGAACAGCACACCCAGATGCGCCAGGCTGACCTCCCCGGGCTTCACCTTCAGCCCTCCCCCGGTCAGCGCAGCCATCGACGCCGAATGATGCGGGCTGCGGAACGGGCGGGTTCGAGTCAGCCGTCCCCCCGACAACGCGCCTGCCACTGACTGGACCATCGACACTTCGAGCGCCTCGGCGGGGTCGAGCGGCGGCAGGATCCCCGGCAGGCACGCCGCCATCAGCGATTTGCCCGACCCCGGCGGACCACACATCAGCAGATTGTGCCCACCCGCCGCAGCGACCTCCAGTGCGCGCTTGGCGGTCTCCTGCCCGCGAACCTGCGCAAGGTCAGGCCCGGCCGGCGCGACATCGACCTCGCCAGGCTGGGGCGCGCGCAGCAGGCCATGGCCTTTGAAATGGTTGATCAGCGCGAGCAGGTCGGGCGCGGCAACCACCTCGATCGACCCGGCCCAGGCCGCTTCCGATCCTTGCGAGGCCGGGCAGATCAGCCCCTTGCCCTCGTTCGACGCATGCAGCGCGGCGAGCAGGACACCGGGCGACGCGGTGATCCGCGCATCGAGGCCGAGCTCGCCGACGACGACATAATCGGCAAGCATTTCGGCATCGATCACCCCCATCGCCGCCAGCAATGCGAGCGCGACAGGAAGATCGAAATGCGATCCTTCTTTCGGCAGATCAGCCGGCGACAGGTTCACCGCGATCCGTTTCGGCGGCAATGCCAGCCCCATCCCCGCGATCGCGCCGCGGACCCGCTCGCGGCTCTCGCCTACTGCCTTGTCCGCCAGTCCGACGAGGTTGAACGCGGGAAGTCCCGGAATCAGCTGGACTTGTACTTCGACCGCGCGCGCTTCCAGCCCGAGATACGCCACCGTCGACACGATCGCCGCCATGAAAATCCCCCGCCGCGTCGCTCGTCATGGCGGATCGCCACCGTCACGCCCTATTCATACCGGATTTGGCCTTTGGGCAATGGCAGGCGGCACGGTGCCGTCTTGCCAACCTAACACACCGGTCCCAAATGCCTCGCGTGAACGCCGTCCGCTCCTCGACCTATCGCCTCGTCCAGCTGCTGTGCGGCGGGATGATGATCCTCGCCGCGCCTCTGCTGACACCGGTGCCCGGGCCGGCGGGGGTCTTCGTGTTTGCCGGCGGCATGGTCCTGGTACTGCGCAACTCGCCACGGGCACGGCGACGCTGGGGCCGGCTCAAGCGCCGCTGGCCGCGGGGCGGCCATTTCGTCGACCGGATGATGCGCCGCCGCAGCGCGTTGCGACGGCACGCGCGCGATCGTGCCGCCGCGGTTTCGCAGCCGATCGATTCGGCCAAGACGGAGCGGGTGAATTGACTTGTCACCGCGCTTTGCCTAAGCGCCCACCCATCAAGGCCGTCCCCGTGGCGGCCGTTTTCTATTTGATGACCTAGGGAATGACCAATGAAGCGGACCTTTCAGCCGAGCAACCTGGTACGTGCACGCCGTCACGGCTTCCGCGCACGGATGGCCACGGTCGGCGGCCGGGCAGTGATCCACGCCCGCCGCGCCCGCGGTCGCAAGAAGCTGTCGGCCTGACCGTCGCGGCCGGCGATGCTGGCCTGACGATCATGTCGAAACGCCGCGATTTTCTCGCGGCGAATGCGGGGAAGCGCGCACCGATGCCGGGATTCGTCCTGCTCATGCGCGCCCGCGATGACGGTGACGAGACGATGCGAATCGGCTTCACCGTCACCAAGAAGATTGGCAACGCCGTCGTCCGTAACCGCATGAAACGGCGGTTGCGGGCTTTGGCGCGTGAGCTGTTGGCGGAACGCGGTGTCGCTGGCGCCGATCACGTGCTGATCGGGCGCAACGGCGGCATCGAGCGTGATTACGCGCTGTTGCGGACCGAGCTCGGCAAGGCGTTCCGCAAGGTCACGCCGCAAGCACCAGCTGCTGCTGCAGTGGATACCACCACCCCGGCGAAGGCCGGCGCCCAGGTGGGAAAGCCCCTTTAATGCACCGCAGCCACTCGTCATTAGCGCCCCCCAACTGGGCCCCGGCCTACGCCGGGGTGGTCCGCGGTTTGGAGTGGCGCGGTGCCGAAGGCGCGATCTTGCCACGCTTCGTGTTCTCCCGCAAACGCGGGAGTCCAGTCTGGATCCTCGCCTTCGCGGGGAAACAGTTTTGGGGTACACTGGTCCCGGCCGCTTCGTGCTAGCCCGCCTCCTCATCCTCGTCGCGCGCGGCTGGCAACTCGGTCCTTCACTGGTCCTGCCGTCGAGCTGTCGCTACGATCCTTCCTGTTCCGCCTATGCAATCGAGGCCGTTGGGCGCTATGGCGCGCGCAAGGGGGGCTGGTTGGCGGCGAAGCGCATCGCGCGCTGCCATCCGTGGGGCGGGTACGGACCCGACCCAGTCCCAGAGCTGAAGCCTGAGAAATTGAAAGACGCCGCCCTGTGAAAGACGACAAGCAGAATTTCGTGCTGTTCGCGGTTATCGCGGCGCTCATCCTGTTCGGATGGCCGATGATCCAGGGCAAGTTCTTCCCGACGGCCAATCCACCGGTGACGAAAATCGAAGGCGGCAAGACCAAGCCCGTCGCGAACCCCGCCGCCGATCCGGCTGCCGACGGGGCCGCCGCAGTGCGCGATCGCGCCGCGGTCATCGCCGAGACGCCGCGCGTCCGCATCGAAACCCCGCGGGTGTCCGGCTCGATCAACCTGAAGGGTGCGCGGATCGATGATCTCGTCCTCAAGGGCTATGACGAAACCGTCGCGAAGGATTCTCCGCCGATCCGTCTGCTTTCACCGGCCGGTGCACCCGACGCCTATTTCGCGAGCTTCGGCTGGCGCGCGCAGGGGCTTGCTCCGCCTGCCGCTGACGCCGTCTGGACTGCGTCGGGCGCGACGACGCTGACGCCGACGACTCCGGTCACGCTCGATGCGACCAACGCCACGGGCCAGCGCTTCCGCATCCAGATCGCGGTCGACGGCGACTACATGTTCACGGTCCGCCAGACCGTGCTCAACGCTGGCACCGCGCCCGTCCCCGTTGCCACCTATGGCCTCGTCAACCGTGTCGGCATCTCCAAGGATCCGTCGTCGATGACGATCCACGTTGGGCCGATGTCGGTCGACAATGGCGGCGCGCATTACCGTCCGAACTACAAGGACATCGACGAGGCTCCGCAGAAGTTTTCGACCACCGGCGGCTGGCTTGGCTTCACCGACAAATACTGGCTGACCGCGCTCGTTCCCGACCAGGGCCAGGCGTTTGACGGCCAGTTCCGCGCGGGCGCCAACAAGGCCTATCAGGCGGACTACGCGCTGCAGCCCAAGCTCGTCGCCCCCGGCCAAGCGGTGACCCAGACGTCGCGCTTCTTTGCGGGCGCGAAGGAGGTCCGGCTGCTCGATCGCTATACCGATCAGGCGGGCGGCGTCGCCAAGCTCGATTATGCAATCGACTGGGGCTGGTTCCGGATCGTCGAGAAGCCGATCTTCTATTATCTCGACTGGCTGTACCGCACGGTCGGCAATTTCGGCGTCGCGATCATTTTGCTGACGGTGACGATCCGCGGCCTGCTCTTCCCGATCGCGCAGCGCCAGTTCAAGTCGATGGCCGCAATGCGCGCCGTCCAGCCCAAGACCAAGGCGCTGCAGGAGAAGTACAAGGACGACAAGGTCCGCATGCAGCAGGAGGTCATGGCGCTGTACAAGGCGGAGAAGGTCAACCCGCTCGCGGGTTGCGCGCCGACGCTGCTGCAGATCCCGATCATGTACGCGCTGTACAAGGTGCTGATGCTGACGATCGAAATGCGTCACCAGCCGTTCGTCGCATGGATCAAGGATCTGTCCGCGCCCGATCCGCTGACGCCGCTCAACCTGTTCGGTCTGCTGCCGTTCACCCCGCCGCACATGATCGCGATCGGCATCGTCCCGATCATCCTCGGCATCAGCATGTACTTCCAGTTCAAGCTGAACCCGACGCCGATGGACGACACGCAGAAGCAGGTCTTCAAGCTGCTGCCGTGGGTGCTGATGTTCGTGATGGCGCCGTTCGCCGTCGGTCTTCAGGTCTACTGGATCACGTCGAACTGCCTGACGATCCTTCAGCAGAAGCTCCTCTACGCCCGACATCCGGGCCTGCAAGCACCGGTGACCAAGTGAACGACCTTCCGACCGCCGGCTCGAACCTGGGTCCCGATCTCGAGCAGACCGACGCGCCGTTCACCGCGGAGCAGCTCGAGCATGCGCGCAAGCTGTTCGCCGGGCATGTCGGCTTCCTGAAGTCGGCGCCGACGCTCGAATTCCTGCCCGATGCGTCGGTGCCGGAGGTGGCGTTTGCCGGGCGGTCGAACGTCGGCAAGTCATCATTGCTCAATGCGCTGACCGGGCGCAATTCGATGGCGCGTACGT
This sequence comes from Sphingomonas sp. CFBP9019, assembly GCF_034045155.1. Lineage (NCBI taxonomy): Bacteria > Pseudomonadati > Pseudomonadota > Alphaproteobacteria > Sphingomonadales > Sphingomonadaceae > Sphingomonas > Sphingomonas sp. CFBP9019. The sequence goes on along the minus strand of NZ_JAXCWK010000002.1, from coordinate 816,976 downwards.
CGAACACGCCCGGACGCACGCAGGAACTGAACTTCTTCGAGGTCGGCGCGCCGCTCGCCTTCCGCCTTGTCGACATGCCGGGCTACGGCTTTGCCAAGGCGCCCAAGGATGTCGTCAAGAAGTGGCGCTTCCTGATCAACGACTTCCTGCGCGGCCGCGACGTGCTCAAGCGCGCACTCGTGCTGATCGACTCGCGCCACGGCATCAAGGACGTCGATCGCGAGATCCTCGAGATGCTCGACAAGGCTGCGGTCAGCTATCGCATGGTGCTGACCAAGGCGGACAAGATCAAGGCTTCGGAACTCGTCGAGGTCACCGAGCGCACGGCGGTCGAGGCCCGCAAGCGCCCCGCCGCGCATCCCGACATCCTCGTGACGTCGAGCGAGTACGGCATGGGCATCCCCGAACTGCGCGCGGCGGTCGTCGAAGCCGTCAGCTGACGCCCGTGCATCCGGCGAGGGCGGCAGAGATTGCCCTCGCCGCTCCCGCCCGCTAGTCCCCGGGCCATGAAACTCGTCATCGGCAACAAGGCCTATTCCTCCTGGTCGCTTCGCGGCTGGCTCGCGTGCAAGCAGTCCGGGCTGCCCTTCGACGAGGTCGTCGTCCCGCTCTACGATGCGGAATGGGAAAAGCGACGCCAGGGCGATGAGTTCGCCCCCTCGTCGGGCAAGGTGCCGATCCTCTGGGATGGCGAGGCGGTCGTATGGGACAGCCTGGCGATCATCGACTATCTCGCGGACAAGGTGGGTCGCGACCGCTTCTGGCCCGAAGACGAGGCGGCCCGCGCCATGGCCCGCTCGATGGCGGCCGAAATGCATTCGAGCTTCGCCGCGCTGCGCAAGAAGCACAGCATGAACGTCCGTCAGATCTTCCCGGCGCAGCGCCCCGACGACGATGTCCTGGTCGATCTCCAGAGGATCATGGAGCTCTGGGCTCAGGCGCGCGCGCGCTTTGGCGGAGGCGGCGATTTCCTGTTCGGTACGTTCGGCGCGGCCGACATCATGTACGCGCCCGTCGTCACGCGGATCGTCACCTATCAGCTGCCGATCGCCCGGTTCGCGCAGGGCTATATGCAGGCGATGTTCGACCACCCCTTCATGCAGGACTGGATCGCCGGCGCGCAGGAAGAGGATTGGGTGATCGAGCAATATGAGCAGCCGGCGCCGAGCGCGCTGCGGTGATCGATCCCTTGGCGCTGGCGCAGGCGCTGCTGGCCGAAGACAGCGTCACGCCGGCGCAGGGCCGCGTGTTCGACGTGCTGGAGGCGGCGCTGACGCCGATCGGCTTTGACGTCGACCGCTTCACGATCGGCGAAGCGCCCGACGGTCCGGTAGAGAACATGCTCGCAGTCCGGACCGGATCAGGGCCACACCTGGCATTTGCAGGGCATCTCGACGTCGTCCCCCCGGGCGAGGGGTGGCAGGGCTCGCCCTGGTCGGCCGAGGTTCGCGACGGCCTGCTCTACGGGCGCGGCGCAGTCGACATGAAGGGCGCGATCGCCGCCTTTGCGGCGGCCGCCAGCCGGACCGACGCGGGCACCGTGTCGCTGATCATCACCGGGGACGAGGAAGGTCCTGCCACCTTCGGGACGCGCGCGCTGATCGATCGCATGGCAACACGGGGCATCCATCCCGACCAGTGCATCGTCGGCGAACCGACCTCCACCGCCGCGCTCGGCGACACGATCAAGATCGGCCGGCGCGGCTCGGTCAATATCTGGATCAGCGTCCCCGGGCGGCAGGGTCACGTCGCCTACCCGCATCTCGCCGACAACCCGATCCCACGGCTGGTGGCGATACTTGCCGAGATCGAGACCGTCGCGCTCGACCAGGGCAATGCCTGGTTTCAGCCGTCGAACATCGAGGTCACCGATATCGCGGTCGGCAATCCCGCGCATAACGTCATCCCGGCCGCAGCGTCGGCGCGACTCAGCATCCGGTTCAACGACACGCATAGCGGCGACGCACTCATCGCCCGGATCGCCGCGCTGGCCGCACGTCATGATCCCGCAGCGGTCGTCACCGGCCGCGTGTCGGGTGAGGCCTTTCTGACGACCCCTGGCCCACTGTCGACGCTGGTGTCCGACGCGATCACGGCGGTGACGGGCGTCGTTCCCGACCTGTCGACGACGGGCGGTACGTCCGACGCGCGGTTTCTGGCGAAGCTGTGCCCGGTGGTTGAATTCGGGTTGATCAATGCGACGATGCACAAGGTGGACGAGGCGGTTGCGGTCGAGGACCTGTACCGACTGACCGACATCTATGCCGATGTCATCGTACGTGCGGTCGAGCGCGGATAGCGCGGGACGGGTATCAGCCCAGGTCGCGGCTGCGACGCAGGATGATGTAGAGTGCCCCTGCCCCGCCGTGCCGGGGATGCGCGCCGCGGACCGCGACGATCCCGCCGGCGTGACGCGAGATCGACAGCCAGTCGATGACCGCCGCACGGATCGCGCCGCGCGCGTGCGGGCGTTCGCTCTCGGGGCGCGGCGGTTTGCCCGTCACCAGCAACAGCACGCGGTCGCCGCGGGCGATCGCGCGGGACAGGCCTGTGTCGAGGATCGCATGCGCGGAGGCGAGCGTGTGGCCGTGAAGATCGATCGAACTGTCGGGACTGACCGCGCCGCGCAGCAGCCTTTTATCCCAGCCCCCGTCGAGCGTGTTGGCCGGCGACAAGGTCCGCGCGGCCGCCTTCAGCGGCGCAGCGCCGGGTGGGGGCGGCAGCGTTGGCAGGCGGATGCCCTTGGTCGGCTTCACCTTGCGTGTCGTCGCGACGGGCGCGGCTAACGGCACGACCGAGGGCACCGCGCGCATTGGTCGCACGGTCTGCATCACGCGCGTCCAGAGATGCGCCTCGTCAGGGTTGAGCGGACGACCCGTCATAGCGCGCCCCGTTCGCAGTTGCGGCGTTCAGCCGTGCGGTGGTGCCGATCGGGAGCAGAAGGAACGCGGTGCCGCGCCCCGCCATGCCGCCAGCGGTTGCCTCGGCAGCGGCGCCGGCACCCCAGAAGGTGTCGAACCGGTTGCTGCCCTTGATCGCGCCACCGGTATCCTGGACGATCCACAGCCCGGTCGCATCCTGCCGGTCGAGCGACAGGATCACCGGCGCGCCGAGCGGCACAAACTTCACGTCCGCCGCCGCGCTGACCTGCCCGGTCACGGGATAGCCCATCGCACCCTGTGGTGCGCCGTCGAGTTCGCGGAAGAACACGAAGCTCTTGTTCTCGCGCATGATCGCCTGCCCCTCGACGGGGTGATCGTGGAGCCACTGCACGATGCCCTGCATCGACGTCTGGCCGGGCTGCAACAGCCCGCGCGTCTTCATCAGCGCGCCGATGCCGGTATAGTCGCGGCCGTTCTGCGTGTCGTAGCCGATCCGCAGGATCGACCCGTCGGGCAGGCGGAGCCGCCCCGACCCCTGGATCTGGAGGAAGAAGAGCTCGACCGGATCCTTCGCCCAGGCAAGGATCGGCGCGATGTCGGCAAGCGCGCCCTGCTCGATCGCGGTGCGGTCATAATAAGGAATGAAGTTCGAGCCCGACACGCGGCCGCGGATCTTCTTGCCTTTCAGCGATGTCGAAAATGCGCCGAGATCGACGTCGATCAGGTCGCGCGGGCGCCCATAGACCGGGGCATAGCCGTCGCGGCGCTCGAGCGAGCCGGTGATCTCGGGCTCGTAATAGCCCGTCGCGAAGGCCTTGCCGTCGCCGACCTGGACCGCTTCGAACCACTGGGTGAAGAATGCGCGCGCGCCACCGGGCCCGGTCGCCTGCGCCGCGGCACAGGCGGGCTGCCAATCGGCACCGCGGGTCAGCCCCGATTGGTCGGACCGACGCTGCAAGCCGGGGCAGCTTGTGACGAAGGCCAGACGTGCGGCTTCGGCCTGTGCATCGCTGATCGGCAACATTGCCGGCGACGGCCCCGGCGTTACGCCGGCCGCGACCGCGCTGACCGGGGCGAGCGCGCCGGGCAAAGGCGGAGCGACAGGAACGGCAGCCAGCGGAACCGCCCCGACGATGCGAGCGGGTATCTGGATGCCGCGAATGTTGCGAATGTTGTCACTGTTTGGGGTCAATTGACCCCGGGGCGGCTTACCGGCGGTGGCCGCCGGCGATGCGGTGCCCGGCGAGGACGGGCGGTCGGTCGGTGCGGCGACACCGCCGACGCACCCGCTGAGTGCAAGGGCCAGCGCGAACGAACCGCCAATCCCCCTGATCGCGCGCGTCACGCCTCGTCGGTGTCCGCGAGCTTCCAGTTCGGGCCGGCGCTTTTCAGCGTCCGGACGAACGTCCAGATGTCATGCGTCTCGACCGCGTCGGTGAGCGACCCGGCGATGACCTCGCCCGCCTCGTTCCGCGTGACAGCGGCGATGTCCGCATCGAAACGCACCGAGATCCGGGCTTCGCGACCCGAGACCGACGCGTCGGCGATCACCGCGCGCTCGATCGTCACCAGACGATTGTCGAGCGTCTCGCCCGCTGCCTCGCGCGCCGCGATCGCCTCGACGAAGGCGGTGCGGACATCGTCCTCGGCCAGATCGGCGAGCGTATCGGCATCACCCTTCCAGAAGGCCTCCAGCGTCATGCGATAGGCCGCCTGCGCACCTTCGAGGAACTGGTTGACGTCGAAGCCGGGCTCGACGGCGATGATCGAGCGCAGGCCGGGTTCGGCGCGCGCGTCGATGTTGCGGTTCGCGATCGTCCGCTGTTCGGCGGCCGCATCGATCGTGCGCGGGATCGTGACGGGTATGGACCGCTCCTCTGCCGCACGCGGCAGGGGCTGCTGTTCATGACCGGTCCGCTTTCCGAGCACGCTATAAAGACGCATCGCCAGGAACCCTGCGACCATCGCGAGAAGTACTACATAAAACAACCGTGCCTCCGATCTTCGTCCCAACATAGGGCAACGGCGTCTCTTTTCAAACCCGCCTAGGATTCAGTGAGATCCGTAGCCGTTGAAACACCCGTCGGGCACTGCTACGCGCACTGCCTCAAGACACGAACGCGCGACCCGTCCGCTTCGGTCCCACCTCATTTATACGAAGGATTCGCAGATCATGGACGACCAGAACGGCATGTCGATCGCGGATCAGCCGCTTGCCAATGGTGCCGACGAAGCGCCCGCCGCCGGCCTGATCTCGCAATACGTCAAGGATCTCTCGTTCGAGAACCCCAACGCGCCCGCAGTCTACCAGAACCAGACCCCGCCCGCGATCGACGTCCAGTTCAACATCGGCGCGGCGCAGGTCGGCGACGAGGTGCACGAGGTCGTGCTGAAGATCGACGTCCGCGCCGAGACCGACGGCCAGGTCGCCTTCATCGTCGACCTGTCCTTTGCGGGCCTGTTCGGGCTGCGCAACATTCCGGCCGAGCATGTCCAGCCCTTCCTGCTGGGCGAGGCCCCGCGCCTGCTCTTCCCGTTCGCACGCCGCGTGCTGTCGGATGCGGTGCGTGACGGCGGCTTCCCGCCGCTGCTGCTCGAGCCGATCGATTTCGCGCAGCTCTATCTCCAGCAGTCGGAGCAGCAGGGCATCCAGCCGAACGTCGGCGATTTCGGCCAGGCGTGAAGCCCGGACCGGAGGGCGCATAGGTGAACCTGACCAAGGCGCTGGGATCGGTTGGCGGGCTGACGCTCGCCAGCCGGATCCTGGGGCTGGTGCGCGATTCGCTGTTCGCGCGGTTCGTCGGCGCGGGGTTCGCATCGGATGCGTTCCTGATCGCCTTCCGCCTTCCCAACATGTTCCGCGCCCTCTTCGCCGAGGGCGCGTTCTCGGCCGCGTTCATCCCGATGTTCAACCGCAAGGTCGGCGACAAGGATGGCCGCGGCCTGCCCGACGGCATCGCCTTTGCCGAGGACGCGCTGTCGGTGCTGCTGCCGGTGCTGATCGGCATGACGGTGCTGCTCGAGATTGCGGCATGGCCGGTCACGTGGCTGCTGACCTTCGGGTTCAACGGGGCGAGCGCGGAGCGCTTCGCCTATGTGGTCCACCTGTCGCGGATCACCCTGCCTTATCTGCTGCTGATCAGCCTCGTCTCGCTGCTCGGCGGGATCCTCAATTCGCTGCATAAATTCTGGATCAACGCCGCGGCGCCGATCCTGCTCAACGCGACGCTGATCGCCGCGCTGCTGCTGTTCCACGAGCGGTTGCCGCTGATGACCGCGCGCAACCAGGCGATCGCGGTGACGGTGTCGGGCGCGCTGCAGCTTCTCTGGCTGATCTACGCCTGCCGCAGATCGGGCGTCGTGCTCCGGCTGAAGCGGCCACAGCTCAACCCCGAGGTGAAGCGGCTGATGTCGCTGATCTGGCCCGCCGCCGCGGGTGCGGGTGCGGTGCAGATCAACCTCGTCGTCTCGACCGCGCTCGCCGCCGCGCTGCTGCCCGCGGGATCGGTCTCGTACATTTATTTCGCGGACCGGCTGAACCAGCTGCCGCTCGGGCTGATCGGCATCGGTCTCGGCACCGTCCTGCTCCCCACCATCTCGCGCCAGCTCGGTCGCGGCGAGGAGACGGAGGCGATGGCGACGCAGAACCGCGGCATGGAGCTCGCGCTGTTCCTGACGCTGCCCGCGACGGTGGCGCTGATCGTCTGCGGCGTGCCGATCGTCGGCGCATTGTTCCAGCACGGCAAGTTCGCGCTCGACGACAGCATCCTGACCGCGCAGGCGCTCGCCGCCTTCTCGATCGGGCTGCCGTCCTACATCCTCGTGAAGGTGCTCACGCCGGGCTATTATGCGCGGTCCGACACGAAGACGCCGGTGCGCTATGCGACGATGTCGATGGTCGTGAACCTCGTCCTCAACCTCGCCTTCATCAAGCCGCTCGGCCATATGGGCCCGCCGCTCGCCACCGCGATCGCGAGCACGGTCAACGTCGCGATGCTCTACCGGACGCTCGTCCGTCGCGGGCATTTCGTCCCCGATGCACGGCTGGTGCGGCGGACGTGGCGGCTGCTGGTCGCCGCGCTGATCATGGGCGGCGTGATGTATTTCCTCAACGACCTGTTCCAGCCGTTCGTCACGGGCAGCGGGACCGAGCGCTGGGGGGCGATGCTCGTGCTGGTCGCGACCGGCGGGGTCGTCTATGCGATCGCCACCCTGCTCACCGGCGCGTTCCGGCTGGGCGACATCTCCACGCTCCTGCGTCGTTCCAAATAAGGTTTTCCCATGCGCGTCGTCTCCGGCATCAAGCCCACCGGTAATCTCCATCTCGGCAATTACCTGGGGGCGGTGAAGCAATGGGTGGCGTTGCAGGACGACGTCGTCGCGCAGGGCGGGGAGTCGATGTTCTTCATCGCCGACCTGCACGCGCCGACCGAATGGATCGCGCCCGCCGAACTCTCGTCGCACACGCTTGAGGTCGCCGCGACGATGATCGCGGCGGGCGTCGATCCGGCCAAGTCGATCCTGTTCAACCAGGCGCGCGTGCCCGCGCACAGCGAGATGGCATGGCTGCTCAACACCGTCGCGCGCGTCGGCTGGCTGAACCGCATGACGCAGTTCAAGGACAAGGCGGGCAAGAACCGCGAGGGTGCGAGCGTCGGGCTGTATGACTATCCGGTGCTGATGGCGGCGGACGTGCTGCTCTACAATGCGACTCACGTGCCGGTCGGCGAGGACCAGAAGCAGCATCTCGAGCTCGCGCGCGACATCGCGACCAAGTTCAACGGCGATTACGGCGTCGACCTGTTCACGCTCCCCGCGCCGCTGATCAGCAAGGCGGCGCCGCGGATCATGTCGTTGCGCGATGCGTCGGCGAAGATGTCCAAGTCGAACCCGTCCGAACAGTCGGTGGTCAAGCTGATCGACAGCGACGACACGATCGCGGACAAGTTCCGCAAGGCGAAGACCGATCCGGACCTGCTGCCCGCGACCGTCGACGAGCTCGGCGACCGGGCGGAGGCGCGCAACCTGCTGACGATCTATGCCGCGCTGGCGGACAGCGACGTCGCGACCGTGCTGGGCGAATATGGCGGCAAGGGGTTCGGCGCGTTCAAGCCGGCGCTCGCGGATCTGGCGGTCGCCAAGCTCGGGCCGATTCGTGACGAGATGGTGCGGCTGCTCGACGATCGCAGCGCGGTGACCGCGGTGCTGCGCGACGGCGCGGAAAAGGCGCGCGCGCTGGCTGCGCCGGTGCTGAAGCGTACGCAGGATGCGATGGGGTTGCAGGTCTGACGACGGCTTCGCCGTTCCGGCTGCGGAAGCCGCGTGACGACTTGAGGACGTGCCTCACCTGAAAGGCGTGTTCCCCCGCGAAGGCGGGGGTCCAGTCTGGGCTCCCGCCTTCGCGGGAGAACACGGGAAGGAAGGCCTCAGCCCTCGAGTTCGCGCATCAGTACACGGACCGCGGCGTCGATGTCGCGGTCCTGGTCGCGCAGTTCCGTGATCTTGCGGACCGCGTGGATGACCGTCGAGTGATCGCGGCCGCCGAACTTGCGTCCGATCTCGGGCAGCGACCGCGTCGTCAGCCGCTTGGCGAGATACATCGCGATCTGCCGCGGCCGCGCGACCGCACGGGCGCGGCGTGCCGAGATCATGTCGAGCGGCTTCAGCTCGAAATGCGCCGTCACCAGCTTCTGGATCTCGTCGATCGTCACGCGCTTCTGCGCGCCGCGCAGCACTTCGCCGAGCGTCGCGATCGCGAACTCAAGGTCGATTGTCTCGCCGGTCAGCTGCGCATAGGCGATGACGCGGTTCAGCGCGCCCTCGAGCTCGCGGATATTGGCGTGGATCCGGCTCGCGATCAGGTCGAGCACGTCGGTCGGCACGCGCAGGTCGGGCAGGTCGACGAGCTTGCGGTCGAGGATCGTCCGGCGCAGCAGCAGGTCGGGCGCCTTGATGTCGGCGACCAGCCCGACCGCCATGCGGCTGATGATCCGCGATTCGACACCCTCGAGCGCCTGGGGGCAGCGATCGGCGGAGATCACCAGCCGCTTGCCGGCGGTCATGATCTCGTTGATCGTGTGAAAGAATTCCTCCTGCGTCGCGTCCTTGCCGGCGATGAACTGGAGATCGTCGATCAGCAGCAGGTCGGCGCCGCGCAGCCGGCGCTTGAACGCATGGGTGTCGCGCGCGCGCATCGCCGCGACGAAATCATACATGAACCGCTCGGCCGACATGCACAGCACGACCGCGTGCGGGTTGGCGGCGAGGAACGCATGGCCGATCGCATGCATCAGATGCGTCTTGCCCTGCCCCGTGTTGCTGTGGAGGAACAGCGGGCTGAACCGGACGGGTCCGGGCTCGGCGAGCACCTTGGCGGCGTTGAACGCGACCTTGTTCGACGCATCGACGACGAAGCGGTCGAACGTATAGCGCGGATCGAGCGGCGGGCGCTCGGGGATGACGGTGTCGTAGGCCGGTACGGGCTGTGCCGCGGGGGCGGGGGCGGGCTTCAGCGACGGGTCGACGCCGAATTTGACCGGGACCTGAGCGGGTTCCACGGCCGCGGCTGCGGTGTCGCGGTCCAGGGTCTCCGCGGGGGTCGGCATCACCAGCAGCACGGGCTTCGGGCCAGGCCTGCGCGTCTCGATCTGGACGGTGCGGACCTGCGGCAGGATCTGCCGGAATTCGAGGGCGAGCCGGTCCGCATAATGGTTGCGGACCCAGTTCGTCATGAAGGCGGACGGCAAGGCGAGGCGGATCGACTCCTCGTCGTCGCTCGGGATCAGCTCGATCGGCTTCAGCCACTGCTCGAACAGGCGCGCGCCGGCAGACTCGCGCAGGGACGAGCGCACGCGATCCCAGGCCTTTTCGGCCTCCGAAGCGTGCACGGTCGATCCTTGCCAATTCGTCACGCGCACACTTCTCCGACCCCGCGCGACAGCCGCGCTGGTGATATAGTCCCGACAGAAAATGATCCCCCGTGACGACCCATAGGGTCGCCCGGCATCTTCGCCCTGTTGCTTGCGCAGTGGTGATTCACGTCCGTGATTCACCGCCGCCGTTCGCTCAGTTATGAAGCGATCGGCGAGTCTAGCAAGGCCCGAGCACGTCACATTTTCGAAATAAAGCGGGTTGACTTGATCAAGCCCCGGAAATGCGTCGATATTTTTATAAGTGGCTGTGTTTGGCCAATTTTTACGATTTCGGAGCCGGTGCGGCATGATCCGGCATCACTCGAATCGCGGGGAATCCGTGGGTTGCGCGCGCGCGCCTTCCGTTCCCTTTGCAGACGCAAAAAACCCGCCGGGAAGATCCCGGCGGGCAATCCGCTCCGGCCATGTCGGGTCGCTTATGCGAGCCCGGTCACGGCCTTGGTCAGACGCGCGAACTTGCGGCTCGCGGTGTTCTTGTGCAGCACGCCCTTGGCGACGCCACGCTGCAGCTCAGGCTGTGCCGCGGCCAGTGCGGTGGTCGCTGCGCCCTTGTCGCCCGAAGCCAGTGCGGCCTCGACCTTCTTGATGAAGGTACGGATACGGCCAACGCGGTTGCCGTTCACTTCCGCGCGACGGTCGTTGCGACGGATACGCTTTTTCGCCTGCGGCGTGTTCGCCATGAAGCCCTCTGGATGTTCGAATGATAAAAAGGGGCGCCGGATTGCTCCTACGCCCTCTCGAAGCGCGGCTCCTACCCACTCCGCACCGAATCGTCAACCGCGTTCCGTCATGCCTTTTGGCAACGCGCACACCAGAAGGTCGAACGCCCGCCCTCCGTCCTGCGGCGGACCAGCGCGCCGCACGAACAGGGCTCGCCCTCGCGACCATAGACGTGCCATTGTTTCGAGAAATAGCCAAGCTCGCCGTCGGGTCGCGCATAGTCGCGCAGACTCGATCCGCCCGCGAGGATCGCGGCGGTCAGCACCGCGCGGATCGCCTCGACCAGCCGTTCGAGTCGCGGCAGCGCGATCCGCCCCGCCGCCCGGCTCGGCGCGATCTTCGCCATGTGCAGCGCCTCGCACACATAGATGTTGCCGAGTCCTGCGACGATCCGCTGGTCGAGCAGCATCGTCTTGATCGACGCCCCCCGCCCTTCGAGCGCCGAAAGGAGATAGGCCGCGGTCAGATCGGGGCCGAGCGGCTCGGGGCCCATGGCGAGGAACGGCGGATACTGCGCGATCGCCTCGCTGGACCAGAGATCGAGAAAGCCGAAGCGTCGCGGGTCGTTGAGCGCGACCGTCCGCCCCGCCGCCGTGCCGATGAGCAGATGGTCGTGCGGCAGGATCGCGCTGGGATCGACCCGCCAGCGTCCCGACATGCCGAGATGGAAGACGAGCGTATCGCCGCGATCGGTGTCGATGAGGCCGTATTTGGCGCGCCGCGACAGCCGCGTGACGGTCGCGCCGGTCATGCGCTGCCGCAGGTCGACGGGAATCGCCTTGCGCAGGTCCGCACGGCGCGGCTCGACCGAGGCCAGGCGCTGGCCGAGGAGCACGGGTTCGAGCCCGCGCACGGTGGTTTCGACTTCGGGAAGTTCTGGCACGTTTTCCAGCTAGGTTGCGTTTGCCCGCGCCACAAGGCGCCGCTAGAGCACGGGGCATGAATGACATCGCGCCCGCCCCCGCTCTCATCCCCGACACCGCCCCGAAGGCCGATACCGTCTCGTTCGGTTATGAGGACATTCCCGCCACCGAGAAGACCGCGCGCGTCGGCGGCGTGTTTTCGAACGTCGCGAGCAAATATGACCTGATGAACGACGCGATGTCGGGCGGCATGCACCGGCTGTGGAAGGACCGCTTCGTCCGCCGCGTGAAGCCGCGCGAAGGCGAGCAGATCCTCGACATGGCGGGCGGCACCGGCGACATCGCGTTCCGCATGGAGCCGTCGGGCGCATCGATCACGGTCGCCGACATCAATCCGCAGATGCTCGAGGTCGGCATGGAACGCGCGCACAAGCGCGGGCTCGACGGGCTGGTCTGGACCGAGGCGAATGCCGAGACGCTGACCTTCCCCGACAGGTTCTTCGACGCGTACACGATCGCGTTCGGGATCCGGAACGTGACCGACATCCCCAAGGCGCTACGCGAGGCCCACCGCGTGCTGCGGCGCGGCGGGCGCTTCTATTGCCTCGAATTCTCGACCACCGTCTGGCCGGGCTTTGCCGAGGTGTACGACGCCTATTCGCACAAGATGGTGCCGAAGCTCGGGCAACTGCTCGCGCAGGATGCCGACAGCTATCGCTATCTGATCGAGTCGATCCGTCGGTTCCCGGACATGCCCAAGTTCAAGGGCATGATCGCGGATGCTGGTTTCGTGCAGACGAAGGTCGAGCCGCTGCTGGGCGGTCTGGTTGCGATTCATTCGGGTTGGAAGATTTAGTGATCACGCGAAGGCGCGAAGGCGCGAAGAGGGGTTCACGCGGAGACGCGGAGACGCGGAGAGTCAGAGCCGCATTCGCGCGACAGCGCATAATCAACTCTTCGCCGATGATGAAAAGCCGCAGTCGCGGCAGGGTGCACACTCTCCGCGCCTCCGCGCCTCCGCGCGAACCAAATTCTTCTCTTCGCGCCTCCGCGCCTTCGCGTGAACAAACCCCTTCTCACGACGCACAAGCCCGATGACCGCCTCGACCACCCATGTCTGGCGGCTCCTCAAATGGGGTCGCATCCTCGCCCGGCACGGCGCGCTGCGCGGGATCGAGCGGGACCCCAATACGCCGGCCGCCGTGCGTCGCCTCGCGCGGATCGCCCGGTTCGGTGCGCGCGTGCCGAAGGTGCCGCGCTATGCCGATGCATTCCAGGCGATCGGCCCCGCCGCGATCAAGCTCGGCCAGACGCTCGCCACCCGCCCAGACCTGGTCGGCGAGGATGCTGCGCAGGATCTGCTGCGGCTGCAGGACCAGCTGTCGCCGGTCCCTTACGAGACGATCGAGGCGGCGATGCTGGCGAGCTTCGGCAAGCCGCTCGAAACGCTGTTCTCGCGGATCGAGCAGGTCCCGGTCGGTGCCGCGTCGATCGCGCAGGTCCACCGCGCGACGACCACCGATGGCCGCCAGGTCGCGGTCAAGGTGCTGCGCCCCGGCGTCGAGGATGATTTCGCGCGGGCGATCGACACCTATAGCTGGGCGGCGGCGCAACTCGAGGCGCTGAGCCCCGAGGCGATGCGTCTGCGCCCGCGCCTGACGATCGAGACGTTCAAGCGCTGGACGCTGCGCGAGTTGAATTTCCGGCGCGAGGCCGCCTCGGCGTCCGAGCTCGCGGACGGCATGACCGCCGAGCCCGATTTCGTCATCCCCGCGATCGACTGGGCACGATCGACCGCCAAGGTCATGACGATCGAGTGGATCAACGGCATCAAGCTGTCGGATCGTCCCGCGCTGGTGGCGGCGGGCTACGACCTGCCCGGCCTCGCGCAGACCTTGGTCCGCGCGTTCCTGCGGCAGGCGATCGCCGACGGGTTCTTCCACGCCGACATGCACCAGGGAAACCTGTTCGCGCTGCCGGGCAACCGGATCGCGGCGATCGATTTCGGCATCATGGGCCGGATCGACCGGCGCGCCCGCGTCTGGCTCGCCGAGATCCTCTACGGGCTGATCACCGGCAACTATAAACGCGTCGCCGAAATCCATTTCGAGGCGGGCTATGTCCCCGCGCACCACGACGTCGCCGAATTCGCGACCGCCTTGCGCGCGGTCGGCGAGCCAATGCGCGGGTTGCCGGTCAAGGACATGTCGATCGGCATGATGCTCGACAGCCTGTTCTCGATCACGCGCGATTTCGACATGGTGACGCAGCCGCACCTGCTGCTGCTGCAGAAGACGATGGTGATGGTCGAGGGCGTGGCGACCAGCCTCGATCCCGACATCAACCTGTGGGAGAGCGCGGAGCCGTTCGTGCGCGACTGGATCCGCGGCGAACTCGGCCCCGAGGCGGCGATCGCCGACCGGATCATCGAGGACGTGCGTACGCTGACCCGGCTGCCCGAACTGGTCCGCCGGATCGAGGCGCATTACCCGGCACCCGGCGGCGCACCGCCAACGATGCCGCTGCGCGAGATCGAGGTCATCCGGATCGGCGGCGGCTGGCGCTATGGCCTCGTCGCGGTGATCGCGGCGATGGCCGGGGTTGCCGCCACGCTGGTCTTCGGTTGAGCCTGCACGTCGGATGAGGACGCGGCGGGGCGCCCCCCTGTGGCTGGTCGGCCCGAGCCGGTTTGCCGGCATGTCCCGGTCGCAGGCGCGGCTGGGGCTCGCGCTGTTCGCGATGCTGCTGCTCGCATGCCTGACCGCGACCAGCGCGCCCGGACCGCGCCCGAGCGAGGCGCGCATGGCGTCCGCACCGCTGGGCCAAACCGAGCTGCTGCTCTATCAAAGCGTCGTCGCAAACGTGCGCAGCGGCACGCCCTATTATGTCGCGGCGGCAGAGGCGCACCGCGTCGCGCACGCCCCGCTCAAGCCCTATACGACGGTCCGGCTGCCGACGCTGGCGGTGGTGCAGGCCGCGGTGCCGCCGCTGATCGTCACCGCGCTGTTGCCGCTCCTCTGCATTGGCGTGATGGGCGCATGGATCGTCCGGTTACGCCCTGCGATGACCGGGCCGATCCCCGTGGGGATCGCGGGGCTGCTGATCCTGACGGGGCTCTACGTGCATCTCGAGCCGCCGCTGGTCGTGTTCCCCGAAGTCTGGGCGGGGGCTCTGATCGCGCTCTCGCTCGCCTTGCGGCGCCCCGGTGAGTGGATCCCCGCGGTCGCGCTTGGCCTGTCGGCGATGCTGATCCGCGAGACCGCGCTGATCTATGTCGTGATCATGGCGGTGATCGCGTGGATCGAGGGCGAGCGCCGCGAGGCCGCCGCATGGGTCGGCGCGACACTCGTCTTCTTCGTCGCGCTCGCCGCGCATGCGCATGCGGTGACACTCGTCACCGGTCCGCTCGACCGGAGTGCGCAGGGGCTGAGCGGTCTGGAGGGGTTCGGCTTCTATGTGCAGCTCGTGACGCTGTCGTCGGGCCTCGCGCTGCTGCCGGACTGGCTTGCGTCGGTTCTGATCGCGACCGCGCTGTTCGGGTGGCTGGCGTGGCGCGATCCCGCCGCCGTCCGCGCGCTCGCCACGCTGCTGGGCTATGCGGCGGTGATCGCGCTGGGCGTGCGCAGCGACGATTTCCCCTGGGCGCTGATCACCACCCCTGTCCTGCTGGTCGGGATCGTCTTCGCGGTCGATGGCCTGCGCGACATGATCGTCGCGGCGCGCGATACACGACGGATTACGGTGACGCGCGTGATCCGCTAGGACTCGCCGCATGAAGCGTATTCTCCTGATCGTCGGGGGCGGCATCGCCGCCTACAAGGCGAGCGAACTCGTCCGACTCCTGCGCAAGCGCGGCCATGCGGTCCGCTGCGTGCTGACCGAGGCGGGGCAGCATTTCGTCACGCCGATGACGCTCGCCGCACTCAGCGAGGACAAGGTCTACACCACCCTGTGGGACCTGAAGGACGAGGCGGAGATGGGGCATATCCAGCTCAGCCGTCAGGCCGACCTGATCGTCGTCGCGCCCGCGACCGCGGACCTGATCGCGCGGATGGCGGGCGGGCTCGCCAACGATCTTGCGACGACATTGCTGCTCGCGACCGACAAGCCGGTGCTCGCGGCGCCGGCGATGAACGTGCGGATGTGGCTGCACCCCGCGACAATGCGCAACGTCGCGCAGCTGCGCGCGGACGGCATTACTGTCATGGCGCCCGACGAGGGGCCGATGGCGTGCGGTGAATTCGGTCCGGGGCGGCTGCCCGAGCCCGACCGGATCGCCGACGCGATCGATGCCGCACTCGAGGCCCAGCCGCAGCGTCTCGCGGGCCGGCACATCCTCGTCACCGCAGGGCCGACGCACGAGCCGATCGATCCCGTCCGCTATATCGCCAACCGGTCGTCGGGGCGGCAGGGTTTCGCGATCGCAGGCGCGCTGGCGGCACTTGGCGCGCGGGTGACGCTGGTGGCGGGGCCGGTGACGCTGCCGACCCCTGCGGGCACGACGCGGATCGACGTCGAGACCGCGCGCGAGATGGCCGATGCGGTCGACCGCGCGCTGCCCGTCGATGCCGCGATCATGGTCGCGGCGGTCGCCGACTGGCACGTCGACGCCGCGGTGCAGAAGATCAAGAAGGGCGATGCGACGCCGACGCTCGCGCTGTCCGAGAACCCCGACATCCTCGCGACACTCGCGCGCAGCCGGCAGCGCCCCGCGCTGCTGATCGGCTTCGCGGCCGAGACCGAACGCGTCGTCGAGCATGCGACCGCCAAGCGCGCGCGCAAGGACGTCGACTGGATCGTCGCCAACGACGTGTCGGGCGACGTGATGGGCGGCGACAGCAACAGCGTCCACATCGTCACCAAGGACGGCGTCGAGAGCTGGCCGCGGCAGGGCAAGGATGCAGTCGCGGCGCAGCTGGCACGGCGCGTCGCCGATGCGCTGGAACACGCACAGCCGATGCGCTAAACCGCGCCGCATGACGATCCGTATAGACCTCAAGAGATTGCCGCATGGCGATGGCCTCCCCCTGCCCGCCTATGCCACCACGGGTGCCGCGGGCATGGACGTGGTCGCCGCCGAGCCGCTGACGCTCGCACCGGGCGCCCGCGCGGCGGTCGCGACCGGCTTTGCGATCGCGATTCCCGAAGGATACGAGGTGCAGGTGCGGCCGCGCTCGGGGCTGGCGCTCAAGCACGGCGTCACCTGCCTCAACACGCCCGGGACGATCGATTCGGACTATCGCGGCGAGGTGAAGGTCATCCTCGCCAATCTCGGCGATGCCCCCTTCGTAATCGCCCGCGGCGACCGGATCGCGCAGCTCGTTCCCGCAGAAGTTGTGCGCGCGAGCCTCGGCGAGGTCGAGACGCTCGACGACACGGTGCGCGGGCATGGAGGTTTCGGGTCGACCGGACGATGATCGCGCTGCTCTTTCTGGCAGCGTCGCTGGGCGCCGTGCAGGCGCCCGCCGCCGATCCGCAGACCGCACCGGCGCTGCCCGTGCCGCGGATCACCCCCCCGCCCGTCGTTCCGACCCTGCCCCCCGCGCCTGCGCCGTCCGCGCCGCCGCAGGTGACGGGTGGCGTCCCGCTGCCGCCACAGGACTGGAGCGCGCTGCCGGTGTTGCGGCTGCGGCGCGCGGTTGCCCCGTCGCTGGATGCCAGCACGTTCGTCCAGCGCGAGGTGCTTGCCGGGCGGTGCGGTGGCGCGACGCGGACGCCGCAGGGCTGGGTGCTGAACCTCGACCTCGCACTGCTCGCCGCGGCGGATGGCCGGGTGCGACGGGTGACGCCGCGCGCGATCGATTGTCCGACGGTCGAGCAGTTCGCCGCCGGCCTGCTGCTCGGCGCGGCGCGCAACAATGTCGATCTGCGCGGCGCCGCCACCGACAGCTGGTACCGCACGACGATGGTGTTCGCGTGGAAGGCATGACGCTCTCCGACGACGAACTTGCGCGCTATGCCCGGCACATCGTTCTCCGCGAGTTCGGCGGCACCGGTCAGCTCCGCCTGAAGGCCGCGACGGCGGTCGTGATCGGCGCCGGCGGCATCGGCTCGCCGGCGATCCAGTATCTCGCGGCCGCCGGGATCGGGCGCCTCGTGCTGATCGACGACGACGCGGTCGAGACGTCGAACCTGCAGCGTCAGACGATCTTCCGCACCGAAGACCAGGGTCTCGCCAAGGTCGAGGCCGCGGCCGCGGCGCTACGCCGGATCAATCCGAACGTCGCGGTCGACACGCACCGCCTGAGGGTCGACCAGGGCAATATCGGCGCGCTGATCGCGGGCGCGGACGTGGTGCTCGACGGCTGCGACAATTTCGCGACGCGGTTCGTCGTCGCCGATGCGGCGCATGCGGCGCGGATCCCGCTGGTCTCGGCGGCGGTCGGCCAGTTCGAAGGCCAGCTCGGCGTCTATCGCGGCTGGGAGCCCGACCGGCCCTGCTATCGCTGTTTCGTCGGCGAGAATCCCGAGCGTGCCGAGACGAGCTGTGCGGAGGACGGCATCCTCGGCCCCGTCACGGGCGTGGTCGGCAGCCTGGCCGCCCTGGAAGTGATTCGCGCGGTCGCGCCGTTCGGCGACGATGTGGCGGGGCAGTTGCTGCTGATCGACCTGCTATCGCTCCGCTTCCGGACGATCCGGCTGCCCAAGGACCCCGGCTGCCCCTGCTGCGGCGGCGACTGATCCGAAAACATGCGGGGCGGATGGGCTGAACCCACCCGCCCCGCATCGTGCAGATCGTTCAGCCCAGCAGCGTCTTGGCGAACGCGCGGACGACCGGGCCGATATCGTCGCGTGCGAGCGCGAGCGCGAGGTTGGCCTGGATATAGCCCGCCTTGTCGCCGCAATCGTAGCGCTGGCCATCGAAGGTGAAGCCGTGGAACGGCTGGTTGCCGATCAGCTGCGCCATCGCGTCGGTCAGCTGGATCTCGCCGCCGGCGCCCTTTTCCTGCCCTTCGAGGATGCGCATCACTTCGGGCTGGAGGATGTAGCGGCCCGGGATCATCAGGTTCGATGGCGAGGTGCCCTTGGCGGGCTTCTCGATCAGCGCGGTGACCTCGGTCAGGCGACCGTCGGTCGCGCCGGGCGAGATGATGCCGTATTTGTCGGTTTCCGAATCGGCGACCTCGAGCGCGCCGATGACGTTGCCGCCGACCTTGTTATACGCCTCGACCATCTGCTTCATGAAGCCGGGCTTGCCGACCATCAGCTCGTCGGGGAGCAGCACCGCGA
Organism: Sphingomonas sp. CFBP9019; assembly: GCF_034045155.1. Classification (NCBI taxonomy): domain Bacteria; kingdom Pseudomonadati; phylum Pseudomonadota; class Alphaproteobacteria; order Sphingomonadales; family Sphingomonadaceae; genus Sphingomonas; species Sphingomonas sp. CFBP9019. Next base: position 798,349 of record NZ_JAXCWK010000002.1, on the reverse strand, counting down.
ACGGCTCGTCGCCGACGATGTCGCGCGCGCACCAGACCGCATGGCCGAGACCCAGCGGCTCCTGCTGGCGGACATAGACGGGCGAGCCGGGCTTCTGGCGGATGCCGTCGAGCACGGTCAGCGACTTGCCGCGCGCACGCATTGTTGCCTCGAGCTCGTAGGAGATGTCGAAATGATCCTCGAGCGCGCCCTTGCCGCGGCCGGTGACGAAGATGATCTGCTCGATCCCCGCTTCCAGCGCCTCTTCGACGGCATATTGGATCAGCGGCTTGTCGACGACGGTCAGCATCTCCTTGGGCATCGACTTGGTCGCCGGAAGGAATCGCGTGCCAAGCCCAGCAACGGGGAATACGGCCTTGCGCAGCGGTTTGATCGTCATTCAGTAGTCCCTTGTATCGTTGCGGGTGCAGATCGTTGCGGGTGCATAAAGCCGCCGAACGGACTCGGCAAATCAACTGCGGCGGTTAGCGCGTCATTAAAGACGTGGGGTGTAGGCGGGTTCCATGTCAAAAATACTCGTCATCTTCGGGACGCGCCCCGAAGCGATCAAACTCTTCCCGGTCATCCGGGCGTTGCAGACGCAGCCGGGGCTGGTCGTCAGGACCTGCGTGACCGCACAGCATCGCGGACTGCTCGACCAGGTGCTCGCGATCGCGGGGCTGTCCCCCGATATCGATCTCGACCTGATGGAGCCGGGGCAGACGCTCGATCGGCTGACCGCGCGGCTGCTGGTCGGGCTGGGCGACGTGATGGACGCCGAGCAGCCCGACATGGTCGTCGTCCAGGGCGACACCGCGACCGCGATGACCGGCGCGCTCGCCGCCTATTACCGCAAGGTCCCGGTCGCGCATGTCGAGGCGGGGCTGCGCTCGGGCGACATCCATCATCCTTGGCCCGAGGAAGTGAACCGGCGGATCGTCGCGCCGATCGCCGCCTTGCACTTCGCACCGACCCAGACCGCCGCGGACGCGTTGCTGCGCGAGAATATCGCCCCCTCGACGATCCACGTCACGGGCAACACGGTGATCGACGCGCTGCACTGGACCCATGCGCGGGTGGCGGCGGATCCGGCGCTCGGCGCCGCGCTCGACCCGGTCGTGGCGGATACTGCGGGCAAGCGGATCATCCTCGTCACGACCCACCGGCGCGAGAATTTCGGCGACGCGATGGCCGGGATCGCGCGGGCAATCGCGCGGATCGCCGCGCGCGATGACGTCGCGGTCGTCTTTCCCGTGCATCCCAACCCGAATGTCGTCGCGGTGATGGACCGCATTCTCGGCGACCAGCCCGATATCGCGCGGATCGCGCCGCTCGATTATCCGAGCTTCGTCCGCGCGCTGGGGCTTGCCGAGATCGTCCTGACCGATTCGGGCGGCGTGCAGGAGGAGGCGCCCGCGCTCGGCAAGCCGGTGCTGGTGATGCGCGAGACGACCGAGCGCCCCGAGGGCGTCGAGGCGGGTACCGCAAAGCTGGTCGGGACGTCGGAGGACCGCATCGTTTCCGAAATCTTCACGCTGCTCGACGACAAAGCCGCCTATTCCGCGATGGCGCGCGCACATAATCCGTTTGGCGACGGTCATGCTGCTGCCCGGATCGCCGAGACCATCGCCCAGACCATGGCCCAGGCGGCCGCCGGCCGACCGGACCATCGTTGAGGATCATCTGTCATGCTTTCCGATACTGAACTGAACGTCGTCGTCATGGGACTGGGCTATATCGGCCTGCCCACCGCGGCGATCATCGCGCGGACCGGCGCGCGCGTGCTCGGCGTCGACGTGACCGAACGCGTCGTCGAGACGATCAATTCGGGGCGCGTGCATATCGAGGAGGTCGATCTCGACGGTCTAGTCTCGGGCGTGGTGGCGCGCGGTACGCTGCGCGCGGCGATGACGGTCGAGCCCGCCGACGTCTTCGTGATCGCGGTGCCGACCCCGTTCGACGCCGCGCACGCGCCCGACATCAGCTATGTCCTGGGGGCCGCGACGACGATCGCGCCTGTGCTGAAGCCCGGCGATACCGTCATCCTCGAATCGACCTCCCCCGTCGGGACGACCGAGAAGGTCCGCGACCTGCTGGCGACTTTGCGCCCCGATCTGCGCGTGCCCGGGCGGACCCGCGACCAGGCCGATATCGCGATCGCCTATTGCCCCGAACGCGTGCTGCCGGGACGTATCTTGGTCGAGCTGATCGACAATGACCGCGTCATCGGCGGGATCACGCCGCGCTGTGCGCGCAAGGCGCTGACCTTCTATCGCAGGTTCGTACGCGGCGCGTGCGTCACGACGACCGCGCGCGCCGCGGAGATGACGAAGCTGACCGAGAATGCGTTTCGCGACGTCAACATTGCGTTCGCCAACGAGCTGTCGCTGATCGCCGACACGATGAACGTCGATGTCTGGGAGGTGATCCGGCTCGCCAACCGCCACCCGCGCGTCAACATCCTGCAGCCCGGGCCCGGCGTCGGCGGGCATTGCATCGCGGTCGACCCCTGGTTTCTCGTCCATGCCGCCCCCGACCAGACGCCGCTGATCCGCACCGCGCGCGAGGTGAATGACGGCAAGACCGATCACGTCATCGCGCAGGTCGCCGCGATGATCGCGGCGGATCCGACCGCGCCGGTCGCGTGCCTGGGCCTCGCGTTCAAGGCTAATATCGACGATTTCCGCGAGAGCCCGGCGATGAAGGTCGCGCTGGCGGTGGCGAATCGCTTCGGGGATCGCGTCCGGATCGTCGAGCCCTATGCCGCGGCGCTGCCACCGGCGTTCGACGGCACCGGCGCGACCCTGATCGACGTCGACACCGCGATCGAGACCTGCCCGATCATGGTCGTGCTGGTCGATCACGACGTCTTCCGCTCGATCCCGCTCGAGGAGCGCAGCGAGAAGACGGTGCTCGATACGCGCGGGATCTGGCCCGACCAGCCACGCAGTCCCGCACAGTCGGCGGCGCGGATCGCCGGCTAGCGGAGCGGCTGGGTCCGTAGCGCGAGGACGTCGGCGGGCAGGATCGGCCGTTCGGGGCGGCGGGCAATGTCCTGGACGACGGCGTCGAGCGCGGTCGCCCGCGCCTTGGACGAGGCGTGGGTGCGGCTGCGGAAGAGACCGCCGTCGATCGTGCCCCCCTTCTCGCGCCAGAATTGCGGCGCCGAGCGCGGATCATAGCCGGCATTGGCGAGCAGATAGACGCTGAGCCGGTCCGCCTCGTCCTCGGTCTGGCGGATCAGCCGGCCGTTGCGGCCGAGTTCCGCCATCAGCCCGCGACTGATCTTCGCCGCGTCGAGCCGGTCGCGGTGGCGCAGGATGTTGTGCGCCAGCTCGTGCGCGACGATGACCGCGATCTCGGCATCGCTATAGCCCTCGAAATACTTCTCGCCGATCTGGACGACCGCGCCGTCCGCGCTCGCATCGAGGCCGCTGCCGAGCAGGATCTCGAATCGCGAGCGGCATCCCGCGACAGCCGGGATCGAGACCGTGACCGCGCGCCCGTCGCGCAGGACCGTCATCGCGATCGGTGCGCCGGGCGGCTGCGCTGCGATCAGCGCCTCGGCGGCGTCGCGGTCGGCGGGGGTTTCCGCGGTGTCCGCGGCACCGATCCCGGGTTGCCGCTTGCCCGCGAGCAGCTGGATCGAATCCCCCGACCGGACGCCTGCGCGCGCGGCCGGTCCGTCGGCGACCACCGCCTCGACCCCCAGCAGCGTTTCGAACCCGAACACGCCGATCGCATTCGGCCTGGCCTCCGCACTATATTGGTTGAGCGCATGGATCGGCATGCCGATCTGCGGCTGAAGACGATCGCACAACGCCGCATTGGCGGAGGTCAGTCGGTATCCGATCGTCGCCAGCCGCAGATCCGCGGCGCGCAGTGCTTCGAAGAATGCCCTGGGCGGGGCCTCCGCGGGTGCTGCAGCCGGGGCGGCGGTGGTGCCGGCGAGGGAGACGGACGGCGGCGGAACCGCGGAGGCCGCACCTGCGCTTAGCAGGACTGCGGGCAGGAGACGCATGACGATCGACATGCAGCCCTGATAGACGGCTTTCAGCCGCACGCCATCCACCCTCGCGCAGGAGTCGACGAACCGCGCCGCGTTGCGACGGCGCGCCCGAGCCTCTATGTGCGGTGCCAACGGATATAGACTTTATGATTTCAAGATTCTTTCGGTCCAAGGCCCCGCGATCCGCGGGCCGGTCCTGCTCGATCCCTGAAGGCCGGCGCGTCTATGCGGTCGGCGACATCCATGGCTGTGCCGATCTGCTCGACGATCTGATCGCGCAGATCGACGCGGACGATGCGGCGCGCGGTGCGGCGGAGACGACGGTCATCTTCCTGGGCGATATCGTCGATCGGGGTCCGGGCTCGGCCGCGGTGATCGATCGGTTGATCGGCTATGCCGCGGCGCGCGCCGACGTGCGCTTCCTGCAGGGCAATCACGAGGAGATCTTCCTCGGCGCGCTCGACGGCGAGCCCAAGGCGCTACGCCTCTTCTGCCGGATCGGCGGTCGCGAGACGGTGCTGAGCTATGGCATGGATGCGGCGGAATATGAGCGGCTCGATTACGAGGAGCTGGTGCAGCGTCTCGCGCAGCTCGTACCCGAGGCGCATCGCGCGTTCCTGGCGGGCTTCGAGGATCTGATCACGATCGGCGACTATGCGTTCGTGCATGCGGGCGTCCGTCCGGGAACGCCGCTCGCAGACCAGCGCGGTTCGGATCTGCGTTGGATTCGCGATCCTTTTCTCGATCATCGCAGCCCGCTCGACAAGATGATCGTCCATGGCCACACGGTGATCGAAGAGGTCCAGACGATGGCGCATCGTATCGGCATAGATACGGGCGCCTATGCGACCGGTCGGCTGACTGCGCTGGGAATCGAGGGCGATCGCACATGGACGTTGCAGACGGCACCCCGCCCCGGCTCGTCGGAAAATTCTCTCGAATCCTGAAAACTATGCCTTCTCGTCTTACTACAATAGGGTATACCCCCAGGGCGATCAGGGCATGTTGCCCGCTCGCAACAGTATGGAACTCTTCCGTACCGTTCCAGTTACCTCGGTTGCGCAAGGTCAGGTTTCGTGCCAAAGACCTACGCGACGAGCACAAAGGGAGTTCATCATGCGTCTTGGGAAGTATCTCCTGACCGCAGCAGCAGCCACGATGGCAGTTGCTCCGGCCATGGCAGCACCGGTTAATTCGGCAGCAAGCCTTTCGGTCTCGAAGTCGGCTCGCGCCGGTTCGGTTACCGCAAAGAAGAACAAGGTTGCAGGCGGCGGCGTTATCGTTGCAGTCCTCGCAGCAGCAGCCGTTGTCGGCGGCATCGTTATCGTTGCCGATAACGACGACGACAGCGACAGCAACTAAGCCTAGGCTCAGTTCGGGAAAATAGCGGTCTTCGGGCCGCTATTTTTTTGCCTGCCGCAGATGGGCCCGGGGCGGATGCGGCGATGTTCCAGCGCCCCCTCCCCGCCGTGCACGGCTTCGCAAGCCACCGTGTGACACTGCGATCGACCATAGACCGCGACGATGTGCGAGACTGAGACGCGGACACGGGCGTCAGCGGTCGGGCACGATCCGCCATGCCGCTGTAATGCCGGATGGTGTTTGACCCCTGACGCGGCGCGCCCACCCTTGGCCAAGGCGTGCGGGCGCGAGATAATCGAAGCGTCACCGGGCGCGTCGGCCGAACCCTGCATGATCCGCGTCACGCCGACATAACAAGGCCGCCCGCGACGATCAGTCACGGACGGCCCTGTATCATGATGCCGAGTCCGGCGGGTCGGGCGGCGCACCGCCCGACGAGGCGATCAGCGCGGCTGCGGTACCGCGCCGCCGGCGCCCGGCGCACCCTGCTGCATCTGCATCTGCTGCTGCGCCTGCATCTGCTGGACGACGCTCTGCGGCAGGAAGTCGAGCAGTTCGACGTCGAACACGAGCGTCGAGTTGGCCGGGATCGGTCCGCTGACCTTGTCGCCATAGCCGAGCGAGGGCTTCAGCCAGAAGCGGTACTTGCCGCCCTTAGGCATCAGCTTGAGCGCTTCGGAAAAGCCGGGGACGACGCCCGTGACGGGCAGCGGCGTCGGCTGCTGCGACTTGTCGAAGGTGGTGCCGTTGAGGAGCTTGCCCTCGTAATTCACCAGCGCGACGTCGGCATCGGTCGGCTTGGCGGCACCGGGCTTGCCCGGCGTCAGAATCTTGTACTGGAGGCCCGAGGCGGTGGTGACGACGCCCTTGGCGCGCCCGTTGCGGGTCAGCGGATCGTCACCCTGGCGCGCAAGCGCGACGGCGCCGATCAGCGCGAGCGCGATGCCCAGCCACAGATAGATCAGATAGCTGCGCTTGGTCGGCTGCAGCGGAACGGCGGTGACGGTCGACATCGGACAAACCCCGGGTCATCTGGTCACGCCGGAGCGCCGCGCGTGCCGTAGAATTCGTAATCGGAGCCGCGGTGACGCGGCCCCCAAAACCCTGGCTGCGCGTGCAGCCGAGGGTTCCTACTGCAGGCGAAGCTTAGCGTGCGCCGTCGCGCTCGGCGCGCTTGCGCTCGAGCTTGCGCGAACGACGGATCGCAGCCGCACGCTCGCGAGCGCGCTTTTCCGACGGCTTCTCGTAGTGGCGGCGCAACTTCATCTCGCGATACACGCCTTCACGCTGCAGCTTCTTCTTGAGCGCGCGAAGGGCCTGGTCGACGTTGTTGTCGCGGACGATGATTTGCATAAACCCGTTAAGCTCCGGTCGAATAGATACGAATGGATAGTGCCGTCGCGAACAAGTCCGCGCCGCATGAACGGGAGCCCCTAACAGCGTGTGCCCGCTGTTTCAAGCCAAACCCGCCCGGTCAGTGTCGGGGTTCACGTCGGGAGGCGGTTTGCGGGCCTGCCAAGCCAGCGCTAAGAGCCGCGCATGACCACGCATGCCCTGACCCTGTATAACAGCCTGACGCGCCGGCTCGAGCCGTTTGCGCCGATCGATCCCGCCAATGTCGGGCTCTATTCCTGCGGACCGACCGTCTACAACTATGCGCATATCGGCAATTTGCGCGCCTATGTCTTTACCGACACGCTGTCGCGGACGCTGACGTGGAAGGGCTTTGGCCTCACGCACATCGTCAACATCACCGATGTCGGCCACCTGACGTCAGATGCCGATGCGGGCGACGACAAGATGGAGGCCGCCGCGCGCGCCAGCGGGCAGGATATCTGGTCAATCGCAAGACATTACACCGAAGCCTTCAAACGCAACCTGATCGACCTCCACATCCGCACGCCGACCCGCTTCCCGCTCGCGACCGACCATATCGCGGAGATGATCGCCTTTGCCGAGGCTATCGCGCCGGAGCATTGCTACGTGCTCAAGGACGGGCTGTATTTCGATACCAGCACGGTCCCGGACTATGGCCGGCTTGCCCGGTCGAACGACGATGCCGGCGAGAGCCGGATCGATCCGGTCGCGGGCAAGCGCCACCCGCAGGATTTCGCGATCTGGCGGACATCGGCGCCCGGCGAGATGCGCCAGATGGAATGGGACTCGCCCTGGGGACGCGGTGCGCCGGGCTGGCATCTCGAATGCTCGGTGATGAGCCAGAAATATCTGGGCCCGCAGTTCGACATCCACACCGGCGGCATCGACCACCGCGAGATCCACCACCCGAACGAGATCGCGCAGAATCAGGCGCGTTGCGGGTGTGCGGACACCGGGGCGAACCTCTGGATGCACAACAACTTTCTTGTCGAACGCTCGGGAAAGATGTCGAAATCCGGCGGCGAGTTCACGACGCTCCAGACGCTTATCGATCGCGGTTTCCACCCGCTCGCCTATCGGCTGATGTGCCTGCAGGCGCAGTATCGCAGCGAGCTGGAATTCTCCTGGGACAATCTGGCGGCGGCGACGACGCGGCTGAAGCGGCTGGCGCTCACCGTGCAGGCGTTGCGCGACCGTGCGGCATCCAGCGATCCCGCCAAACCCGCGACCGACGCCGTCCGCGCGCTGCTCGCCGGCTACCGCGACCGACTCGACATCGCGGTCTGCGACGACCTCGCAACGCCGCGCGCCTTGCCGGTCCTCGACGAACTGCTCGCGGACAAGCGGCTGTCGCCCGCCGACCGACTCGCCGCGCTGGCCGATTTCGATGCGGTGCTGGGACTCGATCTCGCAGCCCTGCGCCGCGAGGATCTGCGCGTCCGGCCGGCCTCGGCCACGCTCGACGCCGCAGCCGTCGACGAACGCCTTGCCGAGCGCCGCGCCGCGCGGGCTGCGAAGGACTTCCCGCGGTCCGATGCTATCCGCGACGACCTCGCCAGCGCCGGGGTCGAGGTGATGGACGGTGATCCGCTCGGCTGGGACTGGCGGATCGGCTGATTGGCGGCGGAGACGACTCCGCGCTTTGGCGTCGCACCCGAAGCGCGGTACAGAGGCGGGGATGAAAGCCGTCCTCCCCGCCGCCGCCCGCCCGCTGCTCGAACCGCATCTGCCGTCCGATCTCGACGTCGAATGGTTTGCAACGCCCAGCGAGGCGAATGCGGCGATCGCCGATGCGGACATCGCCTGGGTCGACATGCAGCCGACTCACCTGGTGGCGGACGCGATTCGCGCCGCCGGGCCGCAGCTGAAATGGGTGTCGACCATCTATGCGGGACTCGACGCCTTCCCGCTTGCATGGCTGCACGACCGGGGCGTGATCCTGACCAACGGTGCGGGCATCAACGCCGTCGCGGTCGCAGAATATGCGGTGATGGGGATACTCGTCGCCGCCAAGCGCTTCGACACCGTCCTCCGCGCGCAGGACGAGCATGTCTGGCTGAAGGACGCGCCAGGCAAGATCGAGCTTGCCGACACGCGTGCGCTGGTCATTGGCTATGGCACGATCGGCGCGATGATCGGCGATCGGCTCGCCGCCTTTGGCGTCGACGTGACCGGCGTGACCCGGACCGGGCGCGACGGGACGCTCACGCCCGATGCCTGGCGCGGCCGTCTCGGGGAGTTCGACTGGGTGGTGCTTGCCGCGCCCTCGACCGATGCAACCAAGACGCTGATCGGCAGCGGCGAGCTTGCCGCGATGAAGGACAGCGCATGGCTGATCAACATCGCGCGCGGCGACATGATCGACGACGAGGCGTTGCTCGCCGCCCTGCGTTCGGGACAGATTGGCGGGGCGTTCCTCGATCCGACGCATCCCGAACCGTTGCCGGCCGATCACCCCTTGTGGTCCGCGCCCAACACGATCCTGACGATGCATCTGTCGGGTCGCAGCCAGACGAGGATGTTCCAGCGCGGAGCGGCGATGTTCCTCGACAATCTGCAGGCGTACCGCGCGGGGTCCGCGATGCGGAACGTCGCTGATCTTGCAGCGGGCTATTGAACGATAGCGTCGGTGGCAGGCACCGGCGGTCGCACGATCAGCTGCGCGCGGTGCCGTTGTTCGGGCTGTTATAGTCCTTGATTCCGCGACGGCGGCGCCTGTCGCGACGGCGGCGCTTCATCATCATGATCAGGACGGGCACGCCGATCGCGACACCGACGCCAACGATCGAAAATGCAATGATAATTCGCAAGGGAAGATCCATCGTCGCCCTGTGCCAAACCTGCCCGACATTGAGAAGCGCTTTCTATACAATCTCGGGCAACCCTGACCGACCGGCTCGCTGCAATCAGCCAAGCCCTGGATCCGGTACTCGTGCGCCTGCAAGCTTTACTTGATTGCGCCAAAAGCCGATTCGGCGCATGGCCGCGCCTCGAATTCACCAATCGGACGAACAATTATGGCCGCGAACTGGGCCCCCGACAGCTGGACCACGCACGAAGCCCGCCAGCTCCCCTCGTATCCCGACGCCGGCGCGCTCGACGCCGCGACCGCACAGCTTGCGACGTTTCCGCCGCTCGTCTTCGCCGGCGAGGCGCGCAACCTGACCGCGAGTCTCGCCGAGGTTGCGGCGGGCAAGGCGTTCCTGCTCCAGGGCGGCGACTGCGCCGAGAGCTTTGCCGAGCACAGCGCGAACAACATCCGCGATACCTTCCGCGTCATCCTGCAAATGGCGGTCGTGCTGACCTTCGCGTCCAAGCTGCCGGTCGTGAAGCTCGGCCGCATGGCGGGCCAGTTCGCCAAGCCGCGCTCGGCCAATACCGAGACGATCGGCGGCGTCGAGCTGCCGAGCTATCGCGGCGACAACGTCAACGACATCGCCTTCACGGCCGAGTCGCGCGCCCCCGATCCGCAGCGGATGATCCGCGCCTATTCGCAGTCGGCGGCGACGCTCAACCTGCTCCGCGCGTTCGCGCAGGGCGGGTATGCCAACCTGCATCAGGTGCATCGCTGGACGCACGACTTCATGGGCCGCAGCCCCTGGTCGAAGAAATATGCCGAGACCGCGGACCGGATCGGCGAGGCGCTCGAGTTCATGGCGGCCTGCGGGATCGATCCGGAAACCGTGCCGCAGCTCGCCCAGACCAATTTCTACACCAGCCACGAGGCGTTGCTGCTGCAATATGAGCAGGCGCTGACCCGGCAGGATTCGCTGACCGGCGACTGGTACGACACGAGCGCGCATTTCCTGTGGATCGGCGACCGGACGCGATTCGAGGGGTCGAGCCATGTCGAATATCTGCGCGGCATCGGCAATCCGATCGGCATCAAATGCGGCCCGAGCCTCGAGCCGGACGCGCTGTTGCGGATGCTCGACACGCTCAATCCCGCGCGCATCCCCGGCCGGATGACGCTGATCACGCGCTATGGCTATGATTCGATCGAGGCCGCGCTGCCCAAGCTCGTCCGTGCGGTGACCCGCGCGGGGCATCCCGTCGTCTGGTCGTGCGACCCGATGCACGGGAACGTCGTGAAGGCGGCCAATGGCTACAAGACACGGCCGTTCGAGCGCATCCTCGCCGAGGTCCGCGGCTTCTTCGCGGTGCACCGCGCCGAGGGCACGCATGCCGGCGGCATCCATATCGAGATGACCGGGCAGAACGTCACCGAATGCACCGGCGGCGCGGTCGACGTCACCGAGCAGAGCCTGGCGGACCGGTATCACACGCATTGCGATCCGCGCCTGAACGCCAGCCAAAGCCTTGAGATGGCGTTTCTTCTGGCCGAAATGCTCAACGCCGAAATGGCCGAGCGCAAGAAGGTCGCTGCCTGACGACGACGATCGTCAAGGCGATCCGGCGGCAAAACGTGCACGTCGCGCGATTTTGCCGCCGCACCGCCTTGACGCCCGCGCCCCGCTTCCGTAGGAGCGCGGCTCGACTACACGGCCCCTTCGTCTAGCGGTTAGGACGACGCCCTCTCACGGCGTAAGCACGAGTTCGATTCTCGTAGGGGTCACCAAGTCCACACATCCTGACATCGTTGGCTTCTATCGGATCGCGCCGTTCGTCGTGTGCGGCAACCGTGTCGCTACGTGTTTCCCGACGGTGCAGCGACGAGCGAGCGGGCGCTACCCGGGGCCGTCCTCATTTTCGAGGGCGTGCACCCCGTGGAAGGATGCCAGCATGGCCGATGCCGCCCGCAACACCGATTCGCCAGATACCCTCCCCGCGCCGGCCACCGACTGGAGCGCGGATCTGACGACCCGGACCGGCTACGCGTTTCACGTCCGCCCGATCACGCCGGACGACGAGGCGGCGCTGGCTGACTTCTTCACGCATGTCGGCAAGGAGGATCTGCGCTTCCGGTTCCTCAGCGCGATCGACCATGTCGGGCACGAACAGCTGCTCGCGCTGCTGCGCGTCGATCACGAACATAGCGAGCATTTCCTCGCCTGCGAGATCGGCAGCGGCCGGATCCTCGCGACCGCGATGATGGTCGGCGATGACGACGGCCTGCGCGCGGAGGTCGCGGTCGCGATCCGCAGCGATTTCAAGCGACGCGGGATCAGCTGGGTCCTGCTCGATCACGTCGCGATCTTCGCGCGGGCCAAGGGCCTCCGCACGCTCGAATCGATCGAGAGCCGCGACAATCACCAGGCGATCGACATGGAGCGCGAGCGGGGCTGGACGGCCGCCCCCTGCCCTGGCGATCCCTCCGCGATGATCCTGCGACTGACGCTGGCATCGCCGCCCGCCTGACCCGTTCTGGTCACAGCGGCATGCGAGCGGCCGGCGGTGGCCGGTGCGGCGGTTCTGGTCTATCATGCAGGCCGGCTCCGTACCGGCGACCATGATCTTGGCCGCCGGCGTATCGGACCCGACTGCCGGACAAGGCCCAGAGCCCGATGAACCGCACGCGCCCAGCCCGACCGGCCGCCCCACCCGCATGATCGCGCATCCGTCCGATATGGGCGACCCGGCTGCCGGACGTCCCGCCGTGCTGGCGGAGGAACTCGGCCTGCTGATCGACGCGGCGACGACCTATGCGATCTACATGCTCGACCCGCAGGGGCGCGTGACGATCTGGAACCGGGGCGCCGAGCGGATCAAGGGATGGACCGAGGCCGAGATCATCGGCCGCGATGCCGCGATCTTCTACCCGGCCGAAGACGTCGCGGCGGGCAAGCCGCGCGCCGATCTCGAGCGCGCGCATGCCGGTGGCCGGATCGAGGAGGAAAGCTGGCGCGTCCGCAAGGACGGATCGGAATTTCTGGCGAGCGTGACGATCACCGCGCTGCACGACGACGCGGGCGCGCTGCGCGGCTTTGGCAAGGTGATCCGCGACATCACCGACGAAAAGGCGGCGGAGGCCGCGATCCTGCGCCGCGAACATCATCTGCGCTCGATCCTGAACACCGTCCCCGATGCGATGATCGTGATGAACGAATACGGCGTCATCGTATCGTTCAGCGCCGCCGCCGCGCTCGTCTTCGGCTATGAGACGGACGAGGTGATCGGTCGAAACGTCGCGATGCTGATGCCGCCCGCGAATGCCGCTGCGCATGACGCGCATCTGCACACCTACCGGCGGACCGGGGTGCGGCATGTCATCGGCAATGTCCGGCTCGAACACGGGCTGCGCAAGAATGGCGAGGTCTTTCCGATCGAGCTCGCGGTCGGCGAGGCGTCGATCGCGGGCGAGCGGATCTTCACCGGCTTCATCCGCGACATCAGCCAGCGCCAGGCGACCGAGCGCCGGTTGAAGGAACTGCAGGCCGAGCTGGTCCACGTCTCGCGGGTCAGCGCGATGGGCACGATGGCATCGACGCTCGCGCATGAGATCAACCAGCCGCTGACCGCGATCGCCAATTATCTGGAGGCGACGCGGGACATGATCGGCGACGCGCCGTCACCGCTGCTGGCGGAGATCGCCGAGGCGCTCGAGCTCGCGGCGGCTCAGTCGCTGCGCGCCGGCACGATCGTCCGGCGGCTGCGCGCGTTCGTCGAGGGCGGCGACACCGCGCTTCGCGTCGAACCGCTCGCCGCGCTTGTCGAGGAGGCGATCAGCCTGGGGCTGCTCGGCGCGCACGAGGCGGGGATCACGGTCACCACCGATATCCGCCAGGGCGCCGATCTGGTGCGGGTCGACCGCATCCAGATCCAGCAGGTCCTGGTCAATCTGATCCGCAACGCCATCCAGTCGATGGCCTGCGCGCCCGACAAGCGGCTGACGATCGCGACGCTGGCGGATCGCGAAGGCTGGGTGCGGATCAGCGTGGCCGATACCGGTGCGGGCATCGATCCGGCGATCCGCGAACGCCTGTTCGACGCGTTCTCGACGACCAAGAGCGACGGCATGGGCCTTGGCCTGTCGATCTGTCGGACGATCGTCGAGGCGCATGGCGGCCGGATCTGGGTCGAACCGACATGCCCCGCCGGTACCGCCTTCCACTTCACGATACCGCTCGCCACACAGGATGTTGTCGATGGATGAGACCAGCCGAGTCGTGCACGTCGTCGACGACGATCCCGCGATCCGCCAGTCGGTCGGCTTCCTGCTGCGCAAGGCGGGCTATGCGGTCGAGACGCATGTGTCGGGCACACATTTCCTGAAGCACGTGACGCGCGAGGCGCGTGGCTGCGTTCTGCTCGACGTGCGGATGCCCGATATCGACGGGCTCGAGGTCCAGGCGACGCTGGCGCAGCGCGGCATCGCCCTGCCCGTGATCATGCTGACCGGGCACGGCGACGTCGCGCTTGCGGTGCGCGCGATCAAGGCGGGGGCGATCGAGTTCTTAGAAAAACCGTTCGAGCGCGCGACGTTGCTCGCGGCGATCGAGACCGCGCTCGCCAAGGCTGCACGGATCGGTCGCGACCAGCTTGCCGCGGCCGAGGCCCGCGTCCTGCTCGCAGCGCTGACCCCGCGCGAGCGCGACGTGCTGGACGGGATGGTCCTGGGCCGGCCGAACAAGCTGATCGCGTTCGATCTCGACATCGCGACGCGGACGGTCGAGGTCCACCGCGCCAATCTGATGGAAAAGCTGATGGCGCGCAGCCTCTCGGACGTGCTGCGCATCGCCTTTGCCGCGGGTCTGGGGGAACCTGCCGACCCGGCCTGAGCGCCCCCCCGTGTTTTACGTACAGACCGGGTCCGCGGGTCCTGTCATCGAAGGTCCGACAAGGATCGACGATGACTCCACCGGCCCCGCTTCTGCACACCAGCCCGGGCATCTCGCTGGTCGACGGCAATCCTGCGCGACGCCGTGCGCGGCAGATCCTGCTGCTCTCCGAACGCTACCGGGTACGGTCCTATGCAAGCTGTGCGGCCCTGGTGTCCGATCCGGCATCGCGCGACCATGCGTGCATCATCCTCGACCTCTCCGATCCCCGGCTGGCGGGGCAGGATGACGACGGGATGGCGGCGCTTGCCGCGATGCGGGGCCTGGGCTGGGCTGGCCGGGCGATCCTGCTCGACGGGCGGGTGCCGTCGCCGGACCTGATCGCCGCGGCGGACCGTCAGGGGGACCGGATCCTCGACCGCGCGACGACCGACGGTGCGCTGCTCGCGGCTATCGCGGCCGCCATGCTGACGCTCGCCGGCTAAGGACGCCGCACGGGCAGATGGGGTCAGCGTCAGGGTCGGACGATCGCCGTCTGGCTCAGCCGGGCGGCATGACGGGCGATCTCGTCATCCTCGCGCGAGGCGACGATCCGGATTGCCATGCCCGGCAGCCATGCCAGGCCGGTACCGATCGCCTGCTGGGTCGCGCGGTCATGTTCGCCGATCCCGCC
Organism: Sphingomonas sp. CFBP9019; assembly: GCF_034045155.1. Classification (NCBI taxonomy): domain Bacteria; kingdom Pseudomonadati; phylum Pseudomonadota; class Alphaproteobacteria; order Sphingomonadales; family Sphingomonadaceae; genus Sphingomonas; species Sphingomonas sp. CFBP9019. Next base: position 783,270 of record NZ_JAXCWK010000002.1, on the reverse strand, counting down.
GGTCAGCACGAGCAGGTCGATCCCCCCGAGCGTCGCAGCCATCGCCGCGATCTGCTTGCAGACCGATCGCTCGAACATCCGGATCGCGAGGTCGGCATCGGGATTGCTCCCGGCCGCCGCGCGCAGCACGCGCATGTCGCCCGACAGTCCCGAGATCCCCGCCATTCCCGAATTGTGATCGATCATCGTCGCCAGTTCATCAGCGTCGAGCCCGGTCTCGCGGAGCAGGTACAGCAGGATGCCGGGGTCGATATCCCCCGTCCGCGTCGCCATCGTCACCCCGCCCGATGGCGTCAGCCCCATGCTGGTATCGACCGATCGCCCGTCGCGCACCGCAGTGACGCTCGCCCCGTTGCCGAGATGCGCGATGACGAGGTGCGACGGGACGCCTTCGCCGAGCTGCGCCAGGATCGATTCGCACGACAGGCCGTGAAAGCCGTACCGCCGCACCCCGCTTGCGCGGTAGTGACGCGGGATCGGGAGGACCTGCGCAACATCGGGCAGATCGGCATGAAACGCGGTGTCGAAGCAGGCGACCTGCGGCATCCCGGGATAGCGCGCGCGTGCGGCCGCGATCAGCGCGAGTGCCGCGGGACCATGGAGCGGCGCGAACGCACAGGCCGCGACCAGATCCGCGGTGACCGCATCGTCGATCAGGCAATGCGCGGTACGGTGCGGGCCGCCATGGACGATCCGGTGGCCGATCGCGGTCGGCGCCGGGCTGTCCCGCAACGCGGCGTCGAGCGCGTCGAGGACCGAAACACGACCGTTGGCGGTCTCGATCGTCCCGCCGATCAGCAACGCAGGCTCCGGGTCGACGGCGTAGAGCCCGTATTTCACCGTCGACGACCCGCTGTTCAGCGCGAGGATCAGCGCGCCCATTGCCAGTCGCGCACCTCCGGCAGATCGTCGCCCTGTTCGGCGATGTACAGCTTGTGCCGTTCCATCGTCGTCCAGTAGCGCGCGGTCTCGCGCGGGACGCGGTCGCGGAACCGCGGGATGCGCTCGATCGCGTCGAGCGCCAGCCGGTACCGGTCGAGATCGTTCAGCACCACCATGTCGAACGGCGTCGTCGTCGTGCCCATTTCCTTGTAGCCGCGGACATGGATATTGGCATGGTTCGCGCGGCGGTAGGTCAGCTTGTGGATCATCGCGGGATAGCCGTGGAACGCGAAGATCACCGGTGTGTCGCGCGTGAACAGCGCGTCGAATTCGCGCTCGTCGAGGCCGTGGGTATGTTCGGATCGCGGCTGCAGCACCATGAGGTCGACGACATTGACAACCCGGATCCGGATATCGGGGACATAGGCACGCAGCAGCGTGACCGCCGCCAGCGTCTCGAGCGTCGGCACGTCGCCCGCACACGCCATCACCACATCGGGCTCCGCATCGTCGCCCGCCCAGTCCCAGATGCCGGCGCCCGCAGTGCAGTGCCGCACCGCCGCGTCGATCCCCAGCCATTGCCATTCGGGCTGCTTGCCCGCGACGATCACGTTCACATAGCCGCGGCTGCGCAGGCAATGGTCGCCGACCGACAACAGGCAATTGGCGTCGGGGGGCAGATAGATCCGCGTGACCTCCGCGGTCTTGTTGGCGACGTGATCGATGAACCCCGGATCCTGATGCGACAGGCCATTGTGATCCTGTCGCCAGACATGCGACGTCAGCAGATAGTTGAGCGACGCGATCGGCCGCCGCCACGGGATGCCGCGCGTCACCTTCAGCCATTTGGCATGCTGGTTGACCATCGAATCGACGATGTGGACGAACGCCTCGTAACAGGAAAACAGCCCGTGGCGGCCGGTGAGCAGATAGCCCTCGAGCCAGCCCTGGCACAGATGCTCGCTCAGCACCTCCATCACGCGGCCGTCGGCGGTCAGATGCTCGTCGACCGCCTCGACCTGCGCCATCCAGACCTTGCCCGACACGTCATAGACATCGGCGAGACGGTTCGACGCGGTCTCGTCGGGCCCGAACAGGCGGAAGTTCACGTTCGGCATGTTGAGCGTCATCACGTCGCGCAGATAGCGACCGAACACCCGCGTCGCCTCGGCCATGACCGTGCCCGGCGCGTCGACCGGTACGGCATGCGCGCGGAAGTCGGGCAGCGACAGCGGCACCATCGTCTCGCCGCCATTGGCGTGCGGGTTCGACCCCATCCGCCGATGCCCGGTCGGGGCGAGCGAGGCGTAGATGTCGAGGAACTTGCCCGCCGCGTCGAACAGCTCCTCGGGACAGTAGCTGCGCATCCACTCGTCGAGCAGCCGCAGATGCTCGGGGTCCTTGAAGTCCGCGATCGGGACCTGATGCGCGCGCCACGTGCCTTCGACCGGCTTGCCGTCGACGGTCTTGGGGCCGGTCCACCCCTTGGGCGTGCGGAACACTATCATCGGCCATCGCGGGCGTTCGGGCGTCCCGCCGGGGATGCGTGCCTCGGCCTGGATCGCCTGGATCCTCGCCAGTGCGGTGTCGAGCGCGGCGGCGAGCTGCTGGTGGACGAGCGCGGGGTCGCTGCCGCCGACATAGAGCGGCTCATGCCCATAGCCGCGCAACAGCGCGTCGAGCTCGTCCTCGTCGATCCGCGCGAGGAGCGTGGGGTTGGCGATCTTGAACCCGTTGAGGTGCAGGATCGGCAGGACCGCGCCGTCGCGCGCGGGGTTGAGGAACTTGTTCGAATGCCAGCTCGCCGCCAGCGCCCCCGTCTCCGCCTCGCCGTCGCCGATCACGCACGCGACCAGCAGGTCCGGATTGTCGAACGCCGCGCCGTAAGCATGTGCCAGCGAATAGCCGAGCTCGCCGCCCTCGTGGATCGATCCCGGCGTCTCGGGCGCGACATGGCTGGGGATTCCGCCCGGCCAGGAGAATTGCCGGAACAGCCGGTGCATGCCCGACCGGCTGCGCTCGATCGCGGGATAGCGCTCGGTATAGGAGCCCTCGAGATAGGTGTGGGCCACCAGCCCCGGCCCGCCATGCCCCGGCCCGATGATGTTGATCATGTCGAGGTCGTGCGCGACGATCAGCCGGTTGAGATGGACGTAGAGGAAGTTCAGGCCCGGCGTCGTGCCCCAGTGGCCGAGCAGCCGCGGCTTGACGTCGGCGACCGTCAGCGGGCGTTCGAGCAGCGCGTTGTCGCGCAGATAGATCTGGCCGACCGACAGGTAGTTGGCGGCACGCCAATAGGCGTCCATCCGGTGCAGCTCATCGGGCGACAACGGATCGGCGCGCGTCACGACATGCGGCGGTGCCTTGTGGGCCAGACCGGTCAAGAGTGCGGCGCCCGTGGACGAACGGCGGGGGTCGCGGGCGGTGTGGGGCACATGTCGATAGTCCTTTGATCGGGGCGCATCAGCCGGCGAGCCGGCTGCTCAGCGTAGGGTCGCGCAGCAGCGCTTCGTCGCCGAACGCGAGTTGTGCGCAGGTGCGGTTTGCCTGCGCAGTGACGGCGTTCAGATGCTGGCCGGCGACCTGCGGATCGAGATGGCTGGTGATATTGGCGAATCGGCGCTGTTCCTGCGACCGCATGCCGAAGGCGTGGACCAGATACTGGTCGACCATGATCGTCAGCCCCGTTCCAAGCCCCTGATCGTCGAGCCAGACCCGGCTGCCCGCCGCGGTCGTGAAGGTCAGCAGCCGCTTGCCGCCGAGCAGCAGGCTGCGCGCACGCTGCTGGACCGCGACAGGCTCGATCCCGGCGCCGAACACGCGCTCGATATAGCCCTTCATCACCGCCGGAGGGGAGCCGAACCAGAGCGGGTAGACGAGGACGAACACGTCGCAGCCCGCGATCGCCGCGCGTTCGTCCTCCACGTCGTGCGCGAGAACCGCGGCATCCCGCGTCGGCAATTCCGCCGGTTTGAGCACCGGATCGAAGCCCAGCGCATAGAGGTCGCGCAGTACGACGTGCTGGCCGTTCGCGCGCACCGCCTCGCAATAGCGGTGCGCGATCGCATGGTTGAAGCTCGCGGGATCCGGATGGCACAGGATCACGGCATGCCGAGGCTGGGCCGCAACGGGCTCGTCATCCATCATCGCGCCGACTCCATCCTGCGCCGACCCTCATCCGATCGCGCGCCGCGCCGGAGACGGTCAGGGAGTCGAGGAGTACGGGATCGCCCCGTGCGATCTCAGTCTCGGAAACTACGCACTAGGCAGCGCGCTTTACGCCTGCGCGCGCCCATCGGCCCGGAGGCGGCCAGGTCGGAATGCCGCTCGAGCACGGACACGACGCGACCAAGACCTTGTTGGCCTTAACGGCTTTGATGGTGCTGGATATACGGCCTGCCGCCTGGGCAAGCGATGATCATGCGATGCATGATGGTCGGGAAGAGAGGATTCGAACCTCCGGCCCCTGCCTCCCGAAGACAGTGCTCTACCAGGCTGAGCTACTCCCCGACGGAGTCCGATCGTTACGCCCTTGGGGGACCGACCGGTGACTGGAGGGGCGCCTATACCCAGCACTTCGCAGCTGTGCAAGCGGCCGCAGCAAGAAGTTTGCAGGGGATGTCGAAAAGCTCGGGAGCATTGCGTGATGCGACAGGACAGTTGCGTCGCGACGTCGATGCGGTGCGGATATGATAAGAAGTAATCGCGGACGGCGTCGTGCCGCGGCAGGTTGTGGACGATGGTGCACCCAGAGCGATTCGAACGCCCGACCCTCAGATTCGTAGTCTGATGCTCTATCCAGCTGAGCTATGGGTGCATCGCCATGCCGTTTACGGCCGGCCCGTGTCTGGCCGTCTGGCCCCGCCGCGAGGCAGGAAATCCTGGTGCACCCAGAGCGATTCGAACGCCCGACCCTCAGATTCGTAGTCTGATGCTCTATCCAGCTGAGCTATGGGTGCACTGGAGGGGCGCTGATAGCAGGCATTTTTCGCGGCGCAAGGGTGTTGCGCGATAAAGTTGTGTACGCCGCGTCGGCGGCATAGAGCGGCGGGCATGAAACAGCCTTCCCGCCCCGCGCTGATCGCCCTTCTTCTCGCACCCGCCCTGGCGGTCGGCGCCTGCAGCAAGGATCCCGCCAGCTATCCCTCGCTCGGGATCCGCCCGACCGAATCGATCGGCTTTGGCGAACCCGCGGGCAAGCCGGTGGTGGTCCAGCCCGACCCGACGCTCGACACCGACATCGCGGCGTTCCGGACGCAGCTCGACCGGATCAGGACGGGCTTTGCGAAGGATGCGGCGAGCACCCAGGCCGCCGCCCGTGCCGCACGCGGCGGTGCGGTCGGCAGCGAGCCGTGGCTGACGGCCCAGACCGCGCTGGCCGGTCTCGACGACTGGCGGGCGCAGACGTCGCTGCTGGTCACCGATATCGAGCGTCGCGCGACCGATCGCGCGGCGACGCTCGCGCCGGCCTATCCCGCGCTCGACGCCGTGCGCGACGCGGCGCAGGCCGAAGCCGAGAAGCAGGGTATGACGATCGCGCAGATCCAGGCGAGCCTCCCCGCCGCCTGACGCCGCCCCCCTCAGCCTACCAGAGCCCCTTGAGCAGCGGCAGGATCGTCGAATAATCGTCGGTCCATGCGGCCATGCCCTCGCGTGCGACGATCGGCTCCCAGCCCGAATTGCGTTGCCGGAGCAGCGCGATCGCCCGCGGGTCGCGCGACAGCGCGATCCAGTCCGATGGCGAGGGATGATCGGCGTCGAGCGGCGAGGGACGATAGAGCAGGTGGACGGCGTGCCACCCCGCCTCGCGCGCGGCAGCGGCGACCACGGGTTCGAGGTCGATATAGCGGTTCGAGATATGGACGAGCAGCAGTCCGTTGCGTGACACCACGCGGCCATAGGTCGCAAACGCCTCGCGCGTCATCAGGTGCATCGGCACCGTATCCGACGAGAAGGCATCGAGCGCGAGCAGGTCGAGGCTTGCGGTCCGCTCCCCCGCCAGCGCGATCCGCGCGTCGCCGATCCGGATCACCGGATCGGGAAGGCAGCGCGACAGATAGCTGAACTGGCCGGTATCGCGCGCGATCCGCACGACCGCCGGGTCGATCTCGTAGAAGCGCCACTGCTCGCCCGGGCGGGCGTAGCAAGACAAAGTACCCGTCCCCAGCCCGACGACACCGACGCGCGCTGCCGGGCCATAAAGCGGGCCGAGCGCCAGCATCGCCTGCCCCACGCCCGATCCGGCGACATAATAGGTGGTCGGCGTCCGCTCGCGTGCGGGCGAACCGCGCAGCTGGATGCCGTGGACGGTGGTGCCGTGATCGAGCTCGCGGACCCCCTCTCCGTCACGCACCGTGTAGACGCCGAAATAGCTGCGCTCACGCGCACCCCGCTCGGCGCTGAGTTCCAGCGCGCGATAGCCCCCGAACATCACCAGCGTGCTGGCGAGCACGACGACATAGGGCAGCCGTGCGCCAAGCGTGGCGAGGCCGATCGCGGCGACGATCAGGAAGGCCGCGCCCTGATGCTGGTCGCCCAATATGCCGTCGGGGTTGCTGATCCTCAGCCCGGCGGCCACCGCCATGACGAGGATGATGGCCGCGAGCCCGAGACGGCGCCGCACCGCCGGCCCCGACCAGACCGCGCGAAACGTCGCCAGCAAATACATCTGCGGCACCAGCACGCCCGCCGCCAGGATCAGCAGCGGATATTCATAGGTCCAGTCGAAGATCACGGGCGCGAGCAACGCCGCGAACACCCCGCCCAGCACGCCGCCGACCGACATTGCGAGATAGAAGCCCGTCAGCCGGTCGGGGGCCGGACGGCGGCGATACATGGCGGTGTGGAGCGCGACCGAGACCATGAACAGCAAGGTCAGCGCGATCGTCGCGCTGAACACAGGCTTGTCGTTGAACCCGCCCATGATCACCCCGCCGAACAGCAGGATCGTCACCGGGGCGATCCGGGTCAGCAGGTCTGCGAGCGTGCGGTCCTGCGCGAAGGCGATGGTGAAGCTGAGCAGATAGAGCCCGAGCGGCAGCACCCAGAGCAGCGGCATCGCGACGATATCGGTGGTGATATAGGTCGAGGTGGCGAGCATCAGCCCCGACGGCACCAGCGCGAGCGCGATCCAGTGGAGGATCCGTGCCGCGCCCGGCGCCGGGCTGGTCGCGGCGACATGCTCGGCCGACACGGTGCGCGGCAGCCGCGTCGCGCAGAGCGCCACAAGCAGGACGAGCACCGCGTACCCTGCGGTCCACAACAGGCTCTGCCCGTGGATCGCCAGCAACGGCTCGACCACCAGCGGATAGGCGATCAGCCCCGCGAAGCTGCCGAGATTGGACGCGGCATAGAGCGCATAGGGATCCGCGCCGCCGCTCGACGCGCTGAACCAGCGCTGGATCAGCGGCGCCTGGGCCGAGACCGCGAAGAACAGCGGCCCGATCGACAGGCCGAGCAGCCAGGGCACCCACACCGCAGGCTGCGCATCGGCGGGCAGATCGAGCGCGAACAGCCCGATCGGCAGCCACAAAGCCGCGACCGCGAGCACGCCGAGATGGATGACCGCCTGCGCGCGCGGCTTCACCCGTCCGAGCCAGTGCGCATAGGCATAGCCGCCGAGCAGCAGCGCCTGATAGACGAGCATCGCCGAGTTCCACACGGCAGGCGCGCCGCCGAGCCGCGGCAGCGCCATGCGCGCGACCATCGGCTGGACGAGGAACAGCAGGAACGACCCTGCCAGGATCGTCGCGACGAACAGGACGCGGCACCACCGTGCCATCGGGGAAGGATCAGACATTGGTGGGGCGATGGATCCGATAGAGGACGTGCCGGCGCAGCGGGTCGGTGGCGGCGAGATCGGGATGGTCGAAATCGCCGTCCTCGACATGGGTCATACCCAGCCGCTCCATCAGCGCGCGGCTGCGCATGTTGGCGGGGACCGTGATGGCGACGATATGCGCGACGGGCAGATGGGCCCAGCCCCAGGCGAGGCTGGCCGCCGCGGCCTCGGACGCATAGCCCTGCCCCCAGGCATGACGCGCGAGACGCCAGCCGATCTCGATCGCGCCGTCGATCGGCGGCTTGCCCGGTACCAGACCGCAAAAGCCGAGAAACGCGGCATCCGCCTTGCGTTCGATCGCCCAGAAGCAATGCCCCGACGTGCGCTGCCGCTCGACCATCCGGCCGACCGCCGCCTGCGTCTCGGCGAGCGTCGCCGGCGGCCCGAGAAAGCGCATCACATCGGGGTCACGCCCCATCGCCGCAAAGGGCTCGACGTCGGCGTCCCGCCACGCGCGCAGGATGAGACGCTCGGTCTCGAGCCTGAACTCATCCATTCAGGAGCCGGGCCGCGTGTGCCGCATGATAGGTCAGCACGCCCGAACAGCCGGCGCGCTTGAACGCCATCAGCGTCTCGAGCACCAGCGCGTCACGGTCGCCCGCGCCCGCTGCGGCCGACGCCTCGATCATCGCATATTCGCCCGACACCTGATAGGCGAAGACCGGCACCTCGAACGCCTGGCGGACGCGGACGATGATGTCGAGATAGGGCAGGCCCGGCTTGACCATCACCGTATCCGCGCCCTCGGCGAGATCCATCGCGACCTCGCGCAGCGCCTCCTCGGCATTGGCGTTGTCCATCTGGTACGTCTTCTTGTCGCCCTTCAGCAGCCCGCGGCTGCCGACCGCATCGCGGAACGGGCCGTAAAAGGCGCTCGCATATTTGGCGGCATAGGACATGATCTGGACGTTGTGATGCGACTCCGCCTCGAGCGCGGTGCGGATCATGCCGATCCGGCCGTCCATCATGTCGCTGGGTGCGATAATGTCCGCGCCCGCCGCCGCCTGGTTCAGCGCCTGCGCGACGAGCATCTCCGCGGTGGTGTCGTTGACGACATAGCCCGCGGCGTCGACCAGCCCGTCATGGCCGTGGCTGGTATAGGGATCGAGCGCGACGTCGGTCAGCACGCCGACCTCGGGCACCGCATCTTTCAGCGCACGGATGGCCTGGCACATCAGATTGTCGGGGTTGAGCGCCTCGCGACCATCCTCGGTGCGACGCTCGGGCTGGGTGTAGGGAAACAGCGCGATGCACGGGATGCCGAGGTCCCGCGCCTCGCGACCACGCGCGACGATCTGGTCGACCGACCAGCGCGAGACGCCGGGCAGGCTGGCGATCGGCTGCTCGACGCCCTCCCCCTCGACGACGAACAGCGGCCAGATCAGATCGGCCGGCGTGAGGACGGTCTCGGCATGGAGCCGGCGGCTCCAGTCGGACGAGCGGGTGCGGCGCAGGCGCAGCGCGGGATAGCTTGCGGACATGGCGCGGCTTTTGCGGGATGGACGCCGCGCAGGCAAGCGTTACGGTCGGCACGAACGAAACCGATCGCTGCCGATTCGGCCTCGGGGACGCATTTCCCTTTCGCGCGTTGGGCCTCGCATGACCGCCACCACCACAGCTTCGATCCAGGCCTCCGATACCGGACCGGCGCGCGACCGGCCGATCCGCTCCGCCGCGCTCGTGGTGAACGCGAAATCGCGCAAAGGACAGGCGCTGTTCAAGCGTGCCTGTGCGGCGATGTCGGGGCTTCCCTATGAGGTCGACGCGCATGCGGTCGAGAACCCCGAGGATCTCGAGCCCACCGTCCGCCGGGCGCTCGCCGCCAAGCCCGATCTGCTGATCCTGGGTGGCGGCGACGGCACGATCAGCGGGCTCGTCGACCTGATGGTCGGGCACGACGTCATCCTCGGCGTGCTCCCGCTGGGGACTGCGAACAGCTTTGCGCGGACGCTCGGCATTCCGCTGACGATCGAAGGCGCGGTCGAGGTCATCCGGACGGGTGCGCCGCGACGAATCGACCTTGGCATGATCGATGGCGATTATTTCGCCAATTGCGCGGCGATGGGGATCAGTCCGAAGATCGCCGAGACGGTGCCGCACGGCCTCAAGAAGATACTCGGCCGGGTCGGTTATCTCGGCTGGGCGGCGTATCAGTTCATGCGCTTCCGCCCGTTCACGCTGATCGTCGGTGAGGGCCCGGACGCGGTGCGGATGCGCGTCGTCGAGGTGCGTATCTCGAACGGCCCCTATCATGGCGGGACCGAGCTGGTCGACGCGGCGGCGGTCGATTCGGGCGAGATCGTCGTGCAGGCGGTGATGGGCAAGATGAAGCGGCGGCTGGTGCAGAACTGGGTCGCCAGCGTCTTCCGTCACGAATCGCGCCACGAGGAGGTCCGCGACTTCCGCGGCAAGAGCATGCGCGTCGACACAATCCCCAAGCTGCCGATCTCCATCGATGGCGAGGTGCTCGCCAAGACCCCGGTGACGGCCAGGATCGCCGCCGGGATCATTCAGGTCATGGCCCCGGTGACGCTGCCTCAAACCTAAGGCGGCGCTCAGCCGACCGGCATGGACCGGCTGGCGGGCTCGCAATCCGCCTTGGCTGCCTCGCCTGCGTCGTGTGCGGCGGGCTCGGTAACGATCCGGCCCTTGCGCCAGCCGCCATGCAGGTAATAGCCGATCGTCAGCAGCATCGAGGCGAGCGAGCCCGCGGGAAAGCTCCACCAGATCGCATCCGCGCCGATCATCGGCTCGAGTGCATAGGCGAGCCCGAACCGTACCGGGCCCATCGCGACCGCGAGGATCAGCAACGGGCCGACCACCGCGCCGTTCGCGCGTACCGTCGCCGACAGCACCATCGACACGCCGAACAGGATGAAGCTCCACCCCGCGATCAGGTTGATCCGCGTCGCGATGCCGATCGCGCCTGTATCCTGCCCGAGGAACAGCCACAAAACGTGCCGGTCGAGCAGCGTCAGCAGCGCCACGAGCCCGCCGGTCAGCGCCAGGTTCATCATCAGCCCCGCGCGCGTGATCCGGTCGACCCGGTCCCAGCGCCCCGCACCGATATTCTGCGCCGCCATTGCGCTGACCGCCGCACCGACCGCCATCGCGGGCATCTGCACATAGGTCCAGAGCTGGTTGGCGGCGCCATAGGCGGCGGTCGTGGTGGTGCCGTGCCGGTTGACCAGTCCGATCATCGCCAGTGCCGATGTCGAGACGACTAGCATCTGCAATCCCATCGGGACGCCCTTCACGACGATCGTCTTCAGCAGCGCACGATCGGGCAGGATATAGCGCAGCTCGGCGCCGCGTAGCCGGATCGGCAGGTCCTTCGCATAGATATAGGCGAGCAAGGCGACGAACGAGACCGTGTTGGCGATCAGCGTCGCGAGCGCGGATCCCTCGATCCCGAGCGCAGGGATCGGCCCCCAGCCGCGAATCAGCAGCGGGTTGAGCGCGACGTCGACGACCGAGCCGAGCGCCATGAACTTCAGCGGGGTCAGCGAATCGCCCGTGCCGCGCAGCGCCATCGTCAGCAGCACGGTCAGGAACCCCGCGGGCATCGCGACGAAGATCACGCGCAGATAGGCGAGCGCGAGCGGATAGACCTCGGCGGGCGTCGCCAGCACGCGCAGGATCGCCGGCGCAACCAGCCAGCCGATCCCCACCGTCAGCACCGAGATGATCGTGAACAGCCCGAACGACGTGCCGAGCACGCGGCGCACCGCATCGATGTCGCGGCGGCCCATATTCTGGCCGATCAGGATGGTCGACGCCATGCCGAAGCCGAACACCGCGGCGACCAGCAGGAACATGATGATGTTCGCGTTGGTCGTCGCCGCCAGCGCGCGCTCGCCGAGAAACTGGCCGATCCACACCGCGTTGATCGAGCCGTTGAGCGACTGCAAGACCGACGATCCGAGCGTCGGCAGCGCGAACGCCAGCAACGTCTTGCCGATCGGCCCCGTGGTCAGGTCGCGCTGGCCGGTCCTTGGTGCAGGCGTATCCGTCGCATCAGGCATCGCAGTCGGGTTCCCTCCCCTTTGCAGGCGGGGTCAGGACCATCCCCGACCCCGCATGCTCGCAGCACGCGTTACACACGCCCAGGCCCCGTCCAGCACATCGGACGGGGTCAGGTCAGCCCAGCCGTCCCAGCGCCGCCTGCAACCGCGCGGCTTCGGCGGCCTTGTCGGCATGGTCCGCCTTGGCCTTCTCGACCGCTTCGGGCTTGGCGCGCTCGACGAAGCTTGCGTTACCCAAGCGGCCGGACAGCGCGTCGCGCTCCTTCTCCGCCGCCGCGATCGCCTTGGTCAGGCGCGCGCGTTCGGCGTCGAGATCGATCACGCCTTCGAGCGGCAAGACGAAGGTCGCCTCGTCGACCACGACCTGCGCCGCGCCGCCGGTGGCTTCGCCCTCGGCGTGCGTGACGCGCGCGAGGCGTGCGAGCGCGGGCGCCTGGCGTTCGAGCCGTGCGAGCGTCGCCGCATTCGCATCGCGAACGTGCAGCGGCAGACGCGCGCCCGGCGGCACGTTCAGCTCGTTGCGCGCGGTACGGATCTCGCCGACGAGCCGGATCAGCCAGTCGACTTCCCTGCTCGCCTCGGGATCGAGCGAGCGCGCATCGGCCATCGGCCACTGCGCGACGATCAGGTCGTGATCGCGCGGGCCCATCGCGTGCCACAGTTCCTCGGTGATGAACGGCATGAACGGGTGGAGCAGGACCAGGATCTGGTCGAGCACCCAGCCCGCGACCGCCTTGGATTCGTCGTCGATCTGGCCGCGGACGTCATCGACCATCTGCGGCTTGATGAGTTCGAGATACCAGTCGCAGAAGCGGCTCCACGCGAACTGGTAGATCGCGTTGGCGGCGCCGTCGAAGCGGTAGTCGGCGAGCGCGAGGTCGACCTGCTGCACGGTCGCGATCGTCTCGGCGATGATCCACTTGTTGACCGCGAGCTCCGCGCGCGGCGCCTCGAGCGTGGTGCTCGCGACGATGCCGTTGGCCTGTGCGAACCGCGCGGCGTTCCACAGCTTGGTGGCGAAGTTGCGATAGCCCTCGACGCGCTTCTCATCCATCTTGATGTCGCGGCCCTGGCTCTCCATCGCCGCCATGAAGAAGCGCAGCGCATCGGCGCCATATTGGTCGATCAGCCCGAGCGGGTTGACGACATTGCCCTTCGACTTCGACATCTTCGCGCCGTCCGCCGCCCGGACGAGACCGTGCAGGTAGAGCGTGCGGAACGGCACGTCCTTCATGAAGTGCAGCCCCTGCATCATCATCCGCGCGTTCCAGAAGAACAGGATGTCGAAGCCGGAGATGAGCACGTCGTTGGGATAGCGCCCGCCGAGTTGAGACGCGGGGGCAAGCCCCTCCCCTTCAGGGGAGGGGTTGGGGTGGGGAGCCGCCCCGCGCGCGTCGGTCTCGATGAGATGGGACGGCCCCACCCCTTGCCCCTCCCCTGAAGGGGAGGGGTAAGAAGAGCCGTCCCAGCCTAGCGTTGCGAAAGGCCAAAGTGCGGAGGAGAACCACGTATCCAGCACGTCGGGATCACGCGTCAACGCGACGCCCGCGCCAGCGAGCGCCTGCGCTTCGGCCTCGGTTTCAGCCACGTACGGCGTACCGTCGGGCCCGAACCATGCCGGGATCTGATGCCCCCACCACAGCTGGCGCGACACGCACCAGGGCTGGATGTTCTCCATCCAGTTGAAGAACGTCTTCTCCCAGGTCTTGGGCACGATATCGATCGCGCCGACGCGCACCGCCTCGATCGCGGGCTGCGCGAGCGTCTTGGCGTCGACATACCATTGGTCGGTCAGCCACGGCTCGATCACCACGCCGGAGCGATCGCCATAGGGCGTCTGGATCGTGCGCGGCTCGGCGTCGTGCTCGACGCCGTCCTTGTCGGCATGCGCGATCAGGAAGCCCTCGGCCTTCAGCTGCGCGACGACGGCTTTCCGCGCCTCCGCGGTCGTCAGCCCGAGCAGGTCGGCGGGGATCAGCCCGTCGGACACCTGCACGACGCGCGCCTTGGCATCGAGCATGTTGAGCATCGCGCCCGCGGCCATTCCTGCCCGCTTGCCGACTTCGAAATCGTTGAAGTCGTGGCCCGGCGTGATCTTCACCGCGCCCGATCCGAGCTCGGGATCGGCATGGTCGTCGGCGATGATCGGGATCAGCCGCCCGGTGATCGGCAGCTTCACCTGCTTGCCGATCAGCGCGGTATAGCGTTCGTCCGCGCCGTTCACCGCGACCGCCATGTCGGCGAGCATCGTCTCGGGCCGCGTCGTCGCGACCTCGATGAACCCCGATCCGTCGGCGAGCGGATAGCGCAAGTGCCAGAAGCTGCCCTTGATCTCGCGCGTCTCGACCTCGAGGTCGCTGATCGCGGTGCCGAGGCCCGGATCCCAATTCACCAGGCGCTTGTCGCGGTAGAGCAGCCCCTGCTTGTGCAGGTCGACGAACACCTTGAGGACGGCCTTCGAAAAGCCCTCGTCCATCGTGAACCGTTCGTTCGCCCAGTCCATCGAGCAGCCCAAGCGGCGGAGCTGCTGCGTGATCTCGCCGCCGCTCTCTTCCTTCCACGCCCAGACCTTGGCGATGAAGTCCTCGCGCGAGAGGTCGGTGCGCTTCTGCGGCGGGGACATTGCGCCCATCTGGCGCTCGACCACCATCTGCGTCGCGATACCCGCGTGATCGGTGCCGACCACCCAGAGCGCGTCCTTGCCCTTGAGGCGTGCATGGCGCGTCAGGATATCCTGCAGCGTGTTGTCGAGCGCATGGCCGATGTGCAGGCTGCCCGTGACGTTGGGCGGCGGGTTGACGATCGTCCAGGGTTCCGCGTTCGGGCGGTCGGGGCGGAACTGGCCGCTGGCCTCCCAATGCGCATACCAGCGCGATTCGATGGAGGCGGGGTCGAAGGTTTTGGGGAGCTCGCTCATACCGCGTGCCTTAGCGAGCGTGTCCGGGCTAGACCAGCCTCACGTCCGCGCCCCCGGCTTGTCGAGCACCGCCCGGATGCGGTCGTTCAACTCGTTCCGGCGATAGGGTTTGCGGATCAGTTCGAACGACCGGCTGCCCTCGTCGATCGCCTCGTCGGCAAAGCCCGTCGTCAGCAGCACCGCGGTGTGCGGATAGTCGCGCCGCACCGACTGGGCCAGGGTGACGCCGTTCATGCCGCCGGGCATCAGGATATCAGTGAACAGCAGGCGGAATTCGGAGTCCTGACGGAGCGTGTCCAGCGCGGCGCGCGCGCTGTTGACCAGGACGACGTCATAGCCGAGATCCTCGAGGATCGTCCGCCCCAGCTCGCCCACTTCGCGCTGATCCTCGACCATCAGCACCCGCTCGGCACCGCCCGCATGCGGTGCGATCGGCCCCGCGGTCTTGCGCTCGACCGCACCGCTCGCACGCGGGAAGTAGAGCGAGAATTCGGCACCGCCCCCGCTGAGGTTGCGCGCCGTCGCAAGGCCGCCCGACTGGCGCACGAATCCGTAGACCATCGCGAGACCCAGCCCGGCGCCCTTGCCCATCTCCTTCGTCGTGAAAAAGGGTTCGAAGATCTTATCGACGGTCCCGGGATCGATCCCCGGCCCGTTGTCGCGAATGCTCAGGACGACATATTCGCCGGGCTCCAGCCTCGCGACACCGCCATCCTCGGGAAGGACGGCGTTGCGCGTCGTGATCGTAATCTCGCCCGTGCCGTCGAGCGCGTCGCGGGCATTGGCGATGATGTTGAGCAGCGCCATCTCGGCCTGCACCGGATCGACGCGGCAATTCCACAGATCGGTCGCCAGGTCGCGCTTCAGCGTGATTCCACTGCCGATGCTGCGGTCGAGAATTGGCCGAAAATCACCCAGCAGCTGGTTGAGGTTCATCAACCGGTCGCGCAATTCCTGCTTGCGCGCGAAGGCGAGCAGCTGTTGCGTGAGCGTCGCCGCGCGCGAGGCCGAGGTCGATATCGCATCGACCGCCCGCCGCGCCGATCGATCGCTCGCGTCGATCCGCGCGTCGAGGATGTCGGCATAGCCCTGGATGACCTGCAGCAGATTGTTGAAATCGTGCGCGATCCCTCCGGTCAGCTTACCGACCGCCTCCATCCGCTGCGCCTCGTGCAGCGCCTCCTCGGCCTCGCGGCGGCGCGAGATGTCCAGCTGGCTCGCGAAGAAATAGCGCAGCTCGCCGTCGTCGCCGAACACGGGCGAGACGTAGAGCGCGTTCCAGAAGGTCGAGCCGTTCTTGCGATAGTTGAGCATCTCGACCGAGACTTCCTCACGCTTGGCGATCGCGGCGCGTAATTCGCCGACGACCGTGCGGTCGGTCTCGGGGCCCTGCAGGAAGCGGCA
Source organism: Sphingomonas sp. CFBP9019 (assembly GCF_034045155.1). Taxonomy (NCBI): domain Bacteria; kingdom Pseudomonadati; phylum Pseudomonadota; class Alphaproteobacteria; order Sphingomonadales; family Sphingomonadaceae; genus Sphingomonas; species Sphingomonas sp. CFBP9019. The sequence continues at coordinate 767,201 of NZ_JAXCWK010000002.1, read as the reverse complement.
GTTGTAGCCGAGGATCTCGTCCTGCGAGTAGCCGGTCATGAACGAGAAGGCGTCGTTGCAAAAGATGATCGGGTTGTCGGGCCGATGCGGGTCGGTCACCACCATCGGCATCCGCGTGGTCCGCACCGCCGCGAAGAAGATGTCGCTGCTGGCATCGGCCGGCGCGATATCGCCCCGGACGCCCTGAGCGGCGAGACGGGCGGGGATTTCAGGCGCGGACACACTGTGATCGGACATTCGCCAACAACCATAGCGGAACCGTCACGGTTCCGCTCGTCGTGACATTACAGTCGTTTGGACCAGAACCCGGCGAGCAGTGTCCGATCGTCGCCAGCCGGCCAGGTCCCGATACAGGCAGCAGCGCGAAACGCTGCGGCCGGCCCGGTCAGGGCTGCTGGTTCATGATCTTGGCAATCTCGCGCGCGACCATGTCCTCGACCATGTCGGGCAGATTCGCGTCGATCCATTCGCGCAGCATCGGGCGCAGCATCTCGCGGACCAGACCCTCGAGTGTGCCGTCGCTGCTTCCCTCGGGCTTGACCATCATCCGCGTCAGCGCCTCGAGCGGCGCACGCGTCGCTGCCGCGGTTTCGCGCGACATGATCGGCTGGGCCGGCTCTTCTGCAGGCTGCGGAGCATGCTGCTGGGGCGCATGCGCGGCAGTGGGCGCGACATGCGGTGCGACATGAGGCTGGGGCTGGCTCCGCGGCGGCGCCTGGCGTGGTTCCGGCGCGGCGTCGACCGAGGTCAGCACCGGCGATTTCGGCGGGCGGGGGGTGCGGTCAACCATCGGCATCGGGTCGCTCAGTTCGAGGATTTCATCGTCGTCGATCGCGTCGTCGTCGTAATCGGCCGCATAGTCGGTGGCTGCCGATGCGGGCATCGCCCGCTGGTGGCGCCGCTGGCGGCTCGGCATGCCGTCGCCTTCTTCGGCAATGATGCGTTTGATCGACGAGAGGATTTCCTCCATCGACGGCTCCGCGCTGATATCCCCCATACGGACCATTCCAAACCCCGTCGCCCCACGCGCCCCTATTGGCGGCTCGGCGCATCCTTACCTGTCGTCAATGCCGGGTTCCTGTCAACCGGGCTGTCGAGCAACGGGTCAAGTTCACGGCGCACGGCGGCGTCCTGCGTGGGGGACTGGACGGTACGCGTCGCGACCGGCACCGGCTCGCCATCACCGCCCCAGTCCCAGATCTTCTTGTGGACGCGGTCGTAATTGGCGACCGGATCGTACAGCACGCCGCCGTCGAGCCCGAGGTCGCGCGCCTCCGCCTGCCCCATCGCCGCCAGCAGCGCGAAGCCCGCGACATAGGCGTCGCGCCGCGCCGTCACGAGCGTGACCTGGCTGTTGAGCAGTTCCTGCTCGGCGTTGAGGATGTCGAGGATCGTGCGCGTCCCGACGCTGTTCTCCGCCCGGACACCCTCGAGGCTCAGCTTGTTCGCGTTGACCGCGGTCTCTGACGACTGGATCACCTGTTCCGACGAACGCCAGACGGCATAGGCCGAGCGCGCCTGCGCGATCACATTGCGCTCGGCTGCGGTCACATTCTCGATCGCGCGGCTTTGAAACGCCTCGGCCTGGCGGACCTGCGCGGCGGGACGACCGCCCTGGAACAGCGGCATCGTCAGCGACAGGCCCGCCTGCACCGCCTTGTTCGCATTGGGAAAGGTGTTGATGCTGCCGTCGGTCGTCGATGCCGATCCGAGATAGTTGGTGTAGCTGGCGCCGCCGGTCGCACTGATCTGCGGCAGGCGGCTCGCCCGCGCGACACCGACATCGTACCGCGTCGCGTCGCGTTCCTTCGCCGCCGCGATCAGCACGGGATTATTGTCGATCGCCACCGTCACCGCCAGGGCGGGGCTGTCGGGCAGATGCGGCAGGGTCGGCGGCGTATCGAGCGTGCCGGCGGGCGTCCCGACAAAGCGGATATAGTTTTCCCGGCTGGTGATCAGCTGCGCCTCGGCCGACTGGAGCTGCGCCCGGGCGAGCGCGAGCCGTGCCTCGGACTGGGCGACGTCGGTGCGGGTCAGGTCGCCGACCTGGAACCGGTCGCGGCTGGCCTGGAGGTTGATGTCGAGCACGCGAACATTCTGCGTGTTCAGGCCGACGATCGCCTCGTCGCGGATCACGTCCATATAGGCGCCGACGACGTTGGTGAACAGATCGGCCTCGGTACCGCGCAGCGTCGCGCGGCCCGCCTCGACCCGAGTCTTCGCCGCGGCGACCGAGTTGCGCACCTGCCCGCCCTGATAGAGCGGCACGGAGACGTTCGCGCGTGCCACGACCTGACGTGGCAAGGCGATGAAGCTGTTCGCGGCGGTCACGACGAACTCGGTGTAATCGCCGGTGGCATTTGCCGAGGGCAACCCTGAGGCACGCGCGATCGGGACATTCTCGTCGGTCGCGCGCAGCGTCGCACGCTGCGCGGTGATCGTCGGGTTGGTCGTATAGGCCTTGACCAGCGCCTCGCGGAGCGTCTCCGCATGGACCGGTGCAGCGCTGTATAGCAGCGCAACACCCGAGAGCAGACGGCGGACTTGAGCGGCGCGCGGCATGATGTGCCTCAGAACTTGAAGGGTTTGGGTGTTTCGAAACCCGGCAGCGTCACGCACTCGACATCGACGAACGCCGCCAGTGCAAAGCCGCCATCGGTCTTTCGTCCCGATGCGAGCCGGGTCACGCCGCGATCCGCGATTCCGGCGACGATGCGGCCGTCCGACCGGATCTGCGCCACCAGCGTGTCGGGGATCGCCTCGACCGCGCCGTCGATGACGAGCACGTCATAGGGCGCGCCCGCGGCATGGCCCTGTGCCATCGGCCCCTCGACCAGTTTGACCGTCGGCGTGGCACCCAGCGCATCGCGCGCGGTGCCAAGCAAGGACGCATCGCTATCGACCGCAGCCACCGTGCCGACGATCTCGGCGAGCACCGCAGCGGTGTAGCCCGTCGCGGCACCGATCAGCAGGACCCGGTCGGTGGCGGTCAGATACGCCTCGGTCAGCAACCGCCCGGTCGCCATCGGCAGATTGGCGTAACGACCGCCGCCGAGCGGGATCGGCGCGTCGCGATAGGCGATCGACCGGACATCGTCAGGCACGAACGCCTCGCGCGGCACCCGCGCCATCGCCGCGACGACGCGCTGGTCACTGACCGCGTTGGTGCGCAGCTGGCTGGCCACCATGGCGTGACGCATGACCGCGAAATCGGGACCGCCGTCGGACGTGCCGACAGCCGCACGCGTGCGGGTAGTGGAGTTCGTATCGAGGCTGATCGTCGTCATGGTCCATCCTGTCGCACAGCTGTTTTAGTTGCGCAATACACTTGTTCGCTTGCGTCAATCTCTACCGTGCCGCCAGCGTCGCGCCAAGCGACCTGTCGCGAATCGCGCGAGACGGCCCGGCTCGGCACAACACAGAGGTCGGAATGGCACAGGGGCCGGATGCCGGGACTAGGGCGCCCCGCCCGCCCGTGTGACACCGAAATGCCGCGGGCGGGACGCCGAGGGCGCACGCAGAATGCGGCAACACCTCGCTCAGGCGCCTAGCACGGGCGCGCCCTGATCGGGCATGGGAATTTCCGCCGGGTCGATGACGGGCGTGGGCGTGGAATCGGGGGCGGGATCGATTCTGGGTGCCCGGCGGGCCGGCACCGCGCTGATGATCCGCTCACTCGTTTCGGCGGGAACCTGCAGCGCCTGGGTCGGCGCGCCGAGCACGGCGGCGCGCGCGCGGACGCTCGCGTCGAGAAACGGCGTGCTCATCGCCATGAACCGCCGCGGCGTCATCCCGAGAAACGTGCCGGCGTCGCGCAGGAAATGCGACACGTCGAAATAGCTCGGGTCGATCGCCGAATAATCGGTGCCGCCGGGCGTCCGGAACACGCGCAGGAACGAGCGCAGGAACCGTGCGCGCCGCAGCAGCATCTTGGGGGTGAAGCCGAAATGACGCACCGCCAGCCGCCGCAGCGTGTCGGGGCTGATCGCCAGCTTGCCCGCGACCGCGGCGACGTCGTCGCCGCCGTCCTGCCCGATCAGCCGGGTGAGCTGCCGGATCGTCGCGGATTCGCGGTGCGGCGGCCCGAGCAGGTCGCACAGGATAACATCGAGGATCGGCGCGACCTGATCGTCGCGCTCGGCCGCCCGCAGCGCGCTCGTCAGACGCTGGGTCGCGACCGGCCCGAGCGCGTCGGCAAGCGGCACGATCCGGTCACGATACTCCGCCGCCGACCGGTTGAACAGCCGGCTCCAGGCCAGCGCGCTGACCCCGAACCCGATCATGATGCCGCCATTGGTCGTCGCCTTCAGCGCGGTCCCCGTCGGGCCGTACAGCGTCGCCGCTGGCAGGGGCCCGAACGTCCGCCGGCCGATCGCCACGCTGATCGGTCCCGCCTCGAACGCGAACCGGACATTGGCCGTCCCCGGCAGGAAGCGGTTGACCTGGCCGATGCTGGCCGGACCGGTCGCGCGATAGACATGGTAGCCGGTGATGAGGTCGGTGAGCGCGTCGCAGGGCTGGTCATACCGGATCGCCATCCCCGCGGGCATCGCGAAGACATCGGGCGCCAGCCCTGCGCGGTTCGTTCCCCCGGACACCTGCATCACGTCCAAAAGAAACTCCATATGAAGCCAGGATTGGACCGTATCGTGCCTAATCCATCGCCGGCGTGCAAGCCGTCCCCCAACCCGGCACCGCACCGCCGTGGCACACTCCGCGACTATTTTAGCCCACAAACGCGATCGCCCGGTTGACCCGCCGCACAAAAGCCCGCATTTGCGCGCTCCGCATCGAGGCCCGATGGCGGAGTGGTGACGTAGAGGACTGCAAATCCTCGCACCCGGGTTCGATTCCCGGTCGGGCCTCCAGTTTCATATCCTATCGTTGACACATGACGCGACGCACCGCGGCGATCGAGCGCCGTGACTTGATGCGCGGACCGCGCTTTCCCAGGCATGAGCGCGGTCTTGAGACAAGTCCCCGCGACGACGCGGCGCTAGACCGCGGTCCCTGATCGACGCCAGGCATCCCGACATTCGATGATAGGGAGGCGGATCCGAAGCGCGACCGATTCGCTTTCACCCTTATTCGCCAGGTACATGTCATGACCCGACCATTGATCGCCGCCGGCATTGTCGGCCTTGCCATCGCCGCCACCGGGCTGGGCTGTCCGGCCTCGGCCGCGCCCTCCCCGCAGCGCATGCAGCCGCCCCCCGCACCCCAAAAAGCAAACGCGCCCGTCAGATCCAGCGCGAGCACCAACGTCCGTATCAGGGGCCCCGTCTTCGGTGTGAACATTGCCGGGTGCAGCTTTGTCGCCGACGGTACGCTCTGCCCGACGCCGGCGTCGGTCCGCGCCTATCTCGACAAGGGGTTCACGATGGTCCGCCTGCCGTTCAAGGGACCGCAGATGGCGGACCCCGCGATCCGCAGGAAATTGGTGGCAGCGACGCGGGCTGCGCTCGACCGCGGTGCCTATGTCGTGCTCGATCGTCACGACTATAGCTGGCCATCGGTATCCGAACAGGTCGCGTTCTGGACGTCGCTGATGGCGAGCATGCCGCGATCCGACCGGATCATCATCGACCCGATGAACGAGCCGAGGCATTTCGACGACCCGGTGCTGACCAACGACTGGGATCAATGGGCGCGCGATACCAACCAGATCATCGCGGGCCTGCGCGCCGCGGGGATCCGCAATGTCATCGCGCCGGAATATCCCGGGTCCTCCGCCACCTTCCGGCTGCGCAAGCGCGAGGACGCCGCCAAGCCGTCCGAAAGCGCGCTGGTCGCACTCGACCGCGCGGGCGGGCTGAAGGATCCGCTCGGCCTGACCATCATCAACGGGCACCGCTATTTCGACAAGGGGTCGAGCGGAACCCAGCCGAGCTGCACGGGGACGCCGGGTTATGACAATTTCGCGTCCGAGCTGCGGGCGCGCGGGCTGAAGGGAATCATCACCGAATCGGCGTTCGGACGCGCCGGGGCGATACCGCCGAGCTGCGAGGCGGCGGGCGCAGCAGCCATCGCCTATCTCAAGACCAATGCCGATACGGTCGTCGGCGTGACCTGGTGGGGCGGCGGCGCGGCCTGGAACGAGCGGTATCTGTTCAAGATCGAGCCGAAAAAGGGGAGTTTCGGCCCCAAGCACAAGGACGCCTATCTCGACCGCCTGCTCGGCCGCTGACCCCGCGCGGTTGTGGTCGAACGGGATAAAGGCGGACGCACGGTACCCGGCTTCGGGACGGCAGGATCAACGCTGGTGCGGCCGTCTCCCGAAGGAGAAGCGCGACTGGGAGTATGCGCACTTCTTGCATTGCCGCACCCAAGTCTCGCCACCGGCCTCATCCACTGAAACAACGCGCCATTCGCCGAGGCCATGCCAGCAGATGAGCATCAGGACACCGCTTCCGCCACGCGTACCGGCTCCGTCGCCGGAACGATGCCGGCCAGCGTGAACGCAATCTGCTCGAGTCTGGTATCGAGCTCCCGATTGTCGAATTCGCGCTCGATCTTGGCGCGTGCCGCCACCCGCATGCTCGCCAGATCCACCTCCCCCGATTCAATTGTCGTTATGATGTCGGCGATCTGTCCCGCATTGCGCTCCTCGACCAGAAAGCCCTCGACGCCGTCGTCGATGAGTTCCGGGATGCCGCTATGCCAAGTGGAGACGGTGATGACGCCGAGCGCCATGGCCTCCATCAGCGACACGGGAATCCCTTCCATGTCGCCATTGTCGGCGACGACGGACGGCAGCAGGAACACGTCGGACCGCTTGAGTTCCGCAAGCACCTCGCGGTGCGGGATCTTGCCGAGGAACGTTACGCGCGCAGGACAGGCCGCAGCAGCCTCGCGCAGTTCCTTCTCCAGTGGCCCGTAGCCGATGATCGACAGATGCGAATCGCCCGGCGCGGCGCACATGGCGTTGATCGCGTAGATCAGCCCCTTTTTCTGAACGAAGCGCGCCGTCGTCAGCAGCCGCAAGGGCCCGGCAGCGCCGCGGCGTGGCTGCGGCATCGGAAAATCGCTGACGTCGACCCCCATCCGGTGGACCGTGATCATCGCCGGGTCAGCACCCCAGCCGATCAGCTTCTTCTTCCACAATTCACTGATCGGAAGCAGTGCTTCGGTCTGGGTGAAGAGGCGGCGGTAATGCGGCAGGAATTTTTTGACGAGACTATGCTCGGTCACGTCAAGACCATGAAAGACAGTGGCGATCGGGCCCGAGATCAGACCGGCGTCGCGCAGATACATCGCCCGCACGCCCGCGGGACCGAAATGCGCGATGATGGCATCGAAATGACCAAGTCCCTGTTCGCCGACACTGAGAATATCGACGATCGGCGCGACGATTCCATCGCGCAAGCCAGTAAGTCCTGCGCGAATTCGCCGTCGGCTCTTGCCGGATTGCGCGCCAAGCAGAAGTCGAGCCGACTTTTTCAGCAAATGCGCGATCGGCGATGAGCCTCCTGTATTCGCGCGAACGGAGACGATATGCGCGGCACCGGATAGTGGATCATCGACAGAAAGATCATGCTGGCCGGTAATGATCGTAACCTGGTGGCTGAGGTCGATCATACCCCTGATCTGACGAACGACGAACGTTTCCGAAAGAACGGGATAGTTCGAAAGAAAGAAAGCAATCTTCATGACGTGCCGCCCGGTATATTGAACGAATGATGAAACCGGACTGGCGACGCCACTGGGCAATGCAGCATTGCTTACGAGCGCCGTCGATGCGGTTCACGCCGAGCCAGCACACAGGCGAGTTCAAGCAATTCAACGCCTAGGCGGATACAGAAGAATTTCTCCACGAAAAATTGCGGGTCTATCCGCGATCCCTGTACTTTATCGGGACTTGTTGCCGTCGGGCCACGCTTCCGGCGTTGCTTTGGCGATACCGGGGCGCACGTCCGGTCTACGCGCGCTGGATCAGGTGCAGGGCGACACGCCAGAACGGATAGGACGCGCATTGCGGCCAGGTGTGCGGGCACAGGCCTTCGACGTGCCAGCGCACGGCGAGGATCGCCAGCGTCGTCGCGATCGCGGTGGCGAGCGCGGTTAGCCAGCGCGCTTTCAGACCGATCCGCGGTTTGACGCCCCATTCGAGCAGCGCCGCCAGCAGCCAGAACGCCGCGATCTGCCAGCGGGAATAGGTGTCGAGCAGCATGAATCGCGAAAGGACGGCCAGGGCCACCAGCCCGGCCGCCAGCAGGATGTTCAGAAGGAACGTACGCATCGCGGTCTCGATCTGGAGGGGGCCTTGGCCGGGACGGGCATGGGAGACAACGCACGCCCTCCCCGACTGTCGTCCCGCGCCTGCTACTCTGAGCACATGAATGCGCTGTCCACAGCAGCGGATCATCGGACGATAGCTATAGAGAAGTGCGCGGCCCCGGCGCGGGGGCCAGGGATCTCTTTGATCCACATGGCGCTAGGTAAATGGCGGAGAGGGTGGGATTCGAACCCACGGTACCCTCGCGGGTACGCCGCATTTCGAGTGCGGTACGTTCGACCACTCTGCCACCTCTCCGCAAGGTCATCCGAAGTGCTGCGAGCAGCGCCTCCGATCGGTCGAGGGCGGGCCTCTAAATCAGACCTTGCCGCAGTGCAAGAGGGTTTTTGCAATCACGAGCGGCCCGGCTTGTGCGTCGCGAAACAGCGCTTAAATTGTCGCCATGCCCCGCCACGACATCCCCATCGACCCCGCCACCCCCGACATCGCCGCGTCCGATGCCCTCTCGTCCGAGCCGGCACCGGCGGCGGCGGTCGAGGTCGTTGCCCCGCCGATCGTCCATGCGAATTTCTCGATCGGCGATATCGTCCGGCACCGCCTGTTCGATTTCCGCGGAGTCGTGTTCGACGTGGATCCGGTCTTTGCCAATACCGATGAATGGTACGAGGCGATTCCCGAACAGATGCGGCCGAAGAAGGACCAGCCCTTTTACCATCTGCTCGCCGAGAATCGCGAGTCGAGCTACGTCGCCTATGTCAGCCAGCAGAATCTGGTGTCCGACGCGGGCGACGAGCCGGTCGACCATCCGGGCATCGCCGGATTGTTCACCGACTTTGCCGATGGTCGGTACACGTTGCGCGCCGTCCACCGGCACTGATCGCCTGCCGGGCGCGGCGTCCTGACGCGGGTCCGGCCAGGGCCTGCGATGTTTTAGCCCCCCGCATTGGCCCTTCTTGGTTGACATCGTCACGCCCCTCGCTTAGCTCCCCGGCTTCTCCCGGCGGACCCTGCGTTCGTGGGGCACATGTATTTGGAAAGTGACAAGGGCCATGTTCGCAGTCGTGCGCACGGGCGGCAAGCAGTATCGCGTCGCCGCCGGAGATAAGATCGTCGTCGAAAAGATCGAGGGCGATGCAGGTGCGTCGGTGACGCTGGGTGATGTGCTGTTGGCGGGCGAAGGCTCGGAACTGCGCTCGGTCGAGGGTTTCACCGTCGCTGCAGAGATCATCGCTCAGGCGAAGGCGGACAAGGTCATCGTCTTCAAGAAGCGTCGTCGTCACAACTATCGTCGCAAGAACGGCCATCGCCAGCAGCACACGATCCTGAAGATCGTGTCCGTCGGCGGCCAGACCGCCAAGCAGACCGAGGCTGACGCCCCGGCCGCTCAGGCATAAGGAGTAGCTTCAGATGGCACATAAGAAAGCAGGCGGCTCTTCGCGCAACGGTCGCGATTCAGCCGGTCGTCGTCTCGGCGTGAAGAAGTTCGGTGGCCAGGCATGCGTTGCCGGCAACATCCTCGTGCGCCAGCGCGGGACGAAGTTCTATCCGGGCACCAATGTCGGCATCGGCACGGACCACACGCTGTTCGCGCTGGTCGATGGCCGCGTCGTGTTCAGCCAGGGCAAACTTGGTCGCAAGTTCTGCTCGGTCGAGCTGGCAGCGAATGATGCCGCCGACATGGCAGTTGCAGCCGAATAACATCGGGTAACCATCCGGGTTGCCCACCAGGGTGACCCGGGTCGCGAAAGCGAACCTGAACAAGGGAGACGGGTCACCCCGGCTCCCTTTTTTATTGCTCCCTCCCCTTGGCTGTCGCCGTCCCGTCATCCTGACGTGGCATGCGCGCAGCCGACGACGCGAGAGGAAAAGAGCAATGTTCGCGCGCACGAAGAGACTGACCTTGCGGCCTGGCTGGCCCGAGGATGCGCCTGCGCTGACGCAGGCGATCGGGCACGAAGCCGTGATCGCCAAGCTGACGCGGGCACCCTGGCCCTATTCACTCGGCGACGCGGCGGCCTTTCTGGCGCAGCCGCGCGGCGAGCATCAGCCGCGCTTCCTGATCGACGCGCTCGACCCCGGTGCGCCGCGCCTGGTTGGCGGCATCGATATCCATGCATCGCCGGACGGGTACGGCCACGAACTCGGCTATTGGGTGACGCCCGATGCCTGGGGACGCGGCTATGCGACCGAGGCTGGCGAGGCGGTGATCGCGATCGCACGTCATGCGCTCGGGCTCCGGCGGCTCGAGGCGTTCCATTTCGTCGACAATCCCGCGTCCGGCCGCGTGCTGGCCAAGCTTGGCTTCCGGCCGACCGGGCGGGTCGAGCCGCGAACGTCGCGCGGGCGTGGCGGCGAGGCCCAGGCCGTGCTGTTCGAGCTGGTGCTCGATGAGGACCGATGTGCGCCGATGCCGATGGCGGCGTGATTCGCGCATCCCGGCCTTGAAATTGCACCACCCCGGCGAAGGTCGGGGCCCAGTTGGGGGACGTCGCTGACTGCGGTCATCGCGTTGTTACTACGACCTTTCCAACTGGGCCCCGGCCTCCGCCGGGGTGGAATGCCTGGCGACGTATTCGCCCCACATACTTTGCGGGAGAATCCGGGAGAGGAAAGGCCGCAACCGTAACTCAGGCTGTGGCCACCGCCCGCTTCTCGACCGGCAGCACCGCCGCCTCATAATCGCTTTCGGCCAGCGCGATGAGCGCGCGGTCGTCGTGTTTCCAGGGATGGAAGCCGGGCAGGAAATAGGCCGCCCAGACGCCCGCGATCTTGCGCGCCATCCCCGGATTGCCGAACGCATACCATGCCATCCGCGCCCAGATCCGCGGGCCCGTGAGCCCGTCCTGCCGCAGCAATTCGGTCATGCCGCGCGCCCGCCCCGTGAAGAAGCGCCACGTGGTGATCAGCATCACCAGCGACTTGACCCGCCAGCGGGTAAACCGCGGCCAGTCGCGGGTCGCATGCAGCCAGGTGTCATAGGCGACGCCCTTATGCTCGATCTCCTCGGCGGCGTGCCATTGCCACAGCGCCGCGGCCTGCTGGTCGCCGCCGGCGAGGTGCCGGGGGTTCGCGATCAGTTCATGCGCGAGCATCGCGGTGAAATGCTCGAGCGCGGTCGTCGCGGCGAGGCTCGCGATCGGCGGGCGCCCCTTGGTCAGCGCGAGCGCGGCGTCGACATCAGCGATCAGCGGCGCGACGTCATACCCCTGGTCGGTGACGTGCCGGTTGAACGCGACATGCTCGCGGGTGTGGATTACCTCCTGCTTGATGAACGCGTTGATCTCGGCGGTCAGCTTGGGCGGCGTACCGTCGCGAAACCGGCGAACGCTGTCGACGAAATAGCCCTCGCCCTTGGGGAAGGTGACCGACAAGGCGTTGTAAAAGGCCGTCGCGATCGGATCGTCGTTCAGCCACCACCGGCGGATCGGCGCGCCCCGGCCAAAACGACGATCGCGCGGCGTGATCGTCAGATCGACGGGTGTGGTTGCTTTCGCCACGGAAACCTCCAAACAGAGACAGATCGTCATTACTGACACAGTTGTAAGTAGGTTTTTCATTCCGTGACGTCAACACCCCGCAAGCGCCTCTCCCCGACCGAATCGCGTGATGCCGCCGTCGAGGCCGCGCGCGCGCTCCTGGTCGAAAGCGGTCCCGGCGCGGTCACGTTGAAGGCGGTTGCGGGCCGGATCGGGCGGACGCACGCCAATCTGCTCCACCATTTTGGCTCGGCCGAGGCGCTGCAGACCGCACTGATCACGCGGATGGCGGCGGACATCGTCGGCACGATCGGCGCCGCGGTGCTGCGTGTCCGCGCGGGCGAGCTGGATCCGCGCGAAGTGGTCGAGATGACGTTCGACGCATTCGGCAAGGGCGGCGCGGGCGCGCTGGCGAGCTGGATGATCCTGTCGGGCAACACCGACGCGCTCGACCCGATTCTCACCGCGATCCACGATCTGGTCGACGAACTTGCCGAGGGCGACATGCCCGGCGACCAGCCAATCCAGGACCAGACGCTGACGCTGGTCCTGATGGCGCTGGGCGACGCGTTGATGGGCGCGCCGATGGCCCGCGCGCTCGGCCTGCCCGCGACCAGGGCGCGCGAACTCGCGCTCGACGCGCTGCTCGCGAGCAAGGACGCCGCCGCCTGCCCGTCGGCCTGAGCAACGCCGACCAGGGTCCGAGTCGCAGAGGCTGGCGATTTTCGCCAATTTCGCTATGGGGCGGCGATGCATTTTCTAGACCAAGCCAAGATCTACGTACGTTCGGGTGAGGGCGGCCCCGGTGCCGTCAGCTTCCGCCGCGAGAAATTCATCGAATATGGCGGCCCCGATGGCGGCAATGGCGGCAAGGGCGGCGACATCGTGTTCGAATGCATCGCCGGCCTGAACACGTTGATCGACTTTCGCTACACACAGCATTTCCGTGCCCCGCGCGGCTCGGGCGGCTCGGGCTCGAACCGCACCGGCGCGGGCGGCGAGGACCTCGTCATCCGCGTCCCGCTCGGCACGCAGGTGCTGTCGGAGGACAAGGAGGAGGTGCTGATCGACTTCACGCAGGTCGGCCAGCGCGAAGTGCTGTTCCGCGGCGGCGATGGCGGCCGTGGCAACGCCAGCTACAAGACGTCGACCAACCGCGCTCCGCGCCAGCACGGCACCGGCTGGCCCTATGGCGAGGCCTGGGTCTGGCTGCGACTGAAGCTGCTTGCCGATGCGGGTCTCGTCGGCCTGCCGAATGCGGGCAAGTCGACCTTCATCAACCAGGTCACCAACGCGCAGGCCAAGGTCGGCGAATATGCCTTCACCACCACCCGGCCGCAGCTGGGCGTGGTTCGCCACAAGCAGCGCGAATTCGTCGTCGCGGACATTCCCGGGCTGATCCAGGGTGCGGCCGAGGGCGCAGGCATCGGCGACCGGTTCCTCGGACATATCGAACGCTGCCGCGTGCTGCTGCATCTGGTCGATGCGAACGACGCGGATGTCGGCGAATCCTACCGGATCGTCCGCGACGAGCTGGCCAATTACGGCGAGGGCCTGACCGACAAGAAGGTGATCGTCGCGCTGAACAAGACCGACATGCTCGACGCCGAGCTGATCGCGGCGCTGTCGGCCGAACTGGCCGAGGCCAGCGGCGCCGAGGTGATGGCGATGTCCGGCGCGAGTGGTGCCGGCGTGGAGGCCGTGCTCGACAAGCTGATCGGCGAGATCGGGCCCGCGCCGGGTGCGCCGAAGGAGCTGGCGGAGGGCGAAGAGCCGGTCGCATGGTCGCCGCTGTAGCGTTCAAAACCGCTCCGTAGCCCGATCATGTACGCCATCGTCATCCCCGCGCAGGCGGGGATCCATAGCCTCAGGGGTATGCGATTCGGTGGTGAGGCCAGCCAATATGGGTTCCCGCCTCCGCGGGAATGACGATAGGGTGTTGCAGGCTATGACGACCTACGGGGAGGACCTACGGGGTCGACCAATGATGTTTCCGCCGTCCTCCTGTCCCCGCCTGATCGTGAAGATCGGTTCGGCACTGCTCGTCGATCCCGACGGCAGCGTCCGGCGCGACTGGCTCGCCGGGCTCGTCGCCGACATCGCCGCGCGCACCGGTGCCGGGCAGCAGGTCGCGATCGTGTCGTCCGGGGCAATCGCGCTCGGCGCGCGGCGGCTTGGCCTCGCCAAGGGCGGCCGCGCGAGTCTCGAGGACGCGCAGGCCGCCGCCGCCACCGGGCAGATCGCGCTGAGCCAGGTCTGGGCCGAGCTGCTCGCCGCGCAAGGCCTGACCGCGGCGCAGATGCTCGTCACGCTCGACGATCTCGAGGACCGCCGCCGCTATCTCAACGCCGCCGCGACGCTCAATCGGCTCCTGTCGCTTGGGGTCGTACCGGTCATCAACGAGAATGACAGCGTCGCGACCGCAGAAATCCGCTTCGGCGACAATGACCGGCTCGCGGCGCGGGTCGCGCAGGCCGCGGGCGCGCAGGGTGTGATCCTGCTCTCCGACGTCGACGGACTCTATACCGCCAATCCGCATGTCGACCCTTCGGCCACCCACATCGCCGATGTCCCGCGGATCGACACGGTCGCCGCGATGGCGGACGACGGGTCGGGGTCCGGAATGGGATCGGGCGGCATGGCATCGAAGATCGCCGCCGCGCGAATCGCCACGGCGGCGGGCATTCCGCTCGTGATCGCCTCGGGCCGGATCGACCATCCGCTCGCCACCCCTGCCCGCCATACGATCTTCAGCGCCGAACGCACCGCGTCTGCGCGGAAAGCCTGGCTGGCGGGCGGGCTGACCGCGAAGGGCACGATCCATGTCGACGCCGGCGCCGCCGCCGCGCTCGGCCAGGGACGCAGCCTGCTGGCCGCGGGTGCGACGGGGCTCGACGGGGGCTTTGTGCGCGGCGATCTGGTGACGATCGAGGGGCCGGCCGGCACGGTCGCGCGCGGTCTCGCAGAATATGACGCGGCGGACACCGCGCGTCTGCTCGGCCGTCATAGCGACGATCACGCCGCGATCCTCGGCTATGCGCCGCGCTCGGCGCTCGTCCATCGCAATCATCTGGCGCTCGTATGACTGCCGCGCAAATGTCGATCTGGAGCGAGCCGTCATGATCCTGGCCATCACCGGCGGCACCGGGTTCGTCGGCAGCCACCTGATCGACCATGCACTGGAGACGGGACACACGATCCGCGCGCTCGCGCGCAAGCTGCAGGCCAAGCGCATCGGCGTGACCTGGATCGAAGGCGCGCTCGATCGCCCGAAGAGCCTGGCGACGCTGGTCGAGGGCGCGGACGTGGTGATCCACGTCGCCGGCGTGGTCAATGCCGCCGATCGCGCGGGCTTTGCCGAGGGCAATATTGCTGGCACCCAGGCGATTGTCGACGCGACGCGGTCGGCGGGGATCCGCCGCTTCGTCCAGGTCTCGTCGCTGGCGGCGCGCGCGCCGGCGCTTTCCAACTATGGCTGGTCGAAGGCCGAGGCGGAGACGTGCGTCGCAGCCTCGGGGCTCGACTGGACGATCGTCCGCCCGCCCGCGATCTTCGGCCCGCGCGATCACGACCTGCTCGACGTGTTCAAGGCGGCGCGGTCGGGGTATGTGCCGATGCCCCCTGCCGGCACGCGCGTCTCGCTGCTCTATGTCGAGGATCTGACCGCACTGCTGCTCGCGCTGGCCGAGATCCCGGTCGCGCCGGCGATCATGGAACCCGACGACGGTACGCCCAAGGGCTGGGACAATCGCGACTTCGCGCGCGCGATCGGCGTCGCGGTCGGCAAATCGGTGAGGCCGCTGTCGATGCCGCGCGTGATCCTGTCGCTGGCGTCCGCCGCCGACCGTCTCGTCCGGCGCGGCAAGGCCAAGCTGACGCGCGACCGGGTCCGCTATTTCTGCCATCCCGACTGGGTCTCGCACACGCCGCCGCCGGCTGCGCTCTGGACGCCCTCGGTCCCGACGCCGAAGGCACTGGCGCAAACCGCGGCGTGGTATCGCGCGGCGGGACTGCTATAGCGCCGAAAAGCCGCCGCAATTCGCTGTCAGGATTGCGTCGACACCCGGAAGGAATAGCATGAGCGACCGTCAGCAGATCTACGACACCGTCACCGCGCAGATCGAGCCGTTCAACAAGAAGGGCGTCGCGCTGAGCGATGCGACGACCTTCCAGGGCGATCTCGAATGGGACAGCCTGACCGTCATGGATTTCGTTGCCGCGATCGAGGATGAATTCGACATCATCATCACGATGAACATGCAGGCCGAGATCGAGACCGTCGGCCAGCTGGTCGATGCGGTCGCGAAGTTGAAGGCCGCCTGAGTCAATGCCCGCCCCTGCCCCTCGCCCATAACCCCCGTTCGTGCTGAGCGTAGTCGAAGCACATGAGACACAGGCCCTTCGACTTCGCTCAGGGCGAATGGCAAGGGGCGATACCGTCCTGATCTGGAACCGAACATGACCGAAGCCGCCACCACCGCCCACGCCCTCCCCGTCGATCCCCCCGAGGTCGCGCCCGAACGCGATCTGATGAGCAAGTTCGACGGGCTGATCGCCGAACGCGAGGCGCTGGTGAAGTCCGGCGTGCGCAATCCGTTCACGATCGTGATGGACGAGGTCAAGTCGCCGACCCAGGCGGTGATCCGCGGCAAGGACACGATCCTGCTCGGTACCTATAACTATATGGGGATGACGTTCGACCCCGACGTCATCCAGGCGGGCAAGGACGCGCTCGAGAAATTCGGGTCGGGCACCAATGGCAGCCGGATGCTCAACGGCACGTTCCACGACCATATCGACGTCGAGCAGGCACTGCGCGACTTCTACGACATGAGCGGCGCGATCGTGTTCTCGACCGGCTACATGGCCAATCTCGGGATCATCTCGACGCTCGCGGGCAAGGGTGAGTACGTCATCCTCGACGCGGACAGCCATGCGTCGATTTATGACGGCTGCAAGCAGGGCAATGCCGAGATCGTCCGGTTCCGCCACAACGACGTCGCCGATCTGGACAAGCGGCTCGGCCGCCTGCCGAAGGAGGCCGGCAAGCTGGTGGTGCTCGAAGGCGTCTATTCGATGCTCGGCGACATCGCCCCGCTGAAGGAGATGGTTGCGGTCGCCAAGAAGCATGGTTGCATGGTGCTGGTCGACGAGGCGCATTCGATGGGCTTTTTCGGCCCCAATGGCCGCGGCGTGTACGAGGAGATGGGGCTGACCGACCAGGTCGATTTCGTCGTCGGCACCTTCTCGAAATCGGTCGGCACCGTCGGCGGGTTCGTCGTGTCGAACCATCCCAAGTTCGAGATGGTCCGCTTCGCCTGCCGCCCGTACATCTTCACCGCGTCGCTGCCACCGTCGGTGGTCGCCACTGCCGCGACGTCGATCCGCAAGCTCATGACCGCGCACGACAAGCGCGCGCAACTCTGGAAGAATGCACGGGCGATGCATGCGGGCCTCAAGGCGATGGGCTTCAAGCTCGGCACCGAGACGTCGGATTCGGCGATCATCGCGATCATCCTGACCGATCAGGAACAGGCGATCGCAATCTGGCAGTCGCTGCTCGAGGGCGGGCTGTACGTGAACATGGCACGCCCGCCGGCGACGCCTGCGGGCACGTTTCTGTTGCGCTGTTCGCTGTGCGCCGAACATACCGACGCGCAGGTCGAGACGATCCTCTCCATGTTCCGCGACGCGGGTCGCGCCGTCGGCGTGATCGGCTAGCAGCCGGCCGCTGTCATTGCGTCGGGAGCAATACGCACGCTATCGTCGCGGGGTGACGCAGGACGAGGCCGACGCGGCAGCCCTTGGGGGCGGTGCGACCTGGCGGACCATCACGCTCATCGTGATGGCGCTGCTGGGCGCCGCCGTTCTGGTCGGGCTCATCGCCACGCTGAGCAGCGCGAACCGTCAGCGCGACAGCGCGTTGCGGCTGCAGGCGCACAGCTATGACGTGATGATCCTCGCGCGCACGCTGTCGAGCACGATCGCCCGGTCCGAAGCGTCGCTCGGCCGCTATGTGATCAGCGGCGACCGGCAACTGGGCCGGCTCTATTTCGAGGAATGGGTCCTGGCCGGGACGCAGCTCAACCGGCTCGAGCGGCTGACCTACGACAATGGCGAACAGCGCGGGCACATCGCCGAACTGCGCCAGGCCTATGAAGACCGCGGCCGCGAGCTGTCGATGACCGCGCTCAGCACCAATTACGGCAAGAATTCGCAGGCGTTCGCACGCTATTACCAGGGCCGCAATGCCCCGACGCTCATCGCGATCAACCGGACGCTCGACCGGCTCATCGCGCGCGAGCGGGCGCTGCTCGACAACCGGACGTCGCGGGCGATGGCATCAGTCGAACGTTCGAGCTCGATCGCGGGCGTGCTGGCGGTGTTCGGGATGCTGATCGTGCTCGGCGCGATCGGGCTGGGCTGGTTCACGATCCGCGCGGTCAGCGACCGGGCAGTCGCGCAGGCGGACGCGGACATGGAACGCAGCCGCGCCGAGGAACTGTCCGCTGCGGTCGAACAGGCGACTGCCGAGTTGCGCGTGCAGGACGCCAAGTTGCGCCAGGTCCAGAAGATGGACGCGGTCGGCCGCCTGACCGGGGGTATCGCGCATGATTTCAACAACATGCTTGCCGTCATTCTGGGCGGGCTGGAACTGGCGCTGCGCAACATCGCGCGCGATCCGGCGACCGCGCGGCGGCACATCGAGAGCGCGACCGATGGCGCTACCCGCGCCGCCGCGCTGACCCGCCGGCTGCTCGCCTTCAGCCGTGAGGATTCGCTTAAACCCGAAACGATGGGGGTTGCAGGTCTGGTCGAGGGCATGTCCGACCTGCTCGACCGTACGCTCGGCGATGCGATCACGCTGCACGTGGTCGACGCGTCCGAGGGCTGGCGGGTCCGCGCGGATCGCGTCCAGCTCGAAAATGCGGTGCTCAACCTTGCGGTCAACGCGCGCGACGCGATGAACGGCCGCGGCACGATGATCGTGACCACCGGCGCCGCGGTGCTGGCCGCGGGCGCGATCGGCGACTGCCCGGCCGGTGACTTTGCCACCATCACGGTCGCAGACGACGGCAGCGGCATGTCGCCGGACGTCGCCGAGCGCGTGTTCGAGCCGTTCTTCACCACAAAGGAAACCGGCAAGGGCACGGGCCTTGGCCTCAGCCAGATCTTCGGCCTCGTCCGGCAGCTGGGTGGCGAGATCGCGATCGCCAGCGTGGTGGGCGAGGGAACGACGGTGACGCTCTACCTGCCCCGCGACACCAGCGATCCCGCGATCGAGCCGCAACCCGTTCTGCCGTTTGCGGACCTGCCAGAGCCGGTGCAGCCCGTCGCGCCGACGGGGCTGAACGTGCTGGTGGTCGAGGATGATCCCCGCGTGCTCGCCGCGACGATCGGTGCGCTCGAGGAGCTTGGCCATCATCCGGTCGCCTGTGACGACCCGACCCATGCGGCGGCGATGCTCGCGCGTCACGGCGCGATCGACCTGATCATTTCTGACGTGCTGATGCCGCGCCAGACGGGGCCCGAGATGATCGCGGCGTTGCGGCCGCTATTCCCCGACATTGCGATCCTGTTCGTCACCGGCTTTGCGGGCGAGGCCGCGACGAGCGAGTTCGGCGAGCATGAGGTGTTGCGCAAACCCTTCACGCTGAGCGGCCTGGAACGCGCGGTCGCGGCGGCAATGGGCACCGACCGCCCTACCCCGCCCCGCCAGATGGCGGCCGAATAGACCGTGACAGGCCCGCCCCGTCCGCCCTATATCCCTGACCCTATATCCCGCGCGAAAAGCTGATATAGACCCGCCCCACGCCTCGCGTTCGAGGCGCTCGCAGAGCCCCCGCTTCATGAAATCCATCGATCGCTACATGGCCCGGCTGATCGCGGTCCCGCTCTTTTCGACGCTGATCATCGCGGCGATGCTGCTCGTGCTCGACCGGATGCGCCGGCTGTTCGATTTCGTCGCGACCGAGGGCGGACCGATCAGCGTCGTCTGGCGGATGCTCGCCAATCTGCTGCCCGAATATCTCGGCCTCGGGATTCCGATCGGGCTGCTGCTCGGTATCCTGCTCGCGTTCCGCAAGCTCGCGACGACGTCGGAACTCGACGTCCTGCGCAGTGTCGGGATGAGCTATACCCGGCTGCTGCGGGTGCCCTATATGTTCGCCATCGTGCTGGCGATCGCCAACCTGCTGATCGTCGGCTATCTCCAGCCGATCGCCCGCTATTATTACGAGGGGCTCCGCTTCGAGCTGCGCACGGGCGCGCTCGGCGCGTCGATCAAGGTCGGTGAGTTCACGCATCTGGGCGACCGGATGACGCTGCGGATCGAGCAGAGCCGCGACAAGGGGCGCGAGCTGTCGGGTATCTTCGTCCATGCGCAGACGCCCAAGAACGACTGGATCGGCGTCACAGCGGAGAAGGGACGCTTCCTCGCGACCGACGATCCCAACGTCATCATCTTCCGTCTCGCCAACGGCACGCTGATCCACGAACGGCCCGAATTCAAGACGCCGCGCGTGCTGACCTTCAGTAGCCATGACCTGCCGATCAACCTGCCCAAGTTCGAGAGCTTCCGCGTCCGCGGCGGGCGCAACCTCGAATTCACGCTGCCCGAACTCGCACGTGCGGGGCATGAGGCGGCGACGCCCGAGCTGCGCGATGCGAGCCGGTCCGAATTCCACTTCCGGCTGGCGGAGGTGGCGATGATGTTCCTGCTGCCGATGCTTGCGGTGGCGCTCGGCGTGCCCGCGAAACGATCGACGTCCGGTCTCGGCGTCTTCCTGTCGATCGTGATGATCGTCACCTATCACAAGGTGAACCAATATGCGGCGGACGTCGGCGAGCTTGGCCGGATCGACCCGCTGATCGCGCTCTGGGTGCCGTTCACGGTGTTCGCAGGGCTGATCCTGTGGATGTACTACACCATCGCCTATGTGCCCGGCGGCGAGCCGATCGGTGCGCTCGAGCGCGGCGTCGGCCGGATCGGCAAGGCGATCACCAGCCGGCTGCCCGGGCGCCGCAAAGAGAAGACGGCATGAGCAGGATCACGATCTTTCCGTCGCGCACGGTCGCGGTCTATATGGGCCGGCTGTTCATGACGCGGACGTTCAGCATCCTCGCGGCGCTGGTGCTCGTGCTCCAGGCGCTCGACCTGCTGAGCGAGTCGGGCAACATCCTGGCGCAGGCGGGGAATGGCGACGCCCAGGTCTGGCAATATGTCAGCCTGCGCGCACCGCAGATCATCGCCTTCGCGCTGCCCTTCTCGGTGCTGCTCGGCACCATCCTGACGCTGATCACGATGAACCAGAACAGCGAGATCATCGCGCTCAAGGCGTCGGGGCTGTCCGCGCATCAGGTGCTCGCCCCGCTGCTGATCGCCAGCCTGGTCGTCGCGATCGTCAGCTTCAGCTTCAACGACCGCGTCGTGTCGCGCGCCACCGCCACCCTGTCGCAGTGGCAGAAGGTCAATTACGGCGCGATGCCGATCGACCGTGGCGACCGTGCCAATGTCTGGGTCCGCGACGGCGACGACCTGATCCAGGTGAACCAGACGCGCGGCAAGGGCGCGGGCACGCGGCTCGGCGGGGTGACGCTCTATGATCGTGCTGGTGGAAGCCTCGTCTCGATCATCCGCGCCCCCAATGGCAAGCGCGTCGCCGGGGGCTGGGAGATCGGCCCCGCGACGCGGTTCGACGTCGCCAGCGGCACGCTGACCACGCTCGGGTCGGTGGTCGTCGGGCGCGATGTCCGGCCCGACCAGTTCACGCTCGCGAGCGTCGACGCCGACAGCCTGTCCTTCGGCGCGCTGAAGGCGGCGATCGGCGATCTGGCCGACGCGGGGCGCCCGACCAAGGCACTCGAGGGATCGCTCTGGCACAAGCTGTCGGGACCGCTGTCCTCGGTGCTGATGCCGCTGCTCGGCGCGGTCGCGGCGTTCGGCATCGCTCGCTCGGGCAAGCTCTTCGTCCGCGCGGTGATCGGCATGGGGCTGGGCTTCGCCTATTTCGTCGCGGACAATTTCGCGCTCGCGATGGGCAATCTCGGCGCCTATCCGCCGTTCCTCGCCGCCTGGGCGCCCTTCCTCCTGTTCTTCCTGATCGGCGAGGCGGTGCTGTTCCGGACCGAGGAATAGCCGCTGTACGAACCGCGTGATCGTCGATATCCGCAGCGGCTGACGACGAAGCGCTGAGGGGCGAGCCAATGGCCGGTACGATAACGATCCGCAAGGTCGAGACGAAGCGTGATCGCAAGGTCTTTGTCGATGTGCCCTTCGGCCTCTATCGCGACGATCCGCACTGGGTCCCGCCGCTCAAGACCGAAGCGCTCGGGCTGATCACGCCCGAGAAGAATGGCTGGTTCAGCCATGCCAAGGCGCAACTGTTCCTCGCCGAGGAGAATGGCCGGGTCGTCGGTCGCATCTCCGCGCATATCGACACGCTCGCGCTCACCATGCCCGCCGAACAGGGCTTTGGCCCCGGCGTCGGCCAATGGGGGCTGATGGAGGCGGAGAGCGAGCCGGTGTTCCAGGCTTTGCTCGCCGCCGCCGAGGATTGGCTACGCGCACAGGGCATGGCGCGGATGCTCGGCCCGATCAGCATGTCGATCTGGGAGGAGCCCGGTCTCCTCGTCGAGGGCTATGATCACGCGCCGACGATCATGATGGGGCATGCACGCCCCGAATATCGTGACTGGGTCGAGCGGTCGGGCCAGGTCCCGGTCAAGCGGCTGATGACCTATGAGGTCGACGTCACGCGGCAATTCCCGCCGATCGTCCAGCGGATCATCAAGTCGGGCGAGAAGAATCCGCGGATCGTCATCCGCGAGGTCGACAAGTCGCGGTTCGAGGACGAGGCCGCGATCATCCTAGCCATCCTCAACGATGCCTGGTCGAGCAACTGGGGGTTCGTGCCCCTGACGCCGCCCGAGATCAAGGATGTCGGGGTCAAGCTCAAGCCGATCGTCTTCAACGACCTGATCCGGATCGCCGAGGTCGACGGCAAGCCCGTCGCGTTCATGATCACGCTGCCCGACCTGAACGAGGCGATCAAACCGCTGCGCGGGTCGCTCCTGCCGTTTGGCTGGGCCAAGCTGTTGCTGTGGCTGCGCAAACCAAAGGTGAAGACGGTCCGCGTGCCGCTGATGGGAGTCGTCCGGGAGCTGCAGTCGTCACGCATGGCAAGCCAGCTCGCCTTCATGATGATCGAATATATCCGGCGTTCCGCCTCGCAGGATTACGGCGCGACCCGCGCCGAGATCGGCTGGATCCTCGACGACAATCAGGGGATGCGCTCGATCGCCGAGACGATCGAGAGCCGCATGAACAAGGTCTACCAGGTCTACGAAAAGACGCTCTAGCGGCCGTATGACCGGCCTGCGATCAGCCGATCAGCCCGTCGCCCTGTGCCTCACGCGCGAGGATCCGGCCGATCGCGTCGAACAGCGAATCCATCGCGACCGGCTTGAAGATCACATCGTCGGCGCCCGCGGAAAGACAGCGCTGGCGAAGGTCGGGGGCGACGTCCGCGGTCACGACGATGATCGGGACCATGCCCTTGGCGTCGGACCGCGCGCGGATGTGGCGGATCGCGGTGATCCCGTCCATGCCCGGCATGCGCAGGTCGACCAGCACCATCTCGAAATCCTGCTCGTCGAGGATTTCGAGGCCACGCTCGGCGCTTTCCGCCTCGACCATCGTCGCGCCGGCCACGTCGAGCATGTCGCCCACCACGCGGCGGTTCATCCGATCGTCCTCGATGAACAATATGTTCAACATATCCTCCGTGACGGGTCGACCGGGAGAGGCGCACTGTCCGTCATTGCTAGGCGTTTACGCATCAAGCCGCCCGCGAGACAAGATCGGGAATTGCGTTGTTTTTAACTACCGGCGACGCGAAGATCGCTTCGACCAGATCCGCACCCGATACAGGCTTCGCAACGATGCGTGTAATGGCAGTCGTGAGCAATGCCGGATCGTCGAGCCGATCGGCGGGCCACAACAGCGTCGTCGCGGCATCACCCGCCGCCCGTGTCAGCTGCTCCAGCGCCGGCCCCGGATCTCCACCGGCGCGCAACGTCGCATCGTCGATCACGATGTTCGCGACGACCGTCTGCGCCAGCAGTGTGACAGCCTCGTCGATCGAGGCGGCGGTCAGGACGATGTCGCAATGCGGTGTCACCAGCGTCCGGAACATGCTGCGCATGATGGGATTGCGGTCGATGATCAACGTCGCCGCGCCGGTTCCCTGATCGGCCCCCAGGTCGCCGAGCGCGATCGCCTCCGCATGGACCAGCGGCAGGCTGAGCGTGAACGTGGCGCCCTGCCCTTCGCGGCTGGTGACCGTGACGTCGCCATTCATCGCGCGCGCGAGGTTGCGACAGATCGACAGGCCGAGCCCGGTGCCGCCAAACTGCCGCGTCGTTCCGGCATCCGCCTGGCGGAAGGATTCGAAGATCTCGTCGAGCTTGTTCGCCGGAATGCCGATGCCCGAATCGGATACGTCGAGCCACAGCCGGTCTTCACCGGTCCGCAACGCCACCGTCACCGCGCCCTCGCGGGTGAACTTCAGCGCATTCGACAACAGGTTGAACACGATCTGCCGCACTCGCGCGGCGTCGCCCATGATCCGGGCGGGGCAGTCGGCCATGTCGAGCGTGAACGACAGCCCCTTCGACCGGGCCTGCTCCTCCCACATCTGCGCAGCATCGGTCACCGTGGCGCACAGATCGAACGGCGCGAACTCGATCGTCAGGTTGCCGGTTTCCATCTTGGCGATGTCGAGAATGTCGTCGACCAGCGCGCGCATCGTCGCCCCCGCGCCGCGCACGATGCCGAGGCGATCGCGCACATCGGGCGCCAGGCCGGGGTCCGCGAGCATCACCTCGGTCATGCCCAATATCCCGTTCAGCGGCGTGCGGATCTCGTGGCTCGTCGTGGCAAGGAATTCGGTCTTCGCCGCGAGTGCCTTGCCAAGCGCGGCATTGGTGATCGCGAGATCGTCATTCGCCGCCCGGACCTTGTCGCGACTGCGACGGATCGTCACCAGGCCGATCGCGAGCATGCCAATGATGATCGAAACTGCGGCGATCGCGCCGATGAACATCAGCCGCTGTGTCTTCGCCCGATCCTTCTCGTACCGCACGCTGCGCTCGAGGTCGTTGGCGCGCAGCTTCGAAATCTTCAGTTCCTGATTCGCAAAGTCGAATCGTGCCGCCAGCAAAGCCGTGCTCATATTGGTAGCAAGCTTGGTCGCCTGATCATCCAGACGCTTCTGCGCCTCGAGATGGACGAGTGCGTCTGCAGGGCGGTCGAGCGCTTTGTAGATTACATAAGCTGTCTGGTGCGCTTCCCTAAACGACAAGCTGGTTTTTTCGACATCGACGCCCGCAAAACGTTCCGAAATCAGCGCCAACGCGCGCTGCAGATTGCCCTGCTTTAACGCAACTTCGGCGGCGATCGGCAGGAGCTGAACGCGCCACACCGCAGCTTCTGATCGCAGGGTAAGGCGCTGGCTCGACGCGACGGCCTTCGCTGCCGCAGCGATCTTACCAGCCTTGAGAAGCGTCCTAGCAATATTTCCCTGGATACGGGATTGCAAAAGCGGGCTTTTCATCTGCCCCGCGAGCCGCAGGGCGTTGCCGTACTGCGCCGCGGACTGATCGTAACGGCCAAGATCCTGCAGATACGACCCCCTGTTATTATAGATTGAAACTAGCAGACCAGGATCGCCGTCATAAGTGTCCAGTGCTTGGCCCAGATACTTCAGCGCCGACTCGGCATCATTGCCGTCGCCATAGAGCGCCGCAATCAACATCAGCGCCTTTGCGCGGTTGCGACTATCCGAAAGCGCGCGGAAGATGTTGTGCGCGTTCTGGTAGTCGGCCAGCGACGCGGCGACCTGCCCGCGCGCCGCATGCACCCCGCCCCGCGACAGCAGGACGTTGGCGTGCAGGTTCGAATTGGGGTCGCGCCGCTGAACGATCGCCAGCGACCGCGCGATGAGCAGTTCGGCATGATCCGGGTCGCTGACCCGGATCAATGCCTCACCCTGCAACCACCAGGCGGTGGCGAGCGCGTTCTCCTTCCGGACCGGATCATTGATGCCTTGGGCGATCGTCTCGGCTGCCTTTGCCTTACGGATTGCCACGGAAGGATCGACCTGCATCGCCGACTTCGCGTCGGCGATCGCGGCGTCGAACCGTACCGCCGATGTCGCGGCGGACACTTTCACGACCGGGGCCGCAGCCGTCAGAAAGGGCGCTGCCAACATCACGCCCACCGCCAGGCTGCAAGCGATCACACGCGATCGGATCGACCTGTGCATTCAGCCGCTCTTCCGAAAGGCCGCCACCCGCGTGAAAGGCGACCGCACATCCTGCGCGATTGCGAGGTGACGTTCCTCCGCCAGGAACGGGAGCAGCGCATCGAGCCCGATCGGGCGGCTGATCAGGAATCCCTGCACCATGTCGCACCCCATGACCGACAGCAATGCCATTGCTGCCGGGGTTTCAACCCCTTCTGCCACAACTTCCATCTCGAGCGCATGCGCCAGATCAATGGTCGACCGGACGATCAGCGGATCGCGGTTCGAACTGGTGAGTTGCGTGACGAAGAGCTTGTCGATCTTGAGCTCGCTGGCGGGAAGCTGCTTGAGATAGGCGAGCGACGACAGGCCGGCACCATAATCGTCGATCGCGATCACGATGCCGATATCCGCGAAGATCTGCAAATTCCGGATCGCGCTTTCCGGATCGCGAATCACCGACGTCTCGGTGATCTCGAAGCCCAGACGCGCGCCGCTCGACGTGATCATCTCGCACGCCTGCCGCACGAATCGCGCATCGGCGAGCAAGACGCCGGCGATATTGATGAAGATCGGCAGTTCATGACCATGCGCCGCCAGGATCCGCTGGTCGCCGATCACCTGCTCGATCGTCCATAGCGTGAGCGCAACGATGTCGCGACTCTCCTCCGCGATCGGGATGAAGTCGCTCGGCAACACGAGGCCGCGCTGCGGATGGCGCCAGCGGACCAGCGCCTCGACACTGACGATCTCCTGCCGACGCAGATGGACCTTGGGTTGATATTGAAGGAACAGCTGGTCGCCGCCGATCGCCTTGTGCAACTCGCGCGCCAGCATCAGCCGGTCGAGCGACGCGCTGGCCGCCGATGCGTCGCGCGCGATCGGTCCGCGCTCGACCCGAGCATCGGCAAGCGCGAGCTCGGCTTCCTCGACCAGGCGAACCTCGTCGTGCTGTGGCGCACGGACCGACGCGCCGCCCAGCGTCAGGTCGACATGATAGAGCTCGCCATCGATGTCGAACGGCGTGGTGAAGGCGTGCGCGATCTGGTCGAGCGCCAGATCGAGATCGCTCTGCTGATCCCCCAGCAGCGCGATGTCGATCAGGTCGCGGGCGGCGATTTCGGTGCGCGACTGTGGCAGCAAGGCTGCGATCCGGATCGCGATGTCGCCGACCAGCGTGTCTGCACGGCCCCGCCCGACATGCCGGCGAAGCATCGCGAAATTCGCCACTTCCGCCAGGATGACGAACTGCCAGCCATGATAAGCGACCGGAAGGCAAGGCACAGTCACGTGCTCCGGGACGTCAGTCATAGGACCGCCCCGTCGACGCATACCCGCACTCACGCACGTCGCAACGGCAGTCGGAAGGAAGATGCGACCGGTCATTCATCTCCGAAACGCTAGCTGCCGATACTGAAGATAGCGTTAAGCCTCCCATTACGACACGTAAACATGGTTAACGATCAATAAACCATGTTGTGTTTCAATTAACGCCTGATTAACTTTATCAAGCGTCCGAAACGGCGTGAATAAGGGAGAAAAAAGTGCTGAAGTTCATTCTTTCGCTCGTCTATGGCGACTCGATGCGCCCCTGGTAAACAGGTGCCGGCCCGGCGTTTTTGGAAAGATCCGCGGTTTCGTGGTTCGGCTTCCATCGGCACCGGGCCAATTTGACGACGTTCAACTATAGTAGTTTAAGATCCAGACCGGCCTGCCCCCCCCGGCCCGCCGCGAACGGCATTGCCCCGTGCGCTGACCGCCACGTGGCACAGGCGTAGAGCCGCCCTGCAAGACCGTATCGGGTCATGCATCAGCGACAGCCGTCATTCCTGTCATCAGTCCGAACGGACCACCACATCGCCGGCGGAAAGCCCGGGCACCCGGCATCGTCTCGCGAACGGCTCAGGCCTTCGCGCAACATCGCCGTGCCCGCACACGCGACGTCAATGGACGCGCGAGCCTGTCCGCAAGCGGAAATCACCGATCAAGCGAGATCCCGTGGCGGGCGTGATTCGCGCCGCCACGGGATGAGGTGATCAATAGTCCTTGGAGTATTTCACGCTGGCGTTGGTCCCGCCCTGCGCACCGGCCGACGAGAGCAGGCTGAGCGCCTTGGTCAGGGCAATCTCCAGCTGGGTCGAGGTGAAGCCCTTCGCGTCGGTCACGATCTCCACATAGATGTTGTCGGTTAGGTATTTGCCTGCCGCAAGGCTGGTGCCACGCCCGCTGGCCTCGTCTGCGCCAAGGACGCGGAGACGATCGAAGCCGGTCGCCGAACGCAGCTTGCCGAGCGGATTCAGACCGCCACCCGATCCGCGCAATGAATTGAGCGCGGACGCCAGCTGGATCGCCTCGGTCGCCGAGAGATTCTCGGGGTTGGTGCCGAACAACAGCCGGCTCAGCACCTCGTCCTGCGGCAGCGCCGGGGTCGAGGTGAAGGCGATCTGCGGGCGCTGACCGGTGCCCGTGACGTTGATGACGACGGTGATATTGTTCGTGGTCGTCGTCGCCTGGATGTTGATGTCCGGATCGGTCAGCGCCCCGCCGCGGAAGCGGATCGTGCCGCGATTGACCTCGAATCGCTTGCCCGCGAACGAATAGGTCCCGCGGACGATGTCGAGCCCACCGGTGACGACCGGCGCGGTCGACGTGCCGGTGATCCGCATGTCCATCTCCCATTCCGATTCGAGACCCATGCCGGACACGAACAGCTGGTTCGGCGCCCGCACCCGGAGGTCGAGCTTGATCAGGCTCGGCGGAGCGGGCCGCGCCGGACGATCGGTCGGCAGCGCCGGCCGGATCTCGCTCTTGCGGCGGATACCGGTCAGCTCGGCCACCTCCGCCTGACCCTGGCGGATGATCTCGTAGCGCGCCTCCGGGATCTGCAGGTCACCCTTGAGCAGTCCGCCATCGCGGCCATAGGTGAACCGCACCGACCCGGTCGTCGTC
Source organism: Sphingomonas sp. CFBP9019 (assembly GCF_034045155.1). NCBI lineage: Bacteria > Pseudomonadati > Pseudomonadota > Alphaproteobacteria > Sphingomonadales > Sphingomonadaceae > Sphingomonas > Sphingomonas sp. CFBP9019. The sequence continues at coordinate 738,234 of NZ_JAXCWK010000002.1, read as the reverse complement.
GCACTGAGCGCGTCGCTCTTGGCAAGCTGTGCATTGTCGAGGGTCGCGCGCAGATCGATCGGGAAGCCGCTGTCCGCGGCAAGCCCGACGCTGCCCTGGGCCTGTACACTGCCATTGCCGGCACGGGCCCGCAGCTGCGTCAGTTCAAGCCGGTCGTTGTTGAACCGCGCATTGATCGCCATCTGCGACAGGCGCGTGCCGTAGACCTCATTGTCATAGGTCAGCGAATCGGCCCGTACGATGCCGTTCAGACGCGGCGCCTGAACGCGCCCGGAGAAGTCCGCCGCGATCGCGATCGGCCCGGACAGCTGCTGGTTGGGCAGCGCGGCCAGGCTGAACAGCACTGCCGATGGCCCGTTATACCGGATGCCACCCGACAGCGGTGCCGCCATCAGTCGTTCCGACCAGGACGCGCCAGCGCCCAGCGGCCGGAGATTGGCGACCATGCGCCCCACCACCGTCGTCCCGCGCCGGACCAGCGCGCGGCCGGTCCCGCCATCGGCATTGAGCGTGCCGGCGAACACGATGTCGACCGCATCGGACACCGCCGCGATCCCCGTGCGGGTGAAGTTGCTCACCGTCGCACGGACGTTCGCCGTCGGCACCGCAGTGCTGTTGGCCTGGGCGAAGTCGAGGCTGCCCGTCGCGGTGCCGCCGATCCCGAGGTTCGGCATCAGCGCGCTCAGCACCGACAGGTCGAGCTTGTCGAGCCGCGCTTGTGCGTTCAACCCGCGGCCATAGCTGCCGGCAAGACGCGCTGCGCCGGCCGCGGTCCCCTGACCAAAGTCGATCCGGGTCGGCGAAAGGCGATAGACGCCCTGCGTCGCCTGGATCCGCGCGGGATTGGCAGTGCGGAAGTCGATTCCGTTCGCCTGGCCCTTGAGCGCAACGAGATAGTTCTCGGGGCTCAGCTTCGCATTCATCGCGAGGCGGAATGGTACGCCGCTCGACCCCGTCGCCAGTGCCTGGGCGGTGCCCTTGCCACCGACGTAATTCACCTTTGCGCGCGCGGCGGACAACACGACCTCGCCGTAGCGCATGTCGGCGATCTGGACGTCGGCGATCACTTCGGGCGCCTTGGGATACAGCACGGCGCTGGCATCGACGATCGCGCGGCCGATCGTGAAATCGACCATGCCCGGAATCTTTGCGCCATAGGCCCGCGCGGCGACATCGGCGCGCTGATACCCGCCCTGGTTCGCGAGACGGACATTGCCCGTCAGTCCCTGCCCCGCGAACTGCAGCGCACCGGCGAACGGCCCCGCCGCACTCTGCACGATCCGGCCGCGTGCAACGATGCCCGCGAAGACCGCACGGCGCACGTCGACCGCAAGCTGGGTGCCCGGCGTTACGAGCACATCGGCGGTGAAGGGGCCGTAATCGGTGCCGCCGCTCGCGACGACGGCATAGGCGCCGTTGCGCCCGACGACCCGCGCCTGGAGATTGACCAGCCCGACGCCGACGCCCGGCCGCGGTGCACGCAGGACGACGACCGGCGCGGTCGCGCTGCCCGTGACCCGCGCCGACAGCGGCCCGTAGACGGTCGAATAGGCATCGGCGTTGACGAGCACCGCGCCGGTGGCCGGATCGAACCGCCCCTCGCCGCGCGTCACGCGGAATTGCGGCGCGTTCATGCGGAGGTTGCGGAAGGTCACGATCCCCTCGGGACTGTACCCGATATCCGACCGGACGATCGCGTTGCCGCCGAGGAAGCTACGCGCGCCCTCGTTGAAGATCTGTGCGGTCTGCGCGACGACGCGACCGGTGATGCCGAACCCGCCATTGGGGCCCGGCACTAGCTTCGCATCAGTCGTCAGGTTGACGATGCCGATCCCGTCGACGCGGTAGTTGTTGACCCGCCCCTTGAGCGCGCCGGTGTAGCGTCCGGTCGACATGTTCGCGACGACGACCGCGGTCGCGTCGATCTTGTCCGAACGGATCTTGAGATTGTCCGACAGGACGTTGACGCCGGAGATCGCGAAGTCCCCGTCGATCGCGACGTTGGTCGCAAGACCGCCAACCGCCGCATTGAGCCCGGTCACGCGACGCGCGCGGGCCTTGATCGGCAGGAGGATGCGGTCGGCATTCACGCGCGCAAGACCCTCGGCATAGAGGTTCTCGACACCCATTTCGCCAAAGGCGATCGTTGCCGCCCGGACCTTGTAGTCGACCGTCGGAGTCGCGAACGCCCCGTCGAGGACGACGCGCGCGGTGACATCGCGACCGCGCAGATTGGGCAGGATCGCCCCCGGGGTCAGAAGCTTGGCATTGACCGCGAAATTGGCGAACCGGCTGTTGGCGAGATCGATCAGGCCGCCGGCATCGACCGCGAGCGCGTCCGACTTCAGCGTCATGCGCGTGTCGGCCTTGCGGTCGTTCAGCGTCGTGTCGATCGACACGTCGAGCTGTGGCGCGGTCAGGCGCTCGACCGGTCCTTCGAGATAGAGGCCGGGGCGGGTCGCGCCGCGCACCTCGATATGACCGTTCTTCGCGGTCAGGTCGAGATTGGCGAGCTCGCCGCCGCCCAGCGTCGCGACCGCACGGCCGCGCCAGGCGGCCCAGCTTCCGCGTCCATCCACCGTTGCGGTCAGCGGTGCCTTGAGCGACCCCATCGTCGCGACCACGCCGCCAACGGGCGCGGTCAGCTTGACGTTGACGTCGAGCTTGTTCTGTTCGGGCACCGCATCGAGCTTGAGAATGAGGCTGTCACCGCCGGCAATGCCGGGGCCGGTCAGCGCGGCAGCGTTGGTCGTCAGCTGTGCACGCTTGTCGGCGATATGGACCGCACCGTCGATCTTGAGGATATGCGTCTGGCCCGTCACCGGCTTGCCGATCACGAACCGGTCGATCACCAGCCGGTTCACGTCGATATCGAGATCGGGCAGCAGCGGCGCGTTGGGATCGGTCGGGGTCGCCTTGAGCACCGGACGCCGTTGCAGCGTGACGAGCGGCGTGGTCAGCGACCGGACGTCGACATGGTTGCTGGCAAAGGCGAACGGGCGCCAGTCGACGCGCAGCTTCGGGCTGGTGAGGAACACGCCGGTCGGGTCCGACACGCGGACGTCGCTGAGCGTCATCGCGCCGTAGATGGATCCGTCGATCCGGCCGACCTTGATGTTGAGACCGGACGCGGTCGTATAGCCACCGATCTGATCCGCGACGAGGCGGCGACCGGGATCGGTGTTGATCCCGAACAGCACGATCAGCACAAGTGCGATCAGCGCCACGATCAGGATCACGATCCCCTTGAGGATCCGCTGCCACAGCGGCCGTTGGGCGACGACGTTGTCGTCAGCCTGATAGATAGGTCCCTGGTCGGCAGGGGGTGCGCCGTTTTCGGCCATCAGAATGCCTGCCCGATCGAGATGTAGAGCGCGACCTTGCCGTCGCCCTCGCGTGGGTTCAGCGGCGTCGCGACGTCGATGCGCATCGGACCGAAGCTGGTGTAGAAGCGACCGCCGATACCCGCGCCGTAGCGCAGGCTCGACAGGTTCGGCGTGCTGCTCTCATAGCTGTTGCCCGCGTCGATGAACGGCACGATGCCGAAATCACCGAACCGGTAGCGCGCCTCGAGCGCGAACTCGTTGAGCGAGCGGCCACCAACCGGATCGCCATTGGGATCAAACGGTCCGAGGCGTTGATAGCCATAGCCGCGGACCGATCCGCCGCCGCCGCCATAATAGCGCCGCGAGGGTGCCAGATCGTCGCGCGCGACGCCCTGGATCGTTCCCGCCTTGGCGCGGCCGGCGATCACGATGCTGCTCGACACGGGATAGTAGAAGGTCCCCTCGACCATCGCGCGGACATAGGGTTTGACCGAGCCCTGCACCGATGTTTCGGGGCTGGCGTTCAAACGCAGGCGGAAGCCCTTGGTCGGGTTCAGCAGGCTGTCGGAGCGGTCGAACAACAGCTGCCCGGGCAGCGCGACGATGCCGTAGGTGCGCCGGACGTTTCGCCCCTGCGCGAAGTCATAGACGCTCTCGTTCGTGCCGACGAGCTCGCCGCCGTAGTAATAGGTGATCGGCTTCTGCCAGATCGGCGTCGAATCATAGCTCCAGCGGATGCCGACGCTCGTCGTGAACGCCTCATAGGCGTCGTAGTTCGAATGATTGGCCCCCGCCGTCAGGCTGAAGGTGCGGTCGCGACGCCCGGCATTAGCGCGCCGGAACGTGCCCGCAAGCCCCTGTTCCTGCGTCCCCGCGATCACCGACGCGAGCAGGCCACCCTCATAGGGGAAGAGGTTGCGATGCTGCCAGGTCCCCTCGGCGCGGAAGCCCTGCCCGGTCGAGAAGCCGACATTGCCGCCCAGCGTGCGCGCCGGGCCCTTTTCCTGCCGGACCAGCAGGTCGACCTGCTCGGTGCCGTCGGGGTTGGTGCGGCCGGTCCGCTGCGGCACCACCGAGACGCTCTGGAACAGGCTCGTCGCGACCAGCGCGTCGCGCAGGTCGTCGGTCATACGGTTGTCGTAGAGCTGCCCCGCCTCGAACCGCGGAAAGACGTTCAGATGCTCGATGTCGAACACCGCGTCGCCTTCGGTGCGCAACTGCCCGAACGAGGCGCGCGGCCCCGTATCCACGGGCAGCGTATAGGCACCGGTCGGGACCTGCGCCTCGTCGTCGAGCAGGATGTCGCGCTCGCCGACCTTGACGAACGGATAGCCCATCTGCGGCAACATCAGCGAGACATTGGCCTCCGCCCCCTGGATCCGGTCCGCCTGGATCGGATCGCCGACCTTCAACGGCAACTGGCTGCGCACCAGATCCGGCGGAATGGTCTGCGCGGTCTTCACGTCGATCGAGCCGAGCGTGTAGAGCCGTCCCGGCTGCGCGCTGACGATTGCCTTCAGCCGCCCGGGCTTTTCGGGCACGGTTTCGATCGTCGAGACTGCGGTCGCGTCATAATAGCCGAGCGACTTCAGCAGCCGGACGACCAGCGCCTCGTCTTCCTTCGCGCGCGCCGAAACCTGCGTCGTGTTCGCCGCCTTGCCGCCGCCCTTCAGCGCGGACAGGGCCTTGTAGCGCGCCTCGAGCCCGTCGCCGGCATCGGCCAGACCCTTAATCTCCGCGTCGTAACGGATCTCGGGCGCATCCTTGTCCTTGATGTCCGCAGCAGTCGCCAGTGGTGCCGTGTCGTAGCTCGCGAGCGCGGGAAGCGGCACGACCAGCTGCGGATCTTCGGGACCGGTGGGGGGCAAGACGGCGCCCGACGCGGTCGTCGCGGGGGTCACATCCGTCGCGGGGGTCACGGGCGCCGTCTCGCTCGCCATCGGCTCGAGCGGTGCGTTGATGTCGTTCGAAAGCGGCGGCAGCGCCTGGTTGAATTCCGCGTCGGGGACGATCGGGGCGTTGCCCTTGGGATCGGCGACACCTGTGTCGGATCGCTGCTCGGCCGTGGGTGCGTCGGGTCCCTTTGCGGGCGCGGTACCGGGCTTTGCGAGCTGGGCTTCGCCGGGAGCGGCCACACTCGCCGCCAGAGCGATCGCGAGCCAATAGTGCCGTCTTGTCGAACTCGTCACAGGAAACACGATCCCCTTTCGAAGGGCGACCGCGTTCGATTCATCCCCGTTAATCCCTCGCAACGCACGAAACTTGGGTTGGTTTCCGTCATCCGGCGATTCACACGCAGCCGATCATACCGGCCACCGGAAGGACGATGGTGTCGCGGCCCGGCCGCTCAAGCCGTAGCGTCGCATTGGGCACCATCGCGCCTGACGCCAGATCCTCGCGCGTGACGATCGTCATGTCGAGTGCGACGGTCAGATCTCCACCGCGATAGGTCGTGACCCCGGCAAAGCCGTAGCCACCCGGGCCGGCCTCGTCGACTCGCGCATAATCGACCGGCTTGCCGTCGACCGCCAGACGCAACCGGGCCGAATCGGCGGTCGCCATCGCCACCAGCGCGCGGTCGCCCGTCGACCAGAGATACGCCGCGCATCCCCGTGCGGGCATCGCCTGCTTGCCGATCGGACCGAGCGTCGCGGGAGCCTTGGTGGTGTCGCCGGGCACCGTCTTGGCGGGCGTGGCGGCCTGCACGGCCGCAGCGATAAGCAATAGCATCATCCGCCCGACGCTATCATGAAGAGCCAGGCCGGATAAGCCGCGATCGCCAGCAATGCGCCGAACGGCATCGCGGTCTGCCCGGTCACGGGTTTGCCGCCGACGCGCATCGTCAGCACCGCGCCCAGCCCGACCATGCTGGCGATCAGCAACACGGCGGGCAGCATCTGCCAGCCGAGCCACAGCCCGATCGCACCGAACAGCTTGGGATCGCCGCCGCCCATCCCGTCATGTCCGCGGATCCGGCGATAACCTGCCGCGATCGTCCAGAGCAGGGCGAACCCCGCGACCCCGCCGATCAGACGGTCAAGTCCCCCGGGCGCCAGTCCGGCAACACCGCCCGCCGCACCGCCGAGCGCGAGCAAGAGGGTCAGACGGTCGGGCAGCCAGAAGGCGACGAGGTCGAGCGCGGCGAGTGCCAGCAACAGCCAGCCGAAGACCGCACCCCACAAGGCAGCCTGCCCCGGCGCGACGAGCCCCGCGGCGATACCGATCGCCAGCCCGCACGCCTCGATCCGCCAGTGCAACGGATCGATCTGCGCACCGCAAGACCGACACCGCCCCCGCAGCAGCAGCGCACTGACCAGTGGGACGAGATCGATCGCGGTCAGCGTGCGCCCGCACGCATCGCACGCCGACCGCCCGCGAACGACCGACCGGTCCTGCGGCCAGCGAATCACCAGCGCGGCGATGAAGCTGCCGACGATCGCACCGAGCACGCCCAGCGCCGCCGCGGCGATCGTCGGGCTCGGCACGGGCATGGCGTCGATCATCCGCCGCGCGTGCCGGGCACGTCCCGCGCCGTCAAGCCGGTGCGCGCAACCCGATCCCGGCCAGCGCTGCCGCCGTCAGAGATCCAGCGTGTAATATCGGCTGAACCGCGAGGGCGGATAGGACCCGAACCGCTTACAGCGGACAAAGCCCGCGCGTTCGTACAGCGCGCGCGCCGCGGCATAGGCGGCGTTGCTCCCGGTCTCGAGGCTGATCCGGGTCGCGCCCATGTCTCTGGCATGGCGGGTCGCATGATCGAGCAGCGCCGCCCCGACCCCGCGGCGCACATGATCGGGATGCGTCCGCATCGATTTCAGCTCGCAATGCCCCGCGTCGAGCGACTTCACCGCGACGATCCCGAGCAGCGCCGATTCGTCCCCCGTCCCGTCCCAGGCGGACCACACAACTACCGACGGATCGCGGAGCCCGACGAGGTCGAGGGCAAAGACACAGCCCGGCGGCGAATTGGCGTGCGCGGCGCGCTGGTGCAGCGCGACCAGATCGACGACCGCATCGCGCGTCAGATGGTCGCGCTCTATCCGCATGACGCGATCCGGGTGCGATGCCCCGTCATCACTCAGGGCAGCGCTTCGTCCGCATCGATTCCCCACAGCGCGTCGACGCGCACGAAACCGGCCTGCCCCTTGATGTCCATCTTGCACCAGCCATTGCCGCACTGGCTCAGCCGACCGACGACGCCGGGGGCCGCGCGCCATTGCAGGCGTCCGCTTTCGCTCGGGCGGTCGAGGATCGCGATCGGGGTCGTGCCGCGCACGATCGCGGTGCGCGTGCTGCTCATCAGATTGGCCTGCATCCAGCCTTCGGTGCCGTCCGGATCGGCGATCTTGCGCCATTCCTTGTGGATCGCGATCACGCGCACAGGCAGGTCGGCACGCTGATACAGCCAGCTGGCGGGATAGGCGCGGGCCGGACCGGTCCGCAACCGCGCGCGCCCCGCCGAGATCGAGGCATAATAAGGGAGCTTGCGCACCGGATCCGCGGCGGCGGCAGGCTCGGTGCCCAGCGCCGCCGTGACGAGGGCGGCGAGCCCGAAGGCGAGAATGCGCATGCTGATGTCCTGTTGCCGACGCGGTTCGTGTCCGGCCAAGCTCTATCGCCACCGCGGCGGCGGTTTCAACTGCTAAGCGCGCGCGCCGCCGTTCCACGGATCGCAGCGCGGTTTTGCCGCTCCATCGTTGACGCCGTGGATGACGTTCGCCAAGCCACAGTCATGCCCGATCCACGCCCCGATAGCTGGCCCGACACCCGGCGCTGCCCCAACCCCAAGGTGGTCGTCACGCGCGAACTTGCCGATGCGGTCATGGACCGTATGGCGGCGCTGTTCGACACGACCAACAACCACGGCGATGCCAAGCTCAGCCGCGATCAGCTGGCCGCGGCGATGGCCGATTGCGACGTGCTGGTCCCGACCGTCACCGACGATATCGACGCCGCGCTGATCGCGGGTGCGGGCGATCGCCTTCGCCTGATCGCCAATTATGGCGCGGGCGTGAACCATATCGACCTGAAGGCGGCGCGGGCGCGCGGGATCATCGTCACCAACACGCCGGGGGTGCTGACCGAAGACACTGCGGACATGACGATGGCGCTGATCCTGTCGGTGCCGCGGCGGTTGGCGGAGGGCGAGAAGCTCGTGCGGTCCGGCGCATGGACCGGCTGGAGCCCCGGCGGGATGCTCGGCCACCGGATCGGCGGCAAGGCACTCGGCATCGTCGGGATGGGCCGGATCGGACAGGCGGTCGCGCGCCGCGCCGCCGCATTCGGCCTCTCGATCCACTATCACAATCGCCGCCGCCTGCCCGTCGCACTCGAACAGGCGCTCGGGGCGACGTGGCACGCCTCGCTCGACGACCTGCTCGGCGCGGTCGACATCGTGACGATCCACACCCCGCTCAACGCCGACAGCCGGGACATGATCGACGCGCGGCGGATCGCGCTGATGCGCCCGCACGTCTTCCTCATCAACGCCTCGCGCGGCGGGGTGGTCGACGAGACCGCACTGGTCGACGCGCTCGAGGCGGGCCGGCTCGCCGGTGCCGGGCTCGATGTCTGGCGCCACGAGCCGCAGATCGATCCGCGACTGCTCGCGCTCGATAACGTCGTGATGCTCCCGCACATGGGATCGGCGACGTTCGAGGGGCGGATCGCGACCGGCGAGAAGGTAATCCAGAACATCCGGATGTGGGCCGATGGCCACCGTCCGCCCGATCAGGTGCTCGAAGGCTGGGCCTGACGGCCGCTCCCCGTCCCCTTTCCCGTGCCCGGAACTGATTCCGCAGTGCGGCATTTGTTGGATACCCCCGGAGAGAAAAAGGAGTATCCCATGAAGAAGATTGCTGTTTCCGCGCTGCTGATCGCGTCCGCCGTGTCGATGAGCGCCTGTTCGACGCTCAAGGGCGCAGGCATTGGTGCAGCCGGCGGTGCGGGTGTCGCCGCGGCGACGGGCGGTAGCGTCGAAAAGGGCGCAGCGGTCGGTGGTGCCGGCGGCGCGGTGGTCGGCACGGTCGCCGACTGAAACGTCTGGCGCGCGCGGGCCTGAAGGTCCGCGCGTCGCCCCTCAAGTCACCGTGCGCGGATCCAGCCGGTCCGCTGAACGGTGCCCGTCAGGACCTTCGACCCGAACGCCTTGGCGACGGTCGCGGCATCCGCAATGTTCATCAGGACGATCCGTGTTCCGCCCGACGGCAGCGATTCGATCGCGCTGATCTCGGCCTTGTGCTTGGCGCACATCGCGACGGCCTGGGCCTCGGTGACGCGCACGTTCATCGCACGCGAAATGGGCGCAACATCGGCGCTGGGCGTGGTGGTCATCTGATAATCCCGGCAGGGAGCGGGAGCGCGATACGTCTCTCAGTCGTGGCTTGCCCGAATGAAGCGCCGCAATGCGTCCGGTATGCGCGCTATCCTGCCGATCGGCAACCTCGGCCGCCGCGTCAGACGCGTGTTCCGAGCAGTGCGAGCCCGAAGCCGACGAACACCGCCCCCGTCGCGCGGTCGAAGGCGCGCCGCAATGCCGGTCGCGTCAGATGCCGCGCGAGCGTCCGCCCGCTCATCGCATAGACCGCATACCAGAGGCTTTCGACCACTGCGAAGGTGACGACGAGGATCGCGAACTGCGGGCCCTGCGGCGCGGCGCGGTTGACGAACTGCGGCAGGAAGGCGGCTGCAAACAGCAGCAGCTTGGGATTGCTGATGCCGATCACGAACCCGCCGCGGAACAGCCGTGCGGCGGACATCGTGCGCGGCAGCGTGTCCGCGCCCAGATCGACCGGCCCGCCGGCACCGCGCCACGCCTTGATCCCCAGCACGATCAGATAGGCGACGCCGGCATAACGCAGCGCATCAAACACGCGCGGCCAGGCGGTCAGCAAAGCCGCGACCCCCGCCGCCGATGCCGCGAGGACGAGAACCAGCGCGGTCAGGCACCCCGCCATCGCCGCCAGGCTGCGCCGCGCGCCGAAGGTCATGCTGCGCGTCATGACGTGCAGCATGTTCGGCCCCGGTGTCCCGCACAACAGGATCACCGCGACCAGGAACACCGTCCACGCATGCAGCGTCATGCCTTTGCCCCCCTACCCTGACCGGCTCAGTCGCCGGTCAGGATCCGATCGACGAGCTGCCCGACGCTCGGCACGAACCCGTTGGAATAAAACGGGTCCTTCTTGAAGTTATACGCCGCATGGCCGGCGAACATCAGGTTCTGGTCGATGTCGCCGCCATGCGCAATATCCTGCAGCGTCTTCTGGATGCAGAAGCTGCGCGGGTCGGCGAGCCGCCCCGTCGAGTTGGTCTCGGTGTCCGCCCAGCTCGAGAAGGAGCATTGCGACAGACAGCCCATGCAATCCGCCTGATCCTTGCGGATCATGCCCTTTTCTTCCGGACCGACGAAGACCAGCGTGTTGTCCGGGGTCTTGAGCGCGTCCGTAAAGCCTTCGCCGAACCACTGGCGTGCGCGCAGCAGATCGTTGCGCGTCACCCAGAAATTCTTGCCCTTCACGCCGACGTCGAGCTGGAAGATGTGGTCGCCAGCCTCCTGCGTCGAAAACGCGATCTGGCGCTCGGACCGCGCCTCGAGGCTGCGCAGGAACGGGTTGCGCACCGCCGACGAATAGAAACCGGTCGGCGAGAATTTGTGCAGCAGCACATCGCCTTCCTCGATCTTCGTCAGCGCGTCCTTCCACCCCTGCGGGATCGGGCTTTCGCGCGTCAGCAGCGGGCGGGTGCCGAACTGGAACGCGATCGTGCCGAGCTCGGGATTGTCGATCCAGTCGTTCCAGTCGCGCAGATACCAGACGCCGCCCGCCATCACGATCGGCACGTCGTCCGAAATACCGCCCTCGCGCATTACGTCGCGCAGTTCCTTCACGCGCGGATAGGGATCCTGCGGCTTCAGCGGGTCCTCGGCATTCGACAGGCCGTTATGACCACCGGCGAGCCACGGATCCTCGTACACGACCGCGGCGAGCCACTGTGCCGCCTTCGAATAGGCGCGCTTCCACAGCGCACGGAACGCCCGCCCCGAACTGACGATCGGCAGGTAGCTGACGCCGTAGGACGCGGTGATCTCGCTGAGCTTGTAGGGCATGCCCGCGCCACAGGTGACGCCCGCCACCTTGCCGCGCGTCCGCTCGAGCACGCCGTGCAGGATCCGCTGCGCGCCGCCCATTTCCCACAGCACGTTAATGTTGATCGCGCCCTTGCCGTCGGCGATCTCATAGGCGCGCTCGACCTGCTGGACCGCACCGTCGATCGCATATTGGACGAGCTCCTCATGCCGGTCACGCCGCGTCAGCGCGGCATAGACCTGCGGGATGATCTTGCCCTCTGGATCGTAACTATCGGCATTCACGGCAGAAACCGTGCCGATGCCACCCGCGGCGGCCCAGGCTCCGGCCGACGCATGGTTGGTCGCCGCGACTCCCTTGCCGCCTTCCACCAGCGGCCACACTTCGCGACCGTTATAGACGATAGGCTTCAGGCCCTTGAACACGACGTCACCTCTCCCGGAAAATACGGCCCCCTATATCGCAAGGACGCAGCGTGCGAGCAAATTAAGACCTAGGTTAGCGCGCCGGGTCTGCCGAGCGCCTCTTCGTACAGCGCACGGTAGCGCGCGATCATCACCGATTCGTCGAATTCGGCCCGCGCGCGCCGCTGATTCGCCGCCCCGATCGACGCGCGCAGCGCGGGATCCGCGACCAGCGCCTGCAACGCATCGCGCAGCCGCACCTCGCTCGGCGCCTCGGTGATGAACGGCAGGTTTTCGGGCGCGACCATCCGCGCGACGTCGCCGACCGGATAGCTCGCGATCGGCAGGCCGGCGGCCATCGCCTCGACCACCGAAATCGGAAACTGCTCGCTGCGCGACGACAGAGCGAGGATGTCGAAATGCCCGATATAACGATAGGGCCGATCGAGAAATCCCGGCAGGACGAGCGTGTCGGCCATCCCCATCGCGGCGGCCGCCTGCGCGATCCGCGCGCGTTCGGGTCCTTCGCCGACGATCACCAGCCGCACCCGCCCCGACACGCCGCCGACCGCACGCACCAGTGCGGTGAGGTCCTTCACCTCGCGCAGACCCGCCAGCGCGCCGATGACGACCTCCTTCGCCTTCGGCACGAACCCCGGGATCGCCTTGGGTTCGGGCTTCTGCGCATAATAGGCGGTGCCGATGCCGTTCACGATCCGGTGCACCCGCTCGCGCGGCTGTTTCCAGGTCTTCAGCGCGATCGCCTCGAGTACCTCGGACGGGACCGCCAGCGCATGTGCCGCACCCAGCGCGAGCCGACGATAGATGTTGCGCTCGATCTTCAGCCCGCCCGCCTCGTCGGCATTGAACCCGTCCTCGTGGTGGACCAGCGGCGGTGCGCCCTTGCCGAACGCGCGGCGCGCCATCGCCCCGTCGATCGCCCCCCAGTTATAGCTCAGCACCAGGTCGAACCGCCGCATATATTGCGCGATCGCCTCGTAGCGCGCGACCGACGGCTTGCCCGTCAGCGGCGGCGGGTTCTGCGCGATCTCGTAGCGGATCCCCTTGGCGATCGACGCCTGCGCGCCCAGCGCATCGGGCACGCCCGACACGATGGTATGCTTGGCGCGATCGCCGAACGCATTCATCAACCGCACCGCCCGCGCCTCCTTCCCGCCGAGGTCGAACGAGGAGTGGAGATGCAGGATGTTGACGGGTGCGGCCATGCCCGACGCGATGCCGATTTCCCGCCGGGGTTTCAAGGGAGCAGGCGCGCTGGATTGCTGTCAGCTTCCGCCCACTTGCGGACACTAGAAGCATAATTTCATGCCGTGCTATGATGCCGACAACGGAGGGGGGCGGACGGTGAAAACACTGGATGACTTGATCAAATGGGCGAACGAGCAGCGCAAAGAATCTCTGCGACAGGTCGATCTCTTCAGTAACGGCGGAGTGAAGGCACAGCTTGTCATGCCGGATGGCACTACGCAGGATATTACTGCCGGGGTGCTTTCGCATCAGAAAGCGAACGTAGATGCTTTCACCAGTCTTGTGTCAGCCTTGGAGAGGTAAGGTCCGCTCCCCACCAAAATACGCCACGAACCGCATCAGGCGGGCGGGTCGAACGCAGTCTTCGCGATGTGGGTGATCCGGCACGCCAGGTCCGCCTCGCCGCTCGCCACCACGTAGAAGTCGCCCGCGTCCGCAATGCCCGTCGTGAAGACGACATTGTCGACGTACATCTGGTCCTTGAGCGGTTCGGTCAGCGCGGGGTTCGCCTCGAGCAGCGGCGCGTGCTGGGTCGCGATCGTGATCGACGGGTCGCCCTTGTCGAGGATCGACCAATATGTGCGGTAGATGCCGACCACGCCCGACGGCTCGACGCCGTGCCACAGGCTCAGCCAGCCGCGATCGGTCAGGATCGGTGGTGTCCCGCCGCCCATCCGCGCGGTCGAGACCGTGGCGGCGTGAGGGCGGATGCCGGGCTTGTCATGCGGCTTCCAGTGGAGCGCATCGGGCGAGCGCGACAGGTTGATCGACGGCCCGGCGCGCCATTCGCTGCCCGGCGGATAGGCGAAGTACAGATCGCCGAGCGGCCGCGTCTGCGCCCAATATTGCCCGCCGATCAGCCCTTCGAAGATCAGCATGTCCTTGTTCTGGTGATCGAGCACGATCCCCTCGAGCTGCCAGTCGAGCGCATCGGCGGACGAATAAAGCGTGGTCGAATGCCGTTCCGGGCTGACCGAACAGGTCGTCATCAGATAACGGTCGCCGACCTTCGAGATTCGGGCATCCTCGACGCCGTAGCATTGGTAGGGTGTGCGCGGCGCGATCGCCTTGTCGTAATGGACCGCGACGACCGAACGGCCCTCGGCATCGAGCTCGACCGGCAGGAGCCAGGACAGCGAGGTCAGCGCCATCACCTTCCATCCGCCGCCGGGGATCAGGAATTTGCGTGGATCCTTGGTGTCGACCATCTGCAACGGCCACGCATCGCGCAGATAGGCGCCGTCCTGCCAGCGGATCGCATGGACGTTGCCGCCCTTGACCGGCTCGCGCAACGCCTCCGCCACGCGCACCATCAGCAGCAGATTGCCGTTCGCCAGCCGCGTCATCCCCGGATTGAACGCGCCGAGCACATAGGTCTCGGCCCCGACCTTGCCCGCCAGCGGCGAGCGCGACAGGTCGATGTCGGCGGGAGTGAAGACGAGCTGATCGAACATGCAATTCTCCTAAAATTCTGGTTGTTCGGCCGCCCCGCACCATGCCCGTTCGCCCTGAGCGAAGTCGAAGGGCATGCCCCGGGCGGAGGTGCTTCGACTTCGTTCAGCACGAACGGGACGGATGAGCGGTGTCGCTATTCCCCCTCCAGCGCGCGGGGCACGATCACGAGTTGCTGGATCACCGTCCGCGTCGGCTGCGTCAGCAGGAACTCGACGCCGGCGGCGATGTCCTCGCCGCGCAGCATCTGCTCCGCTGCGATCATTTCCCGCTGCTTCTCGTCGGGCACGTCGGGATATTGCATGTTGGAGCCGACCTTGCCCGGCTCGATCAGCGACACCCGGATCCCCTTGGGCCCCAGCTCGCGACGCAGCGCCTCGGCGAAACCGGCGATACCCGACTTGATGCCCGCATAGACGGTCGAGCTCGGCCCGAGGATATGCGCGCTGAGCGAACCGATCAGGACCAGATCGCCGATCGGCGTCATCCGGTGCGCGGCGTGATGCGCGCTGAGCAGATAGGCGGTGAAATTGACCGCGATCGCGTAGCGCAGCGCGTCTTCGTCCATCTGCGTCAGCCCGCCCGCGGCGATCGAGGCGTTGACGACGGTGATGTCGAACCCGCCCAGATACGCCTCGCCGGCATCGAAAAAGGCGCGGACCTTGTCCGGATCGGCAAGCTCGGTGACCATCCCGTCGCCTTCGCCAACCTCGCGGATGCAAACGAGCGCGTCCTCGAGATGACCCGCATCGTGACCGCAGATATAGACTTTGGCGCCCCCCGCCGCGAGCAGCACCGCGATCGCCCGGCCGATGCCCGTCGTCCCTCCCGTGATGATCGCGCGTCGACCCTCGAGGGAGCGATGATTCACATGAAGGTCGGCAGGTGCGGTCATAAGCTGTTCCGGTCATCGAGCAGGCGGGACGAGGCGTCGCTGCGACGCCCCGTCCCCGTCCCCTAGGCGCGGACAGCATCCCCCTCAAGCACCTGCGCCAGCAGCTCGTCGATCGGCGCCTGGACGATCGGCTCGCTCAGCGTCGGGGCATGACCGACCCCGGGCACGGTGACGAGCGTCGCGCGGTCGAGCGATGCGACCATCCTGTCCGCGATCGCGGCGGACAACAGGTCGGACCGGCCACCGCGCACGATCAGCGTCGGGATCTCGCGCAGGCCCGCCAGCGCCTGCCACATGTCCGGTCCGGCCTCGCTGCCCGGCACGCGGAACGGTTCGGCGATCTTCAGGTCGTAATCGAGCACGATCCGGCCCGAGCTGTTCAGCCGGTAAATGCGCTTGGCCATCGCCAGCCAGTCCTCGATCGTCCAGTCCGGATAGACGTCGGCATTGCTCTCCGACACGCAGCGCGCGGCATGCATCCAGGTCGGAAAGACGCTCGCCTTGCCGACATAGCCGCGGATCCGCGACAGGCCCTGCGCGTCGATCTCGGGCCCGACATCGTTGAGCAAAGCGGCTGCGATTCGCCCGCGCGCCGGCCCCGCCATCAGCATCGTGACGATCCCGCCGAGCGACGTCCCGAACGCGACGAACCGGTCGATGCCGTGCTCGGCCAGCAACGCCTCGACATCCTGCACATAGGTCAGCGGGACATAGGACATCGGATCCTTGGCATAGGCACTCTCGCCGCGTCCGCGGAGATCGATCGCGATCAGCCGCCAGCGCCCCGCGAGCCGCGCCGCGAGCGCATCGAAATCGCGCGCGTTACGCGTCAGCCCCGGCAGGCACATGATCGGCGGACGGCCATCGCCGCCGCCCGGATAGTCGCGCGCATGCAGCCGCAGCCCGTCCCTGGACCACCAATAGAGGTTTTCGTAAGCGGCCATGGTTGCGTCCTTCGGGTAGCGGCCACCATATCGCCGCATGCCCATCGACCCGCAAGCCTTCCCCGCCTATCGCCCCGAAACCACGTTGCTCGACCTCGGCGACCCGTTCTTCGATCCGGTCGCGGCGGCCGATTTCCCCCGCACCCAGCTCCGCTTCCGCAACGATCGCGCCGCCGCACAGGTCGGTCTGGCGACGCTCGACGACGACGAATGGACCCGCCATTTCGGCCGGTTCGCGCCGTTGCCGGGCACGCTGCCCGGCCCGCTTGCCTTGCGCTATCACGGTCATCAGTTCCGCAACTATAATCCCGATCTGGGCGACGGGCGCGGCTTCACCTTTGCCCAGATGCGCGACGATCGCGGCCGCCTGATGGATCTCGGCACCAAGGGGTCGGGGCAGACGCCGTGGAGCCGCGCGGGCGATGGTCGGCTCACGCTGAAAGGTGGCGTACGCGAGATCCTCGCGACCGAGATGCTCGAGGCGCTGAACGTCCCGACCTCGCGCACGCTGTCGCTGATCGAAACCGGCGAGGACCTGCAGCGCGGCGACGAGCCGAGCCCAACCCGCTCCGCGGCCATGGTCCGGCTTAGCCACAGCCATGTCCGGATCGGCACGTTCCAGCGCCTCGCCTATCATCGCGACGACGACGCCCTGCGCCGGCTGGTCGGCTATACATTGCGCAACCTGTTCGACGAGGACGGGAACGGGGAAGGCGACGATCCGGTTCGCCTCCTCGCGCTCGTGGTCGCGCGGACCGCCCGACTCGCGGCGCGCTACATGGCGGCGGGCTTCGTCCACGGCGTGCTCAATTCGGACAACATCAACGTTACCGGCGAAAGCTTCGACTATGGCCCGTGGCGGTTCGCGCCGACCTGGGACCCGGGCTTCACCGCCGCCTATTTCGATCATCAGGGGCTGTATGCCTTCGGTCGCCAGCCCGAGGCGATCCACTGGGACGTGATGCAGCTCGCGGTATCGCTGCGCACGATCGCCGAGAGCGATCCGCTGATCGCCGCGCTCGACGGTTTCGGCCCCGCCTATCAGGCTGAAGTGGGCGCGGCGATCCTGTGGCGGCTGGGCGTCCGCCCGCGCGATCCGGACAGCGACCGCGCGCTCGTCCAGGCGACCGGACGCGCGCTGCGGACCAGCGGGGCGGGTATCGACCGGTTCTTCTTCGATGTGTTCGGCGGCGAGCTTCCCGCAAGCTACGGCCCCGACTGGGACGAGGTCCGCGCCGCGCTTGGCGGCTATGCCGCGCGCAAGGATCGCAGCCATCCCTATTGGTCGGGCACGCCGTGCAGCCTGCTGATCGACGAGGTGGAATCGATCTGGGCGCCGATCGCCGACGCCGACGACTGGAGCCGTCTTACCGCGAAGGTCGCGGCGATCCGGGCGATGGGCGAGGCGCTCGCCTGAACGCGGGTGCCGCGGCCGACGGTGCGGCGGATGGTGGAAACTCTTCTAAAATTGGGGCAAGAGCCCGATATGGCCGATGAGATCCTCTCCTATGAACCCGCAACCGGTACGCTGTTGTGGCGTCACCCGATCGGGGATGTCGATACCGAAGTGGCGACCGCGCGGTCGGGCTGGGCCGGCTGGGCGTCCAAGCCGCTCGCGTTCCGGATCGAGACGATGCGCCGGTTCGCCAATGTCGTCCGCCAGCGCAACGACGCGTTCACCGACCTGATCGCGCGCGAGACGGGCAAGCCGATCTGGGAAGCGCGCGGCGAGGTCGAGACGGTGATCGCCAAGGTCGACATCTCGGTCAGCGCCTATGCCGAACGCACTGCGCAGCGCCGGATGGAGGCGCCGATGAACAGCCGCGTCGCGCTGCGCCACAAGCCGCACGGCGTGCTCGCGGTGCTCGGCCCCTATAATTTCCCGGCACACCTGCCCAACGGCCACATCGTCCCCGCCTTGATCGCCGGCAACGCGGTCGTCTTCAAGCCGTCCGAAAAGACCCCCGCATCGGGCGCGTTCCTCGTCGAGTGCTACCGCGCCGCCGGGGTGCCCGAGGATTGCATCCGGCTGCTCGTCGGCGGCCCCGCGGAGGGCAAGGCGCTGGCTGCGCATCCCGATATCGACGGCCTGCTCTTCACCGGTTCGGCCCAGACCGGCCTCGCGCTCAACCGCGCCTTTGCCGAGAAGCCCGAGAAGATCCTGGCGCTCGAAATGGGCGGCAACAACCCGATCATGGTCTGGGACACGCCGGACCTGCACACGGCGGCGGTGCTCGTCGTCCAGTCCGCCTTCACGACCGCCGGCCAGCGCTGCACCGCTGCGCGCCGGCTGATCGTCCAGGAACGGCTCGCCCAGCCGCTGCTCGACACGATCGAGCGGATGATCGCGCGGATCATCGTCGACGAGCCACATGCGAACCCGGCGCCGTTCATGGGCCCGGTGATCGACAACCAGGCGGCGGACCAGCTGACCGAGAGCTTTCTCGAGCTGCTGATGCGCGGCGGCCGGCCGATCCGGCATCTCGAACGCCCGGTCGATACGCTGCCCTTCCTTCGCCCGGCGATGATCGACGTCACCGACATGGCGGAGCGCCCCGATCTCGAGCTGTTCGGACCGATCCTGCAGGTCTTCCGCACCGATGATTTCGACGCCGCGATCGCAGAGGCGAACAACACCCGCTACGGCCTGTCCGCCGCGCTGATCAGTCAGACGCCCGCGCTCTACGACCGGTTCTGGGCCAATATCCGCGCCGGGATCGTCAACTGGAACAAGCCCACCAACGGCGCCTCGTCGGGCGCGCCGTTCGGCGGCGTCGGCTGGTCGGGCAACCACCGCCCCAGCGCCTATTACGCCGCCGACTATTGCGCCTATCCGGTCGTCAGCAGCGAATCCGAAAGCGCGCGCGCCAGCATCGGTATCGGCTTGCGCGACGGCTGAGGCGGGTAGCGGCCCCCAAAGCTGCACTGAAATCCTCCCCCGTCAGGGGGAGGATCATGGGGGTTACTTCGCCCCGCCCAACCAGTCGTCGATCTTCTTCTCCAGGACCGGCATCGGCAGTGCGCCCGTATCGAGCACCTGCGCATGGAAGGCGCGCGGATCGAACGCGGCACCCTGCGCCGCCTGCGTCTTGGCCTTCATCCTGAGGATCGTCAGCTGGCCGATCTTGTACGCCAGCGCCTGCCCGGGAATCGAGATGTAGCGCTCGACCTCGGCGGTCGCGTCGGTCCGTCCCATCGGCGAATTGGCGAGCATGTAGGCGATCGCCTGGTCGCGGCTCCATCCCTTGGCGTGGATGCCGGTATCGACGACCAGCCGCATCGCGCGCAGCATCTCGTCGTTCAAACCACCCATCCGCTGATACGGGTCGCTTTCGACGCCCAGCTCCTTCCACAAGGTCTCGGCATAGAGCGCCCAGCCCTCGACATAGGCGGTGTTGCCGCCGAACCGGATGAACGCGGGGAGCGCGACATTCTCCTGCGCGAGGCTGATCTGGTAATGATGCCCCGGCACCGCCTCGTGCAGGTAGAGCGTCTCCATCCCCCACAGATACCGCGTCGGCAGGTCATAGGTGTTGTAGTAGAAGATCCCCGGCCGCGTGCCGTCGGGCGTCCCCTGCTGATACGACCCCGCCGCATCGGTCTTCGCGCGGAAATCGGGCACTGCACGGATCTCGAGCGGACTTTTGGGCACCAGCGAGAATTGTGTCGCGATCCGCGCGTTGACCCGCTTGCCGATCGCCTCATAGCCCTCGCGCACCGCCGCCGCCGACTTGGGCTGGAAGCGCGGATCGGTGCGCAGATGGTCGAAGAACGCGGCCAGCGTGCCCTTGAACCCGACCGCAGCTTTCTGCGCCTCCATCGCCTGCGTGATCCGCGCGACCTCCGACAGGCCGAGCTGATGCACCGCCTCGGGCTCGAGCGGCAGCGTCGTGCTGTCCTCGATCCGCTGGGCATAGAGCGCGGCACCGCCCGGCAGCGCCGACAGCCCGACCGTGTCGCGCGCCTTGGCGAGATATTCGTTGGCGAGGAAATCGCGCATCCGGACATGCGCGGGATTGATCACCTCGCGCACCTGCTTGGCATAGGCCGCGGTCAGGCGCGTGCGGTCGGCCGCCGGGATTGACGCGGGGAACATCGTCACCGGCGCGTAGAAGGTCGATTTCTCGACACCCTCGGCGATCAGATTGTCGAACTGGCCGATCATGTTGCGCACGACCAGCTTGGGCTGGGCCACGCCCTTCGCCATCCCCTCGCGGAACCGCGCGATGGCCCGGTCATAGACCGCGGCATAGCCCGCATTACGCCGCAGATTGTTCTCGTAATCCGCGATCGTCTTGAACGGCGCGCCGCCCTTGCCCGACGCGAAATCAGGATAGAAGGTCTGGAAACCGCCGAAATGGCTGAGCGGCAGCAGCCGGTCGATCGCGACCAGGTTCGGCGCGAACCCGCGCAGCGCGACCTCGCGGCCGTTGCGGAACACGTCATAGGCGATCTGGTCGACCCGCGTCAGCTTCGCCCGATCGATCGCGGCGATCGCAGCCAAGTCCTGCTCGACATTGCGCTTGTCCTGCGCGGTGCGCGCATCGGTCAGATATTCGCCGAAGCGATCGGCATAGCGCATATCACCGCGGAAGATCGCCTGCAGCGGATCGTTCTTCAGATCACGCTCGTCGCTGGCATAAAAAAGCTGCTTGAGCTTCGCATCCTCGGGGCCGTCACCGGCGATCGGCGCGGGCGGCGGCAGCGCCTGGCTCGACACCGGCACCGCGCCGATGAAGGTGGTCGCCAGCAACATGGCGGCAAGGCAGGTCAGGCGCATTATCGAAGTTCCCCATCGCGTCCGGGTTACCCGGTTCGTCGCGCCTTCCTATCGCGCGGATTCCGTTGCCACCAGCCCGTGACCGGGGCCTGCGAACGTTTCCGGCGTTGGCACCCGCGCCGCGTGGGAAAGCAGGACTAGCCCCGGGGCAAATAATGCTGGGCTCGCCAATCGCCCCCCCAGAGCCCATCTTCCTGACATGGTAAGCTTGCTAGACCCCGGTGCCCGCGGGCGCGTCATCCTCGTCGGGGCGGGGCCCGGCGATCCCGGACTGCTGACCGTACGTGCGGTCGCCGCGCTCGAGATCGCCGACGTCGTCGTCCATGACGGGCTGATCGATCCGCGCGTGCTCGACATCGCGCCGCCTGCCGCTCAGCGCATCTCGGTCGCCAAGCAGCGCGCGCGCCACACGCTGCCGCAGGAGGCGATCAACGCGCTGATCATCGCGCATGTGAAGACCGGCGCGATCGTCGTCCGGCTGAAGGGCGGCGATCCGTTCGTGTTCGGTCGCGGCGGCGAGGAGGTCGAGGCGGTCCGTGCCGCGGGCCTGCCGGTCGAGGTGATCCCCGGGGTCTCCGCCGCGCTGGGTTGCGCGGCCGAGGCGATGCTCCCGCTCACTCACCGCGATCATTCGAGCGCGGTCAGCTTCGTCGCAGGCCAGTGCAAGGGTCTGACCGAACAGGACTGGTCGGGGCTCGCCGGCCAGGGCCGTACGCTCGTCATCTACATGGGCATCGCGACCGCGACCGATATCGCCGACAAGCTTATGGCCGATGGCGTCGCGCCCGACATGCCGGTTGCGGTGCTCGAGCGCGGCACGCTATCGGGCAGCCGTGCGATGCGGACCCTGCTCGCCGATCTCGGCCCGATGGTGCAGCGCGAGGCGGTCAAGAGCCCCGCGATCATCGTCGTCGGTGAGGTCGTCGAACTCTCCGACGCGCAGGACAAGCTCGCCCGATGGGCACGAATTGCAGAGGCCGCCGCATGAAGCTCCTGACTGGAAACGACCTTCCCACCGGCGACGTGATCTGGTGGACCGGCGACGGCTGGTCGCGCCATATCGAGGATGCGGCCGATGTCGGCGTCGCGGGTGAATCGATCCTCCAGGCGGAGGAAGGCGCACGCCGCGTCAACGTCCCCTATCTGATCGAGGCGACCGCGACCGCAGACGGCCCCCGCCCTGCGCACATCAAGGACCGCATCCGTGCGCTGGGTCCGACGATGCGGCCCGACCTTACGCTCAAGCCGGCCGATCCGGCTGCGGGGAGTTGGGTGATATGAGTCTCGCGAAGGCGCGAAGGCGCGAAGAGAGCAGTGAGAAGATGGTTCGCGCGGAGGCGCGGAGGCGCGGAGGCGCGGAGGTGTCTTCCTTGCCGCGCAGCGGCCCTTACAATCGCTGATTGAGGCAGATTCGATGCCCGCTGGCGCGGGAGTTCCTTCCTCGTCTTTCTCCTCCGCGCCTCCGCGCCTCCGCGTGAACCCAATCTTCTTCGCGCCATCGCGCCCCTTCGGCTTCGCTGAGGACAGGCTCCGCGTGAACCAAATTCTACCGGGAACCCCCCATGTATAAGTACGACGAATACGACCAGGCCATCGTCGACCAGCGCGTCGACGAGTTCCGCGACCAGGTCCGCCGCCGCCTCTCGGGCGAGCTGACCGAGGACCAGTTCAAGCCGCTGCGCCTGATGAACGGCCTGTATCTCCAGCTGCATGCCTATATGCTGCGCGTCGCGGTGCCCTATGGCACGCTCGACGGACGGCAGATGCGGATGCTCGGCCACATCGCGCGCAAATATGATCGCGGCTACGGGCATTTCACGACGCGGCAGAACATCCAGTTTAACTGGATCCAGCTCGACCAGACCCCGGACATCCTCCAAGAGCTGTCGACGGTCCAGATGCATGCCATCCAGACGTCGGGCAACTGCATCCGCAACATCAGTTCCGACCAGTTCGCCGGCGCCGCCGCGGACGAGGTCGCCGATCCGCGCCCCTGGGCCGAGCTGATCCGTCAGTGGAGCACGTTCCACCCCGAATTCACCTACCTCCCGCGCAAGTTCAAGATCTGCGTGATCGCGGCGGACGAGGATCGCGCGGCGATGCGGCTGCACGACATCGGCATCGGGCTGCACGTCCGCGACGGTGAACTCGGCGCGAAGATCTATGTCGGTGGCGGCATGGGCCGCACGCCGATGATCAGCCACGAGATCCGCGATTTCGTCCCCGCCGACGATCTGATGAGCTATCTCGAGGCGTGCCTGCGCGTCTACAATCGCTACGGTCGCCGCGACAATATCTACAAGGCGCGGATCAAGATCCTGCTGCACGAGATCGGCCCCGACGAATATCGTCGCCAGGTCGAGGAGGAATTCGCCGCAGTGAAGGGCCTCGGCCTCGATCCGCCGCGCGCCGAGCTGGAGCGGATCACGAGCCATTTCGGCGCGCCCGCATTCGAGGAAAACGCGTCCTCCGAGATCGACCGCAGCGATCCCGACTTCGCGGTCTGGCTCGACCAGAATGTGAAGGCGCACAAGCAGCCGGGCTATGCGATCGTCAACATCAGCCTGAAGCCCGTCGGCGGCATCCCCGGCGATGCGTCGGCGGACCAGATCGACGTGATGGCCGATCTCGGCACGCGCTACAGCTTCGACGAACTGCGCGTCACGCATGCGCAGAACATCGTCCTGCCGCACGTCCGCATGGCCGATCTGCACGCGGTGTGGTCGACGCTGAACGAGGCCGGTCTGGCCGAGGCCAATCTCGACCTGATCAGCGACATCATCGCCTGCCCCGGTCTCGATTATTGCAGCCTCGCCAACGCACGCTCGATCCCGCTCGCACAGAAGATCGCGACGCGCTTCGGCAGTCTCGATCGCCAGCGCGACCTGGGCGAATTGAAGCTCAAGATCAGCGGCTGCATCAACGCCTGTGGGCATCACCACGCCGGCCACATTGGCATCCTCGGCGTCGACAAGAAGGGCACCGAAAATTACCAGCTCTCGCTCGGCGGATCGGGCGCGGAGGATGTCAGTCTCGCCAAGATCACCGGCCCCGGATTCTCGGAGGACGGCGTGGTCGACGCGATCGAACGCGTCACCGACCGATATCTCCAGGTGCGCGATCCCGGCGAGCGGTTCCTCGACACCTACCGCCGCGTCGGCTTCGAGACGTTCAAGGAGGCGATCTATGGTTGAGTATCCGGACCAGACGCTGCTCCGCTTCCGCGACGACGAGCCGCATGACGAGCCCGCGGTGACGCTCGATTCGTTCATCGGCCAGAGCAATGCGGCGGCCGTTCGCCTCGAGGCGGGTGACGATGCGCGCGCGCTGTTGCCGCAGATCGACCAGCTCGCGCTGATCGAGGTGAGCTTTCCCGGCTATCGCGACGGCCGCGGCTATTCCGCGGCGCGGATCCTGCGCGAGGCGGGCTATACCGGCGAGCTGCGTGCGGCGGGCGACGTGCTCGTCGACCAGATTCCGCTGATGCGCCGCTGCGGCTTCGACAGCTTCGCGCCCGAGGCCCCGATCGATATCGACGTGCTCCGCGCCAGCCTCGCGCGCTACGACACGCCCTATCAGAAGGCGGCGGACGGCGCCGTGCCGGTCTGGAAGCTGCGCCATGGGTGAAGCGCTCCGCCGGATCGACACGATCGACGTCACCCCCGCCTTCACCAAGGCGGATGCACAGGCGATGCAGGACCGGTTCGCCGGCGTTCCTGCCGCGCAGATGCTGCGCGAGCTGCTGACCAGCGAGCTGGCCGGGCGGATCGCGTCGGTTTCGTCCTTCGGTGCCGAATCGGCGGTGCTGCTGCACATGGTCGCGCAGGTCGATGTCGACGTGCCGGTGATCTTCACCAACACGCAGAAGATGTTCGGCGAGACGCTCGCCTATCGTGATGCGCTGGCCGAACGGCTGGGCCTCACCGACCTGCGCGTGTTCAGACCCGATCCGCGGCTGCTCGCGGTCAAGGATCGTGCGGGCGAACGCTGGTCCTACGACCCCGATGGCTGCTGCGACCTGCGCAAGGTCGAGCCGCTGCGTCGAGCGCTCGCGCCGTTCGACGCGTGGATCTCGGGGCGCAAGGGCTTCCAGTCGGGCACGCGCACCGCGCTGCCGCGGTTCGAGGAGGATGAGGGCCGGCTGAAGATCAACCCGCTCGCCGACTGGGACAAGGAGCGGCTCGATGCCTATTTCGCCGAGCATGATCTGCCGCGGCATCCGCTCGAGGCACAGGGCTATCTCTCGATCGGCTGCGCGCCGTGCACGACCAAGGTCGCACCTGGCGAGGATCCGCGCGCGGGGCGTTGGCGCAGCTTCGACAAGGTCGAATGCGGCATCCACGCCCCCGGGGGTTACGACCCGATCATCTGACTGAATTCCCTCGCCCCTTTGGGGAGAGGGAGGGAGGAGCCGTAGGCGACGGAAGGGAGAGGGGCGTTGGGATCAACCGTCCCGCGTCTCACACCCCTCACCCTTCCCACGGCAAGTGCCGCGGGCCCCTTCCCTCTCCCCCGCGGGGAGAGGGAGATGAGCGCCTCAATATTCCGCCAGATCCGAGAACTTCGTGATCGTCGGATCGAACTTCATCCGCACCTTGCCGGTCGCGCCGTGACGCTGCTTGGCGATGATCAGCTCGGCCAAGCCGTAGACGCGCTCCATTTCGGCTGCCCAGGACGCGTGATCCTCGAAGATCTTCGCGCTGTCGCCTTCGGCCGGACGCTTGGGCTCCTTCGACGCGACGTAATAATCCTCGCGGTACACGAACCAGACCATGTCCGCATCCTGCTCGATCGACCCCGATTCGCGAAGATCTGACAGCATCGGCGTCTTGTCCTCGCGGCTTTCGACCGCGCGGCTCAGCTGCGACAGTGCCAGCACCGGCACGTTCAGATCCTTCGCCAGCGTTTTCAGCCCGCGCGAAATCTCGGAGATTTCTTGGACGCGGTTGCCGTCCTTGCTCTTGCCCGACCCCGACAGCAGCTGGAGATAGTCGACCACCACGAGCCCGATCTCGTTATTGTGGCGACGCTGCAGCCGGCGGACGCGCGTGTGCAGCGCGCCGATCGACAGGCCGCCCGTGTCGTCGATGAACAGCGGCAGGTTCTCGAGCTCAGCCGCCGCGGCCGCAAGCTGCGCGAACTCGGTGCGGCTGATCTTGCCCATGCGGAGCGATTCGGAACTGATCTGCGACTGCTCGGCGAGAATACGCGTCGCCAGCTGATCCGCGGACATTTCGAGGCTGAAGAACGCGACCTTCGCGCCGACCGAATCCTTCGGCGCGATCCCGTCGGCCATGTCGCGCATCCAGCGCCGCGCGGCGTTGAACGCGATGTTGGTGGCGAGCGACGTCTTGCCCATGCCCGGACGCCCGGCCAGGATCATGAGATCGCTGTGATGCATGCCGCCGATCTTGGCGTTGATCGAATCGATACCCGTCGTCACGCCCGACAGATTGCCGCCCGAGTTGAGCGCCCGCTCGGCCATCTTGACCGCCGCGGTGGTCGCCTGCGCGAACGTTTTCACCGAGTTCTCCGCCCCGCCATCGGCGGCGACCTTGAACAATTCCTCCTCGGCAAGTTCGATCTGCGCACGCGGATTGACCTCCTCGGACGTATCCATCGCGCGGTCGACCAGGGTGCGGCCGACCGAGACGAGCGCACGCAGCATCGCCAGGTCATAGATCTGCTGCGCGAACTGCCGCGCACCGATCAGCCCTGCGCCGCTGCCCGTGAGGCCGGCGAGATAGGCGGGGCCGCCCAGCTCGCGCATGCCCTCGTCCGCGTCGAACATCGGCCGCAGAGTGACCGGCGTCACCAGCATGTCGTTGCCGCGCAGAGTCTTGATCGCGGCGAAGATGCGCCCGTGCACGGGTTCGAAGAAATGCGTGGGTTCGAGCTTGTCGACCAGATCGTCGGCGAGCCGGTTGTCGATCATCATCGCGCCGAGCATCGCGGCTTCGGCCTCGACGTTGCGGGGAAGCTGCTGTGGTTCGGCCACGGCGGGGACGGGGAATGCGAGGGTTGCCATACTGCGTTCTACGCACTGCGCGCGATCGCTCCAAGCCAACTGCGCCAGAATGATGGGGATAAGTCGACCAGCCCGCCGCGATCGGCGGCCGCCGGTGCAGGCGACAAGTGACACGCGTTACGACCATCGCTATCGCACATGGCATGGCCGACCCGCGGATCATCGACATACAGCTCGACGAGCGCACGATTGCGTGGCGTTCCGCGGATATCGAGCAGGAACGCCGGATCGCGATCTTCGACCTGATCGAGGGCAATTATTTCGCGCCGCAGCGCCAGCATGCCGATGGCTATGCCGGCCCGTACCGCATCAGGCTCGAGACGGAGGAAGGCCGTCTCGGCATTCACATCCATCGTGAGGACGACACGCATCTTGAGACACTGGTGCTCGCGCTCGGCCGTTTCCGCCGACCGATCAAGGACTATTTCGCGATCTGCGACAGCTATTACCAGGCGATTCGCCAGTCCTCGCCTGCGCAGATCGAAACCGTCGACATGGCCCGTCGCGGCGTCCACAACGAGGCCGCCGAGCTGCTCAAGGACCGGCTGTCGGGCAAGATCGAGGTCGATTTCGACACCGCCCGCCGGTTGTTCACGCTCATCTGCGTCCTTCATCTGCGTGGCTGAGCAACGCTGATGGCAACGACATTGCTGAAGCTTGCGACCCTGCTGTTCGGCACGGGCGGCATCGCGATTGGCGGCTGGGCCTATGCGACGCAGTGGCATCCCGCGACCGAGACCTATCCGCTGCAAGGCGTCGACCTGGGTGAAAATCCCGCGCCGGTCGAATGGGGAACGGTGCGCGCGCGCGGCGTCGACTTCGCCTATATCGTCGCGACCTCGGGCAAGGATCGCCGCGATCCGGCATTCGAGGCGAACTGGGCGGCGCTTCCCGAAGCCGGGCTGCGGCGCGGCGCGGTGCACATCTATTCGCTGTGCCAGCCCGCGGTCGATCAGGCGAATGCGTTCAATACCTTCGTGCCCGCCGCCGCCGATGCGCTGCCCGTCGCCGTCGATGTGCAGTTCCGTGATGATTGCGTCGCCCGCCCTGAAAAGGCCGCGCTGGTCGCCGATCTGACGCGCTTCGTGACGATGGTGGAGACGCATACCGGCAAGCCTGTCCTGCTGCGGATCAGCAAGTCGGTCGAGGGCAGCTATGCGTTGTCGGCGGCACTGCCGCGGCCGGTCTGGGCGATGGCCAATCTGCTCAAGCCCGATTATGCGGCACGGCCATGGCGAATGTGGCGCGCGAGCAATTTTCGGCGTGTCGAGGGAATCGAGGGACCGGTGAACTGGGACGTGGTGGCAGGATGAACGATGGTTTCGATACCGATCAGGCAACCCGCCTGATCGCCGCGGCGCGCGACGCCGCGCGTCACGCGCATGCGCCCTATTCGCGATTCGCGGTCGGCGCCGCGGTGCTGCTCGACGACGGCAGCGTGATCACCGCCGCCAATTTCGAGAATGCGAGCTACGGCCTGTCGCTTTGCGCCGAAACCGTCGCGCTGGCGACCGCAAGCGCGCAGGGCCGCCTGCGTGACGTCGTTGCGATCGGCGTGATCGGCGGCGCGATGGATGCGGACGGCATCGCCACCGGCCTCGCCCCGGTGAGCCCCTGCGGACGGTGCCGCCAGGTGATCAACGAGGCGGCGCAGATGGGCGGGCGCGATCTCCCCGTGCATTGCGGCGCGGCGCAGGGCGAGGCTGTCCGCAGCTACCGCCTGTCGGAGCTTCTCCCCGATGCGTTCGGCCCGGCGGACCTCGGGATCGGCTGAGCCGCGGTCAGTAGTTGAACTGCAGCTGCGTGCGGATCAAATCGCCCTCCGCCCGGCCCTCGCGGCGTTCGTCGGCCTCGCGCCGTGTCATCCGCGCATAGGCGACGGTCAGCTCGATCGGCGGGGTCGGCTGGAACTCGATCCCCAGCTCGAACTCGTCGGTCTCGAGCCGCGGCGCGTTGGGCAGCGCCTTCCACCCGCCGCGATAATATTGCCGGCGCGCATAGGGCATGAACGGACCGAGCGGCGACGACCGCACACGCGCCATCGCCTGGACATAGCCGCCGTTCAGCCGCTTGGTCGTAATCGACTGTGACGCGTCGTCATATTCGGGGCCGCGGCCCCAGTTCCACTCCGCCTGGAACCCGAAGGGCTGCGGATAGAGGATCGCGTGGACGCCGAGCCGCTCGTCGGCAAAGCTCGTGTCGCTGACCCCGCCGCTGCGCAGTTCGGGCTGGACGCGATTACGGATGGCCGCCGCGCCGACCTCCAACACCTGTCCGCTGAACGCCCCGCCAAGCCCGTCGAGCGCGAACGGCCAGGTCGCCATCGCCACCGTCATCGCGCCGTCATTGGTCTCCGAACGGCTGATCCCCTGGCCGTTATACACGCCGAGCGCGAACGCGCCGTAATTGCCGAACAGTTTCTGGCCGTTCTCCTCGAGGCGATCCCAGATCCGTTGCACGCCGGTGGGCGTGTAATAGGCGACGATGCCCAGATCGCGCTCCCCGGGGACCGCGCTGTTGATCCCGTCGCTGCGATCGATCGTGATGCGATTCGACGAGGACTGCATATTCTCCCAGCCGAAGGGCACCTTCGACTGCCCGAACCGCAGCCGGAAGCGGCGATCTGCGTCGAGGAACGTGTCGACATAGGCGTCGCGCAGCTGGGCAAAGCCCTCGCGCCGCTCGCCGCCCGACTGGTTGCTGACGTTCACCGCGAAGTCGGGCTGGAGATAGAAGGACACACGGTCGGTCAGATCGCCCTGCAGGACCAGCCGGACGCGGCGGAGCGAGAAGCCCGTATTGTCGCCGATGCTGCCGTCATGCACTGATCGCAACCGCGACTGGCCGTCGGGCGCGGTGCGATCGCCCGACACGATCTCGTTGAACCGCATCTGCGTATAGCCGCGGATCGCGATGCGATCATACCAGGCGCGCTTCGGCTCGGGCGTCGCCGCGGCCAATTGCGTCGATGGCGCGACCGCTGTTGCCAGCTTCGGCGCCGGGGCGGGCGCAGACGTTGCCGCAACCGCGATCGGCGCGGTGGCTGGCGCGGTGGCTGGCGCAGTAACTGGCGCCGTTTGGGCAATCGGTCCGTTCTGCGCGGCCTTGAGCTCGGCGATCGTAGCCTTCAGCTCGTCGATCTGGCGTTGCAGGTCCTGCACCGACTGCGCCTGCGCCGCGCCGCCCGACAGCGCGATCGATCCGGCCAGCGCGATCCGCACATAGCGGCTGGCGCGGCGCGCGCGGATCGCGGCGCGGTTCCGCTCGTCATCATGGTCCGGAAGCTGTGGCTCGACGGACGTACCGCGCGGAAAAGGCTGCCGAATCTGGTTCATGCCGCGCCCCATGACGGCCCGACACGCCGGCTGCAACGGCAAAAACGCTCTCTGCGTGCGCGCGCTCTTGCCGCCATCGACCATCCGCGCGAAAGCAGCGGCGAAAAGGGGAATGTCTCATGTCCGTCATGTCCGACCGCTGGATTCGCGAACGCGCGCTGGGCGATGCGATGATCAAGCCATTTCACGAGGCGCAGCGCCGCGACGGCTGTATCAGCTACGGGCTGTCCTCGTATGGCTATGACGCGCGCGTCGCCGACGAGTTCAAGATCTTCACCAATGTCGACAGTGCGATCGTCGATCCGAAGAATTTCGACGCGAACAGCTTCGTCGACCGCAAGACCGATGTCTGCATCATCCCGCCGAACAGCTTTGCGCTGGCGCGGACGGTCGAATATTTCCGCATCCCACGCGATACGCTAGTGATCTGTCTGGGCAAATCGACCTATGCGCGCTGCGGGATCATCGTCAACGTCACGCCGCTCGAACCCGAATGGGAGGGCCATGTGACGCTAGAATTCTCGAACACCACGCCGCTCCCCGCCAAGATCTACGCGAACGAGGGCGCCTGCCAGTTCCTGTTCCTGCGCGGCAATGAGCCGTGCGAGATCAGCTATGCCGACCGCGCAGGCAAATATATGGGCCAGCGCGGGGTCACCCTGCCCCGACTCTGACCGCCTCAGGCGTCGACCGCACGAGGTCGACGCCAGCGCTAGCTTACTACCGGAACCACAGAACCGGCGCCGGGCGAGCGCGACGGCCTTAGCTTAGCGCGTGGCGATCTGCACCGGGGCCACGCCGAGCGCGCGCCGTGCCAGATCATGCGACGAGGCCACCGCACCCGAGGGCAGGTCCATCGCGATGTCGCGGCGTTCGAGCACGCGCTTGTACAGCGCCCGAGCGTCCGCCTCGCGGCCGGTCCGCCGGTAAACCGCGGCAAGGTTGAGCATCAGTTCGGGGCGACCCGGATAGACCGCCTGTTCCGCCAGGATATGGCGTTCGGCCGCGGCCAGATCGCCCGACACGATCGCCTGATAGCCATTCTGATCCGCCGCGAACGCCGGTGCTGCCGCGCCGACAAGGGCAAGAACTACAAGGCCGAATTTGCGCATCATCCCGTCTCCATCGCCCTTCTGAGTCGAAAGGTTTCACTTTTGTGACACTGTTGTGTCACTTCGATGACTGGAGCGCAATATGGCATTTTTACGGATATCGCCCTGGTAAGGCCGTGAGGTGCGCGCGCGGCATGCCGACGCTCTTTCCGCCCCCGGTGTCATGGACGTCGGACATGCAAAAGGGGCGGCCCTTGCGGACCGCCCCTGGCATCGTATCGATCGTGTCGCGTGACTTAGAAGTCGTTGCGATACTGCTCGTTACCGATGAAGCCGAGCTTCGTGATCGAAGACCGCTTCACGACGGCCAAAGTGCGATCGACGACTTCGTACCGCGCCTGCGGGTCCGGCTGGAAGTGAAGTTCCGGCTCGGGGTTCATGCCCGCGGTCTGGTCCAGATACTGGCGCAGCGTCACCTCGTCGACCGGCGACCCGTTCCAGGCCACCGTGCCCGATGCGTCGATCGAGATCTTGTTCTTCTCGGGGTCGATCGGGTTCTGCGGCGGGTTCTTGCTGTTGACCGGAAGGTCGACCTTGACCGCGTGCGTCTGGATCGGGATCGTGATGATGAACATGATGAGGAGAACGAGCAGGACGTCGATCAACGGCGTCATGTTCATTTCCATCATCGGCCCGTCATCTTCTTTGCCGCCGCCCATTGCCATTCTATACTACTCCTAAATACGTCCGAGCGATCGTCAGCGTTCGGTGGTGCCGCCGGGAGGCGGCTCGGAGATGAAGCCGACGCGGGCGAAGCCGGCGCGCTGCATCGTGTAGATCGTGCCGCCGATGCACTTGTACGGCGTGTTCACGTCGCCGCGAATATGCGCCTCGGGCAGCTCAAGACCTGCGGCATTCACGCCACCCTGACGATCGATCTCGGTCTTCAGCTTAGCGACCGCGCGATCGAGCAGCTCGGTCGAGGTGACCGGGGTCATGTTCCAATACACTGCACAGCTGCCATCGCCATTTGTCGTCACCGACAGCGAGACATTTTCGGGCTTGGTCGTGGTCGGATCAAATTTGACCTCGGGGAGCTTCAGCTGCACCGCCTGGACCGCGACGGTCGTCGTCACCAGAAAGATGATCAGGAGCACGAGCATGACGTCGACCAGCGGCGTCGTATTGATGTCCGATATCGATTTCTCGGTGGAATCGCCACCAACACTCATCGCCATGTGCGAACTATCCTATTCTTTTATCGCCACCGGCACCGCCGGCGGGAAGGAAGCGGGGCTGCTGCGAACACCAGCCCCGCCTTTCTCGCGTCTTAGTTAGCGCGCGGCACGCCACCGGTCTGACCGGCAGTCGTGGTCGCCGTGGAAGGCTTAGCCACAACCGGCTTGACGCCCGAAGCGGTGATCGGACGCACGGCACCGTTCGATGCCAGGAAGCCGAGCACGTCGTTCGAGAAGGCCGACAGGTCCTCTGCGATCGACTTGTTGCGACGCTGCAGCCAGTTGTACGACAGCACGGCAGGAACCGCGACGACGAGACCCAGTGCGGTCATGATCAGTGCTTCACCGACCGGCCCTGCGACCTTGTCGATCGATGCCTGACCCGATGCACCGATCTTCACGAGTGCGCGGTAGATGCCGATAACCGTACCGAACAGACCAATGAACGGCGAAACCGAACCGACCGTTGCGAGGAAGGCAAGACCGCCACCCAGCTTCGAGTTGATCGCAGCTTCCGAACGCGCGAGCGAGCCGTGCAGCCAGTCATGCGCCTCAACCGGATCGGTCAGCTTCGAATGCTGCTCCTGAGCGGCCAGACCGTCGTCGACGATCTGCTTGTAGGCCGAGTTCTTCTCGAGCTTGGCCGAACCTTCGCGAAGGCTGTTCGACGACCAGAAGGCCTGACGGACGCGCTTGCCCTGACCGATGATCTTCTGCTGCTCGAACAGCTTGGAGAACAGGATGTAGAACGAAACCACCGACATCAGCACCAGAATGCCGAACACGGTCTGGGAGATGAGACCGCCTTCGCGAAGTGCCGCTTCGAGGCCGTACGGGTTGGCTTCGGCTGCTGCGGGCGCCGCCGCGGCAAGGATAGTGGTGAACATGGTCGGATGATCCTCTTAAGATTCGTTGGTCTAAGTGCGCCGAGACGCAGATTAATTTTCCGGCAACGTCCACCGGATACGCTGCGTCGCACTCGAACGCATCGGGTTCCCGGCCTGATCGAGCGCCGGCGAGTAGCGACCACGTCGCGTCATCGCAGCACAGGCTGCCCGATCGAGAGCAGGCGAACCGCTCGACGACGTCACGGTGCAGTTCTCGACACGACCCTGGGCATTAATGTCCCAGCGCATCGCGACCGCACCCTGTTCGCCGGCACGGATCGCGCTCGGCGGATAGTCGTCCTGGCTCACCCACGTCGCCGGATTACCCTTGGCGCCCGCGGCCTTGCTGACCGTCGGTGCTGCTGGCGGGGCCGGCGGCGCTGGCGGCGCGGGAGGCGCCGGCGGTGCCGTTGGCTGGCTCAGCGGGATGATGTTCGACGTCGTGATCGCCGGAGCGGGCGACGGCGTAACAACGACCGGCGGCGGCACGACGACGGTGGTCGGCGGCGGCGGCAGGTTAGGCTGGTCAGGCGGCGGCGGCGGGGGCTCGTCGGGCGGAGGCGGCGGTGGCGGCGGCTCCACGTCGAACGTGTTTAACTTTTCGGTGGCCTTTTTCACGTATTGAAACGCGAGGCCGGTGACGAAAGCATAGCCCAAGGCAGCATGAATCAGCGCGACGATGACGATCGCGACGATTTTGCCTGAGGACATCTTCTGGTCAACATAGGCCATTCAGCAACGACACTCCCTTATTCTGTCTGCCTTCACGCAGTCGCGCATGGGGGCAGGCGCAACGCAAACGTGTGCCGTGAAGCAAAAATTCCACGCGGCAGTGCGCAATGTCTATCGCCACGCCATGCGACACGCAAACGCTTTGTCGGACGCAACAAACGTACAAGCGTATGATGGCAATTTTATTTCTGTAACGTTCATGCGCCATCGCGTAGCCCATGGCGATGATATCCCCACGTTCCATCCCACCGCTCATGACCCTCTTCGCCGTCATCGCCGCGGCCCCGATCGTTGCGCAAACGGCCCCCCCGCCGCAATCCATGCCGACCGCGCCGCAGCAAAACAGCGCCGGCGACTCGACGACGCTGACCCCCGAACAGCTTGATCGGCAATGGGAAGGCGCGCGCGATGCAGCGCCCGCTGGAGCGGCTGGCGCGGAGCCGGCCCAGCCCGCGGCCGCCGACCAAGGCGCGGGCTATGCGGACCTTGCGGATCTCGTTCTCGCCGCGCCAGTGATCGCCGACGCGACGATTCGCTCGACCGCGCGGATCAAGGGCGCAGAGGCGGCGGATGTCGCACCCGGGCTCGTCCGGTTCTATGTCGAGGCGGACGTGACCGCGCTGATTCGCGGCAGTGGTGGTGTGGCCCCAAGACTCGGCTATCTGCTTGATGTTGCACCGGATTCTAACGGTCGACTGCCCAAGCTGAAAAAGGCGCGCGTGCTGCTGTTTGCACGTACCGCCGGAACATCGACCGCCCAGATCCAGCTCGTCGCGCGCGACGCGCAACGCGACTGGACGCCGGCCCTCGACGCGCAGGTCCGCCGCATCGCCCGCGAGGTGCTCGCCGCCGACGCGCCGCCCGTCATCACCGGGATCGGCAACGCCTTTCACGTGCCGGGCGCCCTGCCCGGCGAAGGCGAAACGCAGATCTTCCTGACCACTTCGGATCAGCGTCCCGTCTCGCTGTCGATCCTGCGGCGGCCCGGCGAGCAACCCCGCTGGGCGGTTGCGCTGAGCGAGATCGTCGACGAGGCCGCGGCCCCTCCGCCGCGTGGTTCGCTGTTGTGGTACCGGCTGGCCTGCGCGCTTCCCGCCGCGATGCCGGATCGCAGCGTCGCGTCGATGGCAGCCACCGACGCGGTGATCGCGCGTGAGGATTATCAGTTCGTTCTTCGTGCGCTCGGCCCCTGTGGACGCAGCCCGCGGCGCTGACCGGACCGCCGAGCGAGGGTCCGCTCAGCGGATCTCGAGGATCTGCCCGGTCGTCGACAGGGCGGTCTCTAGGTAGCTGATCGCCGCTTCGACATCGGCGGCTCGCGCCCCATTATGGGACAGGACGGCGTTGATTCGCGTCACCGGCGCCGCCTCGATCGCGAGCGGCGCGATCGAGGCGCGGGCCTGGGCGGCAAAAAGCGAATCACTGCTTTCACGAATCACGACGACCAGGCTGTCGTCGGCACCGAGCCGCGCGCGCGCATCGCGCACGCACGCCGCGATATCGTCACGCTCGCTCAGGATCAGCCGCACGATCTCACCGACGATGTCGCACGAGCGTCACGCCGATCGCCTCGCCCGCTTCGGCGATCGCCAGCTTGACGATCTTCACCGCAACCCGCTGAACACGCGCGTCCTGCAGGAACAGCGTCTCGCAGATATGGTCGGCAACGGCCTCGATCAGCGTGAAATGCACGCCCGTCGGCAAGGCCGTGGTCGCGGCATGTTTCAGATCGAGATAGTTTTTCGACGCCGACAAGGGCGTGTCGGGATCGAACCGGCTCGGGCAGGTGAGATCGACGGTGAGCGAAATCCGCAGCGGCTGGGGCAGATGCGTCTCCTCCGAATAGATTCCGGTGAGCACCTGCACTTCCATGTCGTGCACTTCGAGCTGAAGACTGTCTTGCATCGCCGCGCTCTAGCAGAGCCGCGACCGTAGGGAAGGCCCGGGGCGGACGCGGCGCGACGCGGGTTCCGCTTGCGTTCGGCGACATGCTGCGTAAAGCGCGCGGCCCCGGACGTTCCTGCGCCGGCGCTGGAGAAGCCGGTGTTCGAACTCGTCCCCTTGAACGCCGTCCCGCATGCCGAGGTCGAGATGCTGCTCGACCGCGCGTTCGGGCAGCATCGTCATGGCCGGACCGCCTATATGATCCGCGGCGATGGAACCGCGATCCCGACGCTCAGCTTCGCCGCCGTGTCGGGCGACATGCTGCTGGGCTCGATCCAGTGCTGGCCGATCGCGCTCATGACCGCGCAGGCGGCATTGCCGCTGGTGATGGTCGGCCCGGTCGCGGTCGCGCCGGGGCACCAGGGCGACGGCATCGGAAGGGCGCTGGTAGCGCGCGCGCTCGAGGTCGCTGCGGCGAGCGATCTGGGCGACGCGCTGATGCTGATCGGCGATCCGGACTATTATGGCCGGTTCTTCGGCTTTTCCGCCGAGCGCACGGCTGCGTGGCAGGCACCGGGTCCGGTCGAACGCCACCGGCTTCTTGCACTGGGCGGGGCCGTACCCGACGACGCTGGAATGCTCGGCCCGCGCCCAGGCGCAGCCGGCTGACGACGCCGCAGCGCGACCTGGCGCTTCGCCTGCCGCGAGACTTTACGAGAGGCCATGCGCACCCTACCTCGCGCTCATGCCTATGGACCCCCTCCCCGATCTTGCCTCGCTGAGCCTCGCCGAAATCGCCCGGCTCGCCGACGAGCAGAAACTGCCGCCGGTCGACAAATGGAATCCGTCGCATTGTGGCGACAGCGAAATGCGGATCGCGCGCGACGGGACCTGGTATCATCAGGGCACGCCGATCGGCCGCGAGACGATGGTCCGGCTCTTCTCGACGATCCTCCGGCGCGAGCCATCGGGCGGCTATGTCCTGGTTACCCCGGTCGAGAAGCTCGACATCGTCGTCGAGGACGTGCCGTTCGTTGCGGTCGAGGTAAAGATCGATGGCGAGGGTCCGGCGACCAGGCTGACCTTCCGGCTCAACACCGGCGACCTCGTAACCGCGGGCGCCGCGCACCCGATCCGCTTCGTCGAGGATGAAGACGGCCCGCGACCTTATCTGATGGTCCGTGGCGCGATGGAGGCGGTGGTCGCCCGGCCGGTCTATTACGAGCTCGCCGACCGCGCGATCGCGGGCGGCGAGTCGCCGGTCGGGCTGTGGAGCGACGGCCAGTTCTTTCCGCTCGAACCCGCGGTGCCGTCGCCCGAAGACATCGCCGCGTGACGCTCGCCGATCGGCTGCGCAGCGCGCTGTCGCGGGGTGTCGAGCCGGGCATGATCCTGCTGACCGGCGACCGTGACGATATCGATCTGCCGCCCGGCGATACGCTGCTGCCCGCGGCGGTTCTGATCGCGGTGACCGATCGTGCCGAACCCGGGGTGATCCTGACCCAGCGTACCGAGACGATGCGCAAGCATGCGGGCCAGATCGCCTTCCCCGGCGGCCGGATCGATCCTGGCGAGGATATCGTCACCGCCGCGCTGCGCGAGGCCGAGGAAGAGATCGCGTTGCCGCGCGAACGCGTGACCGTCATCGGCCAGGCCGATACCTATCGCACCGTCACCGGCTTCCAGGTGACGCCGGTGATCGGCGTCATCCCCCCCGACCTGGTGCTCCACCCGAGCGAGGCCGAGGTGGCGAACGTGTTCGAGGTTCCGCTCGAATTCCTGCTCGATTCGGGCAATCATGTCGAAGCCAGCGTCGAATGGCAGGGCCATGAGCGGCATTATTACGAGATCATCTGGAACGACCGCCGCATCTGGGGCGCGACCGCGGCGATGATCGTCAATCTGAGGCGACGACTGCAATGGGCATGAGCCTTCCCAATGCCGCCTGGCGGACGCGCCCCG
Organism: Sphingomonas sp. CFBP9019; assembly: GCF_034045155.1. Taxonomy (NCBI): domain Bacteria; kingdom Pseudomonadati; phylum Pseudomonadota; class Alphaproteobacteria; order Sphingomonadales; family Sphingomonadaceae; genus Sphingomonas; species Sphingomonas sp. CFBP9019. The sequence continues at coordinate 699,959 of NZ_JAXCWK010000002.1, read as the reverse complement.
GCCTCGCCGCGCTGACCGCCGTGCTGGGCGGGGCGTCGGCGCAGTCGCGGTTCGTCGGCGGGGCGGTGCGCGACACCCTGCTCGGCCTGACGCCGGCCGATACCGGCGCGATCGACATCGACATCGCAACCAGCCTCCCCCCGCAGGAGGTGCTCGAACGGCTCGAGGATGCGCGGATCCGCGCGGTGCCGACCGGGCTTGCGCATGGCACGATCACCGCGGTGACCGAGGGTGGAACCGTCGAGATCACGACGCTGCGCCGCGACGTCGCGACCGATGGGCGGCATGCGACGATCGCCTACACTGATGACTGGCGCGAGGATGCGGCGCGCCGCGATTTTACGATCAACGCGCTCTATGCCGATCCCGTCAGCGGCGAGATCTTCGACTATTTCGGTGGCCTTGACGATCTGTCCGCAGGGCGCGTGCGCTTCATCGGTGATCCCCTGCAGCGGATTGCGGAGGATCATCTGCGGATCCTGCGCTTCTTCCGCTTTCACGCGCGGTTCGGGACCCAGATCGACGCCGCCGGGCTGGAGGCGTGCACCGCCCGCGCGAACGACCTGATGGCGCTGTCCCGCGAACGGATCGCCGCCGAACTGCTCAAGCTGCTCGTCGCGGCGCGCGCCGTTGCGGTGATCGCACTGATGGTCGAGCGCGGCATCTGGCGTGCGGTGCTGCCCGAGATCGACGCCGACGGGGTCGCACGGCTGGCCGCGCTGGTCGATCACGAACATGCCGCCGGCATTGCGCCCGATCCGATCCGCCGTCTGGCCGCATTGATCCCCGCCCGCGACGGCGATGTGGTCGCTGCACGGCTGAAACTGTCGAACACCAATCGCAAACGCGTCGTCGCGGCGACGCAGGGGATTGGGGACGAAGGCCCGCGCGCACTCGCCTATCGCCACGGCGTGGCTGGCGCGATCGACCGGTTGCTGATCGCAGGCGCGGACGTCGCACCGATTGCCGACTGGTCGCCGCCGGCATTTCCGATCAGCGGGGGCGCGCTGGTCGAACGCGGCCTGCGCAAGGGCCCCGACGTCGCGGCGATGCGCCGACGGATCGAGACGCAGTGGATCGCGGAGGGCTTTCCCGATCAGGCCAGAGTCGATGCGATCGCGGACAAGGCGGTCACCGAAACGCTCGCCTGAACCTTCAGGCCAGGATCGGCACCCGGCTGAAGATCGACTCGAACGCCTGAGCCGCCTCGAGCGGCCGCGCGAAGACATAGCCCTGGCCATAAGTGCATCCGAGCGCCGCGAGCGTCTGGGCCAAGTCGCCCGTCTCGATCCCCTCCGCGGTCGTCTGCATGTTGAGCGCCTGCGCGAGACTGAGGATCGCGCGGACGATCGACACCTTGTCGCGGTCCGCCAGCATCCCCGTCACGAAGCTCCGGTCGATCTTCAGCACATCGATCGGCAGTTTCTGGAGATAGGCGAGGTTGGAATAGCCGGTCCCGAAATCGTCCATGGCGAGCGTCGTGCCGAGATCCTTCAGCGCGTGCATCGCCTGCGCAATCCGGTCCGGGTCGGACACGATCGCACTTTCGGTCAATTCGAGCGTGAACCGGTCGCCGCCGAGTCGCGAGCGAGACAGCGCCGACTCGACCACCGGCGCGATCGCATCGCGCTGCAGCTGGATCGCCGACAGGTTCACTGCGACGCGAACGCCGCAATGCCCGCCGGCACGCACGTCCCACGCCGCCAGCGTCCGCGCCGCCGCATCGATCGCCCAGCGCCCCAGTGGAACGATCAGCCCTGATTCCTCGGCAACCGGAATGAACTGTGTCGGCGGGATCTCGCGACCATCCTCGTCGGTCCACCGCGCCAGCGCCTCGAACGCGACGATACGCCCGGTCGCGAGATCGCAGATCGGCTGATAGGCGAGCCGCAGCCGGTCATTCTCGATCGCGCGACGCAGCGCGGTCTCCATGCCGAACTGTTCGCGCGCGATCACGAATTCCTGGCGCTGATAGCATTCGGTCCGACCCGTCGCCTTGCCGCGCTTCACCGCGAACTGCGCGTGCCGGATCATCTCGGCGGTGTCGCCGGTCTCGTCCCGACCATAGGCGATGCCGATCGAGCATTCGACGCGGATCTCGTAATCGGTCAGGCGGAACGGCGCGATCAACGCGCGCTGAATCCGGTCGGCGAGACGCAGTGCCTCTGCGGGATCCTCGTCGATCGTCATCAGCACCGCAAACTGCCCGCCGCCGACCCGCGCCAGCGTATCGCGCACTCGCAGCGCGCCCTTGATCCGCCGTGCGACGGTGATCAGCATCTCGTCGCCGACCAGCGATCCCAGACACGCGTTCAGCCGCCCGAACCGGTCGATATCGATCGCCAGGACCGCGCGTGCGGCGTGATCCTCGACCGCCTCGACCAGATCCTCGAACCCTTCGCGGTTGAGCAGCCCGGTCAGGCTGTCGGTGGTCATCTCGCGCCGCATGCTGCGTTCGGTATGGATCTGCGAGGTCCGGTCGACGAAGCTCAGCGTGCACCGGTCGTGGATCGCTGCGCTGCTCCGCGCGATCGTCACGCGGTAATGCCGGCAATCGATCGTGTCGCCAAAGGCCCAGTCGAAGTCGAGTCGGGTCTGCGACGTCAGCAGAAAGGCGATGATCCGATCGCCCAGATCGGCGATCATCGGCGACCGTGCCGCGACGACGCCCAGCCCGGCCAAACGATAGGCCCGGTTCATCGCGAACAGCTCGAGCCTACCATTCTCGAGCGTCAGGTGGACCATCGGAATCGGGCTCAACTCGAGGCCGCGCGCGACGAGTTCAGCCGAGACGGTTGCCGGTTGTTCGGCCTCGTGAAGAACCCATTCCATAGTCCTGCCTAACCCGGCTTCGTTAAGGCCGCGTGAAATTTACAAAAGACCCAAAACGAGTACGATTATTTCAACGCCGGTTCAGACAGCCCGGCACCAGTCCGCAATGACCCGGCCGCCGGCTCCCGATTTACCCTGGAGTCAGATCGCGATGGTCAGCACGCATCGCCTTAGCATAGCCGAATTTCAGCCGAATCGGTTGTCGCGGGGAAAACCTGTGGGGGGCATGCGCCCGGCCGCGCCGCGCGCCGTGCGCCACGGCCCCAGATCCGCCTCGGTCCGCGTGCGCTTGGTCTCGCCGCCCATCGCCCAGCTCAGGCCGTTGGCGAACACGAAGGTGATCGCATCCGCCAGCCCGCCGTCGCGGTAGCGCTGGAGTTGCACCCCCTGCCCGCGATTCATCTCGACCAGCTCGTTGATCGGGAACACTAGCAGCTTGCGATTGTCGCCGATCGCCGCGACATAATCGTCCGCGGGGTCGACCGGGCGGACCAGCTTCACCTTCTCGCCGATCCGCGGCGTCATCACCGTCTTGCCCTTGCGCGTCTCCGCGATCACGTCCGCCGCCGTCGCGATGAACGCGCGGCCGTCAGTCGCCGCGACCATCAGCTTGGCCTGCCGCGCCGCGGGCAAGAGCGCGACGATCCCGACGCTGCCGTCGAGGTCGATCATCGCGCGCACCGGCTCGCCAAAGCCGCGCCCGCCCGGCAGCTTGTCCGCCGCCAGCGTGAAGAACCGCCCATTCTCGGCCGCGAGCAACAGCTTGTCCGTCGTCTGCGCATGGAAGGCGAAGGCGGGGCCGTCGCCCTCCTTGAACTTCAGCGCCTCGGGGCTGGCCAGGTCATTATGCCCGCGCATCGCCCGGATCCAGCCGCGCTGCGACAGGATGACGGTGATCGGCTCACGCTCGATCATCGCCTCGAGCGGGATGTCGCGGGTCGGCGCGGCCTCCTCGATCGTCGTGCGCCGCTTGCCGAGCAGCGTCTCCGCGCCATAGCGGTCGCGGATCTTGCGCAGGTCCGCCTTCATCCGCTTCTTCTGCAGCTTGGGATCGGCGAGCAACGCGGTCAGCGTCGCCTGTTCCTTGTCGAGCTTGTCGCGCTCGGTCTTGATCTCGAACTCTTCGAGCCGGCGAAGCGACCGCAGCCGCATGTTCAGGATCGCCTCCGCCTGACGATCGGTCAGGTTGAACTCGGCGATCATCACCTTTTTCGGCTCGTCCTCGGTGCGGATGATCTCGATCACGCGGTCGAGATTGAGATAGGCGATCAGATAGCCGTCGAGCAGCTCGATCCGGTCCGCGATCTTCTCCAGCCGATGCTGGGTCCGCCGCGTCAGCACGACGAACTGATGCTCGACCCAGGCCGACAGTGCCTCGCGCAGCGACATCACGCGCGGCGTGCGATCCTTGTCGAGCACGTTGAGGTTGAGGCTCACCCGCGTCTCGAGATCGGTCAGCCGGAACAGCCCGTCCATCAGCACCTGCGGATCGACCGTCCGGCTCCGCGGTTCCAGCACGATGCGGATCTCGGCGTCCGATTCGTCGCGCACGTCCGCCAAGATCGGGAGGCGCTTGGCGTTGATCAGGTCGGCGATCTGTTCGATCAGCTTGCCCTTCTGCACGCCATACGGGATCTCGGACACGATCAGCGTCCACATCCCGCCCTTTTCGCGCTCGATCTCCCAGCGCGCGCGCACCCGGAACCCGCCGCGCCCGGTGGCATAGGATTCGCGGATCACCGCGGGCGGATCAACGACCAGCCCGCCGGTCGGAAAGTCCGGCCCGGTCACATGCGCCAAGATCGCGTCATTGTCGGCATCGGGCTGATCGACCAGCAGGATCGCCGCCTCGATCAGCTCGGCGGCGTTGTGCGGCGGGATGCTCGTCGCCATCCCGACCGCGATCCCGCTCGCGCCATTGGCGAGAAGATTGGGGAACATGCCAGGGAACAGCTCAGGCTCCTCGTCCTCGCCATTGTAGGTCGGGCGAAGATTGGCCGCATCCTCGTCGAGCCCGTCCATCAGGTCGACCGCGACCTGCGTCAGCCGTGCCTCGGTATAGCGGTACGCGGCGGCGTTATCCCCGTCGATATTGCCGAAATTGCCCTGCCCGTCGACCAGCGGATAGCGCAGCGAGAAGGTCTGCGCGAGACGGACCATCGCGTCATAGACCGACTGGTCGCCATGCGGATGATATTTGCCGATCACGTCGCCGACGACGCGCGCGCATTTCTTGTAGCCCTGGCTCGGATCGAGCTTCAGCAGCCGCATCGCCCAGAGCAGCCGCCGGTGCACCGGCTTCATCCCGTCGCGCACATCGGGCAACGACCGCGCGGTGATCGTCGAGAGCGCATAGACGAGGTACCGCTCGCTCAGCGCGCTGTCGAAGGGGGCGTCGACGATGGAATCGAAGGGATCTTTGAAATCGGTGACCATAGTTGCCTTGTGGATAGCAAGCGCGGCCCAAAGGTTCCACTGTTGTTCTCAACACCCCGACCAGAATGCCCTGTCCTCATCCCCGGCCCGTCACCCTGACGAACATCAGGACCCACGAGCAAAGCCCCCCACCGATATTGCGTCCACCCGCGACGTCCGCCACCGTCAGACCATGACCGCTCCTGCGTTCGTTACCTGCTCCCCGAAAGGCCACGCAACACCATGATCCGCCTTGCCTTTCTCGCGCTCGCCGCCATCTCCACACCGGTGACCGCCGAACCGCCCGCACCCAAGCTCCTGACATGGCCCGACCTCGTCAAACGCCCGAAGCCCAGCCCAGACGCGACCATCGCCTATGGTCCCGACCAGATGCAGAAGGTCGATGTCTGGCGGCCGAAGGGCAAAGGCCCCTTCCCGGTCGTCGTGATGGTCCATGGCGGCTGCTGGACGACGAGCATCGCCGATCGCAGCCTGATGAACTGGGTCGCGGACGATCTTCGCAAGGACGGCATCGCGGTCTGGAACATCGATTATCGCGGCGTCGACCGCGCCGGCGGGGGTTATCCGGGGACCTTCGAGGACGCGGCGAAGGCGACCGACGCGCTGAGCGCGAACGCGGCGACCTTCAGTCTCGACACGCGCCGCATCGTCGCGATCGGCCATTCCGCCGGTGGCCATCTCGCGCTCTGGCTCGCCGCCCGCGCGAAGCTTCCTGCTGCCAGCCCGCTTCACAGCAGCGCGCCGCTGCACATCGACCACGTCATCAGCCTCGGCGGCCTGCCCGATCTTGAGGCGACGGCCGCCACCCCCGCCAATGGCTGCGGCACGGAGGTCGTCGCCAAGCTCGTCGGCATGCCCAGCGCGGCCCGCGCGGACGTGTACGCCGACACCTCGGTGCCGCGCCTTCTCCCGCTCGGCATAGTGCAGGACCTCGTCAACGGTCGCGAGGACCGGATCATCCCCTTCCCCTTCGCCACCGACTATGTCGCCAAGGCAAAAACCGCAGGCGACACCGCCCTCCTCCACACCATCCCGGCAACCGGCCATGTCGAACTCGTCGCACCCGAGACAGCGGCCTGGGCGGAGGCGAAACGGCTGATCGCGGCTGCCCTGAAATGACCGTGAACCCGCCCGTATCTACAAAGGCCCGACCATGACCCTCGACGAAGTCCGCGCGCTTGACGCCGCCGATCCTCTGGCAGCGTACCGGGAGCAGTTCGCGCTGCCGGAAGGCGTGATCTATCTCGACGGCAATTCACTCGGCGCGCTTCCCAAGGCGACGCCCGCCGCGCTCGCCGACGTCGCGACCCGCCAATGGGGCGACCGGCTGATCCGCAGCTGGAACGAGGGCTGGATCGACGCGCCGCAGCGGATCGGCGCGAAGATCGCCCCACTGATCGGCGCCGCCGCGGACGAGGTGATCATCGGCGACACGACCTCGACGCATCTGTTCAAGGCGCTGGTCGCGGCGTTGCGCGCCAATCCCGACCGCCACACGGTGATGAGCGAGGCCGGCAATTTCCCGACCGACCTCCATATCGCCGAGGGTGCGGTCGCCTGCGTCCCCGGCGCCCGGCTGAAGGTGGTCGCGCGCGCGGATCTCGCAGAGGCGCTCGACGAGGACACCGCGGTGCTGCTGCTCACCCATGTCCACTACAAGACCGGCGAGCGCTTCGACATGACCGCCTGGACCGCCCGCGCACATGCGACGGGCGCGCTCATGCTCTGGGACCTCAGCCACAGCGTCGGCGCGGTGCCGATCGACCTGAACGGCGCCGAAGCCGATCTGGCGGTCGGCTGCACGTATAAATATCTCAACGGCGGCCCCGGCGCGCCCGCCTTTATCTATGTCGCCACGCGCTGGCAGGACAGGCTCGCCAGCCCGCTGTCCGGCTGGATGGGCCACGCCGCGCCCTTCGCGTTCGAGGACGCCTATCGCCCCGCGCCGGGGATGAAGCGCTGGCTCGCGGGCACCCCCGCGATGCTGTCGACCGCCGCGCTCGAAACCGCGCTCGACCTCTGGGCCGACATCGACCAGCACGCCGTCGCCGCCAAGAGCGCGCGTCTGTTCGACATCCTCGCCTCCGCCGGCGACGCGCTCGGCCTCGACTGTGTCAGCCCGCGTGATCCCGCCCAGCGCGGCAGCCATATCAGCTTCCGCCACCCCCATGCGCATGCGATCACACAGGCGCTCATCGCGCACGGCGTCATCGGCGACTTCCGCGACCCCGACATCCTCCGCCTCGGCCTGACCCCGCTCTATCTCAGTTATGAAGACGTCTGGTGCGCGGGCGAGATGCTGCAAAAGATCCTCGAAACCGGAGAGTGGCAGAATCCGCAGTATTCGGAACGACTTGCCGTTACCTGAGAATAGCATCCTTCGCTGCCGGCCAAGAGTTGTAAAATAACGCGGCTTCACGTCCGACGAACCAGCCCTGACTTTCATTGCATGATCTGTTAGCCGATAGGCGCGACGCATGGGGAGCGTCGCGCCGCGGGGGCGTAACAGTGACAATCAAACAGTCGGGTCATGTCGAATTATACGGCATTCAGATGCTGCGTGCGATCGCGGCGCTGGCCGTCGTCGTCCATCACACGCTGGAGGAGTCGGGGGGTGCGATCGGAAAGTTCAGCCCCGACTGGCTGACGACATCGGGCGCATCGGGCGTCGACATATTCTTCGTCATCAGCGGCTTCATCATGTTTCACGTCACGTTCAGGGATCGCCGCGGCCCGCCGACACCCGGGACTTTCCTGTTCCGCCGCGCAACCCGCATCTACCCCTTCTACTGGTTGTGCTGCCTCGCCGTCCTGACGATCTCGGCGATGGGATTCCTTGCCTCCAACCATTATCCCGCACGGACGATCGCCGGCGCGCTGATCCTGCTGCCGGGCAATGCGCTACTCGGAACCGCGTGGACGCTCGTCTTTGAAATGTATTTCTACCTTCTGTTCGCGGCCACGCTCTGGGCGCGCTCGGCGACGCTATCGGTGATCGCAACGATTGCGGCGATCCTGTGCCTGCAGGTCGCGGGCTCGCTGATGCCTGCGACCGCCACCGCCAAGTTCCTAGCAAGCCCGCTATCGCTTGAATTCTGCTTCGGCCTCGTCCTGGGATATGGCTATGCCGCCTGGATGCGCCGCGGCCGGGCCTGGCCCGTGCCGCCCGTCATGGCACTTGTCGCGATGGCGGTCATGGCCGTCGTGCCGCTGTTCGTCGCGCACGACGCCACCACCAGTCTGCCCGAACTGCCACGCATCGCGGCGTGGGGCCTTCCCGCAGTCGTCGTCGTCGCCAGCGTCTTGACGATCGGTGCACCACGCACCGCGGTTGCGCGGTTCCTCGTCCTGCTCGGTGATGCCTCCTATGCGCTGTATCTCACCCATGCCTTCGTAATGATGGGCTATGGATGGCTGGTGAAGATTCCCGCGGTCAGCCGACTGCCGCAGCAACCCGTCGTGGTCCTGATCGTCATCATCGCGATCATCATCGGCCTGCTCGCCCATCTGCTGGTCGAGAAACCGCTCCTCGGTCTCGTTCGCCGACTGACCCCGACCCGCCCCGCCCGGGCGGCGCCGGTGGACCAGCCGCTTCCCGAAGTCGCCGGATAGCATCGACAGCCCTGCATTCCGTTCACACCGGCACGCCGATCCGATTGCACCGCCCGCGCCCTTCGCCTATAGGCGCGGCCTATTCCGGCCTCGGCTCCGCGAAGATTATCGTGGGGGTCGGGGCCGCTCAATTTTCAGGGGACCGCGCATGGCTCGCCGCCGCCAGATCTACGAAGGCAAGGCCAAGATCCTCTACGAGGGTCCCGAGCCCGGCACGCTGATCCAGTATTTCAAGGACGACGCGACCGCGTTCAATGCCCAGAAAAAGGGCACGATCAACGGCAAGGGCGTGCTCAACAACCGGATTTCCGAGCACATCTTCACGCTGCTCGATCATATCGGCGTGCCGACGCACTTCATCCGCCGGCTTAACATGCGCGAGCAGCTGATCCGCCAGGTCGAGATCGTCCCGATCGAGGTCGTCGTGCGCAACGTCGCCGCGGGTTCGATCTCGAAGCGTCTTGGAATCGAGGAGGGCACCAAGCTGCCCCGCACGATCATCGAATATTACTACAAGGACGATGCACTCGGCGATCCGATGATCTCCGACGAGCATATCGCCGCGTTCGGCTGGGCGAGCCAGGAGGAGATGCACGACATCGCCGACCTCGCGATCCGCGTGAACGATTTCCTGTGCGGGCTGTTTGCCGGCGTCGGCATCCGCCTCGTCGACTTCAAGCTCGAATTCGGCCGCATCTTCGACAATGATTATGGCCGCATCATCCTCGCGGACGAGATCAGCCCCGATGGCTGCCGTCTGTGGGACATGGAAACCAACGAGAAGATGGACAAGGACCGCTTCCGCCGCGATCTCGGCGGCGAAGTCGAGGCCTATCAGGAGGTTGCACGCCGTCTTGGCCTGTTGCCCGAAGGTGGCGACAATTCGGTCCTCGACCTCGAAAAGCATCGCAAGAACCGGGGCAAGTAAATGAAACTCAAGGTTTTCGTGACACTCAAACCCGGCGTGCTCGACCCGCAGGGCCGCGCCATCCATCACGCACTCGGCAGCCTCGGCTTCGACGGCGTGCAGGACGTCCGCCAGGGTAAGCTGATCGAGCTGGAGGTCGCCGACGATACCGACGACGCGACGATCGACGGCATGTGCCGCAAGCTGCTCGCCAATACGGTGATCGAGAATTACCGGGTCGAGAAGGCATGAAGACCGCGGTCATCGTCTTCCCCGGCTCCAACTGCGACCGTGACATCGCCGTCGCGCTGGAAACGGTGACCGGCGTCAAGCCGACCATGGTCTGGCACGGCGACGCCGACCTGCCGGGCGATGTCGGGCTGGTCGCGGTGCCCGGCGGCTTCTCCTACGGCGATTACCTGCGCTCGGGCGCGATCGCCGCACGCTCGCCGATCATGCGCGCGGTCGTCGAGGAGGCGGGCAAGGGCCTGCCCGTGCTCGGCATCTGCAACGGCTTCCAGGTGCTGACCGAGGCGGGGCTCCTGCCCGGCGCGCTGATGCGCAACCAGGGGCTGAACTTCGTTTGCCGTGACGTCGCGCTGACTGTCGAGACGTCCTCGAGCCGCTTCACGTCTGGCTATAGCGCTGGCGAACACGTCTCCTTCCCGGTCGCGCATCATGACGGCAATTACTTCGCCGACACCGAGACGCTCGACCGCCTCGAAGGCGAAGGCCGCGTCGCCTTCCGCTATGCCGAGAGCGTCAACGGATCGGTGCGCAACATCGCTGGCCTGCTCAACGACAAGGGCAACGTGCTCGGCATGATGCCGCACCCCGAACGCCGGATCGAAGCGGCGCATGGCGGCACGGATGGCCGACGGCTGTTCGAAGGTCTGATGGAAGCCGTCAGCGCTTAATCGGGTTCGTCACCCTACCCCACCCCATCCGTTTGCCATGAGCGAAGTCGAAGGGCCTGAGACCCAGGTGCTTCGACTTCGCCCAGCACGAACGGGTGGGGGCGGAAGCGGATCGCATGCGACAGGCTCAAACCCGCGTCCGGAACGGCGAGAAGTCCGTCCCCTCGTCATACACATCGACCCCCTCGCGCCGCTTGAGCCACCCCACCGCGACATAGGTTAGCGGCGTCAGCAGCACCTCCCACGACACCTTCAGCGCGAACTGGCTGACCATCACCATCAGCATCGCCTCGACCGGCCAGTCGGGCGCGCCGTAAAAGGCCAGTGGATAGAAGATCAGGCTGTCGAACGCCTGCCCTACCACCGTGCTGCCGATCGTCCGCGTCCACAGCATGCGCCCCTTGGTCCAGATCTTCATCCGCGCGAGCACGAAGCTGTTGGCAAATTCGCCCACCCAGAACGCACAGATCGAGGCCAGCACGATCCGCGGAACCTGTCCGAACACCGACTCATACGCCGCCTGCCCCGTCCACCCCGCGTCCGGCGGCAGCGCGACGACCACCGTCGACATGAACACCATGAAGAGCATCGCGCCGAACCCGGCCCAGATGCAGCGGCGCGCGCGCGCATAGCCGTAGACTTCGGTCAGCACGTCGCCGATCACATAGCTGACCGGAAAGAACAGGATCCCCGCGCCGAACGGCCAGGCACCGATGAACGGCAGGTCGATCACCGCCCGCTTTCCCGCGCCGATGACGTTGGACAGCAGCAGGATCGTGACGAATGCCGCCATCACGAAATCGAAATAGCGGAACTGTTCGCTGCGCATGGCAGTGGCCGCCATGGGTTCGGGCGCGTCGTGATCCACGATATTCATCACGTCGTTATGATGACGGTTCCAAGCTCGTGCAATGCACGCTAATCGGAAGCCGTGCGCGCCCGTAGCTCAGTTGGATAGAGCAAGGAGCTTCTACCTCCTCGGTCGGGGGTTCGACTCCCTCCGGGCGCGCCAATTTTCCTAACGGTCTCGGCGATAGGTCGCGAGATAGGCGATCACGTCGGCGCGCTGCTGCGCATCGGACAGACCGGCAAAGCGCATCGTCGTCCCCGGCACCACACCCTGCGGTGCCCGCAGCCACGCATCGAGCCGCGCCGCATCCCAGCGCCCGCCCATCGCCTGTAACGCCGCGGTATAGGCAAAACGTGGTCGGCGTTGCGCGACGGGGCCGTCGACCACGTCGTAAAGATTGGGACCATCGGTATCCGGGGCGTCAGCACCGATCGTGTGGCAGGCCTTGCACTGAACGAACACGCGCGCACCCGCCACGGGGTCGCCCGTCAGCGTCCCGACCACCACCCGGCGTTCCACAGCGGCGGCATCCCGGCCATCGCCCGTCTGCTGGCATGCGCCGACGAGCATCAGCCCAAGTGTCACCCCGATCCTCCGCATGCCTTCGCTCCGATACCACCGGCCCGTCCGAACGGCCGCGCCCCCCGCCTAGCGCAGATTTTCGGGCGAAACGAGGCAGCGGCGTGACGAGCGGTGCTGTCAAGTTTCGCCGCCAATGCTAGCTTGTCGTCAGCGACGCAGTGCCGATACGGCATCGCGTCCTCGGCGCCCCGCCCGGATACGAGAGTGTCGCACGGACGGGCGGGGCGCCCCGTTCATTTTCAATTCACGACTGCTTGGCATAAGCCATGGGCAGAGGCGTTGCCGAGTATCGCGTAACCTTCAGCGCCCCGCCAGTTTTCAGTCACACGGGCCGGCGGGGCGCGCAGCACCATCCCTCCCCGCTTGGTCGGCATCGTTCGGTGCAGACCACACACAGCGCAATCGGGATCGCCGAATCGCAATTCGATCTCCAGATTTGTCCCGCAATCGGTCGGCACAACTTCCTTTCAAAAGTCTTGATACATCGCGGCATTCCGCCCATATCCGATCTGTCCGACGCGCTTCCCCAAGACAGCAGCGTCGGCGCTGGACTGCGGCCCGCACGAGTTATCCCCTTTTCTCGAGCGGGCCGATTCCTTCAGAAAGCGAAAGAAGACACGGACGCACGACCTATGTGCGTGAGCGCTGCGCGGCGTGCGTCAGTGCCGTTCGGGACCTGCTGCCACGGCGTCGGCGGCCCCCTGTACCGCATCCAGCCGGGCCTTGAGCGGATCCACGCCGTTGATCGCGCTCGCATCGGCCTGCAGCAGCTGCACGGCGCCCCGGCGTGCGTCGAAGGCCGGCCAGCGCGGCAGTTCTGAACCATTGGGATCGCCCTTCCGCACGAAATTGACGACATAGCGGTTGGCGAGCTGCGCGGCGCGGGCGTCCTGCGGGGTCAGCGCCGCGCCGTATTTCGCGGCAACCGTGTCGAAGAAATACGGGATGTCCGTGGCATGCGGTGCGCCCGACCAGTCCTTGCGCATCGACTGCGCGACATAGCCGAAGCGATAGAGATAGGCGGGCTGGCCCACGCGCTGCGTCTGCTGCGCGACGAGCCGCGCGGGTTCGTGCATCAGGCGGTCGCGTCCCACCTCGGGACCGATCGCGGCAAGCTCCTGCGTGCCCGCGGGATCATAGGCGGCGCGGGCGGCGTCGGCCTGCGCACCGAAGCTGGCGAACAGCCCCTCCTTGGACGTCTCGCCAAAGCCCGCGATATCCGCATCGGTGGTCCCGACCATCATCGGTACCGCCATCGCGGTCCCCCGCCGCATCGCCCCGTCGGTCGTGCCGACCACGACGCGGCCATCGACGATCGGTCCGCCCGCATAGGTCGGCACATCCACCGGGCCCCGATAGGCAAGGTTCAAGTCGCCGCGCACCTGCTCGGCGGGCAATGCGCGAAGCGCCGCGAGCGTTTCCGCCGCAGACTGTCCCGTAATGGCCTGAGTCGTCGCAAAGTTGACGCCGATCGTCTCGGCCGAAGGCCTGCCGCCCGCCTCACTGCGAAGCGGCACGCCACCGATCAGCGTGCGCCCGCCGCCCGACATCACGATCGCGCGCGCGAACAGGCCCTTTGCCATCGGCGATGCCATCAGGTTCAACACCGAAGCGCCCCCTGCCGATTCACCCATCAGCGTGACCTGCGCCGGATCGCCCCCGAATTTCGCGATGTTCGACCGCACCCATTGCAACGCCGCGATCTGGTCGAGCAGCGCATAGTTGCCGAGCGGTCCCTCGTTCGCCGCGCTCAGCGCGGGGTGCGCGAAGAAGCCGAACCGTCCGAGCCGGTAGTTGAAGCTGACGAACACGACGTCCTGCCGTGCGAACGCCGACCCGTCATAGACCGCAGGCGACGATCCGCCATTCACGAACCCGCCGCCATAGATCCAGACCAGCACGGGTTTCGGTGCCCCTGACGCCGCCGGACGCCAGACGTTGAGGACGAGACAATCCTCCGCCGGCGTCGTGCCGAGCGGCGCGGCGTCGCTCGGAAAGGGCAGCTGCATGCAGTCATGTCCGAAACGGTCCGCCGCGCGCACGCCCGACCATGTCTGCACCGGCTCCGGCGCCCGCCACCGCAAGGGGCCGACCGGCGGCGCTGCAAAGGGTATGCCCTTGAAGACTGCGACGCCTGCGGCCGTCGTGCCGGTCACCGAACCGCCCTCGACCTGGACCGCGGGCGTCACGCCCTGCGCCGCGCCTGTGCCCGGGACCATCGCGGCAACACACGTCATCGCGATCGCCAGCGTCGTCGACGCCCTCTGCATGCTCATCACCGCTCTCCCCCGGTCCTGCTTGTCTACGAGGGAATGGAACACCCGCGCCCATCCTGCAATCGGGGAAACCGCTCAGGCGAAGAGGCGCACGCCGCCCATGGGGCTCACTCCCACTCGATCGTGCCGGGCGGCTTCGACGTATAGTCGTAGGTGACGCGGTTGATGCCCTTGACCTCGTTGATGATCCGGGTCGCCACGCGCGGCAGGAAGTCGCCGGGGAACTGGAACGCCTGCGCGGTCATCCCGTCGGTCGACGTCACCGCGCGCAGGGCGAGGACGTTGTCGTAGGTTCGACCGTCGCCCATCACGCCCACGCTGCGCACGGGCAAGAGCACCGCGAACGCCTGCCAGATCGTGTCGTAGAGCCCCGCATTGCGGATCTCCTCGAGATAGATCGCATCCGCCTTGCGCAGGATGTCGCAGCGTTCCTTGGTAACTTCGCCGGGGATGCGGATCGCGAGGCCGGGTCCGGGGAACGGGTGGCGCCCGACGAAGATCTCCGGCAGCCCGAGCTCGCGACCCAGCACGCGGACCTCGTCCTTGAACAGCTCGCGCAAGGGCTCGACGAGCTTCATGTTCATGCGCTCAGGGAGACCACCGACATTGTGGTGGCTCTTGATCGTCACCGATGGCCCGCCCGTAAAGCTGACGCTCTCGATCACGTCGGGATAGAGCGTTCCCTGAGCCAGGAACTCCGCCCCGCCCAGCTTCTTGGCCTCGGCATCGAACACGTCGATGAAGGTCTTGCCGATGAACTTGCGCTTCAGCTCAGGGTCGGTGATGCCCGCGAGACCGCTGAGGAACAGCTCCTCCACGTTCACATGGATCAGCGGGATGTTGTAGGCACCGCGGAACAGGCTGACGACCTGCTCGCTCTCGCCCGCGCGCATCAGCCCGTGGTCGACATAGACGCAGGTGAGCTGCTCGCCGATCGCCTCATGGATCAGCACCGCCGCCACCGCCGAATCGACGCCGCCCGACAGGCCGCAGATGACGCGGCCCGTGCCGACCTGCGCGCGGATCTCGGCGATCTTGGTCTCGCGGAACTCGGCCATCGTCCAGTCGCCGCTGAGCCCGCAGACGTGCCGCGCGAAGTTCGCGATCAGCTTGCCGCCGTCGGGCGTGTGGACGACCTCGGGATGGAACTGCACGCCGTAGAAGCGCCGCGCCTCGTCGGCGACGATCGCATAGGGGGCACCGGTCGACACCGCGACGGGGGTGAAGCCCGGCGGGATCGCGTCGACCTTGTCGCCATGGCTCATCCAGACCTGATGCCGCTCGCCCTCGGCCCACAGCCCGTCGAACAACGCGCAAGGCGACTTCACCTCGACGAACGCGCTGCCGAATTCGCCGCCGTCACCCGAGACGATCACGTTGCCGCCGAGCTGTGCGGACATGACCTGCTGGCCGTAGCAGATGCCGAGGATCGGGATCCCCGCCTCGAAGAAATGCTGCGGCACCCGGGGGCTGTTCTCGGTCGTGACCGAGGCGGGGCCACCCGACAGGATGATCCCCTTTGGCTGCATCCGTTCGAACGCGGCCGCGGCGGACTGGAAGGGGGCGATCTCGCTATAGACGCCCGCCTCGCGCACGCGGCGGGCGATCAGCTGGGTTACCTGGCTGCCGAAATCGACGATGAGAATGCTGTCTGGGTGCTCCATGTCGGGCGCATAGCCGGATGGGACCCGTAACGAAAGAGGCCGCGCCTCCCGGATGGGAAACGCGGCCTGCAATTCGACTAACGAGAGGCGGGGATTATGCCGCTTCGTTGTAATCCTCGTCCGACATCACCGGACCCGAATCCTGGCCCTTCGCCGAGACGTCGCGGTCGACGAACTCGATGACCGCCATCGGCGAGGCGTCCGACATGCGGATGCCAGCCTTGATGACGCGGGTATAGCCGCCGTTGCGATCCGCATAGCGGGTCGCCAGAACGTCGAACAGCTTCACCAGCTGTGCATCGTCGAGCAGCTTGCCGTGCGCGAGACGACGGTTGGACAGGCCACCCTTCTTCGCGAGCGTGATCAGCTTCTCGATGTAGGGACGCAGTTCCTTCGCCTTGGCGACGGTGGTGGTGATCTGCTCGTGCTTGATGAGCGCGGCGCTCATGTTGCGGAACAGAGCAAGACGGTGGGCCGAGGTCCGTTGAAGCTTACGGCCGCCTACGCGATGGCGCATGTTTAATACCTTTTCGTTCGTTCAGGGGCCGTATGAGGTACCCGGGAGCTGGTGGGGACGGCGGCCCACCCGATTATCCGTCATCCCAGCGAAGGCTGGGATCCAGGGTAGAATACGGTGCCGTTCGTCATCCTGCCTTGAGTTAGGATAACGGACGGCTTCGCATTCAGCCCATGATTTCCTGCTCGAGCTTCTTGGCCATCTCTTCGATGTTCTCAGGCGGCCAGCCCGGGATTTCCATGCCCAGGCGAAGACCCATCGACGACAGCACTTCCTTGATCTCGTTCAAGGACTTGCGGCCGAAGTTAGGCGTCCGCAGCATCTCGGCTTCGGTCTTTCCGACCAGATCGCCGATATAGATGATGTTGTCGTTCTTGAGGCAGTTCGCCGAACGCACCGACAGCTCGAGCTCGTCGACCTTCTTGAGAAGGTACCGATTGATCTGCTGCGTGTCGCCTGCGGGCTCCGCACCACCGGCAGCGGGTGCTGCCTGGCCGATCGGGGCCGACGAACGGGTGACCGACGAATCGTCGAAGTGCACGAACAGCGCGAGCTGGTCCTGGAGAATGCGACCGGCATAGCCGACTGCGTCTTCCGGGGTGATCGTGCCGTCGGTTTCGATCGTCAGCGTCAGCTTGTCGTAATCCAGGTCCTGACCGACGCGGGTCGGGTCGACCTTGTACGAAACCTGACGTACCGGCGAGTAGAGCGCATCGACCGGGATCAGACCGATCGGCGCGTCGGCCGGGCGGTTTGCGGTCGCGGGCACGTAACCCTTACCGATGTCGGCGGTCAGCTCCATGTTGAGCGTTGCACCCTCATCGAGGTGGCAGATCACGAGATCCTTGTTCATGATCTCGATGTCGCCCGAGACGGCGATGTCGCCAGCCTTGACTTCACCCGGACCCGTTGCCGAGAGCTGGAGGCGCTTGGGCCCCTCGCCCTGCATGCGGATCGCGATCTGCTTCACGTTGAGGACGATGTCGGTCACGTCCTCGCGGACGCCGGCCAGAGACGAGAACTCATGCAGCACGTTCTCGATCTTGATCGAGGTCACGGCCGCGCCCTGCAGCGACGAAAGCAACACGCGACGCAGCGCGTTGCCGAGCGTCAGGCCGAAGCCACGCTCAAGCGGCTCGGCGATGAAGGTCGCCTTGCGCTTGGTGTCGCCACCGGCCTTTTTCTCCAGGCCGCTGGGCTTCTTGAGTTCCTGCCAGTTCTTTGCGTTGACAGACACTTGCTTCCCCTAATTTGGGGGCCGGCGGACAGGACGTCCACCGGCCATGAATATGCACCCGTGCCGCGCGATCAACCGCGCACGGGCAACGTCGGAGAAATCAGACGCGACGACGCTTCGAAGGACGAACGCCGTTGTGCGGGATCGAGGTCACGTCGCGGATCGACGTGATCTGGAAACCGACCGCCTGCAGCGCACGCAGTGCCGACTCGCGGCCCGAACCGGGGCCCTTCACTTCGACTTCGATCGTCCGGACGCCGTGCTCGGCGGCCTTCTTGCCGGCGTCTTCCGCTGCGACCTGCGCCGCGTACGGAGTCGACTTGCGCGAGCCCTTGAAGCCCATTGCGCCGGCCGACGACCACGAGATCGCGTTGCCCTGGGCATCGGTGATCGTGATCATGGTGTTGTTGAAGCTGGCATTCACGTGTGCGACGCCAGAGGTGATGTTCTTGCGCTCGCGCCGCTTAATGCGCTGAGGTTCGCGTGCCATGGTGTATTTCCTGACCTGTATCTGCGTGACGCCGGGCGGTCCCTCGGGACCAGCGCCGGCGGAGTAATCCGGTGTTGAGTCGGATTACTTCTTCTTGCCGGCGATCGGCTTGGCCTTGCCCTTGCGGGTGCGCGCATTGGTGTGCGTACGCTGGCCGCGGACCGGCAGGCCCTTGCGGTGACGAAGACCACGATAGCAGGCGAGATCCATCAGGCGCTTGATGTTCATCGACACCTGGCGACGCAGATCGCCTTCGACCGTGTAGTCGGCGTCGATCGCCTCACGGATATGCAGCACTTCCTGGTCGGTCAGGTCCTGGACTCGTGCGGTGTCGGCAATGCCGAGCTTCGCGACGATTTCCTTGGCCTTGGTCGAACCGATGCCGTGAATATAGGTCAGCGCGATTACCACGCGCTTGTTGGTCGGGATATTAACACCCGCGATACGTGCCATGAACTTGGTTCTCCTGCTCCACGAGGTCCGGCATGGCTGCACGGCCCTCATCTCCTAGCGATGATCCGAAACGCACGATAACGGCGAACGCAAAAGAGCGCCGCCGGGAACCGTCGTATCGGGGAGGTCGAATTAGGCGCGCGCTAACGAACTGTCAAGCCGCGGGTTCCGCCGCCCGCGTGATGCGCCCCTGCGATGCGTAAAGTGCGACCGCGTCAGGGCCGGGGCTCGGCCACCCGTCGCATCACGATCCAGCGCCGCAGCGCGACGACGAACCAGATCAGCTCGACCAGACCGAACGGCCATGCCCCCTGCAGGAAGCCATAGGCCGATCCGAACAGGCATCCAACGGCGAAGCCGAACGTCCACCAATGCGATCCCGATTCCTTGGCATAGCACAGCAGGGTGAAGGAGACCGCGGCAAGCCCGAAAAGCGAAAGTGCGTCCATCGGCCGCCTCTTGCCGCGTCCGCACGCACAAAGCCATCCCCGCGCGCGGTCAGACCGGCAGGACGATCCGCGCGACGAGGCCGGGCGCATTGTCACCCAGTTCGAACCGCCCGTCATGCAGCCGCGCGACCGCCTCGACCAGCGCCATGCCCAGCCCCGCCCCCGGGGTCGTGCGTGCGCTGTCGAGCCGCCCGAATCGCTTGAGCGCCTGTGCACGGTCCGCCACCGCGATCCCTGGCCCGCGATCCTCGACCTGGATCACGACGCCGTCACCGCGCTCGATCAGGCGCAGCGTTACCGTGCCACCACTGGCCCCATGCCGCAGCGCGTTGTCGATCATGTTGGTGATCGCCTGGCTCAGCAGTTCGCGGTGCAACGCCATGGCCGGAGGCCGATCGTCAATCGCCACGACGAAGCTCAGGCCCGCATCCTCGGCGACCGGGGCATAGAGCTCACCGATCTCCTCGAGCAGATTCGCAGGCGACACCTGGATGAACCGGTCGCGCGACACCGATCCAGACCGGCTGATCTCGATCACCATCGTCAGCATCCGCATGACGAGGTCGGTTTCCGTCAGCAGCCCGCCCAATGCCACTTCACGCGCGTCGGGGTCCGCGATCAGCACCGCCTGCTCGGTCTTGGTCCGCAACCGTGCCAACGGCGAGCGCAGGTCATGGGCCAGGCTGTCGGTCACGACGCGCAGCTCGGCCATCACCCCCTCAAGCTTGCTGAGCATGACGTTCAGCCGCGCGGCCAGCCGGTCGAACGCGTCACCGCCACCCGCGACCACGGCCACCCGGCGTGACAGGTCACCCTCGCCCGCGGCCTCGACGACACTCGCTATCCCGTCGAGACGCCGACCGACATAGCGCGCGAGCACGAGCCCCCCGACGATGCCGAGCGCGAGCGAGAGGGTGATGGCGAAGGCCAGCGCGCGCTCCATCGCACGTTCCTCCGCCGCGATCAGGTCGAGATTGCGGCCCGTCAGCAGCCATTGCCGGCCGATAGGATACAGGGCGTACCCCGTCTCGCGCGCATTCCACAACGCGTCGTCGCCAAGCCGGGCGATCCTGAAGCGGGTCATCCGCAGCGGCACGGTCAGCCGCGCAGGCGCGACTCCCTGGACGGTACGTCCGTCCGCGTCGACGAGCGCGAGTACCAGCGAGACGTCGCCGGGGCTGACCGCCTCGCCGATCGCCTGGCGCAGTTCGGGAATACCGCCGACCTGCCAGACGGTGCGCAGCGCATCAGACTGTTCGGTGGTCTCGCGCCGGATCGCATCGATCGCATCGGCGCTGGTCTGTTTCCAGACGAAGCCGATCAGCGCGAGGTTGGACACCAGCGACAGCATGATCGCGAGCAGCGCGATCCGCGCGGTGACCGACAACCGCATCGCGGTTCAGCCCTCCACGGCGAGCCGGTATCCTGCCCCGCGTACCGTATGGAGGATCGGCGTCGGGAACCCGTCCTCGAGCTTGCGCCGCAACCGCCCGATATGAACGTCGACGACGTTAGATCCTGGGTCAAAGTGATAGTTCCAGATCTTCTCGAGCATCATCGTCCGCGTCACGACCTGCCCCGCATGCCGGGCGAGGAATTCGAGCAGGTTGAATTCGCGCGCACCCAGCGGGATCGTGTGCCCGCCGCGCGACACGACGCGTGAAAGCAGGTCGATCTCGAGATCGCCGACCGACAGCTTGGTCTTTTGCGGATCGCTCGCGAGGCGGTCCGACCGGCGCACCAGCGCCTCGACGCGCGCCGACAGTTCCGCGAACGAGAAGGGCTTGCAGAGATAGTCGTCGGCCCCGGCCTTCAGCCCGTCGACCCGGTGATCGACCGCCGCGAGCGCGGAAAGGATGAGGACCGGGGTGACGATGCCGGCCGCGCGGACCGCGCTGACCATGGCGAGGCCGTCGAGCCCTGGCAGCATCCGGTCGGCGATGATGAGGTCGAAGATCCCCTCGCTGGCAAGAAACAGTCCGTCACGCCCATCGCCACAGGTCTCGACGGCGTAGCCCGCTTCGGTCAGTCCCTTTGCGAGATAGCTCGCGGTGGACACATCATCTTCGACTATCAGGATCTTGCGGTTCACGGCGTCATCGCTTTCCCCTATCCCATAACGGAAAGGCCGGCGGAAATCACTTCCCGCCGGCCCCCACGGTACCCCCGGGAGTGACGGGCACCGATCTCTGGAAACTCGCGCCGCTCTTTCGGGCGACACGTGTCTCTTAGGATCGGGCACTCGACAGGGGGATGACCCGAACATGACAAACCTGTCATGTTAGGGTCGGTGATCGTCTAATCAGTGGTCGTCGAGGATCGCCGCAATCGCGACGCCGACATGGCCGATGTCCGCCATCCCGTCGACGCGGCGCACGAGACCACGCGCATCGTAGATCGGCAGGATCGGCGCGGTCTTGGCGCGATATTCGGCCATCCGCGTCTTGACGGTTTCGGCATTGTCGTCGGGACGGCGCTTGAACTCGGTCGAGCCACACACGTCGCAGACCCCGGCAACCGCCGGCTGCTTGAACCGGTCGTGATAGCCGGCGCCGCAGTTCGCGCAGGTGTACCGGCCAACCACGCGGTCGATCAGTGCGGCTTCGTCGACACCAAGCTCGATCACATAGTCGAGCGTACGGCCCCGGGCTGCGAGCAGCCCGTCGAGCGCCTCGGCCTGGGCCGCGGTGCGCGGATAGCCGTCGAAGATCACGCCGTTTGCGGTATCGGGCTGGTCGAGCCGCTCGCCGATGATGCCCGACACGATGTCGTCGCTCACCAGGCCGCCGGCCGCCATCACGGCTTTCGCCTGAAGGCCGACGGGCGATTCCGCGGCGACCGCAGCGCGCAGCATGTCGCCGGTGGACAGCTGGACCATGCCGCGTTCGGCCACGAGCGTCGCGGCCTGCGTGCCCTTGCCCGCGCCTGGCGGGCCAAGAAGGATGATATTCACGAAACGCACTCCCCTCGTTCGTGCAGGATTATAAACCGGTAACCCCGCAACTTAGCGAAGTCGACCGCCCTTCAGCTTCGCCTTCTTGATCAGATCGCCATATTGATGCGCGAGCAGATGGCTCTGGATCTGTGTCACCGTATCCATCGTCACGTTGACGACGATCAGCAGGCTTGTGCCGCCGAGATAGAAGGGGATCGACAGCGCCGTGACCAGATATTCGGGCAGCAGGCAGATGATCGTCAGATAGGCGGCACCGATGACGGTGATGCGCGTCAGTACGTAATCGAAATAGTTCTCGGTGTTCTTGCCCGGACGGATGCCGGGGATGAACCCGCCATGCCGCTTCAGATTGTCCGCCGTCTCTTCGGGATTGAAGACGATCGCGGTGTAGAAGAACGAGAAGAAGATGATGCCGGCACCGTAGAGCAGCATGTACACGGGGCTGCCGTGCTGCAGATACTGGTTGAGGGTGATGATGAAATCGCCCCACTGCGACTCACCCGCGACGCGCTGTCCGGCGAACTGCGAGATCGTCAGCGGCATCAGCAGCAGCGACGAGGCGAAGATCGGCGGGATGACGCCCGCGGTGTTGATCTTCAGCGGCAGATGGCTGCGATCGGCCTGCATCCCGCGCTGCGTCTGGCGCTTGGGATACTGGATCAGGATGCGACGCTGCGCGCGCTCCATGAAGCAGATGAACAGGACGAGGAGGACGACCGCGACGATGATGCCGATCAGCTTGATCGGGTCGAGGCTGCCCGAACGGCCGCCCTCGAGCAAGTTCACCAGGGTCGTCGGCAGATGCGCGACGATGCCCGCCATGATGATCAGCGAGACGCCGTTGCCGATGCCGCGGCTGGTGATCTGCTCACCGAGCCACATCAGGAACATCGTGCCGCCGATCAGCGAGATGACCGCCGCGATGCGGAAGGTCATGCCCGGCTCGATCACCGCGGCGATGCCCTGGTTCGCGCCGAGCGTCTCGAGCCCGACGGCGATGAAATAGCCCTGCACCGCGGTCAGGCCGACCGTGCCGTAGCGGGTATACTGGTTCAGCCGCTTGCGGCCTGATTCGCCGTCCTTCTTGATCGCGGCAAGCGTGGGGCTCAGCGAGGTCGCGAGCTGCACCACGATCGAGGCGGTGATGTAGGGCATCACGCCGAGCGCGATCAGCGACATGCGGCTGAGCGAGCCACCCGAGAAGGTGTTGAAGAAGTCGAGCACGCCGCCCTGTGTCTGCTGCGACAACAGGCCCAGCGCGGTCGGGTCGACACCCGGCAACGGAACATAGCTGAGCAGGCGGAAGACGATCAGGGCGCCGATCGTGAACCACAACCGCTTCTTGAGATCGGTCGCCTTGGCGAATTTGGACAGGCTGACGCTTTGCGCCATCTGGTCGGCTGCGGATGCCATACGTGTGATCGTCCTGGAAACAAAGAAGGCGGGAAGCGTTGTGACCGCCCCCGCCGCTCATATAGGCGCAGGAGCGCGCTTGTCTAATGCCTAGGTGCGTTATGCGAGCCCGAGGGGCGCTCGGTCGCCCCCTGCCCCGTTCGTCCTGCGCGAAGTCGAAGGACGTTGCCCCAGGTGACGTACCCTTCGACTACGCTCAGGGCGAACGGAGGAAGGGTGGTCCTGAAAAACGGGCGGGTCGAAAGCGGGCGACAGGAAGCCGCCAGGTCAGGCATATAAAAAAAAGGGGCCGGCGCTCTCGCACCCGCCCCCTTTCTCGTTCGACTCAGGCCTTGAACGACGCCTTGTGCGCCGCACGCTCCTTGTACTTCACGCCCTTCTTGGCGGCAGCCTTCTCGGCTGCGGGGACGAAGTGGATCACCTCGACCTTGCCGCCGATCTTCTCGACCGCCTCGATCGCGCCCTTCGACGCGCCGTCGACGGTGAACGAGAGGACCGTGGTCAGCTCGCCCTTGGCGAGGAGGCGGACGCCGTCCTTGCCACCGCGTGCGAGGCCAGCGGCCTTGAGCGCGTTGTGGTCGAGCGTGGCGTTCGCCTCGATCTTGCCGGCATCAACCGCGAGCTGGATCGCGCCGAGGTTGACCTCTGCGAAGTCCTTGCGGAAGATGTTGTTGAAGCCGCGCTTAGGCAGACGCATGTGGAGCGGCATCTGGCCGCCTTCGAAGCCGGCGATGGACACGCCCTCACGGCTCTTCTGGCCCTTCTGGCCGCGGCCGCCGGTCTTGCCCTTGCCCGAGCCGATGCCGCGTCCGACGCGCATCTTGGACTTACGGGCACCTTCGTTATCGCGGAGTTCGTTGAGCTTCATGGTAATGCACTCGCTTTCGCTTGTTACGCGCTGGTTGAAAAACCGGGTTGGATTCTGGAATAAGAAAGGGGGCCGTTAGCCCCCTTTCCCGTATTTGTCACGTGGGTCGTGAAGGCTCAGCCTTCGACCGACACCATGTGCTGCACCTTGCGGATCATGCCGCGGACCTCTGGGCTGTCTTCCAGCTCGCGGGTCTTGTGCATCTTGTTCAGACCGAGACCGACCAGCGTTGCGCGCTGGTCCTTCTCGCGGCGGATCGGCGAACCGGTCTGCGTGATCTTGATGGTAGCCATGATCGCTTACTCCGTGATCGCAGCTGCATCGGCCTCGGCGGTCTTCGAACCACCATGGCCGAGCAGGTCGGCGATCTTCTTGCCGCGACGCTGTGCGACGGCCTTGGGCGAGGTCTGCTCGCCAAGGGCTTCGAACGTTGCGCGGATCATGTTGTAGGGGTTCGACGTGCCGACCGACTTGGTCACGACGTCTGCGACACCCAGCGACTCGAAGACGGCGCGCATCGGGCCACCGGCGATGATGCCCGTACCCTGAGGCGCCGACCGCAGCGTGACCTTGCCGGCACCGAAGTGACCGTTGCCGTCATGATGCAGCGTGCGACCGTCCTTGAGCGGAACGCGAACCATCTTCTTCTTGGCAGCTGCCGTCGCCTTCGAAATGGCTTCCGGCACTTCGCGTGCCTTGCCATGACCGAAGCCTGCACGGCCCTTGCCGTCGCCGACGACGACGAGTGCTGCAAAGCCGAAGCGCTTGCCGCCCTTGACCGTCTTCGAGACGCGGTTGATGTGCACCAGCTTCTCGATCAGCTCTTCGCCGCCATCGTCCGAACCCGGACGACCGCCACGATTGTCACGACCGCCACGACCGCCATCGCGACCACCACGGTTGCCACCGGGGCCACCGCCACGGTTGCCGCCGGGGCCACCACGACCGCCACCGCCGCCGCCACCCGGACGACCACGGCCACCGCCGCTGTTGCCCTGGTATCCGGTGCTCTGGGGCACGTTCTGAGCCGTGACGTCCTGTGCGGTCGTCTCGGGTGCGATTACCGCTGGCGTGTTGTTTTCGTCAGCCATGTCTTAGAACTCCAATCCGGCTTCGCGCGCGGCATCGGCAAGAGCCTTCACGCGACCGTGGTAGAGGAAGCCGCCGCGATCGAACACGACCTGGGTCACGCCCGCTGCCTTGGCAGCCTCGGCGACGCGCTTGCCGACCGAAGTCGCCGCGTCGATGTTGGCGCCGGACGTGCCGCGCACGTCCTTCTCCAGCGTCGAGGCCGAAGCGACCGTCGTGCCGGCGGCATCGTCGATCACCTGGGCATAGATGTGCTTGCCCGAGCGATGCACGGACAGGCGAGGACGGGTGCCCGCGCGTGCGCGCAGCGCGGTACGGTTGCGGCGACGCCGCTTGGCGAAAAGAGAAAGTCCCTTGGTCATTACTTCTTCTTCCCTTCCTTGCGGAAGATGAACTCGCCGTCGTACTTGATGCCCTTGCCCTTGTACGGCTCGGGCTTGCGCCACTGACGAATCTCCGCGGCCAGCTGGCCAACCATCTGCTTGTCCGAACCCGAGATCTCGATCGTCGTGTTGTCCGGCGTCTTCACCTCGATGCCCTCGGGCACGTCGATGTTGACGTCATGGCTGTAGCCGAGCTGCAGCTTGAGGTTGCGACCCTGGGCTGCGGCACGATAGCCGACGCCGCTGATCAGCAGCTTCTTGGTGAAGCCTTCCGACACGCCGGTGACCAGGTTCTGCACCATGGTCCGCTGCATGCCCCAGAACGCGCGAGCGCGCTTGGTGTCGTTGGCCGGCTGCACCGAAATGCCGCCGTCTTCGATCGTGTAGCTGATCTCGTCGCGCAGCGGCATCTTCAGGGTCCCCTTGGGGCCCTTCATCGTCAGCTGCTTGCCCTCGATCGTCGGCGTGATGCCCGCCGGTACGGTGACCGGCTTCTTACCAATACGGCTCATCAGAACACCTCCGCGAGGACTTCGCCGCCGACGTTCTGCTCACGTGCTTCGGAATCCGAAAGCACGCCGCGGGGCGTCGAGACGATGGTGATGCCGAGGCCGTTGCGGACGCGGGGAAGTTCCTGCGAACCGGAATAGACGCGACGGCCGGGCTTCGAGACGCGCGCGACATGCTTGATCGCAGGCTGGCCCTCGAAATACTTCAGCTCGATGCGAAGGCCGGCCGCGGGGCCCATCTGCTCTTCGCTATAGCCACGGATATAGCCTTCGCGCTGCAGAACGTCGAGCACGCGGACGCGCAGCTTCGACGCCGGAGTCAGGACGGAGTCCTTCTTCGCGCGCTGGCCATTACGGATACGGGTGAGCAAATCACCCAGGGGATCGGTCACTGCCATGATGTAGTCCTTACCAGCTCGACTTCGTGACGCCGGGGATCAGGCCCTTGTTGGCCAGATCGCGCAGCTGAATACGGCAGAGCCGGAACTTGCGGTAATAAGCGCGCGGGCGACCGGTCAGCTCGCACCGGTTACGGATGCGGGTCGGGTTCGCGTTGCGCGGGATTGCCGCCATCTTGAGGCGAGCGATCAGACGCTCACCATCGTCGAGCGTCTTGTCCGCTGCGATTGCCTTCAGTGCCGCGTACTTCGGGGCATACTGCTTGACCATGCGCTTGCGGCGCTCGTTCTTGTTGACTGAACTCAGTTTCGCCATCGACTTAAGTTCTTTCTTTCCTGAAGCGCCGCCCGTGACACGAGGTCAGGGGCGGCGGTTGGTAGTTAAGCTGCCTTCTTCTCGTCGGCAGCGTCGTCTTCGATCGGGAACGGGAAGCCGAAGAGACGGAGAAGCTCGCGAGCCTCGTCGTCGGTCTTGGCGGTCGTCGTCACGATCACATCCATGCCGCGGACCTTGTCGACCCGGTCATAGCTGATTTCTGGGAACACGATCTGCTCCTTGATACCGCAGGCATAGTTGCCACGGCCATCGAAGCTCTTCGGGTTGAGACCGCGGAAATCGCGGACGCGGGGAAGAGCGATCGTGATGAAACGGTCGAGAAACTCGTACATGCGCTCGCGGCGAAGGGTAACCTTCACGCCGATCGGCATGCCCTCACGCAGCTTGAACTGCGCGATCGACTTCTTGGCCTTGGTCACGACGGGCTTCTGGCCGGCAATCAGCTCCATTTCCTGGGCTGCCTGGTCGACCTTCTTCTTGTCCTGCGTCGCTTCGCCGACACCCATGTTCAGCACGATCTTGTCGATCCGGGGGATCTCCATGACGTTCTTGTAGCCGAACTTCTCGGTCATCGCCTTGATGATCGTCTCATCATACATCTTCCGCATGCGCGGCGTGTAGGCAGCCTCGGTGCCAGCGGCGGTGTTCTGATCAACCATTGATCTTCTCCCCGGTCTTGACGGCCACGCGGACCTTCTTGCCATCCTGCTCCTCGAAGCGGACGCGGGTCGGCTTGCCGTCGGCGGTCACGTGCGCGACCTTCGAGACGTGCATCGGTGCTTCCTTGCGGACCAGGCCACCCTGCGGGTCACCCTGGGTCGGCTTGGTGTGGCGCACGGCGATGTTCACGCCCGAGACCACGACCTTGTCGGTCTTCGGCATCGACATCGTGACTTCGCCGGTCTTACCCTTGTCCTTGCCGGACAGGACGATGACCTTGTCACCCTTCTTAATACGCTGGCTCGCCATTACAGCACCTCCGGCGCAAGGCTGATGATCTTCATGTGCTTCTTGCCACGCAGCTCGCGAACGACTGGGCCGAAGATACGGGTGCCGATCGGCTCCTCGTTCTTGTTGACCAGCACCGCGGCGTTGCCGTCGAAGCGGATGACCGTACCGTCTGCACGGCGGATATCCTTGGCGGTACGTACGATCACCGCGCGGTGAACGTCGCCCTTCTTCACGCGGCCCCGTGGCTGCGCTTCCTTGATGCTGACGACGATGATGTCGCCAACGCCTGCAACACGACGCTTGGAACCCCCAAGCACCTTGATGCACTGCACCCGCTTCGCGCCGCTGTTGTCAGCGACGTCGAGATTGGACTGCATCTGGATCATGGATCCGTATCCCTTCTCTGTCTCTGGGGTCGATACCGACCGAACCCCGCCTAAAAAATCACCCCGCCGCGGACGAATCCGCAACGGGGAGGAGCGGCCGCTTAGCCGTTCCCGTTTACGAAAACAAGAGCGCAGGGAGTTGCCCCCCTGCCCTCATGTTTGATTCAGCCCTCGGCCGAAGCCCGCTCCGGCGTCGCGTGGGTGTTGACCCGCTCGATCACCTTCCAGGTCTTCAGCTTGGAGATCGGTGCGGTCTCTTCGATCCGCACGGTCTCGCCCTGCTTGAACTCGTTGCTCTCGTCATGAGCATGATACTTCTTCGAGCGACGGATGATCTTCCCGTAGAGCGGGTGCTTCACCTTACGCTCGACGTTCACGACCACCGTCTTGTCGCCCTTGTCGGACACGACCAGACCGGTCAGCACGCGCTTCGGCATGATGTGTTCCTTACTTCGCGGCGTCAGCGCTGGTGCGCTGAGCCTGCAGGGTCTTGATGCGAGCGATGTCGCGGCGGACCTCACGAACGCGGCTCGGCTTTTCGAGCTGGTTCGTGGCGGCCTGGAAGCGCAGGTTGAACTGCTCGCGCTTCAGTTCGCCAAGCGACTCCGACAGCTGGTCGTCGCTCTTGGCCTTCATGTCGTCGATACGAGCCATGATCTTACTCGCCTCCCAGATGCGAGGTGTCGCCCAGGCGGGCAACGACCTTTACCTTGATCGGCAGCTTCATGGCCGCCCGCTCGAACGCCTCGGCGGCGATCTTGCCGTCGACGCCGTCGAGCTCGAACAGGATCCGACCCGGCTTGACTCGAGCGGCCCAATATTCCGGCGCGCCCTTGCCCTTACCCATGCGGACTTCGGCTGGCTTTCCCGAGACCGGAAGGTCTGGGAAAATGCGGATCCACAAACGCCCCTGGCGCTTCATGTGACGCGTGATCGCGCGGCGGGCCGCCTCGATCTGACGTGCGGTGATCCGGTCGGGCTCCATGGCCTTCAGGCCGTAGGAGCCGAAATTGAGCGAGAAGCCACTCTTGGCGTCGCCCGAAATCTTGCCCTTGAAGGCCTTCCGGAACTTGGTCTTTTTTGGTTGCAGCATGTCTGTTCCTGCCCCTTAGCGACGATCGTCGCGCTGCGGCCGCACGCCGGAGGTCTGAGCCTCCATCATGATGCGGTCGTACGACGTCGGATCGTTGCCGAGAATCTCGCCCTTGAAGACCCAGACCTTCACGCCGCAAACGCCGTAAGACGTGTGCGCCGTAGCCTCGGCATAATCGATGTTCGCGCGCAGCGTGTGCAACGGAACCCGACCCTCACGATAGCTCTCCGACCGTGCGATCTCGGCGCCGCCAAGACGGCCGCCGCAGTTCACGCGGATGCCTTCGGCACCGAGACGCATCGCCGACTGAACCGCACGCTTCATGGCGCGACGGAAGGCGATACGACGCTCGAGCTGATCGGCGATGCCCTGCGCGACGAGACGCGCATCGACTTCCGGCTTGCGGATCTCGACGATGTTCAGCGACACGGTCGACGACGTCATCTTGCCGATCGTCGAACGCAGCTTCTCGATGTCCGCACCCTTCTTGCCGATGATCACGCCGGGGCGTGCAGCGAAGATGGAGATGCGGGCCAGCTTGGCCGGACGCTCGATCACAACCTTGGAGATCGCGGCCTGCGGCAGCGTCTTCATGATATATGCGCGGATCTTAAGATCCTCGAGCAGGAGCCGACCATAGTCGGCGCCTTCGGCGTACCAGCGGCTATCCCAGGTACGGTTGATCTGCAGACGCAGACCGATGGGGTTGCTCTTCTGACCCATTATGCTTCTTCCTGCTCGCGCACGACGATGCGCAGACGGCTGAATGGCTTGAGGATGCGGGTCGACTTGCCGCGGCCGCGGGTCGCGAAGCGCTTCATCGTGATCGACTTGCCAACCGATGCCTCGGCGACGACCAGCGAGTCGACGTCGAGGTTGTGGTTGTTCTCCGCATTGGCGATGGCCGAGGCCAGCACCTTGCGGGCTTCGATCGCCATGCCCTTGGTCGAGAAGGCGAGGATGTTCATCGCATCGCCGACCTTCTTGCCACGGATGAGCGCAGCCACGAGGCCGAGCTTCTGTGCGGAACCGCGGATCTGCGTACCGACCGAAAGCGCCTCGTTGTCCGCGACCTTGCGCGGGCTGAATTGCTTAGACATCAGCGCTTGCCCTTCTTGTCGGCGGAGTGGCCGGGGAAGTAGCGCGTGGGCGCGAACTCGCCCAGCTTCATCCCGACCATGTCCTCGTTGACCGAGACCGGCACGAACTTGCGGCCGTTATAGACGTTGAACGTGAGGCCCACGAACGACGGCAGGATCGTCGAGCGACGCGACCAGGTCTTGATCGGCGAACGCGCGTTGGTGTCCTGGGCGGTTTCTGCCTTCTTGAGCAGATGAAGGTCCACGAACGGACCCTTCCAGACTGAACGAGCCATGTTAGCCCTTCCTCTTCGTCGAATGACGCGACCGGATGATCATCTTGTCGGTCGATTTGTTGTGACGCGTGCGCGCACCCTTCGTCGGCTTGCCCCACGGCGTGACCGGATGACGGCCACCCGAGGTGCGGCCTTCACCACCGCCGTGCGGATGGTCGACCGGGTTCTTGGCGACGCCGCGCGTCAGCGGACGAATACCAAGCCAGCGCGAACGCCCTGCCTTGCCCAGGTTCTGGTTCTGGTTGTCGGGGTTCGAAACCGCGCCAACCGTCGCCATGCAATCGCTGCGGATGTAGCGCTGCTCGCCCGAGTTCAGGCGGACCATCACCATGCCCTTGTCGCGACCGACGACCTGCACATACGTGCCGGCCGAACGGGCGATCTGGCCACCCTTCATCGGCTTCATCTCCACATTGTGGACGATGGTGCCGACCGGCATCTGACCGAGTTCCATGGCATTGCCTGGCTTCACGTCGGTCTTCTTGGCCGCGAGGACCTTGTCGCCTACGGCCAGACGCTGCGGCGCCAGGATGTAGGCGAGCTCTTCGTCCGGGTACTTGACCAGGGCGATGAACGCGGTGCGGTTGGGATCATACTCGATCCGCTCGACAGTGCCTTCGACGTCCCACTTGCGACGCTTGAAGTCGATGTAGCGGTACTTCTGCTTGTGACCACCGGCGATGCCGCGCGAGGTCACGTGACCCTTGTTGTTACGACCGCCGGTCTTGTGCTTGCCTTCGGTCAGCGCCTTGACGGGCTTGCCCTTCCAGAGCGACGACTTGTCGACCAGGATGAGACCGCGGCGTGCCGGCGATGTCGGATTATAATGCTTGAGTGCCATGGCCTCAGATCCCCGTCGTCACGTCGATGGACTGACCGTCCTTCAACGTCACGATTGCCTTTTTCATGTCGGAGCGCGAGTAGTTCGTGCCCTTCCACTTCTTGGTCTTGCCCTTCTGGACGAGCGTGTTCACGCCGACGACGTTCACGTCGAACAGCGCCTCTACGGCCGCCTTGATCTCGGGCTTCGTGGCGTCGTTGGACACCTTGAACACCACCGCGTTGTGCTCCGACAGAGTCGTCGTCTTCTCGGTGATGTGCGGGGCCAGGATAACGTCGTAATGACGATTATCGATGCCCGCCTTCTGCTTCTTAGCCATGGAAGCGCGCCTCCAGCTTTTCGACAGCGGCGCGCGTCAGCACCAGCGTGTCATGCTTCAGGATGTCGTAAACGTTGGCGCCGGCTGCCGGCATCACGTTCACTTCGTACAGGTTGCCCGCAGCGAATGCGAAGCTGGTGTCGACCATGTCGCCGTCGATGACGAGCGCACGCTTGCCGAAGCCGAGCTTGGCGAGATCGCCCTGCAGCGTCTTGGTCTTGCCACCCTCGACAGCCAGGCTGTCCATGATGACCAGCGAACCCGCCTTGGCGTGGCTGCTGAGCGCCATGCGCAGACCGAGCGCGCGAACCTTCTTGTTCAGCGACGGGTTGAAGTCACGGACGCGGGCGCCGTGTGCCTTACCACCACCGATGAACACGGGCGCGCGACGATCGCCGTGACGTGCCGTACCGCCGCCCTTCTGGCGACCGAACTTCTTGCCGGTGCGAGCGACGTCTGCGCGCTCACGGGTGCCACGAGCCGTCTCGCGACGCTTCTCGAGCTGCCAGGTGACCACACGGTGCAGGATGTCGGCGCGCGGATCGAGACCGAAGATCTCGTCGTTGAGCTCGATGTCCGCGCCCTCGGTGCCGGCGAAAGATGAAAGCTTGATCTTCACGCTCAGCCCTCCTGGCCGTCGGCTGCAGGTGCGTCGGTCGTTTCGGCCGGCGTGTCTGCTGCGATGTTGCTGTTGGCGGTCTTGAGACCGGCGGGGAACGGTGCGTCGGCGTGGCGCGCGACCTTCACCGAGTCCTTGACGAAGAGCCAGCCGCCCTTGGAGCCAGGAACCGAACCCTTGACGAACAGGAGACCACGCTCGACGTCCGTCGATACGATCTCGAGGTTCTGCTGGGTGCGATACTTGTCGCCCATGTGGCCGGCCATCTTCTTGTTCTTGAAGACCTTGCCCGGATCCTGGCGCTGACCGGTCGAACCGAGCGAGCGGTGCGAGACCGACACGCCGTGGGTTGCCCGCAGACCGCCGAAGCCCCAACGCTTCATGCCGCCCTGGAAGCCCTTACCCTGGGTCTTGCCCTGGATATCGACGATCTGGCCTGCGACATAATGGTCAGCCGAGATCTCGGCGCCAACGTCGAGCAGGCCGTCTGCGTTCACGCGGAACTCATGGACGACAGCCTTGGGCTCCACTTCGGCCTTGCCGAAATGGCCGCGCTGCGGCTTTGCGACATTCTTCGACTTGGCAACGCCTGCACCAAGCTGGACGGCCGTGTAGCCGTCACGATCCATTTCGCGAACGGAAATGACCTGATTGCCTTCGAGTGCCAGAACGGTGACCGGCACGTGCCGACCATCTTCCTGGAACAGGCGGGTCATCCCCATTTTCTTCGCGATCACGCCAGTACGCATGATCTTGTCCCTTCCTAGACAGAGGCCCCGTCGGACTATTCCTCGGGGGCTTGCGGACCATGTCCGGAGCAAGCTCCATGATGCATCCACCTGACCCCATCCACGGCAAAAGCCCTGAATGGAGTCGGATCAACCCGGTAAATACGAAACGCGCCCCGTCCCGGGCTGGTGCTCCTGCGAATGCGAGAGCGTGACGGGGGACGCTGCCCCGTCGGTTTGCACCGACGGCGGTATCCCAATGTCGAACGGCGCGGGACCGTTACCGGTCGACCGCGCCGCGCTCGCCCTTAGGCGAGCTTGATCTCGACGTCAACGCCAGCGGCGAGGTCCAGCTTCATCAGCGCATCGACCGTCTGCGGCGTCGGCTGGACGATATCCAGCATACGCTTGTACGTGCGCACCTCGAACTGCTCGCGCGACTTCTTGTCGATGTGCGGGCCGCGGTTCACGGTGAATTTTTCGATGCGCGTCGGAAGGGGAATCGGACCGCGGATGAGCGCGCCGGTGCGGCGTGCGGTGTCGGCGATGTCGCCAGTGGCCTGATCGAGCACACGGTGATCGAACGCCTTCAGACGAATGCGGATATTGCTGTCCATAGTCCCTACCGATGCGAAAGAGCGGGCCCGTTTCCGGGCTCTTGCTGGTTGATGTTTAAACCGAAGGCGGGCCATTACGGGAGAGTCGCCGAAAAGGCAACTAGCGCGACGACGATTTTAGGCCGCCCCCTCGCGGCGGCAATAGGCTCATGACTACCCCCACCCGACCCCTTTGGCACTACCTCGGTCTAGGGCGGGCGCCCGAGCAGCCGGATAACCGACGCCTACACGCGGCCTTTAGCGAAATGCTGTACTTCACGTGGCAAGGTCACCCAGTGATGCATCGATTCCTCCCAAACAGAGCGAACGGGAGCTGGGAAAGCAGGATCGGCGATAGCGCCCACGGCGACCCCGATCATCGACGGGTGCTTGGCGGTCCTCGCATAGACCGTTGATCCGCACTCTGGGCAGAAGACCGTCTCGAAGCGATTGCCTTCGTCCGTCGCTCGCTCAAACCGTTTGCCCTCACCGGCGACAGCGAGCAGTTCCTCGGGATAATAGGCTAGAACACCAAAGGGCGATCCGCTTCGGCGCTGACAGGCGATGCAGTGACATGCCACCACGGCAGGCGATGGCCCCGGAAGCTCGACCGTGAGTCGACCGCACTGACATTGCGCACGCATAAGCCCCGCCCCCCGTGGCGTGCCTAATCTAGCCGCTCGACGGACCCTGGCAATTGCCTGCTTGCCGCCCAACGCTTTGGCGATGCTGCGGCCGCCCCCAAACACGAAAAAGCCCGGCCTCTCTCGCGAGAAGCCGGGCTCTTTTCGATCATCTCCCGAAGGAGAAGATGCTTACTTGTCGATCTGACTGACGACGCCTGCACCGACGGTACGGCCGCCTTCGCGGATCGTGAAGCGCTGGCCCACGTCCATGGCGATCGGTGCGATCAGCTTGATGCCGAGCGACACGTTGTCGCCTGGCATGACCATCTCGGTGCCCTCAGGCAGCTCGACGGTGCCGGTCACGTCCGTCGTACGGAAGTAGAACTGCGGGCGGTAGTTGGCGAAGAACGGCGTGTGACGGCCACCCTCTTCCTTCGACAGCACGTACACTTCCGAGTTGAAGTCGGTGTGCGGCTTGATCGTGCCTGGCTTGCAGAGCACCTGGCCACGCTCGACTTCGTCGCGAGCGACGCCGCGGATCAGCGCGCCGACGTTATCGCCAGCCTGGCCCTGATCGAGCAGCTTGCGGAACATTTCGACGCCCGTGACCGTGGTCTTGCGGACGGTCGGGTGGATACCGACGATCTCGACTTCCTCGCCAACCTTGACGATGCCGGTCTCGACGCGGCCGGTGACGACCGTACCACGACCCGAGATCGAGAACACGTCCTCGATCGGCATCATGAACGGCTTGTCGAGCGGACGCTCGGGCTGCGGGATGTAGTCGTCGACAGCCTGCATCAGCTCGGTGACGGCGTCGGCGCCGAGCTTCTGGTTCGAACCCGACAGCGCGCAGGTTGCCGAACCCTTGATGACGGGGATATCGTCGCCTGGGAAGTCGTACGAGCTGAGCAGCTCGCGGATTTCCATCTCGACCAGCTCGAGGATTTCCTCGTCGTCGACCAGATCGACCTTGTTCATGAACACGACCATTGCAGGCACGCCGACCTGGCGTGCGAGCAGGATGTGCTCACGGGTCTGCGGCATCGGGCCATCGGTCGCCGAAACGACGAGGATCGCGCCGTCCATCTGGGCTGCGCCGGTGATCATGTTCTTCACATAATCGGCGTGGCCCGGGCAATCGACGTGTGCGTAGTGACGGTTGGCCGTCTCGTACTCGACGTGTGCGGTCGAGATCGTGATGCCGCGCTCGCGCTCCTCGGGAGCCTTGTCGATGTTTGCGAAGTCGACAGCGGTACCGCCGGTCGTCTCGGCGAGAACCTTCGTGATCGCAGCGGTGAGCGACGTCTTGCCATGATCGACGTGACCGATGGTGCCGATGTTGAGATGCGGCTTGTTCCGCTCAAATTTTGCCTTGGCCATTGTTTCCTACCTTCTGATTCGTATTCCGGTGCCACACCGGGAACCGCGCGAACGCGGCCCCATAGCGGCTGTTAAAGCCTGACGCTAGCCCTACCCCCTTAAAGGGTTAGGCCAGTTTCGCCTTCACCTCGTCAGCAACGTTCTGCGGCACTTCATCATAATGCGAGAACTGCATCGAGTATTGCGCGCGGCCCTGCGTGAACGAGCGGAGCGAGTTCACATAGCCGAACATGTTGGCCAGCGGCACCATCGCCTCGACCGTCTGCGCGTTGCCGCGGCTGTCGGTGCCCTGGATCTGGCCACGACGGCTGTTCATGTCGCCGATGACGTCGCCCAGATAGTCCTCCGGGGTGACGACCTCAACCTTCATGACCGGCTCGAGCAGCGTGATGCCCGACTTCTGCGCCACTTCGCGCATTGCGCCACGTGCACAGATTTCGAACGCCAGAGCCGACGAGTCGACGTCGTGATACGCGCCGTCATACAGCACGATCTCGAAATCGATGATCGGGAAGCCGACCAGCGAACCCGAAGCAGCGGTCTCGCGGAAGCCCTTCTCGATCGCGGGCAGATATTCCTTCGGAATGTTGCCGCCCTTGATCTCGTCCTTGAACGTGATGCCCGAACCGCGCTCGCCCGGCGTGACCTTGACCTTCACGCGACCGAACTGGCCGGTGCCGCCCGACTGCTTCTTGTGCGTGTAGTCGACGTCGACCGGCTTCTTCAGATATTCGCGATACGCGACCTGAGGAGCGCCGACATTGGCCTCGACCTTGAACTCGCGCTTCATGCGGTCGACCAGGATCTCGAGATGGAGCTCGCCCATGCCCTTGATGATGGTCTGGCCCGACTCGGGGTCCGACGACACGCGGAACGAGGGATCCTCGCGTGCGAGACGATTGAGCGCGACGCCCATCTTCTCCTGGTCGGCCTTGGTCTTCGGCTCCACCGACAGCTCGATCACGGGCTCGGGGAATTCCATCCGCTCGAGGATGATCGGTGCGTTCATCGCGCAAAGCGTGTCGCCCGTCGTGGTGTCCTTGAGGCCTGCGAGAGCGACGATGTCGCCCGCGAACGCTTCCTGGATGTCCTCACGGCTGTTCGCATGCATGAGCAGCATGCGGCCGACCTTTTCCTTCTTGTCCTTGACCGAGTTGGTGACCTGCGATGCGGTCTCCAGCTTGCCCGAATAGATGCGGGCGAAGGTCAGCGTGCCGACGAACGGATCGTTCATGATCTTGAACGCCAGTGCCGAGAACGGAACCTCGTCCGACGAAGGACGCTCGTCCGGCGTCACGCCGTCGAGCTTCAGACCCTGAATCGCGGGAACGTCGAGCGGCGACGGCAGATAGTCGACCACGGCGTCGAGCAGGGGCTGGACGCCCTTGTTCTTGAACGCCGAACCGCAGACCACGGGGACGAACGCCATGCTGAGCGTACCCTTGCGGATCAGCTTCTTGAGGTCGGCGACGCTGGGCTCGTTACCCTCAAGATAGGCTTCCATCAGAGCATCGTCCTGCTCGACAGCCATCTCGATCAGGTCGCTGCGATACTTCGCGGCCTTGTCGGCCATGTCCGCCGGGATGTCCTGATATTCGAACTTCGCGCCCAGGCTCTCTTCGAGCCAGATGATCGCGCGGTTCTCGACGAGGTCGACCAGGCCCTTGAAGCCGCCTTCCATGCCGATCGGCAGGTACAGGACCGCCGGGCGCGCACCGAGACGCTCGATGATCGAGTCGACGCAGAAGTAGAAGTCGGCACCGGTGCGGTCGAGCTTGTTGACGAAGCACATGCGCGGCACGCCGTACTTGTCAGCCTGACGCCACACGGTCTCGGACTGCGGCTCGACACCGGCAACGCCGTCGAAGCACGCGACCGCGCCGTCGAGGACGCGCAGCGAACGCTCGACTTCGATCGTGAAATCGACGTGGCCCGGGGTGTCGATGATGTTGATAAGGTGCTCTTCACCCTTACCTTCTTCGGCGCGCCACTTGCAGGTGGTTGCAGCCGACGTGATCGTGATCCCGCGCTCCTGCTCCTGCTCCATCCAGTCCATCGTCGCGGTGCCTTCATGCACCTCGCCGATCTTGTAGGACTTGCCGGTGTAATAGAGGATGCGCTCGGTCGTCGTCGTCTTGCCGGCGTCGATGTGCGCCATGATGCCGATGTTGCGGTAACGGTCGAGCGGATGGCTGCGGGCCATGATCGTGCTTCCTTAAGGATATGGGGAGCCGAACGTGCCGGCTCCCCAATATATAGGTGTTTGCGTTACGGGCGAAAGACCGCCCGTGACACGGTTACCAATGCTAGGCTTCGAAGCCCGCTGTTACCAGCGGTAGTGCGAGAATGCACGGTTGGCTTCTGCCATCCGGTGCGTGTCTTCGCGCTTCTTGACCGCGTTGCCGCGGTTGTTGGCCGCGTCCATCAGCTCGCCCGACAGCCGTGCGGCCATCGTGTTCTCGCTGCGCGAACGTGCCGCACCGATCAGCCAGCGGATTGCCAGCGCCTGTGCACGCTCGGGACGCACTTCGACGGGAACCTGGTAGGTTGCACCACCGACGCGACGCGAACGGACTTCGATGCCCGGCTTCACGTTGTTGAGCGCATCGTGAAAAACGCCGATCGGGTCGCGCTTGGCGCGGCTCTCGACGGTTTCGAATGCACCGTACACGATCAGCTCTGCGACGGACTTCTTGCCGTCCAGCATGACGCTGTTCATGAACTTCGACAGAACCTCATCCCCGAACTTGGGATCAGGCAGGATGACCCGCTTTTCGGGACGACGACGACGTGCCATTTTATATTCCTTCTAAACTTCAGCCTGTGTGATCAAACATACCAGTGCCGACTTGCGTCGGTTGGCATTGATCGGCTTACTTCGGACGCTTGGCGCCGTACTTGGAACGCGACTGACGCCGGTCCTTCACACCCTGTGTATCGAGCACGCCGCGCAGGACGTGATAGCGAACACCGGGAAGATCGCGGACACGACCGCCACGGATCAGGACAACCGAATGCTCCTGAAGATTGTGGCCCTCGCCCGGGATGTAGCTGATGACTTCGCGCTGGTTGGTCAGGCGAACCTTGGCCACCTTGCGCAGAGCCGAGTTCGGCTTCTTCGGGGTCGTCGTGTAGACGCGGGTGCAAACGCCGCGCTTCTGCGGGTTGGCTTCCATCGCAGGGACCTTCGACTTGGCCTTCTGCGGATCGCGGCCCTTGCGGACCAGCTGGTTGATCGTCGGCATTGAAGCCTTCACCTTTCAAATGGTTACTTTGCTGGAGCCATTGAGGCGCCTGAGAATACAAAAAGGACCCTAGGAAGCGCAAAACGCTCCTCAGGCCCTGGAATGCATCCAGCAATGTTCAAGCATGCCCGGCGGGAAAGACTCCCGAAGAACAGGGCGCGCCTATAGGTCAGGAGTCAGCCGCGGTCAACACGGGGATCACCCCACCCTGCCCTGAACCCGACGCCAGATTGGTTGCACGTTCGACAATCGTGCGTCGGGCATGAACAGGTGCTTGCCCTGCCGCGGACATGGCGCTAGAGCCCGCCACCGCACAGGAGTGTAGCTCAGTTGGTTAGAGCGTCGGTCTCCAAAACCGAAGGCCCTCGGTTCGAATCCGAGCACTCCTGCCAGATCTTCTCACATCGCCGATCGACAGCTGCCGTTACCCATTGGTCAGCGGCCGACGTACTGCGCCTGTCACGATTGCACAAAACGCATTTCATAATGCAATTTGCGCAGTTGTGAAATTCGCTGCTGCGATGCACAAAGACTGTGCCTTTCAGGCATCCTCTCCTAAAACTTTTACGGCCGGTCTTTGACCGGCCTTTTTTTTGGTCTGCGCGCTGATATACCGATGTCGGTCCGTCACGCCGGCAAACATAACAGAAACGCAGGAGAGGCGCCGCCGGCAAGACCGGCACCGGTTGACGGCCGGCGGGGGAGAGGGCGCAAACGCCCGCCCCCGCGCCTTCCGGTCCCGCCTCCTACGCATCCCCTTATGCTTTTAACCGTGTGCGAAAGGCTGGTGCATCGCGGCGTACGCGCTGCCGAGTCGGGCCATCACAGGGCCGCCCGGCGGACGCTGCCGCCCCGCCCCTTGCGTTCCGTCGGCGCGGAAGCTATCTGCGCCGCCATCCGACAGCGAGACGGACGCATGCCCGACCCCTTTGACGGGGCCCTATTGACGGGGCGACCCTTCACAGGGAGCGGGTTATGGGTCTATGCCTCGCTTCTTTTCATGTCTCCATCAGGCGGGTTCGAACAGCACCGTGGCTAAAACGTCCCCACTCGAATTCATCCGGCAGGTCCGCACCGAAACCTCGAAGGTTACGTGGCCGACGCGTCGCGAGACGATCATGACCGGGGTGATGGTCGTCATCATGACGACGATCCTGGCGCTCTTCTTCTTCGGCGTCGACTCGATCCTTCAGGCGATCGTCACCGCCCTTCTGAAACTCGCTCAATAAGGTCCGCACATGGCGCGCTGGTACATCATTCACGCCTATTCGGGCTTCGAGGGCAAGGTCCGCGACTCGATCATGGCAGAGGCGACCCGCATGGGTCTCGAGCAGCTCGTCGAGCAGATCGAAGTCCCCACCGAGACGATCACCGAGGCCCGTCGCGGCAAAAAGATCGCGGTCGAGCGCAAGTTCATGCCGGGCTATGTGCTCGCCAAGCTGAACATGAACGACGACGTCTATCACCTCGTCAAGAACACCCCCAAGGTGACCGGCTTCCTCGGCAGCATGGGCAAGCCACAGGCGATCAGCGAGGCAGAAGCCACGCGGATGCTCAACAGCAAGGAAGAGGCCGCCGCTGCGCCGAAGCAGAAGGTCAAGGTCGACTACGAGATCGGCGATCAGGTCAAGGTGCTCGACGGTCCGTTCGCGAGCTTCAACGGTCTGGTCGAGGAACTCGATTTCGACCGCAGCCGCGTCAAGGTGTCGGTGTCGATCTTCGGTCGCGCCACCCCGGTCGAGCTCGAGTTCGAGCAGGTCGAGCGCTCGAAGTAATCACCGCCTGAGTCTGCGGGCTCAGTCGATACGAATGATCAGAGGCCTGATGCTGCGACGCCGCGGCATCAGGCCTTTTCGTGTGCGGGCCAAAGCCGTGCCCGCGCTGTAAGCTCGACGCCCGCATAAGCGATGAAGCCGCGCAACACGTGGCGCAGGCGGAAGCTGTGGAAGCGCCGGATATAGGGAAAGGGCCGCGTCCCCGCGCGGATCTCGCCAAGCGCATCGCCAAGGTCGCGGCGGAT
Organism: Sphingomonas sp. CFBP9019; assembly: GCF_034045155.1. Taxonomy (NCBI): domain Bacteria; kingdom Pseudomonadati; phylum Pseudomonadota; class Alphaproteobacteria; order Sphingomonadales; family Sphingomonadaceae; genus Sphingomonas; species Sphingomonas sp. CFBP9019. The sequence continues at coordinate 658,602 of NZ_JAXCWK010000002.1, read as the reverse complement.
CGCGCCCAGAATTCGCCGGTCGGTCAGGATATGCTTGGCGTAGAGCGCGCCGTCGCCATAGCCATAGCCCGCGAGCAGCGTGATTACCTGGTCGGGCCGGCAGCGCCCATGATGATGCTCGACGACGAAATACGGGTCGTAGGCGACGACCACCCCGGCCGCGATCGCGCGGAACAGGAAATCGGTATCCTCCGCTGCGACGAACCGCGCGCCCGCGCCGAACCGCGTATCGAACGGCCCCGTCCGCGCAATGACGTCGTGCGTGAAGGCTAGATTGGCCCCCATCACGAATCCGCCGGGAAACGCGCCCGGCACCGGCTCCATCGGATGATCCTCGAGCTTCAGCGTCACCGGCAGGTCTGCGGTATCGCCCGGCAGGATCCGCCCGCCGACGATCGTCGGCATCGCGATCCCCGCGAACCGGCGGACGAGCGCGAGCAGATAGTCCGGCTTCAGCACGCAATCGTCGTCGGTCATCGCGACGATCCGCCCGCGGACATGCGCCAGCCCCAGATTGCGCGCCCGCGCCAGCCCCGCGAGTGGTTCGGCCAGCAGCAGCACGGGAAACGCCTGCTCCGCCTGCCAGGCCGCCAGCCGCGCCGCGGTGTCGTCGCGCGACCCGTTGTCGACGACCACCATCTCGACCGCCACGTCCCCCGCAACCCCGACCGCGCGCGTCACCGAATCGAGCGTGCGCGACAGCGACGCCCCCCGGTCGCGCGTGCAGATCAGCACACTGACGTCGATCATTCGCGCAGCAGCAGCGGCGATCGCGCGGTCCAGGCGGCGATATAGGCGGACAGCTTGCCATAATCATTGTCGAGCGCGACGTGCGGGATGCCCAGCAGCAGCGCGAGGATATGCGCGTGCAGCCGGTCGGTCACGACCTGCCGCCCGCGCGACAGCAGCGCCAGCCCGCGCGCGACCCGCGCACCAGCCAGCCGCTCATAGTGTGCAGCACGCGGCATCCCCGCCTCCCATAGGGGCAGCACGCCGTCCTCGAGCCAGTCGAGCACCACCGCCCCCTCCGGCACCGGCCCGCGATCCCCCGCCACGCGCTCGTCATCGGTCCGCATCAGCATCAGCAGGTCGCAATCCGAAGCCCCACGCGGCTGCGCCCCCAGCGCGAACGCGGAATCGGGTGCGAGCGCGACCGGGCAGGACAGGTGCCGCGCAAGGTCGAGGCTGCGGGCATCGCGGACATAGAGGTGGAAATCGGGATGCGCGTCGACGCAGGCAGCTAAACGGTCGAGCCCTTCGACAGCGCGGAAATGGATCGACTGCGGCAGCTGGACGATCGTCCGGTCGCGAAACGCCGCCAGCATAGCCTCGCGAAACCGCTGATGATGCGGCCAGATATCGCCCAGATTGCCGCCACCGTGCAGGAACACGACCCCCGCCGGGCTGTCGAGGCGAAACGCGTCCGCGTCGAACGCGTCCCAGGTGCAGACATGATCGGGATCGCGCCCGGTGATCGCGCGGAGCATCGCGATCTCGCCCAGCCAGATCGCGCTGTCGCCAACATTGGCGTGATCGGGAAAGTCGAGCAGCGCATAGCGGTCGCCGGGCCCGACATGCTGCCGGTACAGCCCCGCCAGCGCTGCCTGCTGCACCGCGACCACGTCGTCGCCCTGTATCCGTGCAGACACCGTCACGCGACCATCTCCGCCTTGGCCGCGCATACCTCCGCATAGAGTGCCTCGCACCGGTCGAGCCAGCGGTCGCGCGTGAACAGCCGTTCGACCCGAGCGCGCGGTACATCGCGCGGGATCGCCATCGCCGCAGGGATCGCCGCCGCCAGCCCCTCGACGTCGCCCGGCCCAGCGAGACACCCTGCCTCACCCACGACCTCGCGTGCCGCGCCCATGTCGAGCGCGGCGACCGGCAGGCCGCACGCCAGCGCCTCTGCCGCGACCAGCCCGAACGGCTCGTCCCAGCACGGCGTGAACAGGAACACCGACGCCTGCCCGAGCGCCGACGCCAGCGCCGCGCCGTCCAGATGCCCGCCATAGCGCACGTCGGGCCCCAGATGCGGCGCGACCTCGGCCGCCCAATAGTCCGGATCTTCGATCTGCCCGTACAGCGTGATCGCCACGCCTGCGTGCCGCGCCGCCTGCACCGCCAGATGCGGCCCCTTGTTCGGCGTCATCCGTCCCGACCAGACCGCGCTGCCGTCCCCTGCGGGCGAGAACCGCCACGCGGCGGGGTCGATGCCGTTGTGTAGCACCGACGCCTCGGCGGGCGCACCGTCCGGCCACCAGGCACGCAACTGTGATTGCGACGTCACCGTCAGCCGGTGCGTCGGTGACGGGCTCGCCTTCACGAACCAGTGCAGCGCGTCATAGGGCGGCACGTGGAGCGAGGTGACGGTCGGCACGATCGCGGTCCGCTGCGGCTCGATCGGGAAGCGGCTCAGGCTGTTGTTGTGCACCACGTCGAACCCACCCGCCGCGATCCTCTCGCACGCCGCGATATAGCCCTGGTCGACATGCGCGATCAGCGGCGCCGACCCGCGATGCTCGGCCCAGGGGAACACCCGCTCATAATGCTGGGGCAGCACCGGATCGATCGCGAAGCGCGGGTCGCTGTCGCCGCTCGCGAACAGCACGACGTCGTGCCCGCGTGCCTGCAGTCCTTCGGCCAGATACCAGCTGTGCGATTCCATCCCGCCCATGAACGGCTGCGCGATCCGCTGGCGGACGTGCGAGAGCAAAGCGATCCTCACGCCGCCGCGGCACTCGCGGCGACACGCTCTTCCAGCAGCCGGATGACGCTTGCGGTATTGGCATAGGGCTGGTGGCTCTGCTGTCCGGTCAGCGCGAGATCCGCGTCATCGGGGCGGCGGAGCACGCGTATCGGCTGGCCGGGCCGGTCGTCGATCAGCCCCATCAGCCGAAACGCGTGCAGCCAGTGCCCCATTGTCCGATAGCCCCAGCGCGCCTCGAACAGCTCGGCATTGCGGATCACGCTGTCGAGATGATGGACCGGCGGCATGTGGTGCGGATGATATTGATGATGCGCCAGCCCGCCCTTGATCCACGCGATCGGCACGCCCGCGGTGTCGAGCACCTTGCCGAAGTCGGTATCCTCGCCGCCATAGCCGTTATAGCCCTCGTGGAACCCGCCGACCGCGAGAAAGGTCGCGCGCCGCATCGCGAAGTTGAGCGACCAGAAACAGCGATAGTCGCCGCACGCCTCGATCCCCTCGGCGGGTGGTCCGCGCCGGTCCGAATGCCGCACCGCGACGTCCGCGAAATCCTCGCTGCGCCAGTCCCCCTTCGTCGCGCCGCCCGGCAGGTACATCACCTCGCCCATCAGCAACCCGTCATAGGTCGCGAGGTGCCCGGCATAGTCCGCGACGAGACCCGGCGCCGGGATGCAGTCCATGTCGAGGAAGATCAGCCCCTCCCCCGTCGCGGTCCGCGCCGCCAGGTTGCGCGCAGCGGCCAGCGGCAACGCCTCGCCCGCGATCATCAGCTGGCGGACCGGAAAATCCGTCTCGGGCAGGACATAGGGCTCGTCCTGCATCACCGCGACGATCAGTTCGCGCGGCGGGGTCGTCTGTCTCGTGAGCCCCAAAACCAGATTGTAGAGATGCTCCGCCCGCCCCTTGGCCAGCGTGACGATCGAGATAGCGGACATGGGCAGGGCTCCAATGGGATCTGGGAACAGGACGGAACAGGGTAACGACGGGGGCAGAACGGATCAGGCCGGGTGCGGTGCCGTGCCCCAGAGCCGCGCCGCCAGCGCCTCGAGCCAGCGCGCGGCATCGTCGGCGGGAGCCTCGGCGATCATCGCGCGCTGCCGTTCGGGACGGTGCTGCGCATAGGCGGCGTCGATCGCCTGGGTCCACGCGTCCGCCGACGACGGCAGATGCGGCCGGGTGCACGCCACCCCCGCCGCGCCGAGCGCGTCCGCCTTGCGGTGCTGCTCGTCGAAATAGCGCCATTCGGGCACCGCGATCCACGGCCGCGCCGCCGCCAGGATCTGCTGGCAGGTCGTGTTCCCCGTCGACGCGATCACCAGGTCGGCCGCCGCGACATAGTCCGCCGCATTCTCCACCCAGCCGCGATGGTCGATATTGGCGGGTTCGGTCGCATGCCAGTCGCGCACGACCGGCCCGATCGTGATCCAGCGCGCGGCAGGCCGGCTGCGCGCGCCGACGCCCAGTGGCGCCTGGCCGAACCCGCTGCCGCCGCCGCCGGCCATGACGAGGATCATCTCCTCGCGCTCGCCGATCCCCAGCCGCTCCCGCGCCGCGCTCCGGTCGGGGCCCTGCGTATCGACCCCCAGCCCGCCCGCGAAACACGTCTTTTCGACCATCGCCGCGTCCCAATCGGGCTGGGCGAGATCGCGGTGGAATGCGGCGAGCAGCCCGGCGGCGCCGTCATAGGCCGCGCGGTGCCCCGCATCGCCGCGGTCGCCATGCTGCAGCACCTTCACGTGCGGCACGCTGCAGATCCGCGCCAGCTGTGCGATCTCCGCCGACACGTCGCAGATCATCAGCGCGGGGTCCGCTTGCGCGAACCAGTCGGCGATCGTCGCCATCGCGCTTCGGATCCCCGGCCAGCCGAGCGGCGCGCAGTGCAGCGTCGCGGGCGTCGCGACCCAGTCCATCGCCACCTCCGCCCCGGTCGGCTCGAACAGCGACGGGATCATCACGATCCGCGCCTGCGCCGGCAGCGCGGGGAAGATGTCGTCGCGCGCGCAGAAGATCGTCACGGGACGCGACGGCGGCAGCGCCTGCAGGATCGCGGCACAGCGTTCCGCATGCCCGCGACCCTGATGGTGGACGAAATAGCCGAACGGACGCGTCATGCCGCGACTTGCACGGCCGGCGTGGTCAATCCGAGCCGCGCCAGCCCCTCGATCACCCCGGCGGCATGGTTGCGCGTGGCGCGATGCAGCCCGGGACGCGCGGCAAGTGTCGCCAGTTCATCACTCGCATTGGCAACAACAATCGCGAACCCGCACGCGTCGAGCATGTCGAGGTCATTGCCGCTGTCGCCCGCTGCAATGCAGTCGTCGAGCGTCAGCCCCAACCCGGCCGCATAGGCCGCGATCGCCGCCGCCTTGCCGCCGCCGGGGGACAGCACGTCGATCAGCCGACCGTGCGAGAACACGACCCGCGCTGCAAGCCCCGCCTGCGCCAGAGCCGTGCGGATCGCTGCGACGTCGGCGGCGTCGCCAAAGAAGCTGAGCTTGTGCGCGCCCTCGGTAACGACCGGCTGGGCGCAGATGCCGAGCGGGGCGATCGCCGCACGTACCGCCGCCCGGTCCCAGTCCTGATCAAGCGCGGTAGTGAACGCGGCGCAGCACTGCCACTCGCCATGTGCCGCCGGACGGAGGATCCGCGTCCCGACGTCGACGATGAACGCGTCCGGCTCGGGCAAATGCCACTGCGCCAGCACCGCGCGCGCCTCGGCGAAGCTGCGCCCCGTCGCGACCACGAACGGCAGGCTGCTGCCATGCCGCCAGCGTGCGAACGCCGCCGCGCCATCGACCGACCCGGTCAGCGTGTTGTCGATGTCGCAGGCCAGCAGCGCAGGCTGGCGCCGCAACGCCGCGTAGATGTCGATCGCTGCATCGGCATAGCGCCGCCAGTCATATGCCGCACTTCCGACACGTGCCGCCCGGCTCAACCGCGCGTGAAGCCCCGCATCCCCGATCACCGCACGACACGCCGCCGCAATTCCCGGCTCGTCGCGCGGATCGACCAGCAAGCCGTGACCGATCTGCGCGACGATCTCCGCTGGCCCTCCGTTGCGGGTCGCAACGACCGGAACGCCGGCCGCTGCCGCTTCGATCAGGGTCAGCCCGAACGGCTCGTGCAGCGCCGGGTTGACGAACACGCCGCCTGCCGCCGCTCGCCGGTACAGCGCAGTGACGTCCGAAGCATCGTGCCGCGGCGGCAAGGCAAACCGCCCGCGCAGCGCAGGACTAGCGGCAAGCGCCTGCAGCTCGCCCAGCACCGCCCGTTCCTCGCTCGACGACTGGCCCCCATGTTGCCCGGCGAGGATCACCAGATTCGCACGTTCGTGCAGAACCGGATCCGCCGCGAACGCGCGGACAAGGACCGCGAGGTTCTTCTTCGCCACCGGTCGCGCGATCGCTAGCAGGATCGGGAGATCCGGCCGATCGAGCCAGTCTCCCAGACGGTCAACCAACGTCGCTGTGCCTCCTGCATAGGGACGGCGGGGCACGCCCGGCGGCACGCAGTGGATCCGGCCCGCGACCCCGACGCCATAGGCCGGGACCTGCCGTTCGGCCTCGTCCCGCGTCGATACGATCAGCGCGTCTGCCGCAGCGATCGCGGTGGTTTCCGCCGCAATCCGCGTGCCGAGTTCGGCTCCGCCAAGGCCCTGACGGCGCTTGTCGATCGCCAGCGCATGCGGCGTGTACACGAACGGAATGCCGAACCGGCGGCGTGCCTCGATCGCGACGGCTGCGGCATCGGCGAAATGCGCATGGATGACGTTGGGCATGACCGCCAGTCCGGCGATGTGACGGCAAAACGCCTCGGTGAATGCGGGCAAGTCGGCGGCGAGCGCCTCCTTCTCGAGATAGCGGTCGTCGCCACTATCGACCCGATCGATCGTCAACCTGTCGGTGACGCGCTCCGATCGCTGGCCATGCACGGATGGCAGATCCGCAGACCGGAACAACCGGGTAACGATCGAGACCCGGTCCACGCCGGGAAGCTCTGCCTGAACCAGCGCTGCGTCGACCACATACGCCAGATGCCCCCCGGAGTCGGCCGTAATGCCGAAGTCGATGGGCGGCGCTTTCAGGCAGCCCCCGAGGGCCAAATGCAGAATGAACAAGGCGACCCCGTATCGTTAGTATGGCGAAACGACACGCCACGACATTCGATCCCGGGGTGCGCGGTTATCGCGTTGCGCTATGTTAACCCTGTTGCAATCTGACGTTTTCCGCCGCTGCCGGGCAGAGCCGCCCCGGCATGTCTGCATGCCCGGGGCGCCCGTTCATGTCACCGCGCGGGGTCGAATGCGAACAAAGCGGTCGGCAGCGATGCCGGCGCACCCGGCTTGAACCAGCTGGTGTCCTGGATATGGCTCGCTGTCACATAGATCCGGCCATCGGGCCCTTCCGAAAACGTATCGGGCCAGCGCAGCCGCTTGTCGGTCAGCACCGGCTCGACACGATCGCCGACCAGCCGCGTGATGCTGTCGTTGGTCGGCGACGTGATGTACAGCACCCCCGCCTTGCTCATCCACAGCCCGTCCGCGACATGCGTCTCCGCGATGGTCTTCACCCCCGCCGCCTGCTGCGCTGCGCTCACGCCCTCGCGGAGCAGCCCGGTATCGATCGCGTACAGCGTCTTGCCGGTGAGCGCCTGGTAATACAGCGTCTTGCCATCGTTCGAGATCGCGATCCCGTCCGCGGAGAAGGCCGGCTGGCGGCCATCGGGACGGACCAGCGGCTTGCCGTCGGTCATGACCGTCACGCTCTTGTCGATCTGCGTCGAGCCATGCCCGTCGAGCGCGCGCATTCCCTTGCCGCTCTCCAGGTCGATCACGATGATCGCGCCGCGCGTGCCCGAATCGGTGATGTAGCCGGTCTTGCCGTCGGGCGAGAAGCGGATGTCGTTGAGGTACGTGCCCTGCAGCGCAACATCGGCCGCGACCTTGATCACCTTGGTCACGCGGTTCGTCGCCAGATCGATCCTGACCAGCTTCGGCGCGCCCTCGAGCGGCTTTTCGTTACCCGGCGCGCCGGGATCGAGCACCCACAGATTGCCGTGCCCGTCGGGCACGATCGACTGAACGCAGACGAAATAGTCGCCGACCGGCAATTCGTTCGCGCGCGCGTTGCGCCAGCTGTTCCACGTATCGTCGGGATAGGCCTTAAGCTTTCCGTCCGGCAGCACCTCGGCGACCGAGATCGGCGCATCGTCGGTCCAGCGCGGGAAGTTGACGAACCGTCGTCCGTCTGCGGTCACCGCGACGCCGGTCACCTGGTGGTCGAACGTCGCCACCTGAGTCAGCGGGCTCGCCGCGGTCTTGGCCTGTGCGACGCCGGCCGCGGTTGCGGCGGCGGCGAGCGCGAACAGCGCCGCACCTGCCAGAAGGGGTTTGAACTTGGACATGTCGTGGCTCCGGTAAATCGTGTCGGACAAGGTGGCGGGATCGCCGGTGAACAGCGTGACGAGCAGGTCGGCGACCGCCTCGGGCCGCTCACGCTGTGGAAAATGGCCGACGCCCGGCAAGGTGACGAAGGCGAAGGGTCCCGAGAATTTCTCCGGTACCGCGGTGGTCGCGCTCGGCGGGTTCACCCCGTCCTCCGCACCCTGAATGTACAGCGCGGGCAGCGACAGCGTCGCGCTCGCCTTTACCGCTTCCTCAAGCCAGACGCTCGCGGGATCGGGTGCCGCCTCGTCCCAGCGCGCGCGATAGCTGTGCAGCGTGACGTCGACCCAGTCCGGATTCCCGAATGCGCGCGCCACCCGTGCAAAGGTCGCCTCGTCGAACCAGCCCGGCGGCGACCAGTTGGTCCAGTGGACATGCGCAAACCCCCTGGGGTCATCGCGCACCGCCTGCGCGCCGCGCGCGGTGGCCATGAACCAGTGATACCATTGCCGCTGCGTCTGTTCGAACGGCGGCGTCGGCATGCCGCCCAGTCGCGGCGGCGTCGCGAGCATCGCGATCCGCTGCACCCGCTCGGGCCAACCGACCGCCAGCGCCTCGGCGATGTTCGAGCCCCAGTCATGCCCCGCGACCATGAAACGCGCGATCCCCAGCCCGTCCATCAGCGCAATCGCGTCCATCGCCAGGACCGCGCTGTTGCCGGTGCGCGGCGTATCTGCCGCCACGAACCGCGTTTCGCCGAACCCGCGCAGGCTCGGTACGATCGTCCGCAGTCCGGCTTCGTGCAGCGCGGGTAGGACGTCGTCCCAGGTCGAGGAGTCATCGGGCCAGCCGTGCAGCGACAACACCGCATCGCCCTCGCGCGGGCCCGTATCGGTATAGGCGATCGCCAGCGTTGGCGTGGTTATCACGGGCATCTCAGCGCTCCGCCATCAGCAGGGCCACAACCCGCCCGAAGGCACGATAGCGGGGCGAAGAGGCATGGGTCGTCGACGTCATGGCATTACTCGCTGCAAAAATGGGAGGGAGAAACTATCCCCCTCCCAACGCATCAGCGCTTCGCAGGAGCCATGGCGAACGCCGCCTTCAGCCGTGCGACCGCGAGATCGTTCGCATCCTTGGCGCCGCGCACGATCGTGCCCATGCCGAAGAATTCATGCGTCACGCCCGGGAAGGTACGCTGCTCGACCTTGTCGCCCGCCGCACGCATCGCCGCGGCCAGCGTCTCGCCGTCCGACCGCAGCGGATCGATCTGCGCATTGATGATCGTCGTCGGCGGCAGCCCGCGCAGGTTCGCCCCGACCGGGTTCAGCCGTGGATCCTGCGCATCCGCCTTGCTGGTCTGGTAGTAATAACCGAACCACGGCAGCATCGCACCGTTGAGCGGCTTCGCATTCGCCGAATCCCTGCGCGAGGGCAGCGTCTTGCTGCTGTTGGCGATCGGATAGACCGAGACGATGTGCAGCGGCGCGGTCAGGCGATTGTCGCGGGCATAGATCGCCGTCGCGACTGCCAGATTGCCGCCGGCGCTCTCGCCCGCAACCGCGATCTTCGCCGGGTTGCCACCCCATGCCGCGGCATTGGCCAGCGTCCAGCGATAGGCTGCCGCTGCGTCGTCATGCTGTGCGGGGAACTTGAACTCGGGGGCATGACGATATTCGACCGACACGACGATCGCGTTCAGCGCCTTCGCCATCGCGCGCGGTGCCGCGTCATAGGTGGCGACATCCGCGATCACCCAGCCGCCGCCGTGATAATAGACCACGACCGGCAGGCCCTTGGCATTGGCCGCGCTCGCCGGCTTGTACACGCGGGCGAACTGCTTGGCGTCGCTGCCATAGGGCATGTCCTGCGTCGTCACCGATGCGTCGGGGGTCGTTGGCATGCCCTTCTGTGCCATCACCGCCTTGGCGCCATCGGCAGCCGAGGGCTGCTGGCGTGCTTCGGCGGGCGTCAGCGTCTCGATCGGCTTGCCGCCGAGGCCGGCCAGCGCGTCGAGCACGGCCTGCATGTCGGGCGCAGCCTTGGCCGGCGCCATCTTGGTGGCAGGCGGCGGGGGCGGAGGCGGCGCAGTGACGCTCCGCGCCGACTGGGCGAGCGCGGCGCCCGGGATAAGTACGAGCGTCGATGCAAACACGCCGGCGAGCAGCGTCCGTCGAATGGAATGTGTCAAAATTGCCTCCTGTATCATTGAGAGGCGCAACCCCGGCGGCGGCGTGGGAGTTGCTGTACGAAACCGGACGAAGACCGGATCGTATTGAATTCATGCAGTGTTTCAGGGGGCGTGATGGCGGGCGACAATCGACTGGAGACCATCGATCGGGATGGGGCTGGCGACGCGTCGTCGGCGCGAGGCACAGGAAACCGGCTGCTTCAGCGTCTGAGCCCCGACGACTTCGCGTTGATCGCCCCGCATCTCGACCGCGTCCCCTTTGCGGTCGGCGAGTCGCTGACGCGTGCGGGCGACCGGATCGAGACGCTCTGCTTTCCCGAGGAGGGGATCGCCGGCGTGCTCGACGCGCTCGAGGGCGATCATCGCTTTGCGGTCGGGCTGATCGGCGCGGAGGGCTTTGTCGGCTGGTCCGCGCTGCTCGGCGACAACCGCTCGCCCTATGACGTCGTGATGCGCGCCGAACAGGGCGTCGCGCTGCAGCTGCCGCTCGACCGCTTCCACGCCGCCGCCGCGCAGAGCGACACGCTGCAGCTCGCGCTGCTCCGTTTCGTGCAGGTGTTCATGACCCAGATGGGCCGCACGATCGTATCGTCGCTTGCGCATTCGATCGAGCGACGCATGGCGCGCTGGATCCTGCTCTATCACGATCGCATCCGCGACGACGCGATCTGCATGACGCATGAGGAGTTCCGCCTGATGCTCGGCGTCCGGCGCAGCAGCGTGACCGAAGCGCTCCACCGGCTCGAGGAGGAGCATGCGATTCGCTCGGTCCGCGGCCGTGTGCTGGTTCGCGACCGCGACATTCTGATGCGCATGGCGGGCGACACCTATGGCCATGCCGAATCCGAGTATCGACGCCTGCTCGGCTGAGCCGGTCGGAACATTTCGTGCACGGATCACGGAACGAGCCGGTCCGCATACCGTTCATTCAATGGGCGCCAACGGCCCGACCGGAGGGGCCATGCTGAAGCGTACCGACCATATCGACCTGCCGGGTGACACGCGCGCTGCACCGGCAACTCTGCCCGCGGCGATCGTCGTTGCCGAGTTGCTGACCGCCGGGATCGACCGTGCCATTCTGGTAGTCGAGGACGAGTCGCGCGCCGAGGCGATCGCCTGTCTCGCTGAGGGGTTCGCCCCTGCGATGACCGTCGTCCATCTCGTTGCGAGCGATGCGCTCCCCGGCGACTCCGCGCCGCCCAGCGCCGCCAATGTCGGCCGCCGGGTCGAGGCGCTGCGCCGTCTGCGCGCCGCGACCGCTACAACCTCGACTGACCCGATCCTCCTCGTCCTCTCCGCCGAGGCGAGCGCGGTCCGCTATCCAGCCCCTGCCGCATTCGACGAGGCGCCTCCGGTGTTCCGCGTCGGCGACACGATCGACATCGCCGCGCTACCCGCGCTCGCCGAAACGATCGGCTACACGATCGACGACCGGGTCGACGAACCCGGCGAGATCGCGATCCGCGGCAGCGTCGTCGACCTGTTTCCGGCCGATCGTGCGAACCCCGCCCGGATCGAATTCGACGACGATTCGGTCATCACCGAAATCCGCAGCTATGACCCGGTGTCGCAGCGCAGCCTGGAAACGCTCGACGCGGTAATCGTCGGTCGCGCCTGCGAACCCGATCTGGGTGACGGTGTCGCGATTACCGAGCATTTGCCCGACGCCGCGCTCCATTTCGACCCTCTGGTCGCCGACCGCCGCACGCGGTTCCTGGCGCTTGCCGCCGACGGCACCGCGGCGCGTCAGGTCAAGGCCGCGCTGGTCGACACGCGCGCCTGGAACAAGGCGACCGTCGGCCGCCAGAGCCTCGCCACCGACACCCCGGTCGAACGCACCCCGCGCTTCATCGAGCGGCGCGATCCGGTCCGCGCGTTCCGCCGCTTCGCCCGTTCGGTGATCGCCGACGGCCGGCTCGCGATCGCCGGGTCCGCGCGTGACCTTCGTTTCCTCGCATCGCGGCTCGGCGTCGACGCCGAACACGTCGACAGCCTTGCTGAGGCGGCGGCCGCACCCGTCGGTTCGGTGTCACTGCTCTGCGCTCCGCTCGACCAGGGCTTTGTCCATGCCGATCTCACCATCGTCGCCGCCGCCGATCTGCTCGGCAGCCGCGCACGACTGGACGACGGCCCCGGTGTTGGCGTTGCGGCCTTTGCCGAAGGTGCGACGCTGCAGACCGGCGACATTGTCGTGCATGAGGATCACGGCATCGGTCGCGTTCTCGGGGTCGAGGCGCTGCCCGACCTCGATGGCGTCGCGGCCGACGCGATCGTGCTCGACTATGCCAAGGGCGCCCGCCGGCTCGTACCCGTGCATGAAGCCGATCGCATCTGGCGTTATGGCGCAGACGCGGATGCGGTGACGCTCGACACGCTCGACGGGGGAAGCTGGACCAAGCGTCGCGCCGCGATCGACACCGCGATTGCGGAAAGCGCACGTGCGCTTCAGGCGGTTGCTGCCGAACGCGACGCGCGGACGACACCGCCGATCGTCCCGGATGTCGCACTCTACGAACGTTTCGCCGCGGGTTTTCCCTTTGCCGAGACCCCCGACCAGGCGCGTGCGATCGCCGCGGTCCGTAGCGATCTCGCCAGCGGCAAGCCGATGGACCGGCTGATCGTCGGCGATGTCGGCTATGGCAAGACCGAGGTCGCACTTCGCGCCGCCGCGCTCGTCGCGCTCGCGGGACGGCAAGTCGCGATCGTCGCACCGACCACCGTGCTGATCCGCCAGCATCTTGAAACGTTCCGCACGCGCTTTGTCGGCACCGGGCTGGAGGTCGCTGCGCTGTCTCGGCTGTCGACGCCCGCGGAGCGCAAGCGCGTCTGCGCCGGGCTTGCCGACGGGTCGATCGCGGTCGTGGTCGGCACCAGCGCGGTCGGTGGCAAGGGTGTCGCCTTTGCCGATCTCGCGCTCGTCGTGATCGACGAGGAACAGCGGTTCGGCGCGAAGGCCAAGGGGTCGCTGCGCGACATGGGCGCGGGCCATGTCCTCACGCTCAGCGCCACGCCGATCCCGCGCACGCTCCAGTCGGCGATGGTCGGCATCCAGGCGATCTCGGTCATCGCGACTCCGCCCGCGCGCCGCCAGCCGATCCGCACCATCGTCGCGCCGTTCGACGACGCCGCGGTCCGCAAGGCGCTCCGCCGCGAACGCGCGCGTGGCGGCCAGAGCTTCGTCGTCGTGCCGCGGATCGAGGACATCGCCCCGCTCGCGAAGACGCTCGCGCGGCTCGTCCCCGAACTCGGCCTCGTCATCGCGCACGGCAAGATGGACGCCGCCGAGCTCGACGACGCCATGGCGGGCTTTGCCGCGGGTGACGGCGACGTGCTGCTCGCGACCAACATCATCGAGGCGGGGCTCGACGTGCCGCGCGCCAACACGATGATCGTCCACCATGCCGACCGGTTCGGCCTGTCGCAGCTCCACCAGCTGCGCGGCCGGGTCGGGCGCGGCGGCCGGCGCGGTCAGATCCTGCTGTCGACCGACGGTGAGGCCATGATCGCCGAGGCGACAATGAAGCGCCTGCGCACGCTCCAGGCGTTCGACCAGCTCGGCGCGGGCTTCGCGATCAGTGCGCGTGATCTCGACATGCGCGGCGCGGGCGATCTGGTCGGCGAGGATCAGGCCGGCCACATGAAGCTGATCGGTATCGACCTCTACCAGCACCTGCTGGGTCGCGCGCTGAAAGCCGCGCGCGGCGAACCGGTCGATCAGTGCCAGCCGGTGCTCAATCTCGGCGTCGGCGGCATGCTTCCCGAAGAGTGGATCCCCGAGACCGACCTGCGGCTGACGCTCTACGGCCAGCTCGCGCATCTGACCGACATCGCCGCGCTCGATGCGTTCCAGGCCGAGCTCGAGGACCGGTTCGGCGCACTTCCCGACAATGCCGTCCGCCTGCTCGAATGCGCGCGGATCCGCGCACTCGCCGCCGCCGCCGAAATTCGCCAGATCGATGTCGGCCCGGGCGCCATCGCCTTCACCCCGGGCGACCCCACCGCCGCCCTGCCCGCGCCGTTCGAACAGGCCAAGCGCCGCTGGCTGGTCCGCGAACGGATCGAGGATCCCCTCGCCCGCCTCGACCGCGTCCGCGAGCTGCTGAGCGACCTGTCGGAGTGACGCTCAGCCGCCCGTGCGGCGTAGGAGATACACGTCCATGATCCAGCCGTGCCGGGCGCGCAGTCCGGCACGGCACGTGATGATCTCCGCCCCGACTGAGGCGAGCGGCCCGGCGACCAGCGCCTCCTGCGCCATCCCCAGATACGCCCCCCACCAGATCATGACCCCCTCGGGTGCGAGCGTCTCGAACGCGCACGCCCCGTCGAGCATCACCGCCAGCGTCTCGACCCCCGCTGGCCACCCCTCGGCGCGCAGCCGCCGACCGGTGGTGATCGTCACGGGCGCAGCGAGCGTGTTGAGCGGGATCGCATGCGCCGCGGTCAGCGCCTGCAGGCTGGTGATCCCCGGCACCACGCTGACCCCGATCGACCGCCCTCCCGCTCGCAGCCGGTTAGCGATCCGGAGGCTGCTGTCGTAGAGCGACGGATCCCCCCAGACGAGGAACGCGACCCGTCCTCCGCCCGGCAGATGCTCGGCGATCTGCGCCGCCCACACCGCCGCGATATCATCGTGCCACGCATCGACCGCCGCACGGTACGGCGCGTCCGCATCGCGCTCGGGCAGATCGAACTCCACCACTCTGGCAGGCCCGGTCAGCAGCGCGGCGCAGATCGTCCGGCGCAGATCGACCAGATCGGATTTCCCCGCGCCTTTCCGCGGCAACAGGATCAGGTCGGCGGCGTTCATCGCCGTGACTGCGGCGCGCGTCACATGATCGGGATTGCCCGTGCCGATCCCGATCAGCGATATCGCGATGTCGACTCCGCTCACGGCGCCATCAACGATCCATAGAGGATCAGCGCGGGCTTGTCGGACACGCCCCCCGCCAGCCGCGCCGCGAGCCCCGCGATCGTCGACCAGGTCAGGCTCTGGTCGGGATGCCCGACATTCTCGGCGAGCAGCGCGGTCGTGTCGCCCGGCAGGCCATGTGCGACGAGCGACTCAACCAGAGCCGGAAACGTCCGCTGCGGCATGAACACGACCGTTGTCGCCTCCGGATCGGCGAGCGCGGCCATGTTGCGCTGCTGCGGCAACTGCCCGGTCACGTCATGGCCGGTGACATATTGCACCCGGCGCGCGGACAGCCGGCGCGTCAGCGGGATCGCGGCGGCGGCAGCAGCCGCGCTCGCCGCGCTGATCCCCGGGACGATCTCGAACGTCACGCCCGCCTCGCGCAGCGCGACGATCTCCTCCTCCAGCCGCCCGAACATCCCCGCATCGCCAGACTTCAGCCGGACGACGCGCGCCCCCGTTAGCGCGTGGTCGACCAGCAGTTGCGAGACATGCGACTGGCGCGGCGACGGCCGCCCCGCGCGCTTGCCGACCGCGACCAGTTCGGCACCGACGCGCGCATGACCCAGCACCGCGCCCGACGACAGATCGTCGAACAGCACGACGTCGGCGCGCTGCAACCGCGTCACCGCCTTCAGCGTCAGCAATTCGGGGTCGCCGGGGCCGGAACCGACGAACGAAACGAAACCGGTCATGCAGCCGGTTGGCCAAGGGGGGCGATCATGTGGAAGAAACTACCCGTCACGCCGCCGCGATGCGAGCCGGTTTCGGGCACGGCCTGCGCATTCGCGTCGACCACCTGCGCCAGCGGCGCGTCGGGCTGGTCGAGGATCGTCGAATAATGGAATTCATGCCCCGCCAGCATCGCCCCCGCCGCGATCCCGCCGATCGGCGCGTGCAGCGTCGCGCGGCGATAGCCCAGATGCATCCGCCGCTTCTCGTAACTCGTCACCAGCCCGAGCAGCCCCGCCATCCGGTGCCGCGTCCCGTCCACATCGATCAGCCCCTCACCCAGCGCCATATAGCCGCCGCACTCGCCGTGCACCGGCCGCGTTTCGGCATGCAGCGCCAGCGCCGCGCGGAACCGGTCCGCCGCCGCCAGCGCACCCGCATGCAGTTCGGGATAGCCCCCCGGCAGCCAGACCAGATCGGCATCCTTCGCCGGCGCCTCGTCCGCCAGCGGCGAAAAGGGCAGGATCTCCACCCCCGCGCTGCGCCACCCGTCGAGCACATGCGCATAGGTGAACGAAAAGGCGGCATCCTGCGCCAGCGCGATCCGCTGCGCCGGCGGGGTCGGCACGACCGTCCCCTGCGCGACCGGCCGCGGCGTGGCGGCGGCCGCCTCGCGCAGTGCGGCGATATCGACATGCGCGCGCAGGAACGTCGCATAAGCCGCGATCTGCGCGTCGAGCGCGGGGTGCTCGATCGCCTGCACGAGCCCCAGATGTCGCTCGGGGAGCGTCAGGTCGCCACGCCGTGGCAGCGCGCCGAACACGCGGATCCCGACCGCTTCCATCCCGCTGCGCGCCAGCCGCTCGTGCCGCTCGCTCGCCACGCGGTTGAGGATCACGCCTGCGACCCTTACGCCTGGATCATAGCGCGCGAACCCCAAAGCGGTCGCCGCCGCGGACTGCGCCTGGCCCGACACGTCGATCACCAGCACGACCGGCCAGCCCATCCGCCGCGCGACGTCCGCGCTCGCGCCATTGCCCGTCGCGCCTGCGTGCGCAACGCCGTCGAACATCCCCATCGACCCTTCGGCCAGCGTCATGTCCGCATCGTCGCCGCGCGCCGCGATCCCGTCGAGCCGCGGCCCCGTCATGGCCCAGCTGTCGAGGTTGAACGACGCGCGCCCGCTCGCCGCGCGGTGAAACGCCGGGTCGATATAGTCGGGCCCGCACTTGAACGGCTGCACCGCGATCCCGTCGTCGCGCAGCGCCCGCAACAGCCCGAGCATCACCGTCGTCTTCCCCGTTCCCGACGCAGGCGCAGCGACCAGCAGGCCCGGGGTCATGCCGCGCGTCATGGCGTGTCTCCTGCGAACCGGGACTCCGCCGACTGCGGCCGGAACCGCCGGTCATAGCCTTGCGCATACAGGCTGCTCGTCGCGAAGTCGCCCGGCGCCAGCACGCGCCCGACCAGGATCAGCGCGGTCCGCTCGGGCCGCCCCGTCACCGCCGCCTCGATCGTCGACAGCGTCGCGCGGACGATCTGCTCGTCGGGCCAGCTCGCGCGCCACACCACCGCGACCGGGCAGTCGCCGCCATAAGCGGGCAGCAGATCCGCGACGACCTGCGCCAGATTGTGCACCGACAGGTGGATCGCCAGCGTCGCCTGCGTCGCGGCGAACGCGGCGAGCGTCTCGGCCGGCGGCATCGAGCTTGCCCGCCCCGGCGTCCGCGTCAGCACCACCGACTGCGCCAGTTCGGGCAAGGTCAGTTCGACCTCGAGCGCGGCGGCGGCGGCGGCAAAGGCGGGGACGCCGGGGGTGATCGTCACCGGAATGTCCAGCGCGCGCAGCCGCCGCAGCTGCTCGCCCATCGCCGACCAGATCGACAGATCCCCCGAATGCAGCCGCGCCACATCCTGTCCGGCCGCGTGCGCGGTGACGATCTCAGCGATGATCTGGTCGAGGTCCATCGGCGCGGTGTTGACGATCCGCGCACCCGGCGGGCAATGCTCCAGCAGCGCCTCAGGGATCAGCGACCCGGCATAGAGGCACATCGGTGACATCGCGATCCGATCGCGCCCCCGCAACGTCAGCAGGTCGGGCGCACCCGGCCCCGCGCCGATGAAATGCACGGTCATGGTCGAAATCCTTGGGCAATGGCGCAGGTCGCGCGGCGGCACGGCGAAATATGGCGAAGGGTCAGCAGCCGCGCGCCCGGCCCCGCGGCGGCAAGCGCGGCGGCCTCGGCGACGCTGCCGGTCCCCCGCACGGCAAGGCTCGCAGGGGACCGGGTGACGGGACTGGCCGCAATCAGCGCGGCGGGATCGACCGTGATCAGCGGCAGACCCAGCAGCGCTGCGATCTCGCCGGGCAGCCCCTGCTTGTCATCGGGCGCCGCCAGCGCCTCGACCCGCGGGAGGCCCTGTTGCGCGGCGGCCAGCGCGGCGCGCAACGCGGCGGCATCCGCGGCCGTGTTGAAGCCAAAACCGGCGACGATCATGCCGGATAGGTCCACTGCACCACCGGGAACTGCATGCGCCACCCGCGCCGTGTCCCGATCGGCACCGCCTGCGCCACCTCGATCCGCATCAGGCTCCCCCCCTGCGCCGCCTGCCACTGCGTCAGCAGCGCCTCCGATTCGAGCGTCACCGCATTGGCGACGATCCGCGCGCCCTGCTCGACCCGCGGCCACAGCGCGCGCAACAGCGCCTCGGACAGCCCGCCGCCGACGAACACCGCATCGGGACACGGCAGCTCGCCGAGACAGTCGGGCGCCCGCCCCTCGACCACCATCAGCCGGTCGACGCCAATCGTCGCCGCATTGTCGACGATCCGCCCCGCGCGCACCGGATCCGCCTCGAACGCAATTGCCCGCGTTGACGGGTGCGCGAGGAGCCAAGAAATCCCGATCGATCCCGATCCAGCGCCGATATCCCACAGGCTCTCGCCCGGCTTCGGCGCGAGTGCGGCCAGCGTCACCGCGCGGATCGGCGACTTGGTGATCTGCCCATCATGCGCGAACCAGGCGTCGGACAGCCCCGCCTGCGGCAGGACCGCGCCCGCCCCGTCGAAGACGATCCCGACCGCGACCGGATGCGCGATGTCGTCGAACGCGATCGTCGCGGCGGTCGTGTGGCGGATCCGTTCGCGCGGCCCGCCCAGCGCCTCGAGCACGTGCAGCGCCGACGCGCCGAACCCCGCCGCATCCAGATACGCCGCCAGCCCGCCGACCGCCGCCCCGTCGCGCACCAGCACGATCGCGCGCCGCCCCCGCGCGATATGCGGCCGTAACCGCCCGAACGGCGCGGCGTGTAGCCCCAGGCATGTGCAGTCCTCGAGTCCCCAGCCGAGCCGCGCCGCCGCCAGCGCGAAGCTCGACGGTGCGGGATGCGCGGTCCATTCGCCCGGTGCCAGATGCCGCGTCACCGACGTGCCCGCGCCGAACCAGAACGGATCCCCCGATGCCAGCATCACCACCCTCTTACCGCGATGCCCGATCAGCCGCGCGATCCCGTCCTCGAACGGCACTGGCCAAGCCTCGACCGCCCCCCTAAGCTCGCCGGCAAGCGCCAGATGGCGGGTCGCGCCCGTCACGATCTCGGCATCGGCCAGCGCCGCGCGCGCCGCGGCGGACAGCCCGGCCACGCCGTCCTCGCCGATCCCGACTATCGTCAGCCACGGAGCCTCAGTCATTCCGACCATCCTGCTTCTCGGCGGCACCACCGAAGCCAGCGCACTCGCCGCACGGCTCGCGGCGCGCGGCGACCCGACCGTGCTGAGCTATGCCGGCCGCGTCGCCAACCCGCGCGCGCAGCCGGTCCCCGTCTGCATCGGCGGCTTTGGCGGCGTCGACGGCCTCGTCGCCTGGCTGCAGGAGCACCGCGTCACGCATCTGATCGACGCGACACACCCCTTCGCCGCGCAGATGCACCGCCATGCGGTCGACGCCGCGGCACGGGCAGGCGTCGCGCATGTCGCGCTGACCCGCCCCGCCTGGACCCCGGTCGCGGGCGATCGCTGGCACCGCGTCGCCGATATCTCGGCCGCCGTCGCGGCGCTCGCCGGCCCGCCGCAGCGCGTGATGCTCGCGCTTGGCCGGATGCATGTCGATGCCTTCGCGCAGCAGCCGCAGCACGACTATCTGCTGCGTTTCGTCGATACGCCCGACCATCCGCCGCCGCTCCCCCGCCACCGCCTGGTGGTCGATCGCGGCCCGTTCGACGCGGCCGGCGACACCCGATTGATGCGCGACCACGCGACCGAACTGGTCGTCTGCAAGAACGCCGGCGGCAGCGGCGCGGCGGCCAAGCTCGTCGCCGCGCGCACGCTCGGCCTGCCGGTGATCATGATCGACCGCCCGCCGCTGCCTGCGCGGCACGCGGTCGATACGGTCGACGCGGTGCTCGACTGGCTCGATCATGGCGCCGACCGCGGCGTATAGAGGATCGGCCCCGACGCCCGCGCGATGATCCGCGTCAGGCTCGATCCGACGATCACCATCGTCCGCATGTCCGCCATCTCTGCGCGCGCGTCGGTCAGCGGTACGATCGACAGCGCTTCCTCGGGCGTCGACACCGCCCGCGCGAACAGCACCGGGCGATCGTCGCCGCACGTCGTGCGAAGGATCTCGAACGCGCGGACCAGCCCGTCGAGTCGCGCCTTCGATCGCGGATTGTAGAAGGCGATCGCGAAATCGGCCTCCGCCGCCAGCCGCACGCGCCGCTCGATCAGCGCCTGGGGCTTCAGATTGTCCGAAAGGTTGATCGCGCAGAAATCATGCCCCAGCGGCGCCCCCGCGCGCGCACTCGCCGCCAGCATCGCGGTGATCCCCGGCAGCACGCGGATGTCGATCTCTCCCCACGCCGCCGGCCCCGCCTCGAGCGCCTCGAACACCGCCGCCGCCATCGCGAACACGCCGGGATCCCCCGACGACACGACGACGACGCGCGCGCCTTCCGCTGCCAGTTCGAGCGCATGGCGCGCGCGGTCGATCTCGACCCGGTTGTCGCTCGCATGCAGTGTCAGACCGTCGCGCGCCGGAACCCTCGCGACATAGGGGATATAGCCGATCACGTCGGTTGCCTCGGTCAGCGCCGCGCTGACCTCGGGCGTCACCAGCGCGGTATCCCCCGGCCCCAGCCCCGCAATCGCCAGCCAGCCAGCCCCTGCGCTCTGGATCATGGCCGCCGCCCCTGCCCGTGGATCAGCAGTATCGCGAAATAGGGCGTGACCGCATCCGCCTCGCACAGCCGCGTGACGCGCTGCTCGGCCATCGCGGCATATTCGACCAGCCACGCCGCCTCCTCGCGCCCCGCCGCGGCGACCGCGCGGCGCAGCTTGGCGAGGTGGCGGCCGATCTTCATCACCACCAGCGCATCGGTGTCGCGGATGCGCCGCACCAGGTCCGCCTCGGGCAGCGTCCCCATTACCACCGTCAGCACGTCGTCGCCCCAGGTGATCGGCGCGCCGCTCGCGGTCCAGGCGCCCGACATGCCGGTGATGCCGGGGACGACCGCGACCGGCGCGACCCCCTGCAACCGCGTATAGAGATGCATGAACGATCCGTAGAAGAACGGGTCGCCCTCGCACAGCACGACCACGTCCTCGCCGCCCAGCGCCAGCGCCGCGAGGTGATCGATGCACCCCGCGTAAAAGCCCGACAGCCGGTCGTTGTAGCGCGGATCGGTCAATGCGATCTCGGTGGTGACGGGATATTCCATGGGATATTCGATCACGTCGTCGCGCAGCATCCCCTCGACGATCCGCCGCGCCTGTCCCGGCCGCCCCGCCTTGCGGAAATAGGCGACGTGGCGCGCGCCGCGTACCAGCCGATCCGCGCGCACGCTCATCAGGTCGCACGCCCCCGGCCCCAGCCCGACGCCGTGGATCGTGCCGGTTACGACCACCTGTCCCGGCGGCGGCACCAGGGTCGCGGATGGCTCCGCCACGCCGATCATTCCGCCGCGCTCGCGAGCGCGTTGATCGCCGCGACGGTGATCGCGCTGCCGCCCAGCCGCCCCTCGACGATCACGCACGGCACCGGCTGCGCCGCCCACAATGCGTCCTTCGATTCGACCGCACCGACGAAACCCACCGGACAGCCGATGATCGCCGCCGGCCGCGGACAGTCGGGATCCTCCAGCATCGTGAGCAGGTAGAACAGCGCGGTCGGCGCATTGCCGATCGCCACCACCGCGCCCGCCAGATACGGCCGCCAGAACTCCAGCGCCGCGGCCGAACGCGTCGTTGCCATTTCTTTCGCCAGCGCGACCGTCTCGGGCGTGTGCAGCGTACAGATCACCGCATTGTTCGCCGGCAGGCGCGCGCGCGTGATCCCCTCGGTCACCATCCGCGCATCGCACAGGATCGGCGCGCCCGCCCGCAACGCCGCACGCGCGGTCCGTGCGAAGCCGGGCGAAAAGCGGATATCCCCCGCCAGCGCGACCAGCCCCGCAGCGTGGATCATCCGCACCGCGACCGGCTCCTCCTCGGCATCGAAGCGCGCCAGATCCGCCTCGGCACGGATCATCGCGAACGACTGGCGATAGATCGCGGCCCCGTCGGTCTCATAGGCATAGGGCATCAGGCAGCTCCGGACGGCTGGGAGAAATGGGCGATAATCTGAGCGGGTTCGAGTGCGCCAAGCAGCGACGGCGCGCCCGCGCGCGCGTGCAGGGCAAGGTCGAACAGCCCGTCGCGCCCGGTCAGCACGACGTCCGCAGGCCGCGCCCGCGCGCAGCCCTTGGCGCATCCCGACACGTGCAGGCTGCCAGCGACCAGTGGTGCCAGCAGCCGCGCGAGGTCGCGCGTCGCGACGCTCGCCTGCGGACAGGCGGGCGCGCCGACACAGGCGTCGACCCCGGCGCGCACGGCGCTGCGGTCGCGCGCGCCATCCGCCACCCCGCCTTCGAGGATCAGCATCCGCCACGGCGTCACGCGGATCGCCGTGACCGGGTCCGCGGCGATCCGGTCGCGCAGATCCGCTGCCGCGATCCGCCCGAAGCCGAGCGCGATCGCCGCGCCCAGCGGGTGCGCCCCGGCCTCGGGCGGCGGCGCGGCAGGTGCGGGAGCCAAGGTCGCGGGCCCCGGCACGGCCGCCGCATGGCGTGCCATCCGCCCCGCCGCCGCACCGCCGCTGTCGACGAACCACCGCGCCAGCGCGATCAGCGCGTCGACCGCGGTGTCGCGCGTCACGTTCACCCCCGCCGCACGCCCCTCGCCGCGCACCAGCAGCCTGCCGTCCACCGCGCGCTCGACCCGGAAATCGGCGGGCGCGCGGGTCAGCACCGGTGCAGCGCCCGCATCGATCGCAAAACCAACCTTGCCAGGCAGCACCGGCAGGTCAGCCAAACGCTCGCGCAACGCGGTGGCGATATGCTGCGTATCGTCCCCGTCCCGCCAGTCGGGCGCGACCAGCATCGCACCGCGCGCCTCGCGCTCCGGATCGGGATCGATCAGCCCGACGGCCAGCAACGCCTCGACCAGCCCCCGCCAGCCCGCCTCGGTCACGCCGCGGATCTGCAGGTTCGCGCGGCTGGTCACGTCGATCTCGCCATTTCCCCACGCGATCGCCGCATCGCACAGCGCGAGTGTCTGCGCGCGCGTCAGCCGCCCGAGCGGCGGGCGGATCCGCACCAGCAACCCGTCGCCCGCCGCCATCGGCCGCCACGCATCGGGGCACCATCCCTTGACGACGAACGCGCTCATGCCGGCAGGTCGAGCTGCGCGAGGATCGAATTGCGCCGCGTCGGCCACAGCCCCGCCGTGTGCAGCGCCGCGAACCGCGCGGTCATCGCCGCCAGCGCCGCGGGGTTTGCGCTCTCCAGAAACGCACGCACCGCGTCGCGCCCCAATGTCGCATCATAATAGAGATCGATCAGCTCGGGCGACACCACTCGCGCCAGCTGCGCGAACATCGCCATATGGTCGAGCGTCGCGGCGATCTCCGCGCCCCCGCGAAACCCGTGCCGCATCATCCCCTCGACCCAGGCCGGGTTCGCCGCGCGTGCATGAACGACCCGCGCAACCTCCTCGTCCAGCGACCGCGCGCGCGGCCGTTCCGGATCGCGCGCATCGAGATGATACAGCGCCGCGCTCTTACCCCCGGCAACCGCCTGCGCCGCCGCGAACCCCGCCTCGTGCGCGGCATAATCCGCGGCGAGCAACAGGTCGGTCTCGGGCAAATCCTGGACATGGACGAACCCGTCGGCGGCGACGACCCGGTCGCGGATCCCCGCCGGGTCGAACCGCGTCGCATTGTCATCGCCCGCCCCGTCCAGCGCATGGCTCGACGCCGCCAGCCACGCGGCGCCCGCCGCCGCCCGCGCCGCCTCGCCATAGGCCTCGCCCGCATCACCCAGCTCGAGCCCGTAGCGACCCGGCTCGGGCCCATAGACGCGCGCACCGACGGCAGCGCCGACGAACGGGTTCCAGTCACCGGGCTCGTCGCGCAGCGCCAGCGCGCGCACCGCCTGCCCGAACATCTGGCCGAGCGCGGGAAACGCATCGCGGAACAGCCCCGACACACGCAGCGTCACGTCGATCCGCGGCCGGTCGAGCCTTGCCAGCGGCAGGATCTCGACCCCCGTGACCCGGTCCGACGCATGATCCCAGACCGGCTCCGCGCCGAGCAGGTGTAGCGCCATCGCAAACTCCTCGCCCGCGGTCCGCATCGTCGCCGACGCCCACAGGTCGACGACCAGCGCGCGCGGATAGTCGCCCTCGTCCTGCAGATGCCGGCGGACCAGCTCGTCGGCCAGCCGCACGCCCTGCGCATGCGCCGCGCGCGACGGCACCGCGCGCGCGTCGGTCGCATACAGGTTGCGCCCGGTCGGCAGGACGTCGCTGCGTCCGCGCCACGGCGACCCCGACGGCCCCGCCGCGATCCGCTTGCCCCGCAACGCGTTCAGCAACCCGTCGCGTTCGGCCTCGCCCTGGTCGCCACGCCCATAGACGTGCAGCCCGTCGCCGAACTGGCTCTCCTTCACGTCGCACACGAACGTGTCGATACGGGTGATCGCCTCCACCTGGCTCGCCGCCTCGTCGAGCCGCAGCGTCGCCGCCAGTCCGCTCGCGCGCGCCTCGTCCGCAATGTCGCGCTGCAGCCGGTCGCGCCGCGCGGGGTCGAGCCCGTCGGCGGTCGAAAACTCGTCGAGCAGCGATTCGAGCCGCCCCAGCCCCGCACCGCTGCGCGTCGTCGCCGCCGGCGGCGGGACATGGCCGATCGTCACCGCGCCGATCCGCCGCCGTGCCTGTGCGGCCTCGCCCGGATCGTTGACGATGAACGGATAGAGCACCGGCATCGCCCCGGTCAGCGCCTCGGGCCAGCATTCCCCCGACAGCGCGACCGCCTTGCCCGGCAGCCATTCGAGCGTCCCGTGCGCGCCGACATGAATCAGCGCATCGGTTTTCCGCGCGCGCAGCCACAGATAGAAGGCGACATAGGCGTGGCAGGGACAGCGCGACAGGTCGTGATACTCCCCGACCCGCGCCGCACTGCGCCCGCGTTCGGGCTGGAGCGCGATCACCACGCGCCCCCGCTCGACGCCCGCGAACTGGAACGCGCCGTCGATACAGGCCGGATCGTCCTCGGGCGCGCCCCAGCTTTCCTCGAGTGCGTCGCGCAACACGGCCGGCAAGCCCCCAAGCGCCGCACGATACGCCGCGACCGGCCATGCGAGCCGCCCCGTCTCCAGCGCCCCGGCCAGCGCTTGCGGCGCCGCCCCTCCGGTCGCATAGCCCGCCGCCGCCAGGTCCTCGACGATCGCCTCGGCGGATGCCAGCGCGTCGAGCCCGACCGCATGCGCCATCTGATAGTCCTTGCCCGGATAGGTCGACAGCACGACCGCGGGCCGCTGCTCCGCGACCGACCGCTCCGCCAGCCGCACCCACGCGGTGACGCGCGCGACGATCGCCGCGATCCGCTCGGGATCGGCCCGGTGCTCGCGCCGCGCATAGCCGAGAGCGTCGTCGCGGACGCCGTCCTCCTTGAAACTCGCGACGCCTGCGAGCAGCCGTCCGTCGACCTCGGGCAGAACGACGTGCATCGCCAGGTCGGCGGGGGACAGCCCGCGCGTCGATCCCGCCCAGGCGGCGCGGTCCGACGTCGCCAGCGCGACCTGGAACACCGGCACCCCCGCTCCGTCGAGCGGCGAGCTGTTATCGGCGCCGCGGCCGGAAAAGGCGGTGGCGTTCACGATCGCCGCCGGGCGCAGTGCGACGACCCAGCGCCCGAGCCACCCCGCGACGCCCGGCGCCTTCAACGACGGCCCGAACAGCCCAACGACGTCGAACCCCGCCGCACCCAGCCCGGCATGCAGCGCCTCGATCGGGTCCAGATCCGCGGCGGTCAGATAGGAGCGGTAGAAGATCAGCAGGATTCGCGGCCGCGTCGCGGTCATCGCGAACGCCGCCGGGCACGTCACCCCGTCGCGCGGCTGCCAGCCACCGACCTCGGGAACCGTCTTCACCCCCGCGACCGGCCCGGCATAGAGCCCCGCCGCCAGCGCCATCTGCGCCAGCGCCGCCTGCGCCGCGACCGCGCCGCCATCGTCACACAGGGCGGCGAGCCGGCGCAGCGTCGACACCGGCACCGTCGACGCCGCATCGAGCCGCGCGTCGATCCGCCCGTCGGCCGGCAGCACCGCCAGCGCGATCCCCCGCGCCCGCGCCAGCGCCTCGACCTGCTGCAACCCATAGGACCAGTAGGACCGCCCGCCGATCAGCCGGATCACGATCCCCTTCGCGCTTTCACCCCCCGCCAGCGTCCGCTCGACATAGGTATCGACCGACAGCGGATGCGCGAGCGCGGACAGGTTGGCGAGCCGGAGCGACGGCAGCGGGCTCCCGTTCGCCGCCGCACGCCGCCACCCGGCCGCGAACGCGCCGAGATCCCCGTCCGAAAAGGACAGGACGACGAGATCCGCCGGAGTCTGCGCGAGGTCCTGCGGGACCGCACTCTCCTCCAGCCCGTGGCTTTCGCGGAAGACGACGTGCATCGCCGTCAGCCCTGAAGCGCGGCCCGGATCCTTGCGGGGTCGATCCGATCATGCTCGGCGATCACCACCAGCCGCGTCTGGCGCGCCTCGTCGCCGCGCCACGGCCGGTCATATTGCGTCCGCACCCGCGCCCCGACCGCCTGCACCAGCAGCCGCATCGGCTTGCCCGTCACCGCGGCATAACCCTTCACGCGCAGGATGTCGGCGTCGCGCGCGAGCGTCTCGATCCGCGCGGCGAGCGCCGCCGGGTCCGCGATCTCGCCGAGGTCGACGATCATGCTGTCGAAATCGTCATGCTCGTGATCGTCCGCGCCATCATGGTGCGACGGTCGCGCGGCGATGTCGTCCTCCGCCGCCGCGTTCAGCCCGAGCACGACGCGCGGATCGATCACCCCGTCGGTCAGCGCGATCACCGGCAACGCACGCGCGGACTCCGCCGCGATCACCGCGCGCGCCGCGGCCACCCCCGCCTCGCCCGCCAGATCCGCCTTGGTCAGCAGCACCAGATCGGCACAGGCGAGTTGGTCCTCGAACACCTCGGCGAGCGGAGTCTCGTGATCCACGCTCGGATCCGCGCGCCGCTGCGCCTCGATCGCGGCGAGGTCGGGCGCGAACCGTCCCGCGGCGACCGCTTCCGCATCGGCCAGCGCGATCACCCCGTCGACCGTGATCCGCGACCGGATCGCGGGCCAGTCAAACGCCTTGAGCAGCGGCTTGGGCAAAGCGAGCCCCGACGTCTCGATCAGGATATGGTCGGGCCGCGGGTCGAGCGCGAGCAAAGTCTCGACGGTCGGGATGAAGTCGTCCGCGACGGTGCAGCAGATGCAGCCATTGGCGAGCTCAACGACGTTCTCGGCCGGGCAATCGGGAATCGCGCACCCCTTCAAGATGTCGCCGTCGATACCGAGCGTGCCGAATTCATTGACGATCACCGCGAGCCGCCGGCCCCCGGCGTTACGGATCAGATGGCTGATCAGCGTGGTCTTGCCCGCGCCGAGGAATCCGGTGACGATGGTGACGGGAATCTTGGCCAGGGTCGGCTGGGGTTCGGTCATGCGATACTCTCCGGGCGTCGGAACGACAGCCACGGACGGACGCACATCCGCAGCCACACGCGCGCGCGACCAAGACGGCCACACGCGTTCGTCGCTCAGACGGAGTACCGTGCCGCGACCATCCCCTGGATCAAGGCAAGAGCGACCATGACGCTGGCAGGTCTCCTGGCTCGCGGGTCGAAGCTCGATGCACGCCTTCCCAGGTCCCGTGACCCAGTGGCTGCCCCCGCATCGGGGGCCTGTGCGTCTCGCTCACCGCTTACAGTTGCAGGGACAGCCGCGGCATTGGGAGGCAAAGCTCCCGCACCGCATTCCCATTCAAGCCCCGAAGGGCACCGGCGCGATCTGTTGAGGTTCGGTAGAACCAAACCTCGGGGTTGGGTTTAGAGGAGTTTGGCGATTGTGCCAATGCACATGACCGCCGTCATCCTGACGAAAGCCAGGACCCAGGGCCACGCATGATCCGGTGCCCGGCTCCAGGTTCCGGGTCGAGCCCGGGATGACGACGCTGCTCGTTACCCCCGCACCACCTCGATCTCGTCAAACCGCTTCCACCGGTAGATCGCGAAACTCAGCACCCAGCACGCCACGAACAGCGCGATGATCGCAAAGCCCAGCCCGTTGAAATTCTCGCCCAGCGCCAAAGCGACGTCCCACACGCCCCCGCTCAGGCCCAGCTTCGACGCCAGCAGCGCGAGCGTTTCGATCCCGCCGATCGCGATCGCGACGATCGCCGAGATCAGCGTGATCGTGATGTTGTAATACAGCTTGCGGATCGGCTTCACGAACGCCCATTCATACGCGCCGAGCATCACCACCCCGTCGGCACTGTCGACCAGCGCCATGCCCGTCGCGAACAGCACCGGCAGCACCAGCACCGTACCGATCGACAACCCGTCCGCCGCCTGGCTCGCCGACAGGCCGAGGATCGCGACTTCGGTCGCGGTGTCGAACCCCAGCCCGAACAGGAAGCCGAGCGGCGCCATGTGCCAGCTGCGCGTGACCAGCCGGAACATCGGCCGGAACAGCCGCGCGAGCAGCCCGCGATTGCCGAGCAGCAGGTCGAGATCCTCCTCGACATAGCGCCCGCCGCCGCGGACATGGCCGAAGGTCCGCCACACCGATCGCAGGATGATCAGGTTCATCGTCGCGATCGTGAACAGGAACAGCGCGGATATCAGCGTCGCGATCACCCCGCCCGCCTGCTTGAACGCCTCGAACTGCGCCAGCGCGCTCGCGGTCAGCGCGATCGCCACCGCGGCGATCAGGACGATCCCCGAATGGCCGATCGCGAACCAGAAGCCGACCCCGATCGGCCGCTGCCCATCCTGCATCAGCTTGCGCGTCACATTGTCGATTGCCGCGATATGATCCGCATCGACCGCGTGGCGCAGCCCCAGCCCCCAGGCGAGCATCGCGGTGCCCAGCATCAGCGGCTGCGCCTGGAACAGCGCGAACGCCCATCCCCAGGCGGCGATATTGGCCGCCACCAGCATCGCGAACATCCAGCCGATCCGGTGTCGCGTCGAACGACCGGCGGTCCGCCCGGTCATGATCTTGGTCATTGGCACATCCCCGGCGTCCGACGAGGACGGGGGCCTGCCGCGAACGACCGGGACGCGCGCCGACCGGACGCCCTGAGCGGCCGGCATGCGTCGCCGATGCGGCCCCCGCCGCATTGTCGTCGCTCAGACGGCGTTCACCGTGCCTCGGCCACCCCCTGGACCGGGACAAGAGCGACCAGACGCCGGCAGGTCTCCTGGCTCGCGGGTCAAGGCTCGACGCACACCTTCCCAGGCCATCGGCCCAGTGGCTGCCCCCGTCGCAGGGGGCGGGTGCGTGTCGCTCGCCGCTTACAGTTGCAGGGACAGCTGCGGTCTTGGGGCGAACCCCGCACCGCATTCCCATTCAAGCCCCGAGGGGCACCGACGCGATCTGTGCGGATCCGGCTTGCGTCGGACCTGCGCCACAGGGCTAGCGCGTTTTGCCTGCGCTGACGACAGGATTTGCGCGCGACGCAACGCAGGGCATGTCGTCCCATCTCACCGCAACGTCTGCCTTACCTCGTACGTTGATCGCATAACCGACCGGTGTCCTGCCGGTCGCGGCGTTGCCCGCTTTCCGCCCCGCGGCAATCGTGCGAGCAGCGCAGACCTTCATCGCCCCGCTGAACGGAGCCCGCATGCGCCCTCTCGTCCCCGTCGCCGACGCCCAGTCCCGCCTCTTCGCCATGGCCGCGCGCGTCCCCGCCGAAACCGTGCCGCTGCGCTCGGCGATGGGCCGCTGGGCCGCGGAGGACATTCTCGCCCGCCGCACCCAGCCAGCGACCGACCTCTCGGCGATGGACGGCTATGCGATCCGCTACGCAGATCTGCCCGGGCCGTGGACGGTCATCGGCGAAAGTGCGGCGGGGCGCCCCTTCACCGGTTCGGTCGGCGCGGGACAGGCGACGCGGATCTTCACCGGCGCGGCGATGCCGGCGGGCGCCGACACGGTGCTCGTCCAGGAGGAAGCCGCGCGCGACGGCGACCGGCTGATGCTCGACGGCGAAGGCCCCGCCTTCGAAGGGCGCAACACGCGCCGCAAGGGGCTCGACTTCGCGACCGGCACGCGGCTGATCGCGGCCGGCGACCGGCTGACGCCCGCGCGCATCGCGGTCGCGGCGACCGGCGGGCACGGCGCCTTATCGGTCGGCCGCCGCCTGCGCGTCGCGGTCGCCGCGACGGGCGACGAGCTCGTTCCACCCGGCTCGACCAGCGACCCCGTCCCGCTACCGGAATCAAACGGCATCATGCTCGCCGCGATGCTCGCCGACCTGCCCGTCGACATTATCGATCTCGGAATCCTCCCCGATCGGCTCGACACGCTGCGTGACGCCTTTGCCGGGGTCGATGCCGATCTGCTCGTGACCACGGGGGGCGCGTCGGTCGGCGATCACGATCTCGTCCGCCCCGCAATCGAGGCGGCGGGCGGCAGCATCGACTTTTGGCGGATCGCGCTGCGCCCGGGCAAGCCGATGATGGCGGGCGCGCTTGGCCGGACGATGCTGCTCGGCCTACCTGGCAACCCGGTCTCCGCCTTCGTCACCGCCATCCTCTTCGTCCGCCCCGTGGTCGCGCACATGCTCGGCGCGCGCGATCCCCTGCCGCAGACGACGCACGCGCTGCTCGGCGAGGATCTTCCGCCCAACCAGTCGCGGACCGACTATATGCGCGCCGAACTGCGCAAGGGTCGCGCCTATGCCTCGACCATCCAGGACAGCTCGATGCTGCTGACGCTCGCCCGTTCGTCCTGCCTGATCATCCGCGACGGCGACGCGCCGGCGGCAAGGGCGGGCGACTCGGCGGAAATCCTCGTCATCGCGTGACGTCACCGCTTGACGAAGCTGCAAGTGTTCCATAGAAGTTCCTCGTCTGTTCCGGACGGAGAACTGTTATGCTCACGCGCAAGCAGCACGAGCTTGTCTGCTTCATCAATGACCGCCTCGCCGAGACGGGCGTGTCGCCCTCGTTCGAGGAGATGAAGGACGCGCTCGACCTGAAATCGAAATCGGGCGTGCACCGTCTGATCAGCGCGCTTGAGGAGCGCAACTTCATCCGACGCCTGCCCAACCGGGCGCGCGCGCTCGAAGTGCTGAGGATGCCCGAGCGTCCCGAGGCTGCAACAGGGCAGACGGCGGCGAAGTCGGGGCCGAAGGTGGCGGCATCGGCCGACACCGTATCTGCGCCGAACACGGCCAGCGCCACGCCCGCGTCGCCCGCCCGCATCGCGGCGAACGACGTCGTCGAGATCCCGCTGCACGGCCGGATCGCCGCCGGCGTCCCGATCGAAGCCTTCGAGGGCAGCTCGATGCTTGCCGTCCCGGCCGCGTTGCTCGGCACTGGCGAGCATTATGCGCTGGAGGTTTCGGGGGACTCGATGGTCGAAGCCGGCATCCTCGACGGCGATTACGCGCTGATCCGCCGTACCGAGATCGCCCGCGACGGCGAGATCGTCGTCGCGCTGATCGAGGACAGCGAAGCGACGTTGAAATATTTCCGCCGCGAGGGCGCGATGGTCCGGCTCGACCCGGCCAACCGCGCCTATGACCCCCAGCGTTATGCGCCCGCACAGGTCCGGGTTCAGGGCAAGCTGTCGGGTATCCTGCGCCGCTACGACTGACGAATGCCGGGTGGCGCTGGCGGTCATCACCGCCAGCGCCACCCGGCAGTGGCGTTCGTGACCAACGGCCCCAGGCACCATCGTCCGCGTTTCGGAATTGCGGCCCTCCCAATCGGAGGCCCCACCTTCGCAGGATCATGACCCGACATACCCAGTCGCGACCTATCGCTCTGACCACCCCCGAGCCGGCACCCGAAACCGGACCGACGCCGCCCCCCCGGCCAGCCCATGCTGATCGCCCGCCGCCCCGAACCGTCGCATTGGCCGCGCCAGCGTCGGTGGATCGCGCCACGGGTGCCGGTCCCCCGGATTGAGCACCGTCACCATCCGCCCCGCGGTCAACGTCAACGCGATCCCCCCGGTCCGCGCGAGCACCGATCGATCGAGCTTCAGCCATCGCGGCGTACAACCACGCGGCAGCCCGCGCTCGCTGATGACGATGTCCGCGCGCCGGCAGGCGGCAAGCATCTCGGCGATCGGCACCCGGTAAACGCTGCGCGTTGCCAGCACACGCCACGCCCGCCCCCGCGCGACGACATCCGTCAAGCACAGCTCGCGGCTGCACCGCGCGTCGGGCTGATCCGCCAGCAGCAGCGGTTCTCCGTCGACCCCGCCATTCTCCGCCAGCGTATCGCGGACATAGTCCCCCGCCCGATCGCGAAGAAGTGCAAGCCCTGCGGCGGTCCGGACCGCGACGTGGCGGCCATCGCCCGTCACAAGGATATCGGGTGACGGCGTCGTCAGCGCCCAGATCGCGCCGACCGCCAAGGGCAGGATTCCGATCCGTCGCCACCGCGTCCGCCACAGCGCGATCCACACCCCGCCGACGACCATCAGCGCAAACGCCCCGTCGGGAACCGCCGGCAGCGCGCGGACCGCGCCCGGTGCATGCGCCACGCCGCGCGCGAGCCACAGCAGCGCGTCAAGCGCATGCTGCACCAGCCACCAGGCCGGCGCGCCGAGCCCGATCGTGTCGAGCAGCAGCGCCAGCGCCTCGAACGGCATGACGACGAACGTGGTCAGCGGGATCGCGACGATATTGGCGACCGCGCCGTACAGCCCGGCCTTGTGGAAATGATAGACCGCGATCGGCATCAGCGCCGCCTCGACGACGAGCCCGGTCAGCAGCAGCGACGCGGCGCCCCGCAACAGGCGTCTGCCGCGGCCCTCGTCATGCGGCGCGAACGTGGCACGGACGACGGGATGCTCGTGCAACGCGATGATCGCGGTGATCGCGGCAAACGACAATTGAAAGCTCGGTCCGGCGAGCGATTCGGGCAGCGCGAGCATCACCGCGATCGCCCCCGTCGCGACCAGCCGCAACGTCATCGCCTCGCGCCCCATCGCCAGCGCGACCAGCACCAGCAACGCCGCGACGCAGGAGCGGATCGTCGGCACCTGGCTGCCCGTCAGCACGGTGTAGCCGATCGCCGCTGCGGCACCGGCAAGCGCGGCGATCAACGGCAGTCGCGTGTGCAGCGCGAGCCATGGGCTGAGCGCCAGCAGCCGCATCACGATCAGCATCGTCGCGGCGACCGCCGCGGTGATGTGGAGGCCGCTTACCGAAAGGAGATGCGCCAGCCCGGCGCGGCGCATCGCCTCCGCATCCGCGTCGCTGATCGCGCCGACGTCGCCGGTCGCCAGCGCCGCCGCGATCCCGCCCGCGCTCCCGTCAAGCTGCGCGACGATATGCCGCGACAGCGCCACCCGGACGCCAGCGCCGCCGCGGCCCGGCTCTGCTACCACCACAGGCGAAAAGCCCCGCCCCGTCGCGCCGATCGCGCCGAACCAAGCGACGCGCGCAAAGTCATAGGCGCCGGGCACCGCCGGCAAGGGCGGCGGCATGAGTCGCGCGCGAAGCTTTATGGTCGCGCCGATCGCGAGCGTCGCCGGCGCATCCGCCTCTGCCAGGTTGACGCGGACGCGGCCGGGCAACTCAGCCGGCGCGCCATCGGCGTCCTGCCCCGGCCCGACCGGCCGCACCGTCAACCGCACCAGCCGACGCGCGACGAGCGGTTCGATCGTCTCGACCCGCGCGGACAGCTGCACGAATGTCGGCCCCGCGAGCACCGGTGCCGCCACCCGGTCCGATCGTACCCAGATCAGCCCGATGCCGAGCGCCGCCGCAATCGCGCCGATCGCGAGCATCCGCGCCGCGCGCCCGCCGCGCCCCGCCGCAAGTCCGGCCAACCCGCCAGCGACCAGCACCAGGATCGCGGTGCCCCATGCCGCGGGATCGGGCAGCACGAACCACAGTGCGATGCCGCCGCCAAGCCCGACCGGCAACCAGGTTATGAGCTGATCGCGCTCCGCCTCCAGCCAGCGTTCGATCGCCCGGCCCGGCTCCGCCATCCAGGGCGGCACGCCCATTTGTCGCCGCCGGGGACGCATGCTAGAGGCGGCGACGGCTGATCCGGCCATCGTTTCTACAGTCTGGGAGCACCCGCGGTTGGGCGCAATATCTGATACGGATGCCGTCGTTTCGGCCGCACCCGTGGTTACTCGTTTCGCTCCGTCGCCGACGGGGTTCCTGCATCTTGGCGGCGCACGCACGGCGTTGTTCAACTGGCTGTTCGCCAAGGCGAACGGCGGCAAATTCCTGCTGCGTATCGAGGATACCGACCGCGTGCGGTCGACCCAGCCGGCGATCGACGCGATCATCGACGGCATGCGCTGGCTGGGGATCGACTGGGACGGCGACGTCGTCATGCAGTTCGCCGGCGCCGATCGCCACGCCCGCGTCGCGCACCAGATGGTCGAGGCCGGCCACGCCTATCGCTGCTACATGACCAATGACGAGATCGCGGCGATGCGCGCGGAGGCGCAGGCGGCCAAGAAGCCGCTCCGCATCCGCAGCCCGTGGCGCGACCGTCCGGCAAGCGAGGCCCCCGATCTTCCCCATGTCGTCCGCCTGCGCGCGCCGCAGGAAGGTGCGGTCACGATCGAGGATCGCGTCCAGGGATCGGTGACGGTCCGCAACGAGGAAATCGACGATCTCGTCCTCCTCCGTTCGGACGGCACGCCGACATACATGCTCGCGGTCGTCGTCGACGATCACGACATGGGCGTTACCCACGTCATCCGCGGTGACGATCATCTCAACAACGCGTTCCGGCAGCTGCCGATCTACCGCGCGATGGACGCGATCGAGGGCGGCTGGCCCGATCCGATCTATGCGCACATCCCGCTGATCCACGGCCCCGATGGTGCCAAGCTGTCCAAGCGTCACGGCGCCGTCGGCATCGAGGCGTATCGCGACGAGATGGGCATCCTGCCCGAGGCGTTCGACAATTACCTGCTGCGGCTCGGCTGGGGGCACGGTGACGACGAGATCATCAGCCGCGAACAGGCGGTCGAGTGGTTCGACCTGTCGGGCGTCGGCAAGTCGCCCTCGCGCTTCGACCTGAAGAAGCTCGAGAATCTGAACGGCCACTATATTCGCGAGGCCGATGATGCGCGTCTGGCCCAGCTCGCCGCCGATCGGCTCGGCCATGCCCTGCCCGGTGGCGGACTCGACCTTCTGACTCGCGCCATGCCGGTCCTGAAGCCACGTGCAGCGAACCTGAACGAACTCGCCGAAGGTTCGAATTTCCTGTTCAGCCAGCGACCTTTGGCGATGGATGACGCCGCAGCGAGCCTTTTGCAGGGTGAAGCGAGTGCGATTCTGACGAACGCGCATGCTGAACTTGACGCGCTCGACAAGTGGGATACGGAAGCGCTCGAAGGCGCGGTACGGCGCGTGGCCGAAGCGCGAAGCCTAAAGCTCGGGCAGGTTGCACAACCCCTTCGCGCCGCGCTGACCGGTCGCAAGACGTCGCCGGGAATATTCGATGTGCTCGACCTGCTCGGGCGTGACGAGAGCCTCGGTCGGATCGCCGACCGGATGGCAGACTGATAAGATTTCGAGGAAGGATACAAGCATGAGCGAGACCGCAAACCTCAAGGTCGACGGCAAGGAATTCGATTATCCGGTCATGTCCGGTACGGTCGGCCCCGATGTCATCGATATCCGCAAGCTGTACGCGCAGACCGACAATTTCACCTATGATCCGGGCTTCACCTCGACCGCCTCGTGCCAGTCGAAGCTGACCTATATCGACGGCGATGCGGGCACGCTGCTCCACCGCGGCTACACGATCGGCGAGCTCGCCGAACAGTCGAACTTCATGGAAGTCGCCTATCTGCTGCTGAACGGCGAACTGCCCAGCGAAGAAGAGCTGTCGACCTTCTCGAACACGATCACGCGCCACACGATGGTGCATGAGCAGCTCGCGCAGTTCTTCCGCGGGTTCCGTCGCGACGCGCATCCGATGGCGATCCTGTGCGGCGTCGTCGGCGCGCTGTCGGCCTTCTATCACGATTCGACCGACATCCACGATCCGGCACAGCGCGTCATCGCGTCGCATCGCCTGATCGCCAAGATGCCGACGATCGCCGCGATGGCGTACAAGTACAGCGTCGGCCAGCCGTTCGTCTATCCGGACAACACGCTGAGCTACACCGGCAACTTCCTGAAGATGACGTTCGCCGTGCCAGCGGAGAAGTACGTCGTGAACCCGATCGTCGAAAAGGCGATGGACCGCATCTTCATCCTCCACGCCGATCACGAGCAGAATGCGTCGACCTCGACCGTCCGTCTCGCCGGCTCGTCGGGCGCCAACCCGTTCGCGTGCATCGCGGCCGGCATCGCCTGCCTGTGGGGCCCAGCACATGGCGGCGCCAACGAAGCCGCGCTCAACATGCTGCACGAGATCGGTACGGTTGACCGGATCCCCGAGTTCATCGCCCGCGCGAAGGACAAGAACGATCCGTTCCGCCTGATGGGCTTCGGCCACCGCGTCTACAAGAACTACGATCCGCGTGCGGCCGTCATGCAGACGACCGTCAAGGAAGTGCTCGGCGAGCTGGGTGTCACCGACCCCGTGTTCGACGTCGCGATCGAGCTCGAGCGTCTGGCGCTGAGCGATCCCTACTTCATCGAGAAGAAGTTGTTCCCGAACGTCGACTTCTATTCGGGCGTCATCCTCTCGGCGATCGGCTTCCCGACCTCGATGTTCACCGTTCTCTTCGCGCTTGCCCGCACCGTCGGCTGGGTCGCGCAGTGGAACGAGATGATCACCGATCCCGACCAGAAGATCGGCCGTCCGCGCCAGCTCTACAGCGGCCCGACGCAGCGCGACTATACGCCGATGGCGTCGCGCTGAGATGAAGCTCCGGCCGATCCTGATGGTCATCGGCGTGATGTGCGCGCTGATGGGGTTCCTGTGGATCGGCCAGGGGCTTGGATATGTCCATTGGCCGCGATCGAGCTTCATGCTCGATCAGCGGCCTTGGGCGGACCGCGGCGCCGCGCTCGCGGTATTAGGCCTGGTACTGATCCTGGCCGCGCGTCGCCTGCGTCGGTAACGACAACACGAACCGAGCCCCCTCGCCGATCGCGCTGTCGATCGTCAGGTCGCCGCCCATCGCGCGTGCCAGCCGCCGCGCGATATAGAGCCCGAGGCCGTTGCCGCCCGGCTCGGACGCGTCGACCCGCTCGAACTTCTCGAAAATTCGCGCATGATCCGCGGGCGCCACGCCCTTGCCGGTATCCGCGACGACGACGGTCACCTGATCGCTCCCCGTATGCGTCGTCACCTGCACCGCGCCACCCGACTGCGAATAGCGCACCGCGTTGCCGATCAAATTGACCAGGATCTGCAACACGCGCCGGAAATCACCGCGCGCGACGACGCGGGCTTCCGCGGCGGGCCGGGTGATCGTCACGTTTGCGTTGCCCGCCCGCACCGCCAGCAGCCCGGCAGCACGCCGCGCAATATCGGCCAGATCGATCGTCTCGAGAAGCAGCGCGAAGTCGGGCCGCTCGACCGCCTGAAGATCGACCAGATCGTCGACCAGCGCCAACAGATGGCGGCCGGCATTGGCGATATCTGCCGCATAATCGGCATAATCGGGCTGCACCAGGCCATCGGTCTGCGCATGGATACTGTCGGCGTTCGCAACGATGCGCGCCAGCGGCGTCCGCAGCGCACGGTCTAGCCCGGCGGTGAAGGTCGGCGACAGCTGGTCCGCCCCCGCCGGCCGCGGCTTGGCGGGCGGCGATGGTACGTCCGCGGGATCGTCGACCAGTTGCCCGCTGCCGATGAACCCCGCAAAGGCACGTTCCGCGTCACGGCGAACCACGGCGCTCAGCATGATCGCGCGGCCCGACCCCCGCAGCCGCGCGGGCTGTGCGTCGAGCGGCTGGCGGCGCGCGACCGCGTCGAGGATCGGCAGCGCGCCGTCATCGCCGCTGTCGAGCATGACGAGGCTCGTCAGCGGCTTGCCGAGCAGCGCGAGCGGGTCGACGCCCATGCGGGGCCCTGCGTCGGGCGATACGAATGTCAGGCGAAGTGCAGCGTCGGTCTCCCAGCGCCAGTCGGCACCACTCGACAGGAAATCGACGCCTGCACCGGGGTTTGGTGCCGCTGGACGCCACGGCTGGAGTTCGCGCCAGCCGCTCACCGCAAGGCCGACCGTATCGCCCTCGGGCTGCGCACGGACCCACAGATCGAGATCGACGTCGTCATCGGCGATCACCACGCTGCGCGAAACCGCGATTCCCAGCCGGCGCGCCAGGCGTGCGATCATTGCGAGCTGCGGCACCGCGATCGGCGCGCCGATCACCCCCCCGGCGCGGCTGTTGAGCGCAAGCAGGATCGGATCCGCCGACAGCAACACGCCGTCCCCTGCCACTTCCGCCAGTGCGACCGCAGTGTCGCCTGTCATATATCCCGTCATCGTCGGTCTGCCCCGGCCAGCGCCCGCAACGCCGCGCGAAACTCGCGGTGCATCGCCAGCGGTGCGATCGCCGCGCGCGCATCGTCGACCGCGACGCTCGCGATGCTGTCGAGCGCGTCGGCGAAACTTTCGATATCACGGCGCGGATCGGCATCGGCCAGCGCCAGTCCGATCCGCGCGATCGTCTCCCGGTCGAGATCCGCCGCCCGCAGTGCCAGCCACAGTTGCTCTCCGTCGGGATCGAGTACGATCACCCGGACCTGTTCGGCATCAATCCCGATCGCATGCGCCAGCACCGCGACGAACAGGGTCAGACGCCGGTCGCCGAGCGCCTCGACCAGCAGCGCCGGCAATTCGTCGCGACGGGCATCGATCGCTGCGGCGAGGCGGATCGCGACGGCTTCGGGGCGCTCCGCGTCATCATGCGCGGCAAGGCTGCGCAGCGCCGCTTCGGTGATCGCCTGATCGCTCTGCCCGCGGCCCTGCATCGCGACCATCTCGCCAGCGTCCTTCAAGGCATCGTCAAGCCCGTCGCGCACCGCCGCGGCTACCCACCAGACGAGGCGGCGATGCAGGTCGGCGGGCACGTCGCTTCCCGCGATCATTCCCGATTCATTGGCCGCGCGACGCCGGCTTTCCGCCGCGAGCAGCGCGCCGGCCGCGGTGGCGACGGTCGTATCCGACACCCCCGTCAGGCGGATCAACAGGCTCGGCTCCTCGGGACCGGCGATCGCGGCGGGAAGGGCATCGGCGATCAGGTCATGCCGGACGCGTGCGATCAGGTCCTTCATCAGATCGCGGTCGCGCAACACCCCCGACCGCGTCAGCCGCAGCAAGGCGCCGCCCTGCGTCAGGATCGCCTCCGCCCGCGTCGTCTCCCCCAGCCCGGCAAGAACGCGGGCGGCATGACGGCGGATATCCGCCTCGATCGCCCCGATGATGCCGCGCAGGACATGTGCCAGCATCAACCGCGTACGTTCCTCCAGCCGCGCATCGGCGGTCAGGAAAAAGTCGGTGATCGTGGTTTCCAGCCGGTCGTCGGCCCGCTGACGCGCACGCGCGGCGCGCGCGATCGCACTCGCGCGTGACAGCGCGGGATCAGGCAAGGGTTCAGAGCCAACCGACATGCGCCGTGCCTACCCCCTTATTATTAAGGCGGTACTAAGGCTGAAGACGAAGATGCTCGATTGCCGCAGCCAGCGTGACCGTCGCGTACAGCCCGGCGATCGCAAGGCCCAACAGCGGAAATCCGAGGATCGCGACGATCGTGACAATCAGCAGATAGGCCGGCGCACTGCCCCACCACATGCGACGCGCCCGCTCGACGATCGCGCGTTCGCCCAGCGCTGCGATCGCGAGCAGTGCGGCCGCCATGACCAGCGCGCTGTTGTCGGCCGAATAGCCCGCCCACAGAAAGGCAAACAGCAGAACGGCGAGCGCGCTGACGACGCCGATTCCGCGCGTCTGCATCGTCGCGACCGACTCATCGTCGCGCAGGCCACTCAGCACCGAGCCGATCGCCAGACCGACACAGGCCGTGCTGGCAAGCACCAGTCCGGTCGCCAGCCAGCCGAACAGCATGGCGCCAAGCCCGGCTGCGGCGATACCCAGCGACGTCGCGCCGACGGTCGTGCCAGCAACGCTCTTATCGACCAGGAACGGCAGGCCGAGCCTGGCGATCGGCGCGAGCACGAAACGGTCGAACCAGCCGCTGCGCCCCGACACGATCGTCGCCAGCACGGCACGGCCGCGTTCTTCCAGCGTCCGCGCCTCGCGCTCGATGCCGTGCCCGCTGCGAATTGCATCGGTCGGCAGCAGGATCTGCACCGCGCGCGCCTGCACCGCGATCCGCAGCAGCGTCGATTGAAGGTCGTAATCATTGGGCAGGCCCGCGACTTCGGCGATCCATGCGGGCTCCAGCCGGGCGACACCGGCCCATGCCATCTGGCCACCGACGCGCTCGAACCCGGGTCCCGCATCGTCCTCAGGCACGACGAGCAGCGCATCGCCGCCCTCGTTCGCCATCGCCGCGACGATGCTCTCGGTCGTCACCAGCCCATCGCCGAGCATCAAGACGCGCGCCAGCGGATGGAGCTTTTCCATCGCCTCGGCCGCAGTCCGGACGGTATCGACCGCGACACCACGGCGGTTGATGCGATTGATCGCGCCCAGCAACTCAGGCGTCAGCCGCGCGACGACCACGATGACCTGACGCACGCCGGCTGCAATCAGCAACCGCGCCTGATACTCGATCAGCGTGACGCCGCTGAACGGCAAAGTGGCAGCCAGGCGATCGGGGCGATCGTCGGCATCGTGAATAGCAAAGAGAAGCCCGGCAAGCATCTGCGGCTGTTAGGCGTCGAAACGACGGATGCAAAGCCCGTGCGTCAGAAGCACGCGCAGATCACCGCCCTGCATCCGGGTCAAAGCTGCTTTACCGCGTCGCGCAGCCGACGCAGCATGTCGTCGTCGCCGGGCGGGGTGTCGGCCGCCGCGCGCGCCAGCGTCATCAGCGGCATCGCGCCAAAGCTCGCCGCCAGCCCCTTCAGCCGCCATGCCGCGGCGCGCCATGCCTCGGCGTCGGATGCGTCCACCATAGCGTCCAGCGCGTCGGCGGCGCTGTGGGTGAAGGCGAGGTGCAGGTCGGCGATCAGCAGCGGATCGTCCCCGACCGCGGCTGCCAGGGCGGCGTCGATTGCTCCGGGATCATAGGCCATGAGATGGGGCGTACACGCGACCGACTTAACGGGAGGTTGCGCTATTCGCTTTGTCAAAGCCGATTTCATGGTAAAACCCGGACATGAACGGGGGTTCTTCCATCATCGGCCTGCGCGCGGACCCTGCCCGGGATCCGGACCTTGGCGACGTCCCACCACCGCCTTTGAAGGAACGCGCACCCGTGTTTATCGACGACTATATCCTGCCGGCGGACGACGACGGCGCCGATCGCGGGCGGATCTTCGCGGGTGCGGCGATCGCCGCGGTCCTGCTCTGGCTCGCCGTCATGCTCTGGCTCGTCCGCGGCGAGATCGGTGCGATCGGACCGGTCGCGCTGGTCCAGCTCCTCGCAGCGCTGTGCGTCGTGCCGGCGCTGATCGGCATCATCTGGTTGCTCGCGATGCGGACGAGCCGGGCCGAGGCGGCGCGGTTCGGGGTCACGGCGCGCGCGATGCAGGCGGAGTCCGCCCGGCTCGAACAGGCGGTCGCCGCGACCGCGCAGACGATCGACCGCAATCGCCGTCATCTGGCGGACCAGGTCGACACGCTGATGACGATGGGCGAGACCGCGCATCAGTTTCTCGGCGCGATCGGCGAAGGCTTCGCGACCGAGATCGAACGCGCCGACGCGCACACGCGCAGCCTCGTTGCCGCGGCCGACGCGACGCAGACGTCGCTCGGTGTCCTGCTTGCCTCGCTGCCGCGCGCGCATGCCGAGACCGAAGCGATGGCGGACCAGCTCGAACGCGCCGGCCTTTCCGCCAGCGAGCATGCCGGTGCCCTCGATGCGCAGATCGGCGCGCTGGCGGCCCGTGGGCGGGAGGCCGATGCGGTGGCGAGCGGCGCGGCGCAGCGGCTGGCCGCACATATTATCCGGATGGAGGCGACCAGTGAAACCGCCGGCGCCCGGCTCGAGGCGGTTACCGAGACGATGTCCGCGGAGGTTGACGCACTGCTCGGGCGTACAGCGGATGCGGTCGACGACGCACGCAAGGGCATTGCCGCGCAGGGTGACGCGGTGCTGGCGATGGTCCGCGCCAATCAGGTGGCGCTCGACGGCGCGACGCGCGCGAGCGCCGAGGCGATTGCCGACCGGATCGCCGGCGTCGATTCGGCGATCGCCCAGGTGGCGCGCCGCCTAGAGGAGCAGCGTACAGCCGGGGAGGATATCCTCGGCTCGCTCGGTTCAGGCCTCGACCAGGTCGAGACGCGGATCGACACGCTCCACCATCATGGTGTCGAACGAACCCAGCTGCTCGCTGCGTCGATCAGCGCACTGGGCGGCTCGGCGGACGCGATGACCGAGGCGCTCCGCTCGGGCGAGGCGATGGCGGGGCGGACGATCGGCACGACCGAATCGCTGCTGATCGCCCTCGACGCCGCGGCGCGCGAGATCGACGAAACCCTGCCTGACGCGCTGTCCCGGCTCGACCGGCGCGTCGCCGACAGCAAGGCGATCGTGGTCGCGGCAAAGCCCGAATTGCTCGCGCTCGTCACCGCGGCCGAAAGTACGCACGACGCGATTGAGGCGATTGCCGGTGTCATCGCCGAACAGCGTAGCGTGCTCGATCGCCTGTCGAACACGCTGCTCGACACGCTGGCCTCGGGTCGCGCCAAGGCGGACGCACTGGGCCAGATGGTCGACGAGACGATCGATCGCACCAACAGCTTCTCCGAAGAGGCCGCACCCCGTCTCGTCGAGGCGTTGCTGCGCGTCCGCGAGACCGCGACCGCGGCGGCGGATACAGCGCGCCACACGCTCGCTCAGGTCATTCCCGACGCCGCGCAGGCGCTCGAGCTCGCCAGCAGTGCTGCGCTGCGCCGCGCGACCGGCGACACCGTCGATCGGCAGATCCAGGCGATCGGCGACGCGACCGACGCCGCGGTCGACGCGACGACGCGCGCGACCGAGCGGCTGGCGGCACAGGTCGAGGCGATCGCACAGCAGACAGCGGTCGTCGAAACCCGACTCGAAGAGGCGCGCAACGACCGCGAAACCGCCGACCGCGACACGTTCGCGCGGCGGGTCTCGCTGCTCATTGAATCGCTAAATTCGGCCTCGATCGACATCGCCAAGGCGTTCGCGCCCGAAGTCGCCGACAGCGCCTGGGCCGCCTATCTCAAGGGCGATCGCGGCGTCTTCACCCGCCGTGCGGTGCGCATCCTCGATACGAACGACGCCCGGTCGATCGCGAACCTGTATGACGACGATGCGGGCTTCCGCGAAATGGTGAACCGCTACATCCACGACTTCGAATCGATGTTGCGCGCGATCCTGGCACAGCGCGACGGCTCACCGCTCGGTGTCACCCTGCTCTCGTCGGATATGGGCAAACTCTACGTGGCGCTCGCACAGGCGATCGAACGCCTCCGCTAAAGGGGGCGCCCGCCCCGGTCGCGCTAGCGGCGGACCATGTCGCGTGTGTCGAACAGGTCGAACATCTGCGGCGTGATCCAGCCGTAAGCGTAATTCAGCTGGAACAGCACGAACAGCGTCGTTGCGACGATCGTCACGCGCCAGGCGACCCGGCCGGCGTGGAAATCATGCGGCGCACTCTCGGACTGGCCGGGGACGGTTTCGCCCCCGACCTCACGCGTCGTCCGCACACCGAATGGCAGGACCAGGAACACCGAGAACGCCCAGAACAGGACGTAGATCGCGAGTGCCGAGGTCCAGCGCATCGGCTCAGCCTTCGATCAGCAGAACGTCGACGATCGGCTTCTTGCCGGTCCAGCGCGTCGAGACCTTGCGGACCGCAAGCCGGACCTGCTCACGCATCTTGTCGATATCGCGCTTGCCGCCCCGCACGGTGTCGGCAACCGCCTGGACCGCATCCGCGACGAACGCGGCACGATCTTCCTCCACCGGCACGCCCTGAACGCGGACCTGCGGCTGGCCGAGCATCCGCCCGTCCTTGCCGATCGCTACCGCGACCGAAATCTGGCCGTTGATCGCCAGCTTGCGACGCTCATTGAGCGTAGTGCCGTCCGCCGGCAGGATCACGTCACCGTCGAGGACCAGGCGGCCGACCGTCGCATTGCCGATCTTGACCGGCCCCTTGGGCGCCAGCCGGACGATGTCGCCGTTGCTCTGCACCAGCGCACGGGGAATCCCCTGCTCCAGCCCAAAGC
Organism: Sphingomonas sp. CFBP9019; assembly: GCF_034045155.1. Classification (NCBI taxonomy): domain Bacteria; kingdom Pseudomonadati; phylum Pseudomonadota; class Alphaproteobacteria; order Sphingomonadales; family Sphingomonadaceae; genus Sphingomonas; species Sphingomonas sp. CFBP9019. The sequence goes on along the minus strand of NZ_JAXCWK010000002.1, from coordinate 613,896 downwards.
GCGCATGTTCCATCATGTGGCGCATCTCGCCATGCGTCGGGATCAGCGTGTCGGGACGCAGCCACTCGTACATCTGCGCGAGTTCCGGCTGGCCGGGATGGCCCGAGACGTGGACGTGCGCCTGGCGCTCGGTCACCATCCGGATGCCCTTGGCGGCCAGCGTGTTCTGGATGCGGCCGATCTGAACCTCGTTGCCGGGGATCTGCTTCGACGAGAAGATCACCGTGTCATCGGCCTCGAGCGTGATCGTATGGCTGCCATTGGCGACCCGCGCGAGCGCAGCGCGCTCCTCGCCCTGCCCGCCGGTGGCGATGATCAGGACCTTGTTCTTGGGCAGCCGCATCGCGGTGTCGGGATCGATCGTCTCGGGGAAATCCTTCAGATACCCCGTCGCACGCGCGACCTTGATGATCCGGTCGAGCGAGCGTCCAGTGACGCACAGCTTGCGCCCGGTTTCCTTCGCCACTTCGCCGAACGTGTGGAGCCGAGCAGCATTCGACGCGAAGCTGGTGATCATCACCCGGCCCTTGGCCTTGCTGACCTCTTCGAACAGGCCCTTGCGGACTGTGCTCTCGCTCCCCGACGCGGTGGTGTTGAAGATGTTCGTCGAATCGCAGACCAGGACGTCGACGCCCTTGTCGCCGATCGCCATGAAGCCTTCGGGCTTGGTCGGATTGCCGATCACCGGGTTCTTGTCGAGCTTCCAGTCGCCGGTGTGGAACACGCGACCATAGGGCGTGTCTATCAGCAGCGCGTTCGCCTCGGGAATCGAATGCGACATTTCGACGAAGGTGAAGCCGAACGGCCCGAGCTGGAAGTTGCCGCCCATCGGGATCATCTTGAGCTTCACGCGGTTGGCGATCCCCTCTTCCTCGAGCTTGCCGCGGACCAGCCCCATCGTGAACGGCGTCGCATAGATCGGCACGCCCAGGTCTTCGGCAAGATAGGGCAGCGATCCGATATGGTCTTCATGGCCGTGCGTGATCACGATGCCGAGCAGATCGTCGATCCGCTCCTCGATGAAGGACAGGTCGGGCAGGATGACGTCGACGCCGGGATATTGCGGATCGGCAAAGGTGATGCCGAGATCGACCATCACCCATTTGCCCTGGCAGCCATACAGGTTGACGTTCATGCCGATTTCGCCGGAGCCGCCAAGGCCACAGAAAAGGAGTTCGTTCTTCGGAGTCATTGATTACTTTCAGGATTACAGGGGAATGTGGCCCGCAGGCCGGTTGGCGCGAGCCCAATGGCCCTAGATATGGTGACGGTCCCACATCATCGCCAGCCCCTGGATCGTCAGGTCGGCCTCGATGACGTCGAACACGTCGGTCTGTTTTTCGAAGAGGGTCGCAAGTCCGCCGGTCGCGATGACCTTGACCGGACGCCCGACCTCGGCCTTCATCCGCGCGACCAGCCCCTCGATCATCGCGACATAGCCCCAATAGATGCCGATGTGCATCTGCGAGACCGTGTTCAGCCCGATCACGCTGGTATCGGCGGGCGCCTCGATCGCGATCCGCGGCAATTTGGCGGCAGCGGTGACCAGCGCGTCGAGCGACAGGTTGATTCCCGGCGCGATGATGCCGCCCTTGTACGCGCCGCGATAGTCGACGAGGTCGAACGTGGTCGCGGTGCCGAAATCGATGACGATCAGGTCGCCGTCGTGCAGCGCATGCGCGGCGATCGTGTTGACCGCACGGTCAGCGCCGAGCGATGCCGGCTCGTCGACATCGATTGCGATCCCCCATTCGACCGGGGCACGACCGGCGATCAGCGCCTCGGTCGCGAAATATTTCGACGCCAGCACCTGCAAATTGTGCAGCGCGCGCGGCACCACCGTTGCGATAATCACGCCCTCGACCGCGCCTCGGTCATGCCCGCCAAGCTGCATCAGCTGGCTCAGCCACACCGCATACTCGTCCGCGGTACGACGCGGATCGGTCGCGATCCGCCACCGCGCGACGATGACGCCCTTCTCGACGAGCGCGAACACGACATTGGTATTGCCGGCATCGATGGCGAGCAGCATGCGGGGACCTTCAACCTTTCCGTGCGGATAGTGCATAGTCGAGACCCGCGGCGATGGCGATGACGCGCCGCATCACAGCAGGAATATGTCGGCGGCGTGGATGACACGACGCTCGCCCGTCGCGGTGCGCAGGATCAACGCGCCATCGCTATCGAGCCCCACGAACAGCCCCTCGACCGCGTCGCCGTCGGCGAGCCGAGCGGTCAGCGGGGTGCCCGCCGGATGCGCGCAATCGATCCAGCGCGCGCGGACCGGCGCCAGCCCCTCCGTCCGCCAGCGCGCGACCCAGCGCGCAAACCCGTCGGCAAGGATGTCGAGGAACGACGCGGGCTCAACGACGACGCCGTGCACCGTGAGATCAGTCGTCTTGCGATCGGCCAACTCGGGATGGTGCGCGATATTGACGCCGAAACCAACGACGACCGCATCGTCCGCGCGCTCGAGCAGGATGCCGGACAGCTTGGCATCGGCAAGTAACAGGTCGTTCGGCCATTTGAGCAGCAGCGTCGCGCTCGAGTCCGTGGTTCCCTGTCGGATACCGGCAACGACGAAGGTCGACACGGCCTCATACAACGCGACTGCCGCGACGAGCGCGAGGCTGGCGGCGGGCGGATCGCCCAGGCGCAACCGCACCAGCGTGCTCGCATAGAGATTGCCGTCGGGGGACGACCATTCCCGCCCCTGCCGGCCGCGTCCTGCAGTCTGCCGAACCGCCCTCAGCCAGAGGCCGTCATCGGCGCCGGTGCGAGCCAGCGCCAGCAGGTCGGCATTGGTCGATCCTGTCTCCGCAACGGTACGGATAATGCTCAGAACAACGCCCGCGCTGCCGCCATCGTCCATGCGCCGAGCACGGGGATGAGCAGATAGCCGGCCGGCGAGACGAATACCGCCGCCAGCGCGATCAACCCGCCCTCGACCTTGTTCTCCATCGGCGCAAAGGCGGGTGCCGGATCGTCGAAGTACATCGTCTTGACGACGCGCAGGTAATAATAGGCGCCGATCACCGATGCCGCGATGCCGACCACGGCGAGCGGGAAGAGGCCTGCATCGACTGCCGCACTGAACACCGCGAACTTCGCATAGAAGCCGAACAGCGGCGGAATACCGGCAAGGCTGAACATGAAGATCGCGAGTGCGGCGGCAAGCCCCGGCCGCGTCCGCGACATGCCCGCCAGGCTCGCGATCGTCTCGACCGGCTGCCCGTCATCGCCGCGCATCTGCAGCACGACCAGGAACGAGCCCAAGGTCATCGCGACATAGATCGTCAGATACATCAGCACGCCCGACACACCTTCCGGCGTCCCTGCAGCGAGACCGATCAGTGCGAAGCCGACATTGTTGATCGACGAATAGGCCAGCAGGCGCTTGACGTTGGTCTGGCCGATGGCGGCGACCGCGCCGAGGATGATCGAGGCGAGCGCCGCGAAGATCACGATCTGGCGCCACTGGTCCGTTGCCGGCCCCATTGCCTCGATCGCGACGCGCACCGCCATCGCCATTGCCGCGACCTTGGGAGCCGAGGCGAAGAAGGCGGTGACCGGGGTCGGTGCGCCTTCATAGACGTCGGGCGTCCACATGTGGAACGGCACTGCGCTGATCTTGAATGCAAGCCCTGCGAAGACGAACACCAGACCGAACAGCAAGCCAAGCGACTTGGTCCCGGCATAGGCGTCGGCGATGCCCGAGAACAATGTCGTGCCGCTGAAACCGTAGACCAGCGAGATGCCGTACAACAGGATGCCGCTGGCGAGCGCGCCGAGCACGAAATACTTCAGACCCGCCTCGGCCGAGCGCCCGTCGCGCCGCATGAAGCTGGCGAGGACGTACGCCGCAAGGCTCTGCAGCTCGAGACCGACATAGAGCGTCAGCATGTCGCTGGCCGAGACCATGATGCCCATGCCACAGGCCGACAGCAGGATCAGCACGGGGTATTCGGGACGAAGATCCTCGCCCTGTGACCGCGCGAAGAAGCTCGGCGCCATCATGATAGCGACCGCGGAGGCGATATAGATCAGCACCTTGGCAAAGGCACCGAACGCATCGGCACGGTAGAGGCCGTCGAACGCATAGCCGCCCGACGATGCCGGGCCGACCAACGCGATCCCGGCGCCGACCAAGACGAACACGGAGGCGATCGACACGGCGCGCGTCGACGTGTCCCCGCCCCAGGCCGAGACGAGCATCAGCGCGATCGCGCCCAGCGCCAGCACCAGCTCGGGCAGCGTCATTGCGATGTTAGCGGCGTATTCCATCAGTGTGCCTCCCCGTGCGCGGCTTCATGCACGGTGGCGGGCTTCCCCGCAGTTGGGTTCGAATCGCTGGCCGGCTTGGCGCGGTCGACGCGCGCGAGCAGGACGCTGACATCCTTGCGCATCGGCGCGAGGAAGCTCTCGGGATAGACGCCCATCCACAGCACGACGGCTGCGATCGGCGCGAGCAACCAGAATTCGCGCGCCGACAGGTCTACCATGCCGCGAACCTCGTCCGACTTGATCTCGCCAAAGACCACGCGACGGTAGAGATACAGCATGTACGCTGCGCCGAGGATGATGCTCGTCGTGCAGAGCAGCGCCGTCCAGGTCGAGACCTGATAGGTGCCCATCAGCGACAGGAACTCGGCGACGAAGCCGCTGGTGCCCGGCAAACCGATCGACGCCATGGTGAAGAACAGGAAGAAGATCGCATAGCGCGGCATGTTGATCGCCAGACCACCATAGCGGGAGATCTCGCGCGTATGGAGCTGGTCGTAGATCACGCCGACGCACAGGAACAATGCACCCGATACCAGCCCGTGGCTCAGCATCATGATCATCGCGCCTTCGATACCCTGGCGGTTGAACGCGAAGAGACCGATCGTGACGATCGCCATATGCGCGACCGACGAATAGGCGATCAGCTTCTTCATGTCCGACTGCACGAGCGCGACCAGCGACGTGTAGATCACCGCGACCGCCGACAGACCGAAGATCAGCCAGGTCAACTGGCCCGAGGCTTCGGGGAACATCGGCAGCAGGAAGCGCAGGAAGCCGTATCCGCCAAGCTTCAGCAGCACGCCGGCCAGGATCACCGACCCTGCGGTCGGCGCCTGCACGTGCGCGTCGGGCAACCAGGTATGGACCGGCCACATCGGCATTTTGACCGCGAACGACGCGAAGAACGCCAGCCACAGCCACGTCTGCACATGCGCCGGGAAGTCGTAGTTCAGCAGCGCCGGGATGCTGGTCGTACCGGCGGTCTTCGCCATGTACAGCATCGCGATGAACATCAGGACCGAGCCGAGCAGCGTGTACAGGAAGAACTTGTACGACGCGTAGATCCGGTTTGCGCCGCCCCAGATGCCGATGATCAGGTACATCGGGATCAGGCCGGCTTCGAAGAACACGTAGAACAGGAACAGGTCCTGCGCCGCGAACGTGCCGATCATCAGCACTTCGGTGAACAGGAACGCCGCCATATATTCCGGCACGCGCGTCGTGATCGAGCGCCAGCTGGCACCGATGCAGATCGGCATCAGGAACACGCTGAGCATGATCAGCATCAGCGCGAAGCCGTCGATACCGAGCGACCAGCCGAACGGCCCGAAGATGCCGGGGGCATGTTCGACGAACTGCCACTGCGCGCCGCCGATGTCGAAGTTCATCCACAGCATAATGCCGAGTACGAAGTCGATCAGCGTCGCCGCCAGCGCGAGCATCCGGGCCGTGTTCGCCGAGACGAACAGGCACGCGATAGCCGCGATCATCGGGACCGCGATCAGGACGGAGAGGATAGGAAAGCCGGTCATCAATAGAGTCCGATCGCCCAGGTTACGGCGGCTGTCAGGCCGATCAGCATGACGAAGGCATAGGTGTAGAGATATCCCGTCTGGAAGCGGCCGGCGACGCGCGCGCCGACCTGGACCAGCCAGGCCGACCCGTCGGGGCCGAACCGGTTGATCGTCTTCTCGTCACCGCGGTGCCACAGGAAGCGGCCGATCGCGAAGGCAGGGCGGACGAAGATCAGGTCGTATAGCTCGTCGAAATACCACTTATGCAGCAGGAAGTCGTAGAGCACGCCGAACTGTTCGATCACCTTGCCCGGGAAGGACGGGTTCTTGATATAGGCGTACCAGGCGGTCAGCAGGCCGAGCAGCATCGCGATCGTCGCCGACAGCTTGATGATGAGCGGCACGCCGTGCATCTCGTGCATCAGATGTTCGCGGAACGCGAGTGCGCCCTTCCAGAACTCTTCGCCCGCGCTCGGCTCGATGAAGTAACCGTGGAACACGAAGCCCGCGAGCACCGCGCCGATCGACAGGACGATCAGCGGGATGAGCATAGGCAGCGGGCTCTCATGTGGGTGATACCCGCCATCGCCCTCGGCCACCGCATGCGCGGCATCGTGATGATCGTGCGGCGCATGGCCTGCGTCCTCGGCCTTTGCCGGGTTCGCGTGGTGATCGTCGACATGATGCGCGTCGTGCGCATGGTCGTCGTGACCATGAGCGTCGTGGAGCGCATGCTGGATATGCTCCGAAGCGGCCCAGCGCGGCTTGCCCCAGAAGGTGAGGAACATCACGCGCCACGAATAGAAGCTGGTGAGCAATGCGACGAGCACGCCGACGAACCACACGCCCGGCTGACCCGCGGCCCAGCTCGCCTCGATGATCGCATCCTTCGAATGGAAGCCTGCGAACCCGAATGCGGTGTTGCCGAAGATGCCGGGGATGCCAACGCCGGTAATCGCGAGCGTACCCGCCATCATGCCCCAGAAGGTCACCGGGATCTTCTTACGCAGGCCGCCATAATAGCGCATGTCCTGCTCGTGGTGCATCGCATGGATCACCGAGCCGGCACCCAGGAACAGCAGCGCCTTGAAGAAGGCATGCGTAAACAGGTGGAACATCGCCGCGCCGTACGCGCCGACACCGGCTGCGAAGAACATGTAGCCGAGCTGCGAACAGGTCGAATAGGCGATGACGCGCTTGATGTCGGTCTGGACGAGGCCGCAAGTGGCGGCGAACAGGCAGGTCGCGGCTCCGACCGAGGTGACCACGGTCAGCGCGACCGGGCTCATCTCGAACATCGGCGACAGGCGGCACACCATGAACACGCCCGCGGTGACCATCGTCGCCGCGTGGATCAGCGCCGACACCGGGGTCGGGCCTTCCATCGCGTCCGGCAGCCAGGTGTGCAGGCCGAGCTGTGCCGACTTGCCCATCGCGCCGACGAACAGCAGCAGGCAGAGCACCGTCATCGTATCGAAGCGGTAGCCGAGGAAGCCGATCGTCGATCCGGCCATGCCGGGCGCCGCGGCCAGGATCTCGGGGATCGAGACCGTGCCGAACACCAGGAACGTGCCGAAGATGCCGAGCATGAAGCCAAGATCGCCGACGCGGTTGACGACGAACGCCTTGATCGCGGCAGCGCTGGCCGACGGCTTGCGGAACCAGAACCCGATCAGGAGGTAAGACGCGAGGCCCACCCCTTCCCAGCCGAAGAACATCTGGACGAGATTGTTCGCGGTCACGAGCATCAGCATCGCGAAGGTGAACAGCGACAGATACGCGAAGAAGCGCGGCTGGTCGGGATCCTCATCCATATAGCCCCAGCTATACAGATGGACGAGAGCCGACACCGACGTGACGACGACGAGCATCACCGCGGTCAGCGCATCGACGCGCAGCGACCACGCGACGTTCACGTCGCCCGACTGGATGAAGTTGAGCAACGGCTCGACGGTCGCGCTGCTGGTGCCCGCCATGAAGCCGAGGAAGATCGGCCATGACAACAGGCACGACGCGAACAACGCGGCCGTGGTGACGATTTTCGCCGGCACGTTGCCGATCGCGCGATTGCCGAACCCGGCAACGATCGCGGCCAGTAACGGCAGGAAGACGATAAGCTGGATCAACCGTATTACCCCTTCATCCGGTTGACGTCGTCGACCGCAATGGTGCCGCGACCGCGGAAATAGATGACCAGGATGGCCAGGCCGATCGCGGCCTCACCCGCCGCGACCGTCAGCACGAACATCGCGAACACCTGTCCGACGAGATCGTTGAGGAAGGCCGAGAAGGCGACGAGATTGATGTTCACCGCGAGCAGGATCAGCTCGATCGCCATCAGGATGACGATAAGGTTCTTGCGGTTCAGGAAGATGCCGAGCACCCCCATGGTGAACAGGATCGCCGCGACGACGAGGTAGTGGACGAGACCGATCGTCACAGTTCGACTCCCTGCCCGACGACCGGGCGCGTGTTGCGCGTTGCGTCCTGCGGACGGCGTGCGTTCTGACGGCTGATGTTCTGCGCCTTCACGCCGCCACGCTGGCGATGCGTCAGCACGATCGCACCGATCATCGCGACGAGCAGGACGAGCCCGGCCGCCTCGAACACGAACAGATAGCGCGTGTAGAGCAGATTGCCGATCGCCTGGATGTTGGGCACCCGCGCATCGATCGGCGCCGCGCGCCGCGCGAGCTGGATCGGCCCCGTGCTCCACGCGCCGATCGCGATCATCACCTCGGCTGCGAGTGCGACCGCGAGCGCCAGCCCGATACCGAAGTACCGTGCCACGCCGGCACGCATCTCGGCAAAGTCGATGTCGAGCATCATGACAACGAACAGGAACAGCACCGCGACCGCGCCGACATAGACGATGACGAGCAGCATCGCGATGAACTCGGCCCCGACGAGGATCATCAGACCCGCCGCGTTGAAGAAGGCGAGGATCAGCCACATCACCGAATGGACCGGATTGCGCGACGCGATCGTCATGGCGCCCGACAGGACGACGACGAAAGCGAAGAGATAAAAGGCTAAGGCCTGGATCATGAGGTCCTCGTCACCCCAGCGAACGCCGGGGTCTCACGCCGCGCGGGCGCGCTCGGAAACGGGGAGATCCCAGCCTGCGCTGGGATGACGGAGTTAATCTGTGTCATCGCGGCGCTCGCTTAACGGTACGGCGCATCGGCGGCAAGGTTCGCCGCGATCGCGCTTTCCCAGCGATCGCCGTTATCGAGCAGCTTCGACTTGTCGTAGATCAGCTCTTCGCGCGTCTCGGTCGAGAATTCGTAATTCGGACCCTCGACGATCGCATCGACCGGGCACGCCTCGGCGCACAGGCCGCAATAGATGCACTTGGTCATGTCGATGTCGTAGCGCGTCGTGCGGCGCGAGCCGTCGTCGCGCGGCTCGGCCTCGATCGTGATCGCCTGGGCGGGGCACACGGCCTCGCACAGCTTGCACGCGATGCACCGCTCTTCGCCATTGGGATAACGACGCAGCGCATGCTCACCGCGGAACCGCGGGGACACCGGGTTACGCTCGTACGGATAGTTGATCGTCGCCTTTTCCTTGAAGAAATAGCGAAGCGTCAACGCGTGCGCCTTCACGAATTCCCACAGGGTGAACGACTTGATGATCTGAGCAACGCTCATGAACCCACTCCAACGCGCGTCAGCATCAACACGCCCGACACGAGGAAAACCCAGAACAGCGAGACGGGCAGGAAAATCTTCCAGCCGAGCCGCATCAGCTGATCATAGCGATAACGCGGAACGGTCGCCTTCACCCAGCTGAACAGGAAGAAGAAGAACAGGATCTTGGCGAACAGCCAGATGATCCCGGGCACGTAATACAGCGGCGCCCAGTCGACCGGCGGCAGCCACCCACCCCAGAATAGCGTCGCGTTGAGCGCGCACATCAGGATGACGTTGGCGTACTCACCCAACCAGAACAGCGCGAACGCCATCGACGAATATTCGGTCTGGTAACCGGCGACGAGCTCGCTCTCCGCCTCGGTCAGATCGAACGGTGCACGCTGCGTTTCCGCGAGGCTCGAGATGAAGAACATCACCGCCATCGGGAACAGCAGCGGATTGACGATATAGCCGTTGATGTGCAGCCCGAACATGTTCTGCTGCGCGGTCACGATGCCGGACAGGTTGAACGTGCCCGACCACAGCACGACCGAGATCAGGATGAACCCGATCGCGACTTCGTAGCTGACCATCTGCGCGGCCGCACGCAGCGCCGAGTAGAACGGATATTTCGAGTTCGACGCCCAGCCCGCGAGGATGATCCCGTACACGCCGAGCGACGACGCCGCGAGCACGTAGAGCAAGCCGACATTGATGTCCGCGAGCACGACGCCGGGCTGGAACGGGATCACCGCCCAGACGATCAGCGCGACCGTGAAGGTGATGATCGGCGCCAGCAGGAACAGCGCGCGATTGGCGGCTGCCGGGACGATCGTCTCCTGCAGGAACACCTTCAGGCCGTCGGCAAAGCTCTGCAGCAGGCCGAACGGACCCACCACGTTTGGACCACGCCGAAGCGCCATCGCCGCCCAGATCTTGCGATCGGCATAGATGATCATCGCGACCGCCAGCATCACCGGCAGCGCGATTGCGAGAATGTCGATGATCGTCGCGAGGAAGAACGCCCAGTCGTAACCGAGCGAGGATTCGAACCAGGAGATCATTCGGCTGCCTCCGCAAAGTCTTCCCCGTGGAGAAGTTCAGCCGAGCAACGCTGCATCGTCGGCGATGCGCGGCAGATCGCGTTGGTCAGGTAGAAGTCCTTGATCGGATAGCCGGCCAGAACCCCTTCGCCCGCACCGCCGAGCGACGGCGGATTCCACTCGAACGTTGCGAGCGCCTGGTGACGCAGCGCAGGAACGGCAGCGAACATTTCTTCGCGCAGCCCCTCGAAGCTGTCGAACGGCAGCGTATGGCCGAGCGTGTCGGACAGCGCGCGGAAGATCGACCAGTCGTCGCGCGCATCGCCGGGCGCGAACACCGCACGCTCGCCGCGCTGGACGCGACCCTCGAGGTTGACCCAGGTTCCCGACTTCTCGGCATAGGTCACGCCCGGCAGGATGACGTCGGCAGCTGCCGCCCCCTTGTCGCCGTGATGACCCACGAACACCTTGAAGCCCGCGAACTGGCTGAAATCGACCTCGTCCGCGCCGAGGAAGAAGCCGAGCTTCGCCCCCATCACGTCGGCGATCCCGCCCGTCTGCGCATAGCCGAGCATCAGCCCGCCCATCCGCGACGCGGCCATATGGACGACGTTGAAGCCGTTCCAGCCGTCCTTGACGAGGCCCAGCGTGTCGACGAGCTTCAGTGCGGCGCCGTGGCCACCCTTCAGCGCCGCGCCACCGACGATCACCATCGGACGCTCGGCCTTGCCGAACGCCTCGGTCACCGCGTCGGGCAGATTGCCGAGCAGCGCCAGATCGTCGCCGAGCCACTCGACCTTGTAGGTCAGCTCGGTCTCGGGCCCGATCGCGTAGACCTTCGCGCCCTTCTTGATAGCCTTGCGGACCCGCGTGTTCACCAGCGGCGCTTCCCAGCGCAGGTTGGTGCCCACCAGCAGGATCGCATCGGCACGCTCGGTGCCGGCGATCGTCGTGTTGAAATTGACCGCAGCGATGCTCGACGCGTCATAGGCCATGCCGGTCTGGCGGCCCTCGAGCATCGTCGAGCCCATCTTCGCGAGCAGCGCCTTGGCGGCGTACATCGTCTCGCAGTCGACCAGATCGCCCGCGACCGCGGCCACGCTCGACCCGGCATCAACCGCCTTGATTGCCGCGAAGGCCTCGTCCCAGGTCGCGGGCTGGAGCTTGCCGTTCACGCGGACATAGGGCTTGTCGAGGCGACGACGCACGAGACCGTCGATCGCGTGGCGCGTCTTGTCGGTCGCCCACTCCTCGTTCACGTCCTCGTTGATCCGCGGCACGCAGCGCAGCACCTGGCGGCCACGGCTGTCGAGCCGGATGTTGGTGCCGACCGCGTCCATGACGTCGATCGTCAGCGTCTTGCGGAGTTCCCACGGACGCGCCTCGAACGCGTAAGGCTTCGAGGTCAGCGCGCCGACCGGGCACAGATCGACGACGTTGCCCGACAGCTCGCTCTTGACCGCATTCTCGAGATACGAGGTGATCTGCATGTCCTCGCCGCGGAAGATCGCACCGATCTCCTCGACGCCAGACACTTCCTCGGCAAAGCGGATGCAGCGCGTGCACTGGATGCAGCGGGTCATGACCGTCTTCACGATCGGCCCCATATATTTCTCGGTGACCGCGCGCTTGTTCTCGTCATAGCGCGAATGGCCGCGGCCATAGGCGACCGACTGATCCTGCAGATCGCACTCGCCGCCCTGATCGCAGATCGGGCAATCGAGCGGATGGTTGATCAGCAGGAATTCCATAATGCCCTCGCGGGCATTCTTGACCATCGGCGAGTTGGTGAAGATCTCCTGCTTGTCCGCCGCCGGCAGCGCGCACGACGCCTGCGGCTTGGGCGGACCGGGCTTCACCTCGACCAGGCACATCCGGCAATTGCCGGCGATGCTCAGGCGCTCGTGGTAACAGAAACGCGGGATCTCCTTGCCGGCAAGCTCGCACGCCTGCAGCACGGTGGCACCCTGCGGCACCTCAATCTCTACGCCATCGACTTTGACTAAGGGCATTACTCTGCGGCTTCCATCATCGGCGCGGTGTCACCACCACGTTCGCGGATACGGCGTTCCATCTCTGGGCGGAAATGCTTGATCAGGCCCTGGATCGGCCAGGCTGCGGCGTCGCCGAGCGCGCAGATCGAGTGACCCTCGACCTGCTTGGTGACCTGCTGGAGCATGTCGATCTCGGACAGCTCGGCGTCGCCGGTGCGCATCCGCTCCATCACGCGCCACATCCAGCCGGTGCCTTCGCGGCACGGCGTGCACTGGCCGCAGCTCTCATGCTTGTAGAAGTAGGAGATGCGGCTGATCGCGCGGACGATGTCGGTCGACTTGTCCATGACGATGATCGCCGCGGTGCCGAGGCCCGAGCCGACCGCCTTCAGGCCATCGAAATCCATCGCGCAGTCCATGATCTGCGCGGCGGGCACCAATGGCACCGATGAGCCGCCCGGGATCACCGCGAGCAGATTGTCCCAGCCGCCCCGAATACCGCCGCAATGCGTCTCGATCAGGTCGCGGAACGAGATGCTCATCTCTTCCTCGACGACGCAGGGCTTGTTCACATGCCCGCTGATCTGGAACAGCTTGGTGCCGCGGTTGTTCTCTGCGCCGAAGCTCGAGAACCAGGCCGCACCGCGCCGCAGGATCGTTGGTGCGACCGCGATCGACTCAACGTTGTTGACGGTCGTCGGGCAGCCATAGAGGCCTGCGCCCGCCGGGAATGGCGGCTTGAGGCGCGGCTGGCCCTTCTTGCCCTCGAGGCTTTCGAGCATCGCGGTCTCTTCGCCGCAGATGTACGCGCCCGCACCACGGTGAACGAACACGTCGAAGTCGTAGCCCGAACCGCACGCATTCTTGCCGACGAAGCCACGATCATATGCCTCGGCGACGGCTGCGAACAGCGTCTCCGCCTCGCGGATATATTCGCCGCGGATGTAGATGTAGGCGGCGCGCGCGCGCATCGCGAACCCGGCGATCAGCGCGCCCTCGATCAGCTTGTGCGGATCGTGACGGATGATCTCGCGATCCTTGCAGCTGCCCGGCTCGGATTCATCGGCGTTGATGACGAGGAAGTTCGGCCGGTCGGGCTTTGGCTCCTTGGGCATGAACGACCATTTCGTGCCGGTCGGGAACCCTGCCCCGCCACGGCCACGCAGACCCGACGCCTTCATCACATCGATGATCGCGTCCTGGCCGAGCGCCATCAGGTCCTTGGTATTGTCCCAATCGCCGCGCATGATCGCCGCGTCGATATTCCACGGCTGAAAACCGTAGACGTTGGTGAAGATGCGGTCCTTGTCGGCGAGCATCAGGCCCACTCCCCCCGGTAATCGTGGTTCGCGTCGACCATCGCCTTGAGCGAGGTCGGGCCGCCTTCGGGGCAACTCGCGCGGCGGCCGAATTGCGGCCCCGGCGTCGGCGTGCCGCCACTGGCAAGCGCCTCGAGGATTTCGGTCGTCTTGTCGTAGTCGAGATCTTCGAAGTTATCGTCGTTGATCTGAACCATCGGCGCGTTCGCGCAGGTGCCCAGGCACTCGACCTCGGTCAGCGTGAACATGCCGTCCGGCGTCGTACCGCCCTTGACGAGGCCCCGGTTCTTGCACGCGGCCAGCACGTCGTCCGACCCGCGCAGCATGCACGGCGTCGTGCCGCAGACCTGCACGTGATAGCGACCGACCGGCGCGAGGTTGAACATCGTGTAGAAGGTCACGACCTCATAGACGCGCATGTACGGCACGCCGATCTGACGCGCGACGAACTCGATCACCGGCACCGGCAACCAGCCCTGGGTCTGCGTTTCCGCACCGACCTGGCGCTGGGCAAGATCGAGGAACGGGATCGACGCCGACTGCTCGCGGCCCTTCGGGTAGCGCCCGAGGATCTCGTTCGCCTTCACCTGGTTCTCGTCCGTCCAGGCGAACGAGCCCCAGCGTGCGCGGGTCTCTGCCTCGTCGGGAATTTTCGGAGCTTCAGCCATCAGCGGTCACATTCACCAAAAACGATATCCATCGCGCCGAGGATCGCGGTCGTATCTGCCAGCATGTGACCCTTCGCCATGAAGTCGAAGGCCTGGAGATGCGAAAACGCGGTCGGGCGGATCTTGCAGCGGTACGGCTTGTTGCTGCCGTCGGCGACCAGATACACGCCGAATTCGCCCTTGGGGCTTTCGGTCGCGACATAGACGTCGCCGGCGGGCACATGGAAGCCCTCGGTATAGAGCTTGAAGTGATGGATCAGCGCTTCCATCGACTGCTTCATCTCAGCGCGCTTGGGCGGCACGACCTTGCGGTCGAGCGACGCGATCGGACCCTCGGGCATGTCGCGCAGGCACTGCTTCATGATCCGTGCCGACTGACGCACTTCCTCGACGCGCACCATGAACCGGTCATAGCAATCGCCACGCGTGCCGACCGGCACGTCGAAGTCCATCTTGGCATAGACGTCATAGGGCTGCGACTTGCGCAGATCCCAGGCGATGCCCGAGCCGCGGATCATCGGGCCCGAAAAGCCCCATTTGATCGCATCGTCACGGCTGACGATCGCGATGTCGACGTTGCGCTGCTTGAAGATGCGGTTGTCGGCGACGAGCGAAATCGCATCCTCGAACAGCCGCGGCAGGCGCGTGTCGAGCCAGTCGCCGATATCGGCGAGCAGCTTGAGCGGTGCATCCTGATGCACGCCACCCGGACGGAAATAGTTGGAATGCATGCGCGCGCCGCTGACGCGCTCGAAGAAGTTCATGCAGTCTTCGCGGATCTCGAACAGCCACAGGTTCGGCGTCATCGCGCCGACGTCCATGACGTGGCTGCCGAGGTTGAGCATGTGGTTCGAGATGCGCGTCAGCTCGGCGAAGAACACGCGCAGATACTGCGCCCGCTCAGGCACTTCGAGGTCGAGCAGCTTCTCGACCGCGAGCACCCAGCTATGCTCCATGCACAGCGGCGAGCAGTAATCGAGACGATCGAAATAGGGCAGCGCCTGCGTGTAGGTCTTGTACTCGATCAGCTTTTCGGTGCCGCGGTGAAGCAGCCCGACATGCGGATCGACACGCTCGACGATCTCGCCGTCGAGCTCCATGACCAGGCGGAGCACGCCGTGCGCCGCCGGATGCTGCGGACCGAAGTTGATCGTGTAGTTCTGGATCGTGACGTCGCCGGTCGTGGGATCGGCCGCATCGCCCTCGCCCAGAAGCTCCTCTACATAGAGACTCACTGGTTCTGTCCTCCGCCCTTGGTCGGGATCACGTCCGACTCCACGGGCTTGTCCTGCTTCTGGTTGCCCGGATCGGGCTCGCCCGCACCGCTCTGCGTGGTGTTCTGGACGTCCTTCTTCGCATAGGGCTCGCTCGGCGCGTCGGGCGCCTTGGTCGCGCTCTGCGCCGCATCCGCCTTGACGATCGTATCGGCCGACAGCGGGGTCTGCGCCCCCTTGGCCTGCGGCAGTGCGCCCTTCTCGTCACCCGGAAGGACGTATTCGGCGCCCTCCCACGGGCTCATGAAGTCGAACGTGCGGAAATCCTGCGCCAGCTGCACCGGCTCGTACACAACGCGCTTCGCCTCTTCCGAATAGCGCAGCTCGACATAGCCCGTCAGCGGGAAGTCCTTGCGCTGCGGGTGGCCGCGAAAGCCGTAATCGGTCAGGATGCGGCGCAGGTCCGGGTTGCCGCTGAACAGCACGCCATACATGTCGTACACTTCGCGCTCGAGCCAGCCGGCGACCGGCCAGATGTCGGTCACCGACGGTACCGGCTGGTCCTCGTCGGTCGCGACATGCACGCGCAGGCGGTGGTTCCGCGTCAGCGACAGCATGCAATAGACGACCTCGAACCGCTCGG
Organism: Sphingomonas sp. CFBP9019; assembly: GCF_034045155.1. Classification (NCBI taxonomy): domain Bacteria; kingdom Pseudomonadati; phylum Pseudomonadota; class Alphaproteobacteria; order Sphingomonadales; family Sphingomonadaceae; genus Sphingomonas; species Sphingomonas sp. CFBP9019. Next base: position 597,582 of record NZ_JAXCWK010000002.1, on the reverse strand, counting down.
CACGATCGGGATAGTCGACGCCGGCGATCTCCATGAGCTGCTGATAGGCAAGCCCCGGCGTGTCGCGCAGCGCGATCATGACGTCGTACAGGTCCTCGCGACGGACGTGCAGAGCGACCTCGCCGACCTTGTCGACCGCGTCGAGCAGCATGCCGCCGAGCGCGGCGCGGGCCGCGTCGATCACGCCGTCATTGGCGGCATAGGCTGGTGCGGGCGCCCTCACCGTTCGATGCTCCCGGACCGCCGGATCTTCCGCTGCAACTGCATGATGCCGTACAACAGCGCTTCCGCAGTCGGCGGGCACCCGGGGACGTAGATGTCGACGGGCACGATACGGTCGCAACCGCGCACGACGCTGTAGCTATAATGATAATAGCCGCCGCCGTTCGCGCATGATCCCATCGAGATCACGTATTTCGGCTCCGACATCTGGTCGTAGACCTTGCGAAGTGCGGGCGCCATCTTGTTGCACAGCGTGCCGGCGACGATCATCACGTCCGACTGGCGGGGCGATGCGCGCGGTGCGGCACCGAAGCGCTCGAGATCATAGCGCGGCATGTTGACGTGGATCATCTCGACCGCGCAGCAGGCGAGCCCGAACGTCATCCACCACAGCGAGCCGGTACGGGCCCACTGGAACAGCTCCTCGGTCGAGGTGACCAGGAAACCCTTGTCGGTCAATTCACCGTTCAGGCCATCGAAAAAACCCTGGTCGGGCGGCACGATCGCGCCACCGCCGGCGGGTGCCAGCAGACCGGAACCGGGCTGCGATGTGAGCTCTACTCCCAATCGAGTGCTCCCTTCTTCCATGCATAGGCGAGGCCGAGGGCCAGTTCGCCGATAAAGATCATCATCGAGATCCACGCGGTCCAGCCGAGCGTGAAGACCGAGACGGCCCAGGGAAACAGAAACGCCGCCTCGAGATCGAAGATGATAAAGAGGATGGCGATCAGGTAGAAGCGCACGTCGAACTGGCTGCGCGGATCCTCGAATGCGGGGAAGCCGCACTCATATTCGCTCAGCTTCTCGGGCGTAGGCTTGTGCGACCCGGTGAGCCTGGAGACAGCCATCGGCAGGAACACGAACGTGCTCGACAATGCGATGGCGACCCCGAGGAACAGGAGGATCGGAAGATAGTGCGACAGGTCGACCAAATGGCTTCTCGCAGATGCGAACAGATGGGGAGCCTTTAGGCCGATGGGCCCCGTGGGGCAAGGCTGGCGGCCCGTGAGAATCACTCGCAAGAGCTGTATGAGCGTCGCGGGAAACCTGCGTTACCTGCATGGTTCTGCAAGCGACAGCAGCCGCCGGGCGCCGGTCGGAGCCCCCAGCGAGACCGTCACCCCAGCAAACGCTGGGGTAACGGACAATTGGAAGGCCGGCCCGGCCTACCGACCCCAATGCATCAGCGCAGCGCGCCGGCCACCAGCTTATGCAGCCGCGAATGCAGCGCATCATTCGCCGCGAGGAACTCGTTGCGCTCCATCGCGCGGTCGCCACCGCGGAAGTCGGTCACGTAGCCGCCGGCTTCCTTGACCAGCAGCATCCCGGCCGCGACGTCCCACGGCTTCAGGTTCGATTCCCAGAAGCCGTCGAACCGCCCCGCTGCCAGCCAGGCGAGATCGAGCGCCGCCGCGCCGAGACGGCGGATCCCCGCCACCTCGGGTGCGACCGCACCGAAGATCCGGCTCCACTGCGCGAAATCGCCATGACCGAGGAACGGAATACCCGTCGCGATCAGCGAATCGGCTAGATCGCGCCGCGACGACACGCGCAGACGCTGGTCGGTCAGCCACGCGCCGCGGCCTCGCTCAGCCCAGAAGCTCTCGTCGGTGAGCGGCTGATACACCAGCGCGGTGGTGACCTCGCGCTTGCCGTTCGGCATCGGCTCCTCGACCGCGATCGAGATGCAGAAATGCGGGATGCCGTGGAGGAAGTTCGACGTGCCATCGAGCGGGTCGACGATGAAGCGCGGCTTGTTGGGATCACCCGCGACCTCGCCGCGCTCCTCCATCAACATGCCCCAGTCGGGGCGTGCGTGGCTCAGCTCTTCGAAGATCGTCTGCTCGGCGCGCTGGTCGGCCTGGCTGACAAAGTCGGCGGGACCCTTGCGGCTGACCTGCAGCTGCTGGACTTCGTTGAAATCGCGGCGCAGGCGCGGCGCGGCCTTGCGGGCGGCGCGCTCGATGACGGTCATGATGCCGGAATGGCTGGGCATTTCAATCCTTTCAGCCCCTCCCCTTCAGGGGAGGGGTTGGGGTGGGGCAGTGCCGCAGACCCAGGCCGCGGGCAAAGCCCGCGTCGTCGGCCGGGCCATGCCCGCCGGCCGGGCCGGCGGGTCGTGCGGATAGCTTAAGCTATCCGTCTCGGCCGCTCGGCCTTAATCAGCACGCCTTACATAGGCCTGCTCATAGACATCGACCACGATCCGCGTGCCGGCACCGATGTGCGGCGGCACCATCACGCGCACGCCGTTCTCGAGCACCGCAGGCTTGTACGACGACGAGGCGGTCTGCCCCTTCACGACGGCATCGGCTTCGACGATCAGCGCCTCGATCGTGTCGGGCAGCTGGACCGAGATCGGCCGCTCTTCCCAGAGCTCCATCACCACATCCATGCCGTCCTGCAGGAACGCTGCGGCGTCGCCCAGGATGTCGGCATCCAGCGTGATCTGCTCGTAATTGACCTTGTCCATGAAGGTCAGCGCGTCGCCGTCGCGGAACAGATACTGGAAGTCGACGGTGTCGAGCCGGACCTTCTCGACGCTCTCGGCGGAGCGGAAGCGCGTGTTGCTCTTTCGGCCGTCGATGAGGTTCTTCATCTCGACCTGCATATAGGCGCCGCCCTTACCGGGCTGGGTGTGCTGAATCTTCACGGCGCGCCAGATGCCGCCTTCATATTCAAGGATGTTGCCGGGACGAATCTCGACCGCGTTGATCTTCATGACCGATTCCTGCTGGAAAGAGCTAGGGGCCGTCCGCCAGGCAAGGCCGTGCGGAAACCCGAAGCCGCGCGCTTTAGCGGGATGGCCGCGCGCGGGCAAGCAGCGGGTAGGGATTGACCTCCTCGCCCTGCCACCAGCGCTGGCCCGGCTGCATCCGGCTCACCCCGAAATGCAGGTGATAATTGCCTGCGCCCGCGTCACCGGTGTCGCCGACATAGCCAAGTCGGTCCCCCGCCGCGACCGCCATCCCTTCGCGCACGCCCGGCGCATAGCCCGCGAGGTGCGCATAATAATAGGTCCAGCGCCGGTCGGGTGACCGGACATAGACGGTGATCCCGCCAAGCGCGCTCTGGAACAGCTTCTCGATTCGTCCTGGCGCCGCCGCGACGACCGGCGTGCCGCCCGCCGCCATGATGTCGGTGCCATGATGCCCGCGCAGCCCGCCGCCGCGCGGATCGTTCCAGCTGTTGCCGACCGCGGTGCGTGGGACACCCAGCACCGGCATCGTCAACGAACGGGGCGCGTCCGCAACCCCGTCCTCCGCGACCGCGACGTTCGACGCCGTCGGCGACGACGCGCGCCACGCCACCGACCGTCGCCCGCCATCCCCAAAAGACAGCATCGAAGCGAACGCGCCAACCACCAGGACGATCAGCGCGAGAATAACCCAGAACGTCCGCGTCATGCGATCAGGCCTGGAAGACCGCCTTGGTCCCCGGCTTGATCATCATCGATAGCCTTGCCGCGTCCCAGTTCGTCAGGCGGATACAGCCATGGCTTTCGGCGCGCCCGATCGTCTCGGGGTTGGGCGTGCCGTGAATGCCGTAATGATCCTTCGACAGGTCCATCCACACCACGCCGACTGGACCGTTCGGCCCCGGCGGCAGCATCTCCTTCTTCTGTCCCTTCTTCGCATCCCAGAACAGCGCCGGGTTGAAGTGGAATTTGGGGTTATAGTCGGAGCCCTTGATCGTCCATGTCCCCAGCGGCAGCGGGTCGTGGCTAGACCCCATCGTCGCGGAGAATTGCGCAATCAGCTTGTTGTTCGCGTCGAGCACCCGCAGCACGCCGTCGGACTTGTCGACGACGACGTGATCCGCCTGTGGCTGCTTCGCATCGACGTTCAGCATGTTGAGCGTCGCGCGCCAGTCGGGACGGAACTTCGGATCATAGTCGCGCGACGTCGGCAGAGCGTTGGGGAACACCACCTTTGTCCCCGCCGACAGCTTGGTCGACGGCGAGTTGAGGGCCATGATCACCGCGGGCGTGGTGTGGAACATCTCACCCAGCTTCTCCATGACCGTCCGGTAGCCGATCGTCTGAAGCTCGGCCTGCTTCGCCGGGTCCTTGGGCAGCGGATTGACGAACGGCCCCGCGAGCATCTCGGGCGTCAGCGCGACCGTGACGGTCGGCCGTGCCGCACGATAGGGATACAGCGCGCGCATCGTCTGCGTGTCGGGCTTGCCCGTAATCGGCAGCCCCTTGGCCTCTTGAAACCCTTTGAGCGCGGCCACGAGCGATTGCCCGCCGCGTCCGTCGAGTACGCCCGGACCGAAACCCAGATGATCGAGGATCACCTGGACGTGCAGTACGTTGCGGTCGATCGGTACCGGCTTGGCAGGGACAGGCTGCGCCACCGCCGGCAGGGCCGCGAGCAGGCAACCTGCAAGAACCGAAGCTTTCGTCACAAATGCCGTCATGCTCGTCATCCCAACCGTTACGCTACTGCATCAAACGGTTGGAACGACGGTTGTTTCCGTGACGCCAGCCAACGCGCCTCCATCACCCCAAACCGTCATCCTGACGAAAGTCAGGATCCAGAGCCGCAAGGCGCAGCGCGACAGTTGAGGTATCCGAGGGCGACGCAGGGTCTCAGCGCTTGGCGAGCACCTCGCCGAATGCCTTGACCGCAGCGACCTCGTCACCATTCCAGACGGCGCCCGACACCGCGATGAAGTCGGCCCCCGCCGCTGCCAGCGCCGCAGCATTGTCCGGCGTGATCCCGCCGATCGCCACACATGGCATTTCGAACAGTGTCGACCACCAGGACAGGAGCACGGGCTCGGCCAGATGCTCGACGGTCTTGGTCGTGGTCGGATGAAAGGCCCCGAACGCGACATAGTCCGCGCCGGCCTCGCCCGCTTCCATCGCCAGATGCCGGCTGCCGTGACAGGTGACGCCGATCTGCGCATTGGGGCCGAGCTGCGCGCGAGCCTCGCGCGGATCGCCATCGCTCTGCCCGAGATGCACGCCGTCCGCGTCGAGCCGCTTCGCCAGCCCGATATCGTCGTTGACGATGAACGCGACGTCGCGCTCGGCACAGATCGCACGCAGCGGCGCACCGAGCGCGGCGGCGGCGTGTTGGTCGATGTCCTTCACGCGGAACTGAAACGCGGCCACCGGCCCGGCGTCGAGCGCGCGCGCAAGCCGCTCGGGAAAGTCGCCGCCGACGTCGAGCGGCGAGACGAGATAGAGCTGACATGGCGGACGCCGCATGTCGCGACGGAAATTCTCGGCGAATGTCGGGTCGAGCGGGCCCAGCGGATCTTCTTCGGTCATTCCCCGCCCCTAGCGGGTCGCGCCGCGCCCGTCACCCCGGCGCAGAGCCGGGATGACGGACGGGCGAAGCCGCGCTTATTCCTCGTTCTTGTAGATCCGGATGATCCGGTCGAGCATCGCCAGTGCCTCGTCGCGCGGACGCTGGAAGGTGTTGCGGCCGATGATCGAGCCGTTGCCACCGCCGTCACGAATATCGCGTGCATCCTGGAAGACCGCATCGGCACCCTTGGACGCGCCGCCCGAGAACACGTTGATGCGACGCCCGGCAAAGCTCGACTGGACGACGTGGCGGACGCGATCGGCCTGCTTGGACCAGTCGGTGCCGGCATAAAGCGGCTTGGCTTCCTTCTGCTCGATATGATCGGTCGGCAGCTTGGTCTTGATGATGTGCGCGCCGAGCAGCGCCGCCATGTGCGCGGCATAGGCGCCGACGTCGAGCGCGAGCTCGCCGTCCTTGGTCAGCTCGCCGCCGCGCGGATAGGACCAGATGACGGTCGCGATGCCGACCGACTTGGCCTCTTCGCTCAGCTCGCGGATTTCCTCGACCAGGTCGAAGAACTGGTCCGCGCCCGGATAGATGGTGAAGCCGATCGCCGCCGAGCCGAGCCGCACCGCGTCCGCCACGGTCGCGGTCACCGCCTGGTCGATCGACGTCGCCCAGCTGTTCGAGCTGTTGCACTTCAGAATTGTCGGGATCTGCCCGGCGAACGTGTCCGCGCCCGCTTCGAGCATGCCGAGCGGCGCTGCATAGGCGCTGAGCCCGGCGTCGATCGCGAGCTGATAATGGTAATGCGGGTCATAGGCCGCCGGATTGACCGAGAAGCTGCGTGCCGGGCCGTGCTCGAAACCCTGGTCGACGGGCAGGATCACCAGCTTGCCGGTACCGCCGAGCTTGCCCTGCATCAGGATGCGCGCAAGGTTCGCCTTTACCGCCGAACTCGTGGCCTCATACTTGTCGAGGATAGTCTTGATTTGCGGTGTGATCGTCGAGGTCATGGTCATTCCTGTCTTAGAGTTCGAGCCAGCGGCGCAGCGCGTCGTCGACCCGGGTCATGGTGGTGATGGGTATCGTACCGATAATCCTGACGATGGCGTTGCGGTCGAGCGTGTCGAGCCTGTCGACCTGAATCTCGCTGTCGCAGAGAAGACCCGTCTCGGGCGACGCCTCGAGCGACACGCGAAAGAGGCTGGTGCCGGTGATGACGCTGGTGAGTGGGCACAGCGAGACCGTGCCATGATCAGCGAACAGGTCTGACTGAACGACGAGGAACGGTCGTGGCTTCCGGGAAGACTCCCCTTTGCCAGCCCCGATCACGACCATGCCCCGTGTAATTTTCACGTCAGGGACTCCGCGAACATGGCATCCCAGTCTTCGTCCTTCGCGTGTCGATCATGTGCGGCAGCGAGGAGCGATTGCCGCTTTGCCTCCGCAAGGAACGCTTCATCGTGGCGTTCGACGTAGCGGCGCACGGCTTCACGTGCGATATCGCTCTTGCTGCGCCCTTGCGTGCGGGCGACCGCCGCGAGTCGTTCTTCGAGGTCGCTATCGAGCCTGACGCCGAGCATCCGAGTCTCCGTTTAACATGTTAAACATAGGCAAGGGGCGGCGCTTGATCAACCCCTGCTCGACTGTACTCGAACGCGCGCCAGGGACGGATTGACGCACCATCCCCGGACGCCGAGGATGACGACGGGAAAACCTCCGGGGGGAGAGCGGGCGATGACGGTTTCGACAAAGGGCGTAGTCGCGAGCGCATTGGCGTTGGCAATCGCGATGACGCCGTCCCACGCGTCAGCGACGATCAAGGTCGGCGACCGGGCGCCAAAGTTCGAAATGACGCTGATCGACGGCAGCAGGATCAGCAGCACCGACCTGCACGGACAGGTCGTCATCCTCAATTTCTGGGCGACATGGTGCGGGCCGTGCAAGGCTGAATTGCCGCTGCTCGATACCTATTACCGGCTGCGCAAGGGCAATGGCCTGCGCGTCTTCGCGGTTGCAACCGAAGAATCGCTCCCGGCGTACAAGCTGAAACCGGTCTTCGCGGCGCTGGCGATACCATCGGCGCGGCGGATCAAGGGCGCGTTCGGCGTCATGGGCGCGCTGCCGACCAACTACATCATCGATCGCGCCGGGATCGTCCGCTATGCGAAACCCGGCGCGTTCGACCTGGCCGACCTGAACACGCCGCTCGTGCCCCTGCTCAACGAGCCGGCGCCGATACCTTAACGGGTCAGCGCGGCGACGCCGGGCAGGTTCTTGCCCTCCATCCATTCCAGGAACGCACCGCCGGCCGTCGATACGAAGGTAAACGCATCCGCGACCCCGGCATGGTTGAGCGCTGCGACCGTATCGCCACCGCCTGCGACCGAGACCAGCGAACCACCCTCGGTGAGTGCCGCCGCCGTCTTGGCGAGCGCGACCGTGGCGGTATCGAACGGCGGCGTCTCGAACGCGCCGAGCGGACCGTTCCAGACCAGGGTCCGGCAATTCTTCAGGACGTCGCCAAGCGATTCGACCGCGGCCGGGCCGACGTCGAGGATCATCTCGTCCGCTGCGACCTCGTGCACGTTGATCGTGCGCGTGGCGGGGTTCGGCTTGAACTCTTTCGCAACGACCACGTCGTACGGCAGATGGACGATGCAGTTCGCCTTGTCGGCAGCCTCCATAATTTGTTCGCAGGTGGCGGCGAGCTCATGCTCGCACAGGCTCTTGCCAACATCGACGCCGCGCGCCGCGAGAAAGGTGTTGGCCATGCCGCCGCCGATGATCAGGTGATCGACGCGCGTGACCAGGTGCCGCAGCACGTCGAGCTTCGACGATACCTTCGCGCCGCCCACGACCGCCGCGACGGGATGCTCCGGCGCTCCCAGCGCCTTCTGGAGCGCGTCGAGCTCGGCCTCCATCGCGCGGCCGGCAAAGGCGGGCAGGACATGTGCCAGCCCCTCGGTCGAGGCGTGCGCGCGGTGCGCGGCAGAGAAGGCGTCGTTGACGTAGAGATCGCCGAGGCTGGCGAAGCGCGCGACCACCGCCGGATCACTCGTCTCCTCGCCGCCGAAGAAGCGCGTGTTCTCCAGAACCGCGATATTGCCGGGTTCGAGCATCGCGACCGCGTCGTCCGCGCCCTCCCAGTCGACATAGCGAACCTCGCGGCCCAGCACGTCGCTATACGGCCGGACGACCTGCGAGAGCGAGAATTCCGGGCTCGGATTGCCCTTGGGGCGGCCGAAATGGGCGAGGATCAGGACGATCGCGCCCTTGTCGGCCAGCTCGCCGACCGTCGCGACGGTCGCCCGCAAGCGCGTGTCGTCGGTGACGGCCCCTTCGGCCATCGGCACGTTGAGGTCTTCGCGGACAAGCACGCGCTTGCCCTGCACATCGCCCATGTCGTCGAGTGTCTTGAATGGCTTGCTCATGATTCTTCGATCCTGATCTCGTCACCGACGGCGATTCTGCCGCCCATCAAAACGCGGGTACACGCCCCGCCCCGCCAGTCGGGCGTGAGCGCGGCGAACAATCCTGGCGCCAGGGCTTCCATCCGTTCGCACGGATCGGTGTGGCGCGTCACCTCCAGCACGACGTCCGCGCCGATGCGAAGCCGCGTGCCGGGTATCTGGGGAAGGTCGAAGCCGTCGACGAGAAGGTTCGCGCGGCGTTCGTACCAGGGAATATCACAGCCGACCTCGGCCATCGCGGCATCCCAGTCGCCGCGTTCGAGCAACGTGACCTGACGCCGCCCCCTGCCGCCGGGCTTCACATAGCCGCGAAAGTCACCATGCAGCCCGGCGTCGATGGTGATCTCGACATGGTCGATGACCTCCATCGGGGCTTTCGCGCGGGCGTGACGCGCGATGCCGGCGATCGTGCCTGCCCTATTCAAGGTCGAGGCCACCGCCCCCTGCCCGTTCGTGTCGAGCGCAGTCGAGACACCATCTGTCACGCGAAGCGGCTTCTCGACTGCGCTCGAAGCGAACGGAAGAGGGGGTACATGGATCGCAAGTTCAGATGAACTTCGCCATCGCCGTGGCCGTGTCGACCATGCGGTTCGAGAAGCCCCATTCATTGTCGTACCAGCTGACAACGCGGACCAGCTTGCCGTCGATCACCGCGGTCTCGAGGCTGTCGATCGTCGACGAGGCCGGGGTATGCTGGAGATCGATCGAGACGAGCGGCTCGTCCGACCAGTCGAGCACGCCGACCAGCGGGCCGCTCTCGGATGCCGCCTTCAGCACCGCGTTCACTTCTTCGCGCGTCGTGTCGCGCGACGGGGTGAAGGTCAGGTCGATCAGTGAGACGTCGGGCACGGGCACGCGAATTGCCGACCCGTCGAGCTTGCCCTTCAGTTCGGGCAGCACTTCGGACACGGCGCGCGCGGCGCCCGTCGTGGTCGGGATCATCGACATCGCCGCAGCGCGTGCGCGACGCAGGTCCGGGTGGATCTGGTCCAGGATCTTCTGGTCGTTGGTATAGGCATGGATCGTCGTCATCAGCCCGCGCTCGATTCCGATCGCGTCGTTCAGCACCTTGGCGACGGGAGCCAGGCAGTTGGTCGTGCACGACGCGTTCGACACGATCGTGTGCTCGGCCGTCAGCTTGTCGTGGTTGACGCCATAGACGACCGTCAGGTCGACATTCTTGCCCGGTGCCGAGATCAGCACCTTCTTGGCGCCGGCGTCGAGATGCTTCTGGCAGCTTGCCCTGTCGGTGAAGAAGCCGGTGCATTCGAGCACGATGTCGACGCCCAGTTCGGCGTGCGGCAGGTTCGCGGGGTCGCGCTCGGCGGTGACGCGGATGCGCTTGCCTTCGACGACGAGTTCATTGCCCTCGGCCGACACGTCGCCCGGATATTTGCCGTGAACGCTGTCGCGCTTGAACAGCCAGGCGTTCGACTTGGCGTCGCCGAGATCGTTGATCGCGACGAGTTCGAGTGCGCCGTTCGACTGCTCCAGAACCGCGCGGGCAACGAGCCGGCCGATCCGCCCGAAACCGTTGATCGCAACCTTGACCGTCATTGCTGTATCTCCGCTACGCCCGTGAGTCCGTTCCGGGCGCGCTGCCTTTGCGGGGCGGTGGGGCGCCCTGTCAACACCATGGACGGTGTACGGCACGGGCGAAAGCCGCTTGCCGCGCCCCCCGGCCATGCTATCTCGCAATCTATGCCAGATACTCTTCCCGACGCGCCGACGGCCGTCGACAGGCCTCCCGACGGTCCAACCGCGGTCGACAGGATCGACGCCGCTATCGGCCGGATCGAAGCCGCGATCCACGCACGCGCCGAAAGCGGCGACGCACTCGCCAGGCGGCATGCCGCACTCAAGGCGCGCATGGCGGAGGCGGTCGCCGCGCTCGACGACGTCATCACCCGCGGGAGCCCCAACTGATGGCACAGGTCATGCTCGATATCGGTGGCCGCCCGCATGCGGTGGCGTGTCGCGACGGCGAGGAATCGCGCGTGCGTCTGCTCGGCGCGATGCTCGCCGAACGCTGGCCGGTCGCGGACCGCGCCGCCGGGGGGCTCAGTGCCGAACGCGCGATGCTGTTCGTGGCACTGATGCTCGCCGATGATCTCGACGAAGCTGCGCATCGTCCGCCCGAAGGATCGGCGGTCAGCGAGATCGCGCTGACGCGCATCGCCGATCGTCTCGAAGGACTTGCACAGGCCCTTGAGCAAAGCCCGCCGAGCGCCTAGATTGGCCTTGGCGGGTTCTGCCCGGTACGAGCCTTTATTATCCCTGAGGCTATTCATCATCCATAGGGGGCTGTCCCTGTTAGGACCCTGGTCCGAAGCATATGGTCCCCACCTGACGTACCGTGCGTCAGTGGATAACCCGGCACACGGCCATGGTGGGCCCGCCACATCACCATTCCCGTCATCGGACGATACCCGCATGATCGATCCGCACCCGTGAGCGACAAGGCCGCGCTACGTACCGCATTGCGGGCCGCCCGTGCGGCCGCCGCGCCGGTCGAGATCCGCGTCCCGGACGCGTTCCTGGCCCGGCTTTCGCCCGGCCTGACCGTCGCCTCCTATGTTCCGATGGCTGGTGAGGCGGATCCCTTGCCGTTCGCACGCGCTGCTGTCGAGGCAGGGTGCGTCATCGCGCTTCCCCACGTCGTGCGCTGCGACCAGCCGATGCGGTTTCTCGCGTGGGAGACCGAGGCGGCGCTGATCGCAGGCCCCTTCGGGCTTCACCAGCCCCCGGCCGATGCCGCTGCGCTCGCCCCTGACATCATCCTCACCCCGCTGGTGGGGTTCGATCGTCACGGCAATCGCATCGGCCAGGGCGCAGGCTATTACGACCGCGCATTTCTCGCGCATCCCGACGCATGGCGAATCGGGATCGCGCTGGCGATCCAGGAGGTCGACGCGCTGACGCCCGACGCCTGGGACGTGCCGCTTCACGCCATCGCCACAGACAAGGACTGGATCACGCCATGACACCTAGCTGGCGCAAACCCGCCGGGATGCTCGGCATCCTGTTGCTGATTACCCTGTGGTGCGTCGCGATCGTCAGCCTGTCGACGATCGTCGGCAGCTGGCACTGGCTGGGCCAGCTGGCATTCTATCTCGTCACAGGGCTGATCTGGATAGCGCCGCTGAAACCCGTGCTGCGCTGGATGGAAACGGGGCGCTGATCCCGGTCACTGTCCGGACGGCGGCTAATATTTTAAAGGGGGGCTCGGCCACCCCTTAGGGTGGCGCGAGTGACGGGACTCGAACCCGCGACCTCCGGCGTGACAGGCCGGCGCTCTAACCAACTGAGCTACACCCGCATTCCCAATGACGACCTCTGCACAGCACCCGCAAACCGGTCTGACAGTCGTCACCGTCGTAGACACTATTTCACACCATCGACGAACGATGGCGCGAGTGACGGGACTCGAACCCGCGACCTCCGGCGTGACAGGCCGGCGCTCTAACCAACTGAGCTACACCCGCTGAAACAGCGTGGAGGCGGCAACTAGGCGAGGGTTGGGATAGCGTCAACCCCCATTCAGCCGCCTGTTTCACGTTGGTCGTCGGACGCGTCCCCCCGGCGCCGATTCCGCCCGCTTTTCTGCTGCACCAGCGTGCCATGCTCGAACAGGAACCCCGCGATATCGGGCTTCCCCGCTGCGCCCAGCACGGTCTGAATGATGATCAGCAGCGGCACCGCCAGCAACGCGCCGAGCGTGCCCCAGACCCAGCCCCAGAAGCTCAGAGAGATCAGGATCAGCAGCGGGCTGATCGTCAGCCGGTGGCCGACGATGAACGGCGTGATCGCGTTCGCCTCGACGAGATGCAGCCCGTACATCAATGCCGGGGGAAGCAGCGCCATCCAGATATCCGAAAAGGTCATCAACCCGCCCAGCCCGAGCAGGAACGCGCCGATCACGGGTCCGAAATAGGGGATGTAGTTCAGCAGGGCGACGATCCCGCCCCACATCGCCGGATAGGGCATGCCGATCGCCCACAAGGCGGTGCCGGTCACGATCCCGAGCAGGACATTGATGACGGTGATCGTGCCGAGATAGGCCGAGACATCGTCGACCACGTCCTGAATCACGCGGGCGGTCGCCATCGCCCCGTCGAAGCTCGTGCGGCCCGTGATCGTCTGCCGTCGCATGCCCGTCCAGCCGGACAGGAAGAAGAACACGATCAGGATCCCGAACAGCAGCTGGACGATGACCGCCGGCGCGGATGTCGCGGCGAATTCGAGGATCGAACTCGGTGCCGCGACGCCCGCGGTTGCAGGCTGCTTGATCGGCGTCGACGCGACCTGCCGCAGCGTCTTGTTCACATATTTCTCGAGGCTCGAATAAAGATCGAGCAGCGGCGCCAGATTGCTCTGGATCCGATCGAGCCGTGTCGGCAGCAGCCGAAAAAAGTCGGTTGCCGGCACGAGGATCGCGGCGATCGCGACATTGGCCGCGACCAAGAACACCAGAATGCACGCGAGCGCCGCGATCGGCGACGGCACGCCCCGCCGTTCGAGCCATTCGAGCACCGGAATCAGTGCGACGGCGATCACCAGCGCGGTCGTCAGCGGCAGGAAGAACTCCGCCCCTGCCTTCAACGCGAACGGCAATGCGATGACCAGCCCAATTCCGGCGGTCAGCGTCAGCGCGGCGAGCAGGCGATCGCGTCGCTGCGCGATCCGCATCGCATCCTCGACACCAACGCCGATCGGGGGTTCGAACACTCCTTCCGCGCTGGTTTCCGTGGTTGCCCCGCCCCTAGCGGGCGGCGGCCCTCCCTCATGGACGTCCGCCGTACCCGCCTGGGCCGTATAATCGTCGTTCGCCATGCCGTTACCCCTCGCTTGCCCTTCCCCTTGTCACAATCGGGGCGGCATTCAAGCGGTGTTGACGCTCCGCCTGCGAGATGCAGAACGAATCGCCCTAAACTATGATGCCGTGGTCGGAATCCGATCCGCAAAAAGCGATTGCAGGTCCTTTTTCAGGATCTTGCCGTTCGCGTTGCGGGGCAAGGTCTCGGGCACGAAGCGGATGGCGACGGGCGTCTTGAACGCCGCGAGCCGTTCGCGCACCCAGGCCTGCAGTTCCGCCTCGCTCGCCTGCGCACCGGGAGCGAGGTGGACGACGGCAACCGGCTCCTCGCCCAGCGTGCGGTGAGGCAGCCCGATCAGCGCGCAGTCGGTGACCGCGGGATGCGCATAGAGGACATTCTCAACCTCCGACGAATAGATGTTTTCGCCACCCCGAATGATCATGTCCTTGGCGCGGTCGACGATGTAGCAGAACCCCTCCTCGTCGAGCCGCGCGAGATCCCCCGTCCGCACCCAGCCGTCGATGAACGTCGTCGCGGTCGCCTCCGGCTTGTTCCAATAGCCCTTCACGATCATCGGCCCGCGCGCCCAGAGCTCGCCGACCTCGCCGACCGGAAGCTCGGTGACGCCGTCCTCCGCGACGATCTTCAGGTCGACGACCGGCGCGGGGGGGCCCGCGCTGCTCGGCCGGTTGAGATAATCCTCCGCGCCGTGATGCGTGACCGTCGCCATCGTCTCGGTCATGCCCCAGCCATTGCCGGGCAGCGCACCGAGCTCGCTATGGATGCGCCTGACCAGCTCGGGTGCCGAGGGCGCGCCACCATAGGCGATCGATTCGAGCGACGAGAGATCATAGTTGCCGCGGTCGGGATGCTCGATCAGCTGCCACGCGATCGTCGGCACGCCGCCGGTCACGTTCACCTTTTCGCGTTCGATGATCTCCATCGCACGGACGGTGTCCCACTTGCGCATGAAGATCATCGTGCTCCCCGTCGCGATCACCCCCATCATGCCCGCCGAGCAGGCGGTGACGTGGAAGAGCGGGATGACGGTCAGCGTCACGCGCGGGGTCGGCTCGGGCGGCATCTCGCCGCGCCGCAGGGCCGATCGCGCGCCCGAATAGCCCCCGGTCAGGATGTTCGACATCATGTTGCGATGCGTCCCCAGCGCCCCCTTGGGGGCACCGGTCGTGCCGCTGGTATAGAAAATCGTCGCATCGTCGTCGGGCGCGATCACCGCGTCGGGCAGCGGCTGGTCGGGCAGCGTCGCCCAGTGCGACGACGCCCCGATCACGTCCTCCAGCGGCGCTGCGATACCGGTCAGCGGCGCGACCGCGCGGCTGACCAGCACCTGCTCTAGCGACGGAATCGTCGCGTAGATATCCTCGAGCCGGTGATGGCGTTCATCGTCGGTGATCAGGACCCGGGCACCCGAATCGGCGAGACCATAGGCCATCTCCGCGCCCGTCCACCACGCGTTCAACGGCACCATCACCGCGCCGATCGCGGTCGCTGCGAAGAACGCGACCGGCCATTCGGGCAGGTTGCGCATCGCCAGCGCGACACGGTCGCCCGGCCCGATGCCCAGCGTACGCAGATGCGCCGCCAGCGTCGTCACCGCGCGCCACGTCGCTTCATAGGTCACGCGCTCGTCTTCATAGATGGTGAAGACGCGCTCGCCATGACCGCGCGCGGCCTCGATCAGGTAACGCAGCGACGGCGGCGCATTCTTCCACACGCGCGTCGCGACCCCGCCGATCGTCACGGTCTCCATCTCGAACTTGCCGCCGGGCGCAGTCAGACGCCGTTCGGTTTCCGCCATCGACATGACCGGCCAGTTGGGGTCCAGGGCGATGATTGGTTCATGAGCCAAGGCCAGCCTACTCCAAATATGAATTTCGGGTTTGGCTTATCCGCCAACCAGATGCACGTTTAGAGTTGATTTGCACGCCACTCAAGGCAATAGGAGTGCCCATGTTCGAACCGGGGGTATGGTGCATGCGGGGAAGCTGGCGATGACCGCCGCGTTCGCTGGGGCGGCTGAACGGCATGGCTTCGATCCGGCACGGCTCGCCGCGATCGATAGGCTGTTGAAAGACCGCTATATCGTCACCGGCAAGCTCCCCAATGCGCAGCTGCTGATCGCGCGCGACGGCGAAACTGTGCATTTCTCGCATCAGGGCCTCGCCCGCGAAGGCGGCGCGCCGATCGACGAGACCTCGCTGTTCCGGATCGCGTCGATGACCAAACCGATCACCTCGGTCGCGTTCATGATGCTGGTCGAACAGGGCCTCGTCGCACTCGACACGCCGGTCCATCACGTCCTGCCCGCGTTCAAGGGGATCGGCGTCTATAACGGCGGCGGTGCGGGGGTCCCCTTTGCGGTGAGACCAACGGCCGAGCCGATGCGGATGATCGACCTGCTCCGCCACACCTCGGGTCTGACCTACGGCTTCCAGAACCGGTCGAACGTCGACGCCGCCTATCGCGAAGGCAAGATCGAGAACTGGCACGGCAATCTCGATCTCGACGGGTTCGTCGCCGCGCTGGGCGCGCTGCCGCTCGAATTCTCGCCGGGGACCGCGTGGAATTATTCGGTGGCAACCGACGTGCTGGGTGCCGTCGTCGAGCGCGTCTCGGGCGTCACGCTCGACACCTTCTTCACGACACGCATCTTCGTGCCGCTGAAGATGGACGACACGGGATTCCAGGTTCCTGCCGACAAGACGGATCGCCTGACCGATTGCTACACGGTCGCGCCGGGCAAGGGGCGTACGATGCTCGACCGCGGCGAGAAGAGCGCGTGGAGCCGTCCGCCGACGCTGTTGTCGGGCGGGGGCGGGCTCGTCTCGACCGCGCTCGACTATCAGCGCTTCTGCCAGATGTGCCTCAACGGCGGCGAACTCGACGGTGCGCGGATCCTCGGCCGCAAGACGCTCGAACTCATGACGCAGAACCATCTGCCCGGCGGCGCCGATCTGACGACGATGTCCCGGTCGATGTTCAGCGAGGCGACCAATGCCGGCACCGGTTTCGGTCTCGGCTTTGCGGTGACGATCGACCCGGTGCGGTCGATGATGCCGGGGTCGAAGGGCGAATATTACTGGGGCGGGATGTTCTCGACCGCCTTCTTCATCGACCCGGTCGAACGCCTGTCGATGGTCTTCATGACCCAGGTCTCGCCCAGCAGCCTCTACCCCATCCGCCGCGAACTCAAGACGATGATCTACGCCGCCATGACCTGACCCGTCGGCGGCCGTTACCAGGAGAGAATAATGACCACCCCGATCCGCACCGAACGCCATGACGACGTTCTCGTCATCATCTCGAACAACCCGCCGGTCAACGCGCTCGGCGCCGCAGTTCGCCAAGGACTCGAAGCCGCGATCAAGGACGGCGTCGCCGACGCGAGCATCACCGCGATGGTGATCCGCTGCGACGGCCGTACCTTCTTCGCGGGCGCCGACATCACCGAATTCGGCAAGCCGATGGTCGAGCCCGGCCTGCCGACCGTCGTCGACATGATCGAGGCGTCGTCCAAGCCCGTCGTCGCCGCGATCCACGGCACCGCGCTGGGCGGCGGCTGCGAAGTCACGCTCGGCTGCCATTACCGCGTCGCCGTTCCCTCGGCCAAGATCGGCACGCCCGAGGTCAAGCTCGGCCTGCTACCCGGCGCGGGCGGCACGCAGCGCATCCCGCGCATCGCCGGCGTCAAGCTTGCGCTCGAGATGACTGCCAAGGGCGATCCGATCTCGGCGAAGAGGGCGCTCGACGCCGGTCTGATCGACAAGATCGTCGGCGAGGACAGCCTCGAGGCCGACGCCATCGCGTTCGCCCGCGAGATCGCGGCGAAGCGCCCCCTGCCCCGCGCGTCCGAGAAGACCGCACAGGCCGATCCCGACGCGGTCGCCGCATTCAAGAAGGAGAACGCCCGCCGCTTCCGCAACTTCGACGCCCCCGCCGCCAACATCGCCTGCGTCGAGAAGGCCGCCGACGGGTCGAGCTTCGCCGACGGCATCGCGTTCGAGCGCGAACAGTTCATGGCGCTCATGATGGGCGTCCAGTCCGCGGCCCAGCGCCATATTTTCTTCGCCGAGCGCCAGGCCGCCAAGATCGATGACGTCCCCGCGGAGACGAAACTGCGCGAGATCAAACGCGTCGGCGTGATCGGCGCGGGCACGATGGGCGGCGGCATCGCGATGAACTTCCTGTCCGCCGGCATCCCCGTCACGATCGTCGAGATGCAGCAGGAGGCGCTCGACCGCGGCACCGGCGTCGTCCGCAAGAATTACGAGGCGACCGCCGCCAAGGGCCGGATGAAGCCCGAACAGGTCGAACAGGCGATGGGCGCGCTGAAGCCCACGCTCGACTTCGCCGATCTCGCCGAATGCGACCTGATCATCGAGGCGGTGTACGAGACGATGGAGGTGAAGAAGGACATCTTCACGCGTCTCGACGCAATCGCCAAGCCAGGCGCGATCCTCGCCTCGAACACCTCCTATCTGAACATCGACGAGATCGCGGCGTGCACGAAGCGGCCCGAGGACGTCGTGGGCATGCACTTCTTCTCGCCTGCCAACGTGATGAAACTGCTCGAGGTGGTTCGCGGTGACAAGACCGCGAACGACGTGCTCGCGACCGTCATGGCGCTTGCCAAGAAGATCAGGAAGGTCGCCGTGGTGGCGGGCGTCACCTACGGCTTCATCGGCAACCGCATGCTGATGCCGCGCCAGGTCGAGGCGACCAAGCTGCTGCTCGAAGGCGCGAGCCCCGAGCAGATCGACCGCGTCCATGTCGCGTTCGGCATGCCGATGGGCCCGTTCCAGATGAGCGACCTCGCCGGCGTCGACATCGGCTGGCACCGCGACCCGAGCCGGATCGAAAATATCCGCGACGCGCTGGCGGCAGAAAACCGCTGGGGCCAGAAGACCAAGGCGGGCTTCTACGACTATGACGAGAAGCGCACGCCGTCCAACTCCCCCCGCGTCGCCGAGATCATCGACGATTTCCGCGCCAAGTCGGGCGTCACCCCGCGCGAGATCAGCGACGAGGAGATCGTCGCGCGCACGCTCTACACGATGGTCAACGAAGGCGCGCTGATCCTCGAAGAGGGCAAGGCGCAGCGTGCGTCTGACGTCGATGTGGTGTGGATCTACGGTTACGGCTGGCCGGTCTATCGCGGCGGCCCGATGTTCTGGGCGCAGTCGGAAGGCTTGCCAAAGGTCGTAGCCGGGCTCGAGAAATACGGCTTCCCCGTTGCCAAGTCGCTGAAGGATGCCGCCGCGAGCGGTGGAAAGATCAAGTAAATTCTACGCCCTCTCCCCTCGGGGGAGAGGGAGAAAGGAAGACCCGATGACCGACCTCGACACCTTCCGCACCGAAACCCGCGCCTGGCTCGCGGAAAACTGCCCGCCCGAGATGCGCAAGCCCGTCCGCTCGGAGGACGATGTCTGCTGGGGCGGTCGCCAGTTCAAGCCATCGAGCCCCGCGCAGAAGGACTGGCTCGACAGGATGGCCGCCAGGGGATGGACTGTCCCCGACTGGCCCAAGGCCTATGGCGGCGGTGGCCTGTCGCCTGCCGAGACCAAGATCCTCCGCGAGGAGATGGCAGCGATCAAGGCGCGCAACCCGCTCAACAGCTTCGGCATCTCGATGCTCGGGCCGGCGCTGCTCAAATATGGCACCGAGGAGCAGAAGCTCGATCACCTGACCAAGATCGCGCGCGGCGAGATTCGCTGGTGCCAGGGCTATTCGGAACCCAATGCGGGCTCCGATCTCGCCGGCCTTGCCACCTCCGCGGAGGACAAGGGCGACCATTATCTCGTCAACGGCCAGAAGGTCTGGACGTCCTACGCCGACAAGGCGGACTGGATCTTCTGCCTGGTCCGCACCGACAAGACCTCGAAGCAGGGTGGGATTAGCTTCGTGCTGTTCGACATGGCCACCCCCGGCGTCTCGACCAAGCCGATCCTGCTGATCAGCGGCAATTCCCCCTTCTGCGAGACCTTCTTCGACAATGTCGAGGTCCCCAAGGTCAACCGCGTGTACGAGGAGAACAAGGGCTGGGACGTCGCCAAATATCTGCTCGGTCACGAACGCGAGATGATCTCGGGCATGGGGCTCGCCTCGTCGGGTGGCAACCCGCTGATCGACGGCGCGATCGCCACCGTCGGGCTCGGCCATGACGGCCGCCTCGCCGACCCGCTGCTCCGCGCGTCGATCGCGCTGTTCGAGGTGCGCGCCAAGGCGTTCGGGGCGATGTCCGAACGCTTCATCGATGAACTCAAGGCAGGCAAGGCCCACCCCGCGCAGCCGAGCATGATGAAATATTACGGCACCGAGCTGAACAAGTCGCGCTACGAACTGATGATGGCGGCGGGCGGCTCGGACGCGCTCGAATGGGACAGCGAGCGCTCGCGCGGCGGTGCGATCCCGCGCTCGTGGCTCCGCACCAAGGCGAACTCGATCGAGGGCGGGACGAGCGAGATCCAGCTCAACATCATCGCCAAGCGAATCCTCGAACTGCCGGCCTGAGCTCTACCGTTCTCCCGCGGAAGCGGGAGCCCAAAATCACGAACGCTGCGCGCGGGGCTCCTGGGCCCCCGCCTCCGCGGGGGAACAGAAATGCCACTCTATCTCGACGACGACCAGACCGTCCTTCAGGACACGATCCGCGACTTTGTGGCGGAACACGCCCCCGTCAGCCACATGCGCGCGCTTCGCGACGCCGATGACGCCACCGGCTTCTCGCGCGATCTGTGGAAGCAGTTCGCCGAAATGGGCTTCACCGGCATTCTGATCGGCGAGGACCAGGGCGGACTCGGCCTTGGCCATGTCGAGGCGGGTGTCGTGCTCGAACAGATCGGTCGCAACCTGTCGCCCTCCCCCTTCCTGACCACCGCCGTCGCCGCGGTCGAAGCGCTCAAGGGCACCGGCCAGGCCGAACGCTGGTTCCCCGGCATCATCGCCGGCGAAACGGTAGCAGCGCTCGCGATCGACGAGGCCGCCAAGCATCGCGACAGCATCGCGATGACCGCCGAACGCGCGGGTAACGGCTTCAAACTGACCGGCGCCAAGCGCTTCGTCGCGCACGGCCACACCGCCGACCTGATCATCGTCGCCGCGCGTACCGCAGGCGGCGCGGACGATGCCGACGGCATCACCCTGTTCGCGGTGCCGAAGGACGCCGCCGGGCTCAGCGCGAACGCCGAACGCCTCGCCGATGCGAGCCTCGCGGCACGGCTCGACTTCGACGGGGTGGAGGTCGATGCCGATGCGGTGATCGGCGAGGTCGATGCCGGCCGCGCCCCGCTCGACCGCCTGCTCCGCGCGGGCCGCACCGGCGCGTCCGCCGAGCTGCTCGGCGTCGGCGGCGGCGCGATGGACATGACGATCGGCTATATGAAGCAGCGCAAGCAGTTCGGCACGCTGATCGGCAGCTTCCAGGCGCTCCAGCACCGCGCGGCGCATCTCTATTCGGAGATGGAGGTCGCGCGCGCCGCGGTCCTGAAGGCCCAGCAGCTGCTCGATCTGGGCCACGACAAGGCCGACGAGGCCGTTTCGGTCGCCAAGGCGATGACCGCGCTCGCGACGACGCTCAGCGTGCAGGAAAGCGTGCAGATGCACGGTGGCATCGGCATGACCGACGAATATGACATCGGCTTCTACATGAAGCGCGCGCGCGTGCTGGCCGAGCTGTTCGGCGACGCCAACTTCCACGCCGACAGGCTGGCCATCGCCGCGGGCTATTGACCCGAACTTGTACCCCCGCGAAGGCGGGGGCCCAGACTGGGCTCCCGCCGTCGCGGGAGACCAAGGAGGTCAAATGCCTGACGATACTGCCGAAGTAACACCCCAAGCCCTCGCCCAGGGCCTCGTCGACCTGCTCGAGATCGACGAGGTGGACACCGACCTCTATGTCGGCAAGCGCCAGCCCGGCGGCGTCGGTCGCGTGTTCGGTGGCCAGGTGATCGCGCAGGCGCTCCAGGCCGCGCAGCGCTCGACCGAGGCGCCCAAGGCGGCGCATTCGCTTCACGCCTATTTCATGCGGCCGGGCAACGAGGATTACCCGATCGTCTACCGCGTCGTCCGCGATTTCGAGGGCCGCAGCTTTGCCACGCGTCGCGTCATTGCGATGCAGAAGGGCCAGCCGATCCTCAACATGGCGGCATCGTTCCAGACCCCCGAGGACGGCCTCCATCACCAGGACGCGATGCCCGACGTCGCGCCGCCCGAGGACCTGCGCTCCGATCGCGACCTGCGGCTGGAGAATATCGACGGCATTCCCGAAAAATTCCGCGCGCACATGCTGCGCTGGCGTCCGATCGAGGTCCGCCCGGTCAACCCGCGCAGCTGGATCGATCCGCCCGCGCAGGCGCCGAACCATGCCAACTGGTTTCGGATCGTGGCGCCGATCGGCGATGACCCGGCGATGCACCGCGCGGTCCTGTCCTATGCCTCGGACATGGCGTTGCTGGGAACCGCGCTGCTGCCGCACGGGATCAACTGGATCACGCCGGGTCTGCAGACCGCCAGCCTCGATCATTCGCTCTGGCTGCACGAGGATTTCCGCGCGGACGACTGGCTGCTCTATGCCTGCGATGCCCCCTGGTCGGGCCATGCGCGCGGCTTCAACCGCGGCAAGATCTTCTCCCGCGACGGACGGCTCGTCGCGAGCGTCGCGCAGGAGGGGCTGATCCGGATGCGAAAATAACCTTAGTTTACGCGGGTTAACCCGGTCTTCGTAAATTCCGATTAGTCCCGCGCGATCATTCTCCGGGATCATCGGCATGCAGCGCCTTCTCTATATCAGCACGTCGCGTGGCCGTGTGACACAGCCGGTCATCGACGAGATCCTGCGGGTCTCGCGGCGCAACAATGCCGCCGCGGGCGTGACCGGTCTGCTCATCGCTGGCGGCAACAGGTTCTTGCAGGTGCTCGAAGGCGATGATCTCGCCGTGTCGCGCACCTTCGATCGCATCCAGCGCGACGACCGGCATTTCGCGATGGTGCAGCTCGCGAAACAGACGATCACCGAGCGCAGCTTCGGCAGCTGGGCGATGGGATTTGCCAGCGGCGCCGCGCCTGGTGGTGGCGCGGCGTCGCCGGCCGCCACGATCGCGGCGCTGATCGCGCCAATCGAGGATCCGACGCTACGCGGCTATTTCACCGGTTTCGCCGACCTCCATCTCTCAGCCGCCTGAGCGGACCGCCTCAGGCTGCGGTCTTGCCGTAATCCTGCCGCGTCACCGGATGGCTCGACGACAATCCGCCATCGACCACGATCGCCTGACCATTGACGTAGCTTGCGTCATCGGAGGCGAGGAACACCGCGACCCGGGCAAGCTCCTCGGGCTGCGCGCCGCGGTGGAGCGGGTTTAGGCGGCCGACGCGGTCCATCTTGTTGGCCTCGCGCGCATAGTCGAACACCGGCTTGGTCATCCCCGTCTCGGTCAGCCCGGGGCAGATCGCATTGACCCGGACATTCGCACCCGACAGCTGCTGCGCCGACACCGCCGCGAGGTTGATCACCCCCGCCTTGGACGCGGAATAGGCCGGCGACCCTGCGCCCGACCGTAACCCGGCGACACTCGCGGTCAGAACGATCGCGCCGCCCCTGCCCATCTCAGCCGCGTGCGCGACGATCCGTGGTGCCGCGTGCTTGATGGCGAGGAACGGACCGATCAGATTGACCCGCAGTACTTCGGTGATCAGCACGACGTCGGTGTCGAAGAGATTGGCCATGCCGCCCGAGATGCCGGCATTGGCGAACAGCACGTCGAGCCCGCCATATGTATCACAGGCGAGCGCGACCATGCGGATCACGTCCTCCTCCTCCCCCGCGTCGACACGGATCGGGGTGGCGATGCCGCCGGCCTGGCTGATCAGATGCGCGGTCTCGTCCGCACCCTCGGTACGGTCCGCGACAACGACGTGCCCGCCCTCTGCCGCGAACAGCAATGCCGCCGCGCGGCCGATGCCGGATCCTGCGCCGGTGACGATGATCGACCTGTTCTCGAACCGCATGATGCCCTCCCCTTTAGATCGTGACGCCGCCGTCGATGACCAGCGTCTGCCCGGTCATAAAACGGCTCGCGGATGCAGCGAGAAACACCACCGCGCCCGCGATTTCCTCGGGTTCGCCGATGCGTCGCAGCGGCACGCGGGTGTTCGCCGCGGCGATCCGCTCGGGATCCTCCCACAGCACGCGCGCGAAATCGGTGCGGATCAGTCCTGGCGCGATACAGTTCACGCGGACGCCCGACGGGCCGAACTCGACCGCGAGATTGCGCGCGAGCTGCATGTCGGCGGCCTTGCTGATGCAATAGGCGCCGATGACCGGCGATCCGCGAAGCCCGCCGATCGAGGAAATGATGATGATGCTGCCGTCGCGCTGCTCCGTCATGCCGGGGGCGACCATCTGGACCAGCCAGTGGTTGGAGACGATGTTGTTGTCGAGGATCTTGCGGAACTGGTCGTCGCCGATCCCCGCCTGGGGTCCGTAATAGGGGTTGGAGGCGGCGTTGCAGACCAGCACGTCGATACGGCCGAACGCGCTGCGGGTCGTGTCGACGAGATGCTGGAGCGCCGCCTTGTCGGCGATGTTCGCCGCGACCGCGATCGCGCGGCCCTCGCCGTAGCGCGCGTTGATCTCCGCCGCGACGGCATCGCACGCCTCCTGTTTCCGGCTGGAGATCACCACCCTCGCGCCATGTGCCGCCAGCTCGAAAGCGCTCGCCTTGCCGATCCCGCGCGACGATCCGGTGATGATCGCGACCTTCCCGCTCAGGTCGAACTGCGTCATGCCCTGCCTCTTCCCTTCCGCAACCGGAACGTGCGTCACGCGCCCGCCTTCACCGCAAACCCCCACGCCGCATCCGCCAGCGCGTGCACCTTGGCGACCGTCGCCTCGGCCTGCGCGCTCGACGCGGTGCCGTCGATGATTCGCTTCTTGATCCCCTGGACGATCCCGGTGAGCCGGAAGAGGTTATAGGCGAAATACCAGTTGAGATCGGGGACGCCGTCCCGCCCGGTCGCAGCGCAATAGCGCGCGACGACCTGCTCGATCGTGGGAATCCCGGTCTCCGGACCGGTCAGGCCGAGCACCCCAGACCGGCCTTCGGGCTCGGTCACCCAGCTCATCAGCATGTAGGAAAAGTCGGCGAGCGGATCGCCGAGCGTCGACAATTCCCAGTCGAGCACCGCGATCACCTTCGCCCCCGCGCCGTCCGTAGAGTGAGCGAAGATCATGTTGTCGATACGATAGTCGCCGTGGACGATCGACGTCCGCGTCTGGTCGGGCAAGGTGCGCGGCAACCAGTCGATCAGCCGTTCGACCGATTCCATCCGCTCGGTCTCCGCCGCGCGATATTGCTTGGTCCAGCGCCCCACCTGCCGCTCGAAATAATTGCCGGGCTTGCCATAGGATGCGAGCCCCGCCGCCGCGTAATCGGTGTTGTGGAGCGCGGCCAGCGCGTCGATCATCGCGTCATAATGCGCGCGGCGCTCGGCGGGCGTCGCACCCGGCATCGCGCCGTCCCAGATCGTCCGACCCTCGACCATCTCCATGACATAGAATGGCGCGCCGATGACGTCGGGATCCTCGCACAGCCCGTACGGCCGGGGCACCGGGAAACCCGTCGGATGAAGCCCGGCGATCACCGCATATTCGCGCTCGACCGCATGTGCGGAGGGCAGGATCGGCCCGAACGGCTTGCGTCGCAGGACATAGGCGCGCGCCGGCGTGTCGAGCCGATAGGTCGGGTTCGACTGGCCGCCGGCGAACTTGGCATAGGTGAGCGGCCCGGCAAAGCCTTCGACAGCCTCCGTCATCCATGCCGTCAACCGGTCGAGATCGAGCCGGTCCCGCTCGCCGACCGGGATCGTACCGACCATCGTACTAACTGCATCGCCGCTCATGCGAAGGTGATCACGCTGCGCGTCGTGTCGCCGCGGCGCAATTCGTCGAACGCATCGTTGATCCGTTCGAGCGGCATCCGGTCCGCGATGATCGTGTCGAGATCGAGCAGCCCGCGCATGTAGAAGTCGACGAGCCGCGGGATGTCGACCGGGAACCGGTTCGACCCCATGAACCCACCCTGGAGCCGCTTGCCCGACAACAGGTCCATCGCCGACAGCCCGACTTTCTCGCCCAGCGGCATCATCCCCAGGATCGTCGCTGTCCCACCGCGCCGCAGCACCTTGACCGCGGTCGCCGCCGACTGCGTCCGGCCGACCGCCTCGATCGCATGGTGGACGCCGCCCCTGGTCAGCGCGACGACCTCGTCCGCGGCGGTCTCGGACAGCGCGTCGAAGCTGTGCGTGGCCCCCAGCTTCTCCGCCATCGCGCGCTTCTCCGGCACCGGATCGAGCGCGATGATCTTTCCCGCACCCGCGATCTTCGCAGCGTTCACCGCCGCTAGCCCGATCCCGCCGCACCCGACCACGCACACCGTCTCGCCCGGCGTCACGTCGGTCGTGTTGAACACCGCGCCCGCCCCGGTCGTGATCGCGCAGCCGAGCAGCGCCGCACGGTCCATCGGCATGTCGCGGTCGATCGCGACACAGGCATGTTCGTGCACCAGCATCATCTCGGCATAGGCGCTCAGGTTCAGCATCTGCGCGATCGGTCGGTCACCCAGCATCAGCCGCGGCGGCGCGCCCTTCGGACGCCGCACCGAGCTGTCGACGCAGAGCGCCATGCGGCCGGTCACGCAGAATTCGCAGTGGCCGCAAAACGCCGACAGGCAGGTGACGACATGGTCGCCGACCTTGACCATGGCGACCTCGTCACCGACCGCCTCAACCACGCCGCACGCCTCGTGCCCCGGAATGGTCGGCATCGCATGCGGATAGGCGCCGTCGACGAAGTGCAGGTCGGAGCGACACACCCCGACCGCGACGGTACGGATCAACACCTCGCGCGGACCCGGCTTCGAGACGGTGACGTCCTCGATGCTGAGCGGCGTATTCGCTTCGAAAAGGACTGCGGCTTTCATGGGTGGTCTGGCTCCAGATTTGGCGGGCGCGCAATCAAAAATGCCGTTCGTCCTGAGCGAAGTCGAAGGACTGGCTCGTTCGGGGCATGTCCTTCGACTGCGCTCAGGACGAACGGGACAGGGTCAGCGGCTCACGCCGACATCCCCGCTCGACACGCCGCCTTTGCGAAAATCACCGTATTTGCCGAACTCGTTGCGTGCGATCGACCGGTTGTGGACCTCGTCGGGACCATCGGCGAAGCGCAGCGTCCGCATTGCCGCCCAGTCGTGCGCAAGCCGGAAATCGTCCGACACGCCGCCGCCGCCATGCGCCTGGATTGCATCGTCGAGGATCCTCAGCGCCATGTTCGGCGCGGCGACCTTGATCATCGAGATCTCGATCTGCGCGGATTTGTTGCCGGCCTTGTCCATCATGTCCGCGGCCTTCAGGCACAGCAGCCGCGTCATCTCGATATCGATCCGCGCGGTCGCGATCCGCTCCTCCCAGACCGAGAAGTCGGCGATCCGCTTGCCGAACGCGACACGGCTCAGCAGCCGCTTCGCCATCGCCTCGATCGCGGTCTCCGCGACGCCGATCGTCCGCATGCAATGGTGGATGCGGCCCGGCCCGAGCCGCCCCTGCGCGATCTCGAACCCGCGCCCTTCGCCCAGCAGCACGTTCTCGACCGGCACGCGGACATTCTCGAGCACGACCTCGCCATGCCCGTGCGGCGCGTGGTCATAGCCATAGACGGACAGCATCCGCTTGATCGTCACGCCGGGCGTGTCCATCGGCACCAGGATCTGGCTCTGCTGCTGATGCCGCGATCCCTCGAAGCTCGTCTTGCCCATGACGATCGCGATCTTGCAGCGCGGATCGCCGACCCCCGACGACCACCATTTCGTCCCGTTGATCACATAATGATCGCCGTCGCGGACCATCGACGTCTCGATATTGGTCGCATCCGACGACGCCACCGCAGGCTCGGTCATCAAAAAGGCGGACCGGACCTCACCGCGCATCAGCGGGCCGAGCCACGCCTCCTTCTGCTCGCGCGTGCCATAGCGGTGGAATACCTCCATATTGCCTGTATCGGGCGCCGAGCAGTTGAAACATTCGCTCGCCCAGCTGACCTTGCCCATCTCCTCGGCGCATAACGCATATTCAAGATTGGTCAGCTGCGTCCCCTCGAACACGAAGCTGTCATCGACGTGAGTCTGCCCGGAATGGGGGGGCATGAAGAAATTCCACAGCCCAGCGGCCTTGGCCTTTTCCTTCATCTCCTCGATCACCGGAATCACCTTCCAGCGCTCGCCATGGTGGGCCTGCGCGTCGTAATCGGCCTGACGCGGGCGGATATTCTGATCGATGAAGTCGCGCACGCGATCTCGGAAATAGGTCTCTCGGTCGCTGAAGCTGAAATCCATGCGGGCTCTCCATCGGTCCACGGTCTGGCGGTCGATTAGACCATACCGCGTATTCGGTAAAGCATCCCGGAGCGCGCCGAAAGCCGGTTTTCCGCTCGGCCACGAAAGCGCCTAAAAAGCACTGTAACTTCAAATCGAAGCTGTTAGAGTATTTTGATGAAGGTTCCGGCAGAGGCGATCGAAGACGGCGAACAGGGCACGAAGCGCTTCCGTGCCAAGCGTGACGCCATCCTCGCCGCAGCCGCAGAGGCGATCAACGAGCAAAGCGCCAAGGGCATGACCTTCGCGGACGTCGCGCGGCGGGTCGGGCTCAACACGACGAGCGTTACCTATTACTTCAAGCGCAAGGAAGACCTTGCCGCCGCCGCGTTCGAGAACACGCTCGATTATCTGCTGCGGATGCTCGACGAGGCGATGGTCGAGCCAACCCCGCAGGCGCGCGTCGCCCGCTATCTTGCGCTCAACATGGCGCGGCTCGGCCGGATCCACCGCGGCGAGGAAAAGGCGTTCGCGGTCCTGTCTGATCTGCGCGCCACCGAAGATCCGATCCGCAGCCGGCTGATGAACGGCTGGCGCGAGGTTTTCCGCCGCACCCGCCTCCTCTGGGGCCCGTCGACCGGCCGCGCGCAGACCGACATTCAGAGCGCGCGCGCCCACGTCCTGCTCGAGAATACCTTCTGGTTGCCGATCTGGCTGACGCGATACGAGCCCGACCAATATGCCCGTGTCGAGGCGCGACTGATGGACGTGTTCGCGCACGGCATCGCAGGACCCGGTGCGCGCTGGGCACCGACGCTGCTCGACCTCAGCCATGACGATGCCGAGCCGGGGCGCGAGGCTTTCCTGCTGGCGGCGACGCGGCTGATCAACGAACTCGGCTATCGCGGCGCATCGGTGCAGAAGATCGCGTCCGAACTGAACGTCACCAAGGGCAGCTTCTATCACCATCTCGATGCCAAGGACGATCTGGTCATCGCCTGCTATCGCCGCAGCTTCGACACGATCGCCGATGCGCAGGGACGCGGTGAGGCCGAGGGCGGCAGCTATTGGCACAAGCTGTCGAGCACCGTCGCGACTTTGCTCGACGTCCAGTTCGCCGAACGCGGTCCGCTGCTCCGCACGACGGCGCTCAGCGGCCTGCCGCCGAGCGTCCGCGACGCGATGGTCGAGCGGTCGAACGGGATCGCGCGGCGCTATGCGGGGATGATGATGGACGGGATCGGCGAGGGCTCGATCCGCGCGGTCGATGCGCTGATCGCCGCGCAGGCGCTGATGGCGGTCCAGAATGCCGCCTTCGACATGCGCAAATGGGCGTCGACCATGCCGCGCGAGCGGGCTGTGGCGATGTATGCCTCGACGCTGATGTACGGCCTGTTCGACGATTGATCGGCAGAGGATCGGCGGGGACCGGCACAGGCTGACTGCCGCGCCGCTCCCCGCCCCCGACGTCTCAGGCCGCCGCGAGCGCGGCCTGATCCTCGGCGCGCTTGAGCAGCACGCCCGCACGCCAATAATGATAGAGCGCCCAGGGCGTCATCATCACGATGATGACCAGCGCATAGCGTAGTGACTCCTCGCCAAAGGTCGGCTTCAAGAGGTCGCTCAGCCACCCGACCATCGTCGGACCAAGGCCGAGGCCGACGAGGTTGATGACCAGCAACGTGATCGCCGCCCACATCGCACGGGTCTTCAGCGGCGCGAGATGCTGGATCAGTGCGAAACTCGGCCCCAGGTAGGAATTGGCGAAGATCAGGTAGACGAAATAGCTGCCGATCGCGATTGCCGGCACGTCGATCAGGTAGAAGGCCAGCGCGAAGGGCAGCGACAGCCCCTTCATGACGAGCACGACCCAGCTCTGCACGTGAAGGCCGTGGCGCTTGGCGAGCACATCGGCGATCTTGCCGCCGGCGAGCGCCGAGATTGCCCCGAACAGGGCACCCGGCAGCGCGATATAGCGCGATACGTCGAGCATCGAGATACCCAGCGATCGCTGCATGAAGCTCGGCCCCCACCCCGTCAGCGCGTACCCGATCATCGAGGTCAGGGTCACGCCGACGACGAGATGCCGCGCGGGCGCGCTCGCCCACATCGAGGCAAAGCCCTGCGCGACGCTCGGCATCGGCGCCGGCGCGGCGACCGGGCCGGCGTCGGACAGGCCGCGACGCGGCTCGACCATGAACAGCCGGACGAGCACCGCCAGCGCGATACCGGGCAGTCCGACGGTCATCATCGCCACCCGCCAGCCATAGCTGTGCGCAACGACGCCGCCGATCAGCGTCCCGAAGCCCGCCCCCAGCACCACGCCGAGCGAATAGACCGCCATCGCACCCGCGCGTTTTTCGGGTGGATAGAGATCGGCAATGATCGAATGGCTGGGCGGGCTGGATCCGGCCTCACCGATCCCGACGCCGATGCGGAACAGCATGAGTTGCGTGAAGTTTTGCGCCAGACCGCACATCGCGGTCATCGCGCTCCAGATCGTCAGGCTCACCGCGATGATGTTGCGACGGCTCGTCCGGTCCGCCAGTCGCGCCACCGGGATGCCGAGCGTGGCGTAGAAGATCGCGAACACCAGTCCCGAGAGCAGCCCGAGCTGCGTGTCGGTCAGCACCAGGTCCGCCTTGATGCGTTCGAGCAGGATCGCGAGGATCTGCCGATCCATATAACTGAAGAAATAGGTGAGCGTGAGCAGGGTGAGCGTCAGGCCGCGGCGCTTCATGGCCAGGGAATCGGCGATGTCGGAATGCGTCTTCAACGCTGTCGCCATGGTCATCCTCTCGTATCGTTGCTGGCCTTGCGACCCTGTTGGGACCGTACCCAATCATGGAAAGCAAGGCCAGCGCCGAGAGCAATCAGAATTTTTGCGACAAACCGAGTTTTGCGGTGAACCCGAGCGGCGAGGCGGTGAACGGATCGTAATTCTGATCCAGCCGTGCGAAGGGCGGTGCGCGGTCGAAGATGTTAAGCGCGGACAGCGACACCGTCGATCCGGTCGGCAACGCGATCCTCAGCGTGGCGTCCATCGTCTTGAACGCGCCGATCTCCTTGCCGCCCGTCACCGATCCACCCGCCAGCGCACCGAAGTTCGGCCCGAAGATTGCCGCGCCGCGCTGATCGGTATAGCCATCGATATAGTTGAACTGCACGCGCAGGCTGGCGACGTCGTAGTCACCCTGCACATACCAGTTGCCCTTGATTTCGGGCACCGGATAGGCGGTCGTCTGGTAGTTGAGCAGCCCGACACCGTCGAATGCGGGCTGCACGACGATCCCCTCCACCGTCACGTCCTTGGTCTTGTAGTCGATGACATAGGTGCCGGTCGCGCCCACCGTGACGGTCGCCAGCCCGAGCTCGCCGCGGAAGCTTGCCTGGACGTCGAGACCGGAGGTCGTGACATTGGCGCTGTTGACATAGACGGTGCGCAACCGCTGGACATTGCCGACGCCGCAGCCCGCACCGGTGAAGGTGAAGCGCTGCTGGAGCGCGGCAAAAGCGGCATTGCCGCAATTCGCCGCGCCGCTCGCACCGAACAATGCGTTGACGATGCCCTGTGTCGGCTCCTGCTCGATCGGGCCCTTCAGGTCGTAGCGGAAATAATCGACGCTCGCATTGAACCCGCCCGCGTCGAGGATCACGCCGCCGCTATAGGTCGTCGCCTTTTCAGGCTCGAGATCCGGATTGCCGTTGATGTCGACCGCGCGGAACGAGGTGCCGATGATCTGCAGCGCGGTCAGATTGCCTTCGAGCTGCTGCGCGGGCGGTCCGCGGAACGTCGTCCCGGCCCCGCCGCGCAGCGCCAGCCACGGCGCCACCTGGATTCGCAAGCGCCCTTGCGGATTGAAGGTCGACCCGACATTGCCACCATAATCCTCGTACCGCGCGGACAGCTGCGCATTGATCGCCTCGAGGATCGGCAATTGCAGCTCGGCGAACAGCGCCTTCACGTCGCCCACCGAGGACGCGTTCCGGTTGGTGCCGAGGAAGCCCAGCGCACCCGTCTGCGGCGTACAGGTCGCGCGCGGATTGAGCGGTGTCCCCGGGCAGGGATTGACCGCCAGATTGCTGTCGGCATTATAGTTCACGGCATAATAATTGCGCCGATACTGGCCGCCGATCGCAAAGCCGACATCGCCGCCGGGCAGTCGCAGCCCGGTCCGCCCACCGAGCACGAGGTCGCCGACGAACAATTGCGTGTTGTAGACGGTCCGCGTCGTCCGGAAGAAATTGTCGACCGTCGCAATGTCGTTGACCAACCCCGCACCGGGCACGGTGCTGAGCCCGTTGGTGCCGCGCGACCCGGCATAATTGGGGTTCACCTGACCCGTGACCGGATTGGCCGCCACCGCGGTCGAGAACGGGTTGAAGAAGGTGCAGCCATTCATTCCGGCAAGCGAAGCGACCTGCGCGGCGGTCAGCCCGGCGCGCGACGCGGTGGTCGCATAGGCGCAATTGGGGCCACCAAAACCCGCGATCGCGTTCTGCAGCAGGTCACCGAACGTGTCGGTCCCCTCATTCTCGCGGACATATTGCGAATAGGTCCCGCTCGCGGTCAGGTTGATCCGATCGGTGACCTCCCATGACAGGTCCGCGGTAAAGCGCATTTCCTCGGACTGGCGCTTGGAAAATGCCGATCCACGGTCATTGTCCCCGCCCCGCATGACCGGATTGCCACCGAGCAGTGCCGGACGGAAGAGCACGGGGAAGGCGAGCGCGGGTGCGAGCGGCGTGCCGTTTGCGGTCAGGCAGCCCGCCGCCGTACCATAGACCTGGCAATAGTCGCGTAGTGCCGGCGCATAGGTCGGCACCTGGAAGAAGCCCGCGCCGCCGCCCGCCGCATTCGCCGATGGCGGCAGCGTCGGCAGATAGGTCGGCGACGTCGTGATCCGCGTCGATGTCGCTCCATAGAGCGCGGTCGCGGTGAATTGCAGCGAGCTGGTGAGGTCGATCGCGACCTCGGCATAGGCCTGATACCGGTCCTCCGGCTCGACGAGATTGCCGAACTGGCCGTAATTGTTGAAGCATCGATCGGTCGGCACCGCGATCGTCCCGACCGCGGTCGGCGTCGGTGTCGTCGAGCCCGCGACGCTTCGGAATCCGCCAAGCGATTCACACCCCAGATCGCGAACGAAATTCACCCCGTTCGACACGCCGTTCGCGCCATAACCGGTGAACAGACGCCCGCTGACCGGGTCGAGGAAAGGAACGGTCGCGTTGAAATCGAGGTTGCCGGGGTTGCCGCCGCCGGTCCAGCCGCCCTGGGGATTGTTGGCATAGGGCTGGATGGTGAAGTCCCGATCGGTCGTACGGAGCTCCGACCGATGCTGATAGCCGAACGACGCCAGCATCCGCACGCCGTTGCCGCTGTGACCATAGCTCATGGCCGTGCCGTAATCGCCCTTCGACCCGTCGATATAACGGTAGTCGCTCGAGACCAGGAAGCCTTGCTGATCGGTACGCGTGATGAAATTGACCACGCCCGCGATCGCGTCCGAACCATAGGTGGCGGCGGCGCCGTCCTTGAGCACCTCGACACGGCCGATCGCGGCCGAGGGGATCAGGTTGATGTCGACGATGGGAATACCGCCGCCGACCGGCACCAGCCGCTTGCCGTTGAGCAGCACCAGCGTACGTTGCGGCCCCAGCCCGCGCAGATTGACCGACGCGACGCCTTCATTGCCCTGACTGCGGCTGTCGAACTGGTTCGCATCCCCGGTCACGCCGTTCGAGGTCGGCAGGTTCTTGAGCAGTTCGACCGCTGTCGGCGCGCCCTGCTTCGCGAGTTCGTCACCCGAAATCACGTCGACGGGTGCGGCGGCATCCTCGGACGACCCGCGGATCAGCGAGCCGGTGACGATGATGTCGGCATTCTCTGACTGGGCGGCGGCAGACTGCGCGGGGTTCGCTGTAACCTGCCCTGCTCCCGTCGTTCCCAATGGTTGTGGATCACCCCCGATCTGCGCTGCCGCCGGAACGGCAAGGGCCCATGCAATGACGAAAAACGCGGACGCGACGAAATAGCGCTGCTTGGCCACATCACTCTCCCCTGTTCGGCCGAAGCACTTTGGCCCGTACCGCATCATCGAATAGATTCTTCTACGCCTTACGCGTCAAGCGGGAAAATCGTAGCATATTGCTACTAATCCCTGCCAATACTGTCATGTAGACGGCTTTCGCCAGTTCCGGATCGGCCAGAACCATTTTTCGATCTTGCGATAATGTGGCCCCGGGGAGAGGGCCTTTGCCGCAGCGGTCCGACCCTAAGGATACCAGCCGCCGCCGGCCTTCAAGCGCCGAAGTCAGGTGACGCCAGAAATGACGCAAAACGGAACAGCACATGCGGCGTCAGGCCGGGTCGCACAATGCTCGCTGATGCTGGGGTTTCAGGAAGGACGGCGGAAGGTACGGCCTTGCCGTCCTTCCGCCTTATCCCCTCTCCAAACTCGTCAAGGCGGCGACCTGATGGACTGCCTGCCTGTCGATACCGAGCACTGCGAGAGTGCTTCAAGGCTCAACCACCCTAGGTCCGTCTCTTTCCGAAACTGAACATCAGGTATGGGCAGCTATTGGCATGATTCGCCGGGGGATGCAAAGGGAAGTTCGGGCGCCGTCGCGGATGCCGGACTAAAGTCGGGGATCGCTGCCGGACCGCCCTGCGCCCGCATCCGGCCGGTCCGGAGCACGAGGCCGGGGCCAGGACCCGGGACGCCAGCGGCGCTAGGCCTGTGCGCTTGGACGGGCCGACGCACGGTCGTGCCAGGCCCTGAGATGCCCCAGCTCGTCCGGGATGGGAATGCCGACGAACGCAGCGAAATCGATCGTCGTCAGCAGGACGATGTCGGCAATGGTATAGCGCACCCCGTCGAGCCATTCGATGCCCGCCACCGCAGCGTCGAACTCGGCCATGCCCGACCGGACACGCGGCCGCTGGGTTTCGCCGAATTCGGTATATTGCGGCTTCACGATCCGCGCCGTCCAGGGATGCGTATGCTGCCACACCAGCGACAGCGGCGTCATCAGCCGCAATTCGACCCGCCGCGTCCACATGTCCACCTCGGCGATATTGTGCGCGCCGTGCCCGAACAGCGGGGGCTCCGGATGCAGCGCCTCGAAATATCGACAGATCGCGACGCTCTCGGTCAGCACGCGACCATCGTCGAACGCCAGCGCGGGCGTCTGGCCATAGGGGTTCACCGCGAGGAACGGCGCCGCCTTGTGCTCCGCCTTGGGTATCGACACCTGCACCATCGGGATGCGCACCTGCTTTTCGGCGAGGAAGATCCGGACGCGGCGCGGGTTGGGCGCCGGCGAGGCACTGTCGTAGAACAACATGGCGGATCCTTTTGCGAGTCGACTTTTCGAATATCGCGTATGGCATTCGACGCGCACTTCGCCTAGCCACGCGGATATGACGATCGCCTCCGATTTGCTCGCTACCGACTTCGCGACCCTGCCGGATCTGATCCGCGCACACGCTCGGGAACGCGGGTCATCGACCGCCATCGCGGATTCGCAGGGCAGTATCGACTATGCAACGCTCGACCGGACGATGGACCGCGTCGCGGCGGCGCTGCAACGCGACGGCATCGCCGCGGGACAGGCAATCGCGATCGTCGCCGCGCCGTCGACCAGCTATCTTTCTGTTTTCCTTGGCGCGGTACGGGCCCGCTGTGTCGCGACGCCAATCGCGCCGTCGGCGACTCCAGCGGCGATCGCGGCAATGATCGCGGACAGCGGCGCGCCGATCGTCGTTCTCGACGAGGCCATGGCGCAGGCTCTGGCGGGCGAACGCATCACCGCGCGCATCCTGCTCCTGTCGGACGCCGACCTGCCGCCCGAGGGGTCCGGCGACGCCAAGCTGTTGGAGCGCTGGCTCGCGCCCGATGGTGCACACCCCACGCCCGTGGCGATCGCGCCTGGCGATGCGTTCAACATCATCTACTCGTCGGGCACGACCGGCACGCCCAAGGGGATCGTCCAGAGCCATGCGATGCGCTGGGCGCATATCGCGCGCAACAGCGCCGCGGGGTTCGACACTGCGGTCACAATGATCGCGACGCCGCTCTATTCGAACACCACGCTCGTCAGCATCCTGCCGACGCTCGGCTGGGGCGGCAGCGTCGTGCTGATGGGCAAGTTCGACGCGCGCGGCTATCTGACGCTCGCCGAGCGATACCGCGCAACGCACACGATGCTCGTTCCGGTCCAGTATCAGCGGATCATGGCGCTCCCCGATTTCGACGCATTCGACCTCTCGGCCTTCCGTTTCAAGACGAGTACCAGCGCGCCCTTCTCCGCCGCGCTGAAGGCCGACGTGGTCGCGCGCTGGCCGGGGCTGCTCGTCGAGTTCTACGGCATGACCGAAGGCGGAGCGAGCTGCGCGCTCAACGCGACCGCGCATCCGACCAAGTTGCATAGCGTGGGTCAGCCGATGCCGGGGCACGAGATCCGCCTGATCGACGATGACGGTGTCGAGGTACCGCCGGGTGAAATGGGCGAGGTCGTCGGCCGCTCGCCCGCGATGATGAATGGCTATCACGGCCGTAGCGACGCGACGCGCGACGCCGAGTGGCATGATGCCGAGGGCAACCGCTATATCCGCCACGGCGATGTCGGTCGGTTCGACGAAGACGGCTTTCTTATCTTGATGGACCGCAAGAAGGACCTGATCATCTCGGGCGGGTTCAACATCTACCCCTCCGACCTCGAGGCGGTGCTTGGGCAGCATCCCGACGTCGCCGATTGCGCGGTCATCGGCATGCCGTCCGAGGCGTGGGGCGAGACGCCGGTCGCTGTCATCGTCCCTCGCTCCCCAGCGGCGAACCCGGCGGAAATCCTGGCGTGGACCAACGCGCAGCTCGGCAAGACCCAGCGCCTGTCGGGCATCCATCCGGTGAGCGAACTCCCCCGCAGCGCGATCGGCAAGGTGCTCAAACGCGAGCTGCGCGATTCCCTGACGGGGACGGCGGCATGACCAGTCTGCGACAGGCGATCGAGGCGCTGCAGCCGATCGAGGGCGGCTGGCGCGGGACCGTGCCGGACAATTGGCTGCAGGGCCGCACCGCCTATGGCGGGTTCTCGGCCGCGCTCGCGCTGCATGCGGCGCAAATGTCGGACACCGATCTGCCACCGCTCCGCTCGGCGCAGGTCGCGTTCATCGGCCCGCTCTCGGGCGACATAACGATCCGCGCAACTCGATTGCGACGCGGCCGCAATGCCGCGTTCGTCCAGGCGGACGTCGAGAGCGCGGCGGGGCTCGGGCTGCGCGCGACCTTCGTCTTCATGGGGCCGATCGCCTCGCGCGTCGACCACCACACCGGCACCGCGCCCGCCTTCGCGGTACCCGACGCCGACACCGCGACCTATCGCGGACACAGCGCGGTCGCCTTCTCGCGCAATTTCGATCTGCTCGACCGCCGCGACGACAGCGTCGGCCCCGCCGAATGGCTGCGCTGGGTCCGGCTGGCGGAGCGCGACGGGCTCGATCCGATGGTCGAACTGATCGCGGTCGCGGACTGCCTTCCACCCTCCGCGCTCAAGCTGCTCGGCGGGCCGGCACCGCTCAGCTCGATGACCTGGCTGCTCAACATCCTCGGCCCGCAACCAGTGACACGCGATGGCTGGTGGCTGCTGCGCGCGACGACCGACTATGTCCGCGACGGCAGTTCGAGCCAGTCGATGGCGATCTGGAACGCGGAAGGCCTGCCGATCGCCGAACAGATGCAGAGCGTCGCGATCTTCGCCTGACCGCCACGTCAGGTCGGCCGCGCGCGGATGTGACGTGCACGATACAGATTGCGACAGTTTATCCGTCACCTGACAAAGCGTCGCGACAGCCGACCGTCATAACCGGGACATTCGATGGGGATCAGCCCCGTCCGACCGGAGATACGCGATGCGCAAGACCCTGCTCACGCTGGCGCTGACAGCCAGCAGCTTTGCCGCCACGGCATGCGGCGCACAGTCCGCCCCCGCCGACCGCGCCGATGCCGCCGCCACCAGCGCCGCCAATCGCGCCGCGCTGCAGACAACCATCGCCGGCCAGACGCAGGCGGCGCCCGAAGCTGCGCCCCGCGGTCCCGGCCCGCGTCACGCAGGCCGGATGCGCGGCGGGCCGATGATGCAGGCCGACACCGATCGCGACGGCGTCCTCACCCGCGCCGAAGTCGTCGCGCAGGCAGAGGCCCAGTTCGCCCGATTGGACGCCGACGGCGACGGCATCGTGACCGCCGCCGAACGCCACGCGGCGCGCGAAGCGATGCGCGACCGTCGCGAGGCCCGGATGGCGGCACGCGGCAAGACGCTCCCGCCCGAGCGCGCAGGCATGGCGGACGGCAGGAAGGGCCAGATGATGCGCGGCAGGCGCGGCGGCGATGACGGCGTGCTCACACGCGCCGAATTCATCGACCGTGCCGGGCAGCGTTTCGACCGGATGGACGCCAATCATGACGGACGGCTCGACGCGGGCGAGCGGCCCGATCGCCGTGCGATGCGCCATGGTCGCGGGCACCGGATGGACCGGCCGGGCGGCGACACCGATCAGTAATCCGCCCCCCTGCCCCTGCGTGCCGGACGGTCTGCGATCGTCCGGCGCTTCCTTTGGACACGCACCATGCTAGACGTCGCCCCCATGGGAGACATGCCGCATCTGTTGCTCGTCGATGACGAGCGTTCGATCCGCGAGCCGCTGGCCGCCTATCTGACCAAGCAGGGATTTCGCGTCACGCAGGCCGGCGACGCGGAAGCCGCGCGGACGCGGCTGACCGCCTATGCGATCGACCTCGTCATCCTCGACATCATGATGCCGGGCGAGGACGGGCTGAGCCTGTGCCGCCACATCGCCGCGACCAGCGACGTGCCGGTCATCCTGCTGACCGCGCGCGCCGAGGAAACCGACCGGATCGTCGGGCTGGAAATGGGCGCCGACGATTATGTCGTGAAGCCTTTCTCGCCGCGCGAACTCGCGACGCGGGTGAAGGTCGTCCTGCGCCGCGCCACCGCGGGCGGCGCACGTCAGCATGCGCCCGAGGCCAATTCCTACGCCTTTGCCGGCTGGGTTCTGAAATCGGGCGAACGCGCGCTGGTCGACCGCGAAGGCGTGTCGGTGCCGTTGTCGACCGGCGAGTACAACCTGCTGCTCGCGCTCGTCACGCGACCGCGCCAGGTCCTGACCCGCGACCAGCTGCTCGATCTGACCCAGGGGCGCGAGGCCGCCGCGTTCGATCGCGCGATCGACAACCAGGTCAGCCGGCTGCGTCGCAAGATCGAGGCGGATGCCAAGACGCCCGAACTGATCAAGACGGTCTGGGGCGGCGGCTATACGCTGGCGGCAGAGGTCATCCGCCTGTGATCGCGCACCCGTGACGGCGTCCCGGCCCTGGCCGCGCAGTCTGGCAGGGCAGATGGCTCTGCTGATCGCACTCGCCCTGTTCGTCGCGCAGGCGATCAATTTCGGGCTCATCCTTCGCGACCGGACCGAATTCCGTCTCGCCCAGGCGACGCGACCGGTGGCGACCCGGATTGCCGATGCGCTCGAACGCGAGGCGCATGCCGGGCGACCGCTGACCGCCGACCGCGGCCGGGTCCGTCGCCTCACCGCCAATCCGCTCGCCCCCTTCGCCTATCAGCGGCATCCGGAGGTCGCGGCGGAACTCCGTCGCCAGCTTGCCGACCAAGGGCTGACGGTGGGCCGGATCGATACCGGTCTGCGCCCGGTTTCCGACGACGATGCCGGGTCCCGGCGGCGGGAGGGTCGTCGCAACGCCGACCGGCGGGGCGACCTGCAGGGCCCCACGCTGGTGATCGCGGTCGAACAGCCGGGCCGCGGGTGGCTGGCGATCACCGCGCCGTGGCCGCAGCCGGGTTGGCGGCTGCTGTTCGCACTGTTGAGCCAGACCGCGATCCTGTACGTCATCGTGCTGTTGCCGGTGCTGTGGATCGTCCGGCGGATGTCGCGCCCGTTGCGCGATCTGCGCGCTGCGGCGGAGGCGTTCCGGCCGGGCGAGCCGGGTATCGCGCTGTCGGTTCGCGGCCCCGACGACGTCGCCGCGCTGGTCGGCGCATTCAACGCGCTGCGGCTGCGCGTCACCGCGATGCTCGACGAGAAGGATCGGATGCTCGGCGCGATCGGCCATGACCTGCGCACGCCGCTGGCAGCACTGCGTGTTCGTATCGAATCGGTCGAGGACGACACCGATCGCACGCGGATGGCGGACACGATCGCCGAGATGAACCGCACGCTCGACGACATCCTGTCGCTTGCCCGGCTCGGCCGTCCGAGCGAGCCGCCGACCGATGTCGATCTGGCGGCGCTGGTCGACGCGGTGGTCGAGGATTTCCGCGATATCGGTGACAATGTGACGTTCGTCGAGGCGGGGCGGCTGCGGATGCACTTGCGCCCCTCGCTGATCCGACGTGCAGTTCGCAACCTGATCGAGAATGCGGTCAAATATGGTGTTTCGGCGGAGGTCCGCGTCGAGGCGGATGCGCATCGCGTCGCGATCGTCGTCGCCGATCAAGGACCCGGGATCCCCGAGGATCGCATGGGCGACGTGTTCGACGCGTTCACCCGGCTGGAAACGTCGCGCAATCGTGAGACCGGTGGCATCGGACTGGGCCTCGCGCTCGCCCGCGCCATCATCCGCGAGGCCGGCGGCGAGATCCGCCTCGTCAACCGCACCGGTGGCGGCCTGGACGCGATCATCGAACTCCCGCGCTGAGGCGTAGCCGGGCGCACACGTCCACCCAAAACCCGTCATCCTGGGCTCGACCCAGGATCCAGAGCCACGCATGCTGCGACATTGGGCTCTGGATCCTGACTTTCGTCAGGATGACGGAGGTTGTGAAGCCAGCGGGCCGAAGCCCCTAGTCCTCGACGATCTGGCTGTTCGTCCGCGTATCCTTCATCCGCAGATACACGATCAGCGACACCGCGATCATGCCGGTTACATACCAGTAGAAGCCGCGCTCGAACCCGGAATCCTTGAACTTGAGTGCGACATATTCGGCGGTCCCGCCGAACAGCGTGTTGGCGAGCGCGTAGGGCAACGCCACGCCCAGCGCACGGATATGCGCGGGAAACAGCTCGGCCTTCACGACCGCATTGATCGAGGTGTAGCCCGTCACGATCAGCAGCGCCGCCATCACGAGCAACCCGGCATAGACCGGGTTGGTCGCCGTCTCGAGCGCAGTGAAGATCGGATAGGTGAACAGCACGCCTGCAATGCCGAACGCGATCATCAGCGGCTTGCGGCCGACCCGATCCGACAGCCCGCCCGCGATCGGCTGGAGCAGCATGAACACGAACAGCGTCGCGGCATTGATCTGGCTCGCCACCTCACGGCTGAAGCCGCTCGTGTTCACCAGGAACTTCTGCATGTAGATGGAGTAGGCATAGAAGGCGAGCGTGCCGCCTGCCGTCAGCAGCATCACCGTCATCGTCTCGCGCGGATGCTTGGTGATCAGCTGGAGGAAGCCCGACTTGGGCTTGCCGTCGCCCGCCTCGGACTTGGCATTCTCGAAGCTCTGCGTTTCGGCCAGCCCGCGACGAATGTAGAACACCACCACGGCCAGGACCGCACCGATCGCGAACGGAATGCGCCAGCCCCAGGAATCGAGTGCCGCCTCGCTCATCGTCGACTGGAGCACCAGCAGCACGCAGATCGCGAGCAGCTGTCCCGAGATCAGCGTGACATACTGAAACGACGAGAAGAACCCGCGGCGATCCTTGCCCGCCATCTCGGTCAGATACGTCGCCGACGCGCCATATTCACCGCCGACCGACAGCCCCTGCATCAGGCGTGCGATCACCAGCATGATCGGCGCGAACACGCCGATCGTCTCGTATCCCGGCGTGCAGGCGATGATCAGCGACCCCGCGCACATCAGCGTCACCGCAACGGTCAGCCCCGCCTTGCGGCCGTGGCGATCCGAATAGACCCCCATGATCCACGCGCCGATCGGTCGCATCAAAAAGCCGACGGCAAAGATCGCCGCCGCGCTCAGCAGCTGCGCCGTGCGGTCGGTTGAGGGGAAGAAGTGCGGCGCGAAGTAGAGCGTGAAGGCCGAATAGACGTACCAGTCGAACCATTCGACGAGATTGCCGGTCGATCCGCCGATGATCGCTTTCAGGCGTGTCTTCTGATCGGGGGCCATTAGTTCGCGTCCTGTGCGGCTTGGGTTGGGGCGAAGCCGCGCTTCTTGAGCAACGCGTTCACATCCGGGTCGCGACCGCGAAAGGCGCGATACGCCTCGGCACGATCGGTCTCGTTACCCGTCGACAGCAGGAGCCTTGCGAACTTGTCCGCGGTCGGCTTGTCCCAGGGGCTGCCCGCCTCCTCGAACGCAGCGAACGTGTCCGCGTCCATCGTCTCGGACCAGAGATAGCTGTAATAGCCCGCCGAATAGCTGTCGGACGAGAACAGATGCTGGAACTGCGGCACGCGGTGCCGCATCACCAGCTGCTTGGGCATGCCGATCTCGGCGAGCGTCGCCGCCTCGAACTTGTCCGGGTCGATCACGCCATTGGCCACGGTGTGGATCTTCATGTCGACGATCGCCGACGACAG
This sequence comes from Sphingomonas sp. CFBP9019, assembly GCF_034045155.1. NCBI lineage: Bacteria > Pseudomonadati > Pseudomonadota > Alphaproteobacteria > Sphingomonadales > Sphingomonadaceae > Sphingomonas > Sphingomonas sp. CFBP9019. The sequence goes on along the minus strand of NZ_JAXCWK010000002.1, from coordinate 554,840 downwards.
ATATTCCGCGGTGGCAAAGCCTTGGTTGAACGTCCGTGACTTCTCGATCTTGTCGAGCAGATCCTGCGGCATCGCCGCCTTGGTCTGGTAATGCCGCGCATATTTGTCGAGCACGTCGCGAGTGAGCAGCCAATGCTCGTTCACCTGGCTCGGATATTCGACGAAGTCGCGCGGCGTCCCTGCAAGGCCCGGATACTGGACGTTCTGCAGCATCGCGTGGATCGCATGGCCGAATTCGTGGAACAGCGTCTGCGCATCGTCGAGGCTGATCAGGATCGGCTCGCCAGGTGCGCCCTTGGCGAAATTGTTGTTGTTCGACGACAGCACCAGCTGCGCCGGGGCCAGCCCGCGCTGCCCGCGATAGGTGTTCGCCCAGGCGCCCGACCGCTTGCCCGTCCGCGCGAAATCGTCGCGATAGAACAGCCCGACATCCTTGCCGGCCTTGTCCGTCACGCTCCACACACGCATGTTCGGCTCGAACACCGGCACCGTGCCGGTGATCTCCTTGAAGTTCACCCCGTACAGCCGGTTGGCGGCGTAGAGCGATCCCTGGATGATGTTGCCGAGCTCGAAATACGGCTTGAGCTGCGCCTGGTCGAGATCGTAGCGGCTCTTGCGGACCTTCTCCTGGTAGAAGCGGTAATCCCAGGGCTCGATCGTCAGCGACGTGCCGGCGATCTTCTGCATGTCGGCGACTTCCTCGGCGACGCGTCCCTTGGCGGCGGGCCAGACACGCATCATCAGGTCCATCGCCGCGGCGGGCGTCTTGGCCATCGTGTCCTGCATCCGCCAGTCGGCGTGCGTCTTGAACCCGAGCAGATGCGCGCGGTCGGCACGCAGCTTGACGATCTGCGCGATCGTCGCGTTCGTGTCGTTGGCATCGCCGTTATCGCCGCGATCGACGAACGCGCGCCACACCTTCTCACGCAGGGCGCGGTCGGTCGCGTAGGTCAGCACCGGATCGACCGCCGAGCGCGTGTTGACGATCGCGAAGCCCGGCAGCTTGCGCTCGGCCGCCGCGGCCTTGGCGACGGCCTTCACGCTGTCGGGAAGCCCGGCCAGCTGCGCCTCGTCGGTGACCGAGATCGCCTTGCTCTCGTCGGCGAGCAGCTTCTCGCCAAAGGTCGAGAACTGCGTCGCCAGCTGCTGGTTATACTGGGACAGCTGCGCCTTCTGCGCATCGTTCAGTTTCGCGCCCTGGCGCACATAGCTGTCATAGATCCGCGTCACGAGCCGGATCTGCTGCGCGTCCAGCCCACTCGAGTTGCGCGCGTCGTAGATCGCCTGGATCCGCGCAAACAGCGGCTTGTCGAACGTGATGGCATCCGACGCGGCGGAGAATTTGGGCGACCATTCGCGGTCGAGCTTCTGATAGGCGGGCGTGTTCATGTTGCCCGTCATCACGCCGAACAGCGTCATCACCTGCCCGTAGCGCTTGCCCGCAAGCTGCATCGGCACGATCGTGTTCGCGAAGGTCGGCTTGGCCGGGTTGTCTGCGATCTTGCGATATTCGGCGGTGCGCTCCGCCAGCGTCGTCTCGAACGCCTGCGGGAACAGTTCGGGGCGGACCTTGTCCCAGGGCGGCACCCCGCCTGCGGGGCCGGTCCAGTCGGCAAGCAGCGGATTGGCGGAGGGCGCGACCGCGGTCTGCGCCATGGTAGATGCTGACGCCATCAATGCGGCTGCACTGATTGCGAAGGGTAGAAAATGCACATGGTTCTCCCGGACGATGTTGACGCCATCATAGAGACAATGTGCAGATGCGGAACCCCGCGTACCGCGGCAGCACCCCCCGGCCCGCGCTGGCAGGCCGTGTCCATGGTGCCAAAGGACCGGTCAGGCTGCCCGGGACTAGACGTCGTCAGACGCCTCTGAATGCCCATCCATAGCGTTTAAAGGCGGGGTCTGCTGTTCAGCCAAACGTGCCGCCTCGATCAGCCGGCGGCCCGTTTCGGCCGCCGCCGCGGGCGTCATCGCGATCGCCAGGCCATTGGGACCATCGAGCGTCACCTGCCCCTGCTCGGCCGCCGCTACGCCCGGCTCGTCCTCCGGCTTCAACCTGTCGTTCATGCAAAGGCTCCGGCGGGGGTGGCGCTCGTCCCGTAAAGATAGTCGGGATGAAATTCCCCAACACTCGCCAGCCCGGCTGGATCCATGATCTCGACGGTATTTGCCCGGAATGTCACCAGCTTGCGCTCTCGCAGCAGGCGCAGCACGCGATTGACGTGGACGCCGGTGATGCCGCAGGCCTCCGCTAGATCGGGCTGGGTCATCGGCAGCGCGTAGCGGCCGTCCTTCGCCAAGCCGACCATCGCCAGTCGTGCGTAAATCTCGCAGAACAGATGCGCCACGCGGCCCTCGGCGCCGAGCCGCCCCATCCGGAAAATCCATTCGCGGTGCATCGCCGCATCGAGCAAAGTGCTGAACCAGAGCCGCTGCGTCAGATGCGGATGCCGTTCCGTAATCGTCTTCAGCGTCGCATGGTCGAACGTCGCGACCTTTACTGGCCCCAAAGTCGCGACGTCATGATCCAGCCGCTTCATCGGGAAGGCGTGAAGATCGACAAAATCCCCCGGGATATGGACGGCGACGAGCTGCCGCAGACCATCCCGATCATCCATGTAACGGCAGATGAACCCTTCGAGCAGCAGTGTGCTCGTCTGGACGGGCTGGCCGGCACGCACGAGGCGATGGCGCGGCGGCAGCGACCTTACCTCGGCGACGCTGTCCTCCAGGATCTGCTTTTCCTGTGCGCTCAGGTCCTCGCGGCCTCGGCCCAGCAAGAATTTTTCCGTCAGCATGCCTGTTTCCCCACCGCAATACCGCGCACGTGACGCGCTCATCAGCGGATTCATATTGATCGAGATGAGTCAATCGCGTCGAAGGCGAAACAAAGCCGCCGGCCATCTGTTCCTCGTCGACTATGTATCAGCCGCAATCCCAAAACGACCATCCGCTCGCACGCGCGTTCATCGCGACGATCAAGGACACTGCCTTCCCGTGTGTCGGCGCCAAGTCGGCGCTGGCGAAGGGGCAGATGGACATCATCGTTGCGCGCGACCTTCGATCGGCATGGGACGACCTGCGCATCCTGCCCATGTTGGGCGACACGGTCCGCAAATATCACCAGGATCGCGCGATCTTCCGTACGCTCGTGGTGTTGTTCGAAGGCCCGGCCGACAGTGCCACGCACCTGAGCGAAGAGGAATTCGAATCGCACCTCTGGGCGCGGGCCCAGTCGCTGAGCGACAAGGACGCGTGGCTAGGCCATCGTCCCGATCCCTCGGTCAGCGCCGATCCCGACGATCCGCATTTTTCGCTGAGCTTTTCCGGCGAGGCGTTTTTCGTCGTCGGCCTGCACCCGCAGGCGAGCCGTCCCGCACGGCGTTTCGAGGCGCCGGCGATGGTGTTCAACCTCCACGACCAGTTTGAGGTGCTGCGGACGCAACAGCGCTACGACAAGCTGCGGACGTCGATCCTGGCGCGCGATCTCGAGCTGGCGGGGTCGATGAACCCGATGCTTGCGCGCCACGGCGAATCGAGCGAGGCACGCCAGTATAGCGGGCGGGTCGTCGACGATTCCTGGAAATGCCCGTTCAAGCGGAGCAGTGCACATGGTTGAGACGATCAGTCCCCGGTCGGGGACAGCCTTCACGCTCGATCGCGGCCAGACGCTGACCGTGATCGATCCCGAGGGCCGGCAGGTCGCCGATCTGCTGGCCTATAGCCGCGCCGACACGCGCGAGGTGATTTCGTCCGGGCGAACGCTGGACTATGCCAGCCGGCTGTACTTGACCACCGGCGACCGGCTCTATTCGAACCGCAGCACCGTGATGCTCGACATCATCGCCGACGATGTCGGCCGGCATGATTTCCTGCTGACGCCGTGTTCGAAGGAAACCTTCGCGATCATCTACGGCGACACCGATCCGCACCGGGGCTGCTTCGGCAATCTCGCGGCCGCGCTCGCGCCTTATGGTATCGAGCCGGACGCGATCCCGGTCGCGTTCAACTGCTTTATGAACGTGCCGATCGATGGCACGACCGGGGCGTTCACGGTCGAACCACCGCTCAGCCGCGCCGGCGACACCGTCACGTTCCGCGCAGAGATGGACCTGATCATCGGCCTGACCGCTTGTTCTGCGCTCCAGTCCAATGGCGGCGCGTTCAAGCCGATCCAGTACCGGATCGACTGACGCAATGTGCCCTTTGGCGCCGAAACGCCGAGGGTACGCTTACAGCAAGGCGTCGAGTAGTCCGATCAACGGCCGGTCGGCAGGTGGCATCGGCAGGTCGTGCATGTCCATCGGGCGGACCCAGCGTAACGCGGTCGCTTCGAGCGCGCGAGGCACGCCGGTCCATTTGCGCGTGATGTACAGCAGCAGAAGCAGATGCCGGTCGTCGAGCGGCGCACTGGCAAACGCGGCGGGGGCAAGGCAGGCCTGCGGCACGGTGATCGCCAGTTCCTCTTCAAGCTCGCGGATTAAGGCGGCTTCGGGCGTCTCGCCCGGCTCGACCTTGCCGCCCGGAAACTCCCACAGCCCGGCCAGCGAGCGGCCCTCGGGGCGCTGCTGCAGCAGGACGCGGCCGTCCGCATCGACCAGCGCTGCGGCGACGACCGGCAATAAGTAAGCGGCTTTGGTCATTCATTAATCTCCGCGCTGTATAGGGCACGCAATGAGGCCGAAGCTGATCGTCGTAAAGACCATGCGTCGCAAGATCCGCGCCGCTGCGACCGCGCTCATCACGGACCGGCGCGGCGCTACTGCAGTTGAATACGGGCTTATTCTTGCGCTCGTCGTTCTCGGCATGATCGCCGGACTCGTCTATCTTGCTGATGGCATCACGGCGCTCTGGGGCATGCTGCACAACCGAGTCGCTAACGCGCGCTAACCATAGCAAAAATCTGCCCGTTTAAGCTTTTCTCAATGGGTCACGTCTAGTCACCAAATTGCTGATCCGGTGTAGCCCCGGGCGGCCGGGTGACTGATGCTTTTAACGATGGAGACCGGAATGCAGACGCTTCGGAAGATTTTCAAGAATACCAAGGGCGCAACCGCAATCGAGTACGGCCTGATCGCCGCGCTGATCGCCGTCGCAGCCATCGCCGCGATGCAGGGCCTGGGTGGCAGCCTGAACAAGACGTTCAACAACGTCTCGACCAAGCTGAACGGCTCGACGACCTGATCTGCTCGGTCCCAGGATCGAAACGAAACGCATAGGGCGGCGGATCTTCGGATCCGCCGCCCTTTCGTTGTCGGGCTCAGAGACGGCCCATCTTGAGGAACTTGGCCTGGCGCTCCTTGCGCAGCTCGACCGGCGACAAAGGAACGAGCGAGTCGAGTGCATCCGTCAGCGCGCTGCCCAGCGCGTCGATCGCCACCGCGCGGTCACGGTGCGCGCCACCCAGCGGTTCGGGGACGATCGTGTCGATCACGCCGAACGCCTTTAGATCCTGCGCCGTGATGCGCATCGCCTCCGCGGCCTCGGCCGCCTTGTCCGCGGTACGCCACAGGATCGACGCACAGCCTTCGGGGCTGATCACCGAATAAATGGCATGTTCGAACATCAGCACGCGGTTGCCCGCCGCCAGCGCGACCGCGCCACCTGATCCGCCCTCGCCGACGATCGCCGAGACGATCGGCACGCCTGCGTTCAAGCAGGCTTCGGTCGACCGGGCGATCGCCTCCGCCTGTCCGCGCTCTTCCGCCTGGATGCCGGGAAACGCCCCCGACGTGTCGACCAGCGTCACGATCGGCAGGCCGAAACGGTCCGCGAGTTCAACGAGGCGGATCGCCTTGCGATAGCCCTCGGGCTTGCCCATGCCGAAATTGTGCCGCAACCGGCTCGCGGTATCGTCGCCCTTCTCATGGCCGAGCACCATGATCTTGCGGCCGCGGAACGTCGCAAAGCCTCCCAGGATCGCCTGGTCGTCGCCGAACGCCCGGTCACCGGCGAGCGGCACGAATTCCTCGAACAGCGCGGCCGCATAATCCTTGAAGTGCGGCCGCTCGGGATGGCGCGCGACCTGCGTCTTCTGCCACGGCGTCAACCGGGCGAATGTGTCCTTCAGCAGCTTGTCGGATTTCGCCTGCAACCGCATGATATCGGCGGACAGATCGAGATTGCCATCGCTGGCGGTCTCACGAAGTTCGTCGATCCGCCCCTGCAGTTCGGCGATGGGTTTCTCAAAGTCGAGGAAGCTTGGCATCCGCGTCGGTTACGGGGCGCGCGCCGGAACGTCAACGTGAGGTCGCGTGCTCAGGATCGGTCAGGGGGTGGCGGGTGTTGACGAGCTCGATGAGTTTGCTCGCCTCGACATGCGTATAGATCTCCGTGGTCGCGATATCGGCATGCCCGAGCATCGCCTGCAACGCCCTCAGATCGGCGCCCCCCGCGAGCAGATGCGTCGCGAAGGCGTGGCGCAGGACATGCGGGCTGACGCGGTCGGGGGGCACCCCCGCCTCTGCCGCCAGCGCCTTGACGATCTGGTACAGGCGAATTCGTGACAAATGCCCCTTGCCTGAGGGGAACAGCCAGGGCTGATCCGCCGCGACGTGCGTGCGCCACAGCGCGACGGCGGCACGCGCCCGGTCCGAGATCGGCACGAGCCGCTCGCGTCCGCCCTTGCCGCGCAGGATCAGGAACGGCCGGTCGGGGTGCACCGCGGCGCGTGGCAGGCTGACGAGCTCGGTCGCACGCAGCCCCGATCCGTAAAGAAGTTCGATCAGCGCGGAGAGCCGCAGGTCGACCGGATCCATCGGATCGCGCGCCACGCGCTCGACGATCGCGGCGAACAACCGGTCGACATCGCCGTGGCTGAGGATCTTCGGCAAGGGGCGTGCCGTCCCTGGCCGCGGCAGTGCCTTGCCCGGATCGTCACTGCGATGCCCTTCGTCCGCGAGAAATCCGAAGAACCGGCGCAAGGCTGCAGACTTGCGGCCGACCGTCGCGCGCGACAGGCTGCTCCAGCTGTCCGCCAGCCGCCCCAGCGCATCGCCGTCCGCGCCCGCCAGCGCACCCTCGGCAACGCGTGATGCGAGCATGAGATCGCTGCGATACGCCGCAATCGTGTTCGGCGCAGCGCCCGATTCCGCCGCCATCATCTCGAGGAACCGCTCGATCAGCGCCCGGTCGCTCGCCGCCGGCGGCGCGCGCTCGACCGCATCCGCCCCGGCGACCGCATCGGTCATGATCGGGCCCGCGTCACGCGCGCGCGATTGCCTCAGCCGCGATCATACGCGCCTCGCCCTCAAGACCCACAGCGCGCAACGCGGCGACGATCCGGTACAAGGCCTCGGGCGGCATGCCGTGCCAGCTGGCGGTCTGCATGCCCGTCGCCGCGAGCAGCGCGACCGTCCCCGGCTGGCCCGCTCGCGCTGCCGTGTCGAGCGCACGCGTCCAGCCATTTTCGGTGCCGATCGGAACCGCCAGCGCCTGCGCAGCCCGTTCGATATCGCCCGCGCTCAGACGGCCGAGCCCGGCCAGTCCGGCGAACAGCAGACGCTGCTTCAGGGCCGAATCGCCCCGACCACCGCTATAGGCCGCAAGATCGCCATAGCTCAGGCGACCGGTCGCATCGGGATCCGCCAGCGCGATCATCGCCCAGCCATCGCCCCCCTTGGCGACCGTGCCGCGCCAGCGCGCCGCAGTCCGGTCGAGCCCCGCGGACAGCATCGCAGCGACCATCCGGTCCGCATCGCGTTCGCCATTTGCGGGCGGGATCCGTGCCGCCGCCCGCGCGGTCAGCACCATACGGGCATAGGACGGCCACGCGTCCTCCGCCTTGCCCCAGATCGATCGCAGCGCGGTCATCCGGCCTTCGGCATTGCGGTCGGCATAGGCGGTGCGCAGGTCCTGCACGGTCGCGGCCACCGCGCTCTGCACGCTGTCGTCCGCCTCCGCTGCGGCGTAGAGATCGACCAGCGCCGCGCTCGACAGCACCCCTTGCGCCGCGGCGGCGTCCGCGGCAGGCAGGCGGTCGGCGATCGTCATCGCAGGCGACAGCGCGCGCCAATAGGTCGCCTGCACACCCACGGTCCGGTACAGCGCATCGGGAACGGCGACCCCGGTCGCCATCGCCAGGCCGAACCGCCACGAGGTCAGCTGGTCGACCGAATCCCATTCGATCGTGACCGCCTGACGCCCCTGCCCCCCTGCGCCGACGACCTTCTGCGCGAGCAGCATGTCGACGCCCGACGCGACGTTGCGGCGCCGTGCCGCGGTGATCAGCGTGCCGGCCTGGGTCGGCGATCCCGACAGCCCCGCGCACATCGCCTGCGCCATCGTCCAGCCGCGTGCCGGCGCGCGTAGCATCGCGCCCTCGACGAGCGGGCACAACGCCCCCGGATCGCCCGCGGCGAGACCGGCATTCATCGCCACCTGATAGAGTTTGGGTGTGTAATTGCCGGTATCGACGCCCTGCACCACCGCACGCGCGGCGACGGACTCGCCCATGCGCAGCAACAGCCAGGCGCGCTCGGCGGCGAAATCCGCGCCGTTGACGCCGACCGGGGTCTCGACCCGCGACACGAGCGCTCGCCGCAACAGGATCGACATCCAGCGCGACGGGAGCGGCGCACTCAACCGCCGCATCAGCGTTTCGAGATAGGGGCCCTCGGCATCGCCGAACGCGTCGGCCGCAAGGCCGCCCTCGCCGGGACCGATCGGCCCCACACGGTCGAGCGAACGGCGGGCCGAGGCCGGCATCTCATATTGCGCGAGCACCGCCGGATCGATCGGTGGCGGCGTGTCAGCGGCAGGCGTCGTCGTCAGCGGCGCAACGCTGCCATCAGGTGCGGGCAGCGGCTGGATCGTCGCCATCCCGGCCGGCGGCGCTGGAACGGGAGCGCCGGGGGACGCGGTCGGGCCCGAAGACGGGGTCGTCGGTGCGGACCGGGCTGGTGCCTGTCCGGGCGGCTGGGACTGCGTCGGGTTGGCGGACGGGGGAGTCCGCCGCGGTGCAGGCGCCGGTGTTGGCGTCGTGTCACCGAAACCGGGCGGCAGAAGTGATTCCGGTCGGTCCTGCCCGATCGCCGGCGCGAGCGCGGCAAGGCTGCAGGCGGCGGCGAGCGCCGCCAGCGTGACCTTAGGACAGGTTCGCAAGCGTCACGGCCTTCTCGACTTGCGTCTGCGGGCGCTCCGTGGCGCGTCCGGCGAGCAGGAACAACCCACCGACGACGACGACCAGGATAACGACGACCGAGACTATCAGGCGGGACATACGCAAAACCTTGTAAAAGACTGATAGGACATTGGTGACGGATGCGAATAGGCATGCGGATGCCGTTTCCCCCCGCGCAGTGCCGCTGTATAGCGCGGACCGCGATGTTGCAAAGCCACAACCCGATTGCCCCCTGGAGCGGCCCCCCGATCGTGCTCGTCGGCCTGATGGGCGTGGGCAAGACCACCGTCGGCCGCCGCCTCGCGCACCGCTTGCGGCTGCCCTTCGTCGACGCCGATCACGAGATCGAGGCCGCGTCCGGCATGAGCGTGAGCGAGATCTTCGCCAAATATGGCGAAGCCTATTTCCGTGACGGCGAGCGCCGCGTGATCGCGCGGCTGATCGACGGCACACCGAAGGTCATCGCGACCGGCGGCGGCGCGTTCATCAATGACGAGACTCGCAGCCTCATCCTCGCCGAAGCCACCGCGATCTGGCTCAGCGCGCCGCCCGAGATCCTCGTCGAACGCGTCGGGCGTCGCAACACCCGCCCGCTGCTGCGCAACCGCGACGCGGGTCAGGTGCTTGCCGAGCTCGCTCGCGTCCGCAACCCGATCTACGCCAAGGCGCATATCCATATCGCGAGCAACAAGGCGCCGCACGAGGCGACCGTCGCCTCCATCCTGAAAGCCATCGGCCTATGACCGTCATCACCGTGAACCTGGGCGCACGGACCTATCCGATCCACATCCAGGCAGGGTTGCTCGAGGATGCCGGCGATCATCTGGCGCCGCTCGCGCGCGGTCGGACGATGGCGATCGTCACCGACGAGAATCTGAGCGGCCATCTGGCGACGCTGCAGGCGTCACTCACGGCGCACGGCGTCGCGAGCGAGGCGATCGTGCTTTCGCCCGGCGAGGGATCGAAGAGCTGGGCGACGCTGGAACGGCTGTGCGACCGCCTGCTCGACATCGGCATCGAGCGCGGCGATCACGTCGTCGCGCTTGGCGGCGGGGTGATCGGCGATCTCGTCGGCTTTGCCTGCGCCATCCTCAAGCGCGGCTGCCGCTTCGTCCAGATCCCGACCACGCTGCTCGCGCAGGTCGACAGTTCGGTCGGCGGCAAGACCGCGATCAACACGCGTGCGGGCAAGAACCTGATCGGCGCCTTCCACCAGCCGGCGATGGTCCTGATCGATCCGCAGGTGCTCGACACGCTGCCGATCCGCGAGCTGCGCGCGGGCTATGCCGAGGTGGTGAAATACGGGCTGATCGACGACCCCGCCTTCTTCGCCTGGTGCGAGACGAACGGCGCGGCATTGCTCGCCGGCGACATCGCACTCCGCGAATACGCCATCATCCACAGCGTGTCGGCAAAGGCGCGCATCGTCGCGGCCGACGAGCATGAGACGACCGGCACGCGCGCGCTGCTCAATCTGGGTCACACCTTCGGCCATGCGCTCGAGGCCGAGACGGGCTTCTCGCAGACGCTGATCCACGGCGAGGGCGTCGCGGCAGGCTGCGCATTGGCATTCCGCTATTCGGCGGCCCACGGAATGTGCCCGCGCGACGAGGCCGATCGGGTGGCGGCGCATTGGCGCGCGGTTCAGCTGCCCGACGGATTGGCCGGCGCGCATGTCGCCGCGGATGGCGCGACGCTCGTCGATCACATGCGCCACGACAAGAAGATGGCGGCGGGCACCCTGCCCTTCCTGCTCGCCCGCGGGATCGGCCGGACCTATCTCGACACGACCGTCGACCTCGCCGACGTCGCCGCCTTCCTCGACGCGGAGCCCCGCTGATGCCCAATGGCGTCGCCAAGCAGAACCTGCCGACGAAGATTTGCCCAGCCTGCGAACGGCCGTTCACCTGGCGCAAGAAATGGGCGCGAGACTGGGATTCGGTGATCTACTGCTCGGATGCCTGCCGCAAGAAGCGATAGCACAGCAGCACCGTCAGCTGCGCGCTGCGCTCCACGCCAGCCACAGCCAGCCGCCAATCAGCAACGCGCCGCCGATCGGCGTAATCGCACCCAACCAGCGCGGCGCCCCCAGCGCCATGGCGTAGAGCGTCAGCGCAAAGATCGCCGCACCGATGACGAACAGCCATGCCGGCCCCCGCGCCTCCGTTCGCACCGCGACCAGCGCCGCGACGACATGGATCAGCTGATACTGCGCGCCCGTCTTCAACCACTCCACCGCGGGACCGCTTGCACCGTGCGCACCGAACGCGCCCGCCGCGACCGCGATGGCGCCCGACAGCGCCGCCAGAACTGCGAGCATCATTGTGGATCATTCCCCCATGGAAAGCGCTGCGCGGTCTCGGTGCGCGCCGCACGAATGTCGCCGGCGGCGATCTGGATGCGCAACCGCTCCTTGTCGCGCGCCCGGTACGCTTCCTCCGCGCGATCGATCTCGGCCGGCGCAACGCCGAGCCCACGTAGCGCCAGCCGCGCCATCTTGACCGCCGATTCGAGAACCTCGCGAACGACATAGGTCGCCGGGCCGTTCTTCAGCTTGACGAGCGTGCGGCGATCGAACGCGCGGACATAGATCTCGGCCTTGGGAAACGCCTCGTGAATCGCCGCTATCGTCTCCGGCTCGATCTGATCGCCGTCGATGCACATGCAGATGAGTTCGGCGTCCGCCGCCCCCGCCTGGCGCAACAGGTCGAGCCGGGTGCCGTCGCCGTAATAGACCTTGGCGCCGAACTCGCCTGCAATGTCGATCATCTCGATATCGGTATCGATCAGCGTGACCGGGATGCCCTGTGCCAGCAGCATCTGACCGACCGTCTGCCCGAACCGGCCATAGCCGACGATGATCGCATTGGCGCCATCGGCGACCGGACCCTCCCGATCGGTGCCCGGTGCAATCGGCTCGGTCCGGAACCGGCGGGTAATCCCCATCAGGAACGGGGTCGTCGCCATCGACAGCGTGATGATCGCGCCGAACAGGCTCGCTGCTTCCGGATCGATCAGCAGCCCCGCCTGGGCCTGTGCGAACAGCACGAAGCCGAATTCGCCGCCCTGGCTCAGCAACAGGCCGAGCGCGAAGGCCTGCCGCCAGGTCATCTTGAACGCCATGCCGATCGCCATGATCACGCCGGTCTTCGTCGCGATCAGCGCCGCGGCCATCGCCAGCACGAACAGCGGCCGCTCGGCGATCGCGCCGAGATCGAGCAGCATGCCGACCGCGAGGAAGAACAGTCCGAGCAGAATCGATCGGAACGGCTCGACATCGGCCTCAAGCTCATGCCGGTACGGACTGTCCGCGAGCATCACGCCGGCGATGAACGCGCCGAGCGCGGTCGACAGGCCGAGCCATTCCATCACTGCGGCGCTGGCGATGACCGTGAACAGGCCGGCGAACACGAACATCTCGCGCTCGCCCATATTGCCGATCAGCCGGAAGGACGGCCGCAACAGGAACCGCCCGGCGATGATCAGCCCGACGACCGCGGCGACCGTGTAGAGCGCTAGCAGCCATCCAGGCGGCGCATTCGCATCGGCGGGATTGCGGCTCATCGCCGCAACGATCGTGATCAGCGGGACGATCGACAGATCCTGAAACAGCAGGATCGAGAAGGCGCGCTCGCCAAAGGGCGTCCGCATCCGCCCCGAGGATTGCAGCATCGGCAACACCTGCGCGGTCGACGACAGCGCGAGCGGCAGTCCTAAGGCGAGCGCGGCGGGCAGCGAGAAGCGCGCGCCGAGCCACACGATCGCGGTGATCGCCAGACCGCAGGCAACCACCTGCATCAGGCCCAGACCGAAGATTTCATGCTTCATCCGCCACAGCCGGCTCGGGTTGAGCTCGAGCCCGACGATGAACAGCAGCAACGTGATACCGAGTTCGGCAAACCCGAGCTTGGCCTCCGCGTCACCCACCAGCCCCAGGACATGCGGCCCGACGACCGCCCCCGCGACGAGATAGCCCAGCGTCGCGCCGAGGCCGATCCTTCGGAACAGCAGTACGAACACCAGCCCGAAGCCGAGCAGGACCACCCCGTCGCGCAAGAGCGACGTCGGCGTGCCGTCATGCATCAGACATCGGTCCCGGCAGACGCGCTCGCAGGGGCCGTGACCGACACCTCCGCATGACCCGACGCATTGTTAGCCGCGGCCTCGGCCGCCTCCGCCGCCGCTTCGAAAGCGAGGCGGATCGACGGATGCCGCGCGGTATAGTCGAGTGCGGGTGCGAAGACATCCATCCCGGGCCAGTCGGGCGCATCGCCGGTGCGCGCGAGCCAAGCGGTGATCGCATCGCGTGCCGCCGCCAGCTCCGCAGGCGTCCGCCCGACGATGCTCGAGGCGAGCAACGACGAGGACGCCTGACCCAACGCACAGGCGCGCACCAGCAACCCAACCGCGGCGACGCGCCCATCCGCGCCCATATCAACGTCCACCGTCACGCGGCTGCCACAGATCGGCGAGCGGCGTTCCGCAGTCGCCATCGGCGCGGTCAGGCGCTCATGATACGGAATCGACGCGGCAAGACGCAGGATCTCGGCATTGTAGAGTGGGGCGTTCATGGGGTCGGCTCACTTGCGGTATCGGATCGGGAAACGTTCGGCTTCGTGCCGAACACCGGTTTGCCGCGACGGCGGCGATCGACGAAATCGGCAATGCTCGCGCTCGTCGCATTGAGCAGCGGATAGGTGCGCGAGCGGGTCATCCATTCGGGCCGCCGCGCCGCACCGCCACTCATCGTGTCGATCACCAGCGTCGCCAGCAGGAAGACGAGGCTTGCGAGGATCAGTCCCTTCAGCGCCCCGAACCCGAATCCGAGCGCGCGATCGACCGGTCCCAGGATCGAAGTCCGCGTCCGCGCGCCGATCGCGTTGGCGACGAGCCGCCCGCCGATATAGGTCAGCCCGGTGATAAGCGCGAAGGCGAGGACCGCTGCGCCGCTGACCGTCCCGATGACCGGCGTCAGCGCGGCCGCGACGGGGATGTGGAACAGCTTGAGCATCGCCACCATCGCGACCCAGGCGAACATCGAAAGCACCTCGGTCACGAACCCGCGAATCAGGCCGAGTACGGCGGCGCCGGCAACCGCGAGCAGGACGATGACATCGAGGGCGGTGAGGTTCATGATCTCTGGAATAGGGACGAGCGCCCCGAACCGCTAGTGCAGCCGCACGAACCGCCCGTTCATCGCCACCCCGCGGTCGCCCGCCCCGACGCCGGACGCCTCGCCCCGCCTCATCCCCGCCCGAGCATGTGGTCGACGAACGCGGCGAGCGTCTTGAACCCCGATAGCCGCATGCCGCTCTTCTCGTCGCTCATCGACGCGGGGACCAGCGCGCGCTCGAACCCAAGTTTGCTCGCTTCCTTCAGCCGCAGCGGACCGTGCGCGACCGGCCGGATCTCGCCCGACAAGGCCACCTCGCCGAACGCGACCGCATCGACCGGTACGGGACGCTCCGCCATCGCCGATATCAGCGCCGCGGCGACCGCGAGATCGGCGGCGGGATCCTGCACGCGGTACCCACCGGCAATGTTGAGATAGACCTCGGCCGACGAGAAGCTCAGCCCGCACCGCGCCTCGAGCACCGCGAGGATCATCGCCAGCCGCCCCGAATCCCATCCGACCACCGCGCGCCTGGGCGTCGCGCCGCTCGCCAGCCGCACCGTCAACGCCTGGATCTCGACCAGCACGGGTCGCGTCCCCTCCAGCGCCGGGAACACCGTCGCGCCGGTCATCGCGTCGTCGCGCGTCGTCAGGAACAGCGACGATGGGTTGCCGACCTCGGCCAGCCCCTCGGTCTGCATCGAGAAGACGCCGATCTCGTCGGTGCCGCCGAAGCGGTTCTTGATCGCGCGCAGGATCCGGTACTGGTGACTGCGCTCGCCTTCGAAGCTCAGCACCGTGTCAACCATATGCTCGAGCACGCGCGGCCCCGCGATGCTGCCGTCCTTGGTCACATGGCCGACCAGCACGACCGCGGTCCCGCGCTCCTTGGCGAACCGGATCAGCTCCTGCGCCGATGCCCGCACCTGGCTGACCGTACCGGGTGCGCCTTCGATCAGGTCGGAATGCATCGTCTGAATCGAATCGATCACCAGCATCGCCGGCGGTCTTGTCTGCAATGTCGTCAGGATGTCGCGCGTCGAGGTCGCCGCCGCGAGTTGCACGGGCGCATTGCCGAGCCCGAGACGCCGCGCGCGCAGCCGGACCTGGTCCGCCGCCTCCTCGCCCGAGACATAGGCCACCGACTGGCCGGCAAGCGCCATCTTCGCTGCCGCCTGCAACAGCAAGGTCGACTTGCCGATCCCGGGATCGCCGCCGATCAGCGTCGCCGATCCTTCGACAAAGCCCCCGCCCAGTGCGCGGTCGAGCTCGGCGATACCGGTCGCCATCCGGTCCGGCAGCTTGATCTCCGCATCCAGCCCGACAAGCTGGATCGCACGGCCGCCGGTCTGCAGATTGTGCTTCGAATGAAACGGCGTCGCGGCGGTATTAGCCTCCTCGACCAGCGTGTTCCACTCGTGGCAGTCGGCGCATTGCCCGGCCCAGCGCGATGCGACCGAACCGCACGCCTGACACACATACCGTTTCTGAATTTTCGCCATCGCCGCGGTGTAGCCAGATAGGAACGATAAGGGAACAGCGATCACCCGCGCCGCGAAACGCCACCGCCTCGGCGACAGAGGATTGTCTGGCGCTAACCGACGGGCAACGCTATCCGCCCGAGCGATGCAGCCGACCGACCTCCGCGTGGCCCTGTTTAGCGGCAACTATAATTACGTCCGCGATGGTGCGAACCAGTCGCTGAACCTGCTCGTCGGCCATTTGCTGTCGCGTGGCGTCAAGGTGCGGGTCTATTCGCCGACGGTCGCGGAGCCCGCCTTCCCCGCGATCGGCGATCTGGTCGACGTGCCCGCGATCCCGCTGGTCGGCGGACGCGGCGAATATCGCGCCGCACTCGGGATCACGCCGCGCGTCCGCCACGACATCGACGCGTTCGCCCCCAATATCGTTCATGTCTCGGCGCCAGAGTTTCTCGGCCATGCCGCGGTCGCCTATGCGCGCAAACGCGACATCGCGACCGTCGCCTCCTTCCACACCCGGTTCGAGACCTATTTCCGCTATTACCGGCTCGGCTTCCTCGAGCCGATCGCGAAGAAGCGGCTGACGCGCTTCTACAATCGCGTGGAAGAGGTCCTGGTGCCCGGACCCAGCATGGCCGAGCTGCTCCGCGGCTGGGGCGTGAAGTCGTCGATCGGCATCTGGTCACGCGGTATCGATCACGCGCGGTTCGACCCGGCGCGCCGCGACACGGCCTGGCGCCGGTCGCTCGGCATCGCCGACGACGAGATGGTGGTCGGGTTTCTCGGCCGGCTGGTCAAGGAAAAGGGCCTCGACGTCTTTGCGGACGTGGTCACTGAACTGCGCCGCCGCGGCGTGCCGCACCGTGTCGTCGTCGTCGGCCAGGGTCCTGCGCGCGACTGGTTCGCGGGCCATGTCCCCGAGGCCGTGTTCGCCGGCTTCCAGTCGGGCGACGCGCTCGGACGCGCAGTCGCGTCGATGGACGTGTTCTTCAACCCGAGCATCACCGAGACCTTTGGCAACGTGACGCTCGAGGCGATGGCGGCGGGCGTCCCCGTGGTCGCCGCGCGCGCGACCGGCGCGGTCGACCTGATCGAGGACGGCACGACCGGCTTCCTCGTACCACCCACCGATATCGGCGCCTATGCGGATGCGATCGGCCGGATCGTGTCGGATCCCGCGCTCCGGCAGTCGATGGGCGAAGCCGGGCACGCCAAGGCCGCGGGCTATCGCTGGGACACGATCAACCAGACGGTGCTCGACACCTATCTCGCGGTGATGGCGCGCCGGCACCGGTGATTGAATGCGACGCGCGACCGTCCGGTTACGCGTCTACCCAATCGAACGTCAGCGGCGCCTCGCGAAACGCGAACCGGTCGAGATGGCTCGACACCACGTCGCGCATCCGTTCGACATCCCCGCCCTCGGGCACCGACAGCGCGACGTCGAGCGTCTGGCTGTCCGCGCGCATCTCGAGCACCGCACCACCCGGAAACGCGATACGCCCCTCCTGTTCGGTGAAGCGCACCTCCATCTTGTGGCTCCAGTGTTTGGCAAGCTGCTGAAGATACCGGCTCGCCGACTGCGTCGGCACGCGTGCGATCGACACGCTCACTTCACGCGCTCGATCTTCTGGACGACCTCGTCGATCAGCGCCGCCACCTGGTGCGCCGCCTCTTCCGAAAAGCCGTCGCCGAGCAGCCGGTCCTGCACCGCATGGCGCAGATTGCCCATCGCGCGCCGGATGGGGGCCCGATCCGCGCGTTCCCGGTGCTCGCCGACCGCCGCCAGCCGCGCCATCAACGCCGCGACCTGCTCTGCATTCTCGTCGAGATGCGTGGTGCCGGCCGGCGTGATCGCAAAGCGCTTCTTGGCGCCCTCGGACTGCTGCTCCTCGATCAGCCCCATTTCGTCGAGCAGCGTTATCGTCGGATAGACCACGCCCGGACTCGGCGCATAGGCGCCCCCGGTAAGCTCCTCGATCGCGCGGATCAGGTCATAGCCGTGGCGCGGCGAATCCGCGATCAGGCTGAGCAGGACGAGGCGCAGTTCGCCCCCGTCGAACATCCGCCGCTGCCGCCCGCCACCCGGCCGCTCACCCTCACCCGGCCCCCAGGCGAAGGCGAAGCGCCCGCCGCCCCGGCCGCCGCCATAGCCGCCGCCCATCGCGGCATGGTGTCCGTCACGATGACCGCATCCGCGGCCGTGCATGTGCATGAACATTCGAATCTCCTGTCGAGCGCATCCCGATACGTGCAAGATATATCTTCAGCTGCGCTTCGCAAGATCTCTCAAGATATATCTTTTGCATGTCTTGGGCAGGAGACGCGTCATCAGACAGCGGAACGCGAGGCTAGGCCCAGGGTGGCACAGTCGTCCGTATCGACTACATTGCGAGCATGGCCGACCTTTTCGCGGGTTTCGAACCCGCCCCCCCGCCCGACGCGCATCCTGAAAACGCACCGCTTGCCGATCGCCTGCGCCCGCGGACGCTCGACGAGGTCGTCGGGCAGGATCACATCACCGGCGCAGGCGGCGCGATCGGGCGGATGGTGGCGGCGGGACGGCTGTCGTCGATCATCCTCTGGGGACCGCCCGGCACCGGCAAGACGACGATCGCGCGCCTCCTCGCCGACGCGGTCGATCTGCGGTTCGTCGCGATCTCCGCGGTGTTTTCGGGCGTGGCCGATCTGAAGAAGGCGTTTGCCGAAGCCCGCGACCATGCGCGGCTGGGCAAGCGTACGCTGCTGTTCGTCGACGAGATCCACCGCTTCAATCGCGCGCAGCAGGACGGGTTTCTTCCCTATGTGGAAGACGGCACGGTGACGCTGGTCGGCGCGACGACGGAAAACCCGTCCTTCGAGCTCAACGCGGCACTGCTCAGCCGTGCGCAGGTACTGATCCTCGAGCGACTGGGCCGCGGCGCGCTCGAGCTGCTGCTGACCCGCGCGGCGACGCTGATGGACCGCCCGCTCCCGCTCACGCCCGAGGCGACCGATGCGCTGATCGCCAGTGCCGATGGCGACGGACGGTTCCTGCTCAACCAGGCCGAGACGCTGTTCTCGGTCGAGCTGCCCGAACCGCTCGATCCGGCGGGGTTGTCGAACTTCCTCCAGCGCCGCGTCGCGGTGTACGACAAGGATCGCGAAGGGCATTACAACCTCATCAGCGCGCTGCACAAATCGATCCGCGGCAGCGATCCACAGGCGGCGCTCTATTATCTTGGGCGGATGCTCACCGCGGGCGAGGAACCGCTATTCCTGCTGCGCCGCCTGACGCGCGCCGCGGTCGAGGATATCGGCCTCGCCGACCCCCAGGCGCTCGTGCAGTGTATCGCCGCCAAGGACACCTATGATTTCCTCGGCAGTCCGGAAGGCGAACTCGCGATCGCCCAGGCCTGCGTCTATCTCGCCACCGCACCCAAATCGAACGCGGTCTACAAGGCGCAGAAGGCTGCCTGGAAATCGGCCCGCGAGACGGGGTCGCTGATGCCGCCGGCCGCGATCCGCAACGCCCCCACCAAGCTCATGCGCGATATCGGCTATGGCAAGGGCTATGCCTATGACCATGATGCCGAGAACGCCTTTTCGGGGTCGAACTATTGGCCCGACGAGATGACGCCGCAGACCTTCTACGCGCCGACCGACCGCGGGTTCGAGAAGCGTATTGCCGAACGCCTCGCCTGGTGGGACGAACGCCGGCAGGCCAAGGACGCCTAGCCGCGCATGAACGCGTGTGAGACGATCGGATTTCCCGCGCCCCGCCGGGTCGATCTGCCCTGCGTGCGTCCTCGATGACTCCCGATCACTTCGCGCAGTTCGTCGCGATCGACTGGTCCGGCGCGAAAGGACAGCGGCACAAGGGGATCGCCGTTGCGATCTGCGGCCCTGATCACGCTGCCCCGACGCTTGTCTCCGCACCGGACGGGATCTGGTCACGCCAGGCGGTGCTCGACTGGCTGGTCGCCCGCCGCGACCTGCCGTTGCTTGCCGGGTTCGACTTCAGCTTTTCCGCCCCCTTCGTGACCCGTGGTGCGCATCTGCCCGGCGAACCGCCGACCGCCGATGCCCGCGCGCTCTGGGCAATGGTCGACGCGCAAAGCGACGATCCCGATCTCGGCGCCGCATCGTTCATCGAGCGCCGCCGCGGCACGCATTTCTATCTCGGCGCGGCGGATGGGACCAAGGCGGATTTCCTGCACTGGCGTCGGTGCGAGATGCCGGACGACGGCAGCCGCAAACCCTCGACCGTGTATGACGCGATCGGCGCGGCGCAGGTCGCCAAGGCGAGCTTTGCCGGGATGCGCCTGCTGCACCGTCTCGACGGACGGATCCCGGTCTGGCCGTTCGATGCGCCGCCGCGATCAGGCGCCGCGATCGTCGAAATCTATACCAGCATCGCCGCGCGCGCCGCGGGGCGCCCCGTCGGTCGCAGCAAGATGCGCGACGGCGCGACCCTCGACGACGCGCTCGCCGCGCTCGGCTCCGCACCGCACCACCCCCTCGCGCGCTATGACGACCATGCGACCGACGCGATCCTGACCGCGGCCTGGCTCCGCGCCAATGCGAGGAACGCCGATTTCTGGTGTCCTCGGGCGATGACTTCGCTTATTGCTGCAACCGAAGGCTGGACGTTCGGCGTCACCTGACGCATGAGGCGCCCGCTGCCGGTTTAGCTCAGTTGGTAGAGCGCCAGTTTTGTAAACTGGATGTCGCGGGTTCGATTCCTGCAACCGGCACCATTCCTCCACCCGACCGCACCACCGCGCGCGCCCTCAGATAGCTGTGGCGTAGAGCGCATGGTGGGTGAGGATGAAGAGCGTGTGGTTGTCGGGGCCGCCGATCACCAACTGCAGCGGACGGTCGGGCACGTCGATCCGCCGGACCAGCGCGCCGCCGGCGTCATAGACGAACACCTGCCCATTGGCGACGTAGAGCCGGCCCGCGGCATCGCGCGCGACGCTTTCGCCACCGCGATCGGCCACCGGCTTCAGGTCGGTGACCCTGCCCTGCGCCCCGACCAGACCGCTATAGGTGCGGTTCTCCGACGCATTGGTCAGGACGACGCGCTCGCCGGGCCGCGCGGCGACGAAGCCGTTCGCGTTGAGCGTATCCGACCAGCGCCATCCCTGATGATCGTCCGGCCCCTGATTCCACACGCGAAAGGCAGGCAGCGCGAGCGAACCGTCGGGCGACACATAGTGCGCCGCCTTGGCCTCGCCCATCTTCGCCGCGAACAGGTCCGCCATCGTCGGATACTGATAGCTGACGGGATCGATCCGGTCCGCGAATTCGCCGTTTTCCCAGACGTTGACCGGCAGCACGGTGGCGGCATCCCTGTTCGCCGGGCCGGACTCGGCGATCGCGGTCGGCGCGATGACCTGGACGTCGGCGGACTTTGCCGGATCGATGCTGTAGACCGTGGCATCGCGTCCTGCCGACGACAGGACCAGCAGCCGCCCCGATCGATCTACCATCAGATTGACCGGATCGAGTGGTGCCTCCGCGACGATCGACAGACCTTCGCGCTTCGACCAGCCGTGAATGCGCTGGAAATGGCGGTCGATAAAGTAGAGCTTGCCGTTCGCGTCGACCGCACCGCCGGCGATCGAATAAAAGCCGTCGGCGAGCTTCTCGACCGCCGCCGGAGCCGGAGCCTTGGGCGCGGGAGTCGCAGGAACGTCGAGCCGGGCGAACTCGCGCTCGCGGACCTCCTGCCCGCCGGTGATGTCCTTGATCGCGTTCTCGAAGGGATATTTGCTCGCCCGCAGGAAGGTGCCGCAGCCCTTGGCATCGCAGCTCGCAAACCCGCTCTCCGCGTTCACATGGACGTTGCGGAAGCGGATATCGCCCGACTCGTAGAGCTTGATCGCCGCATCCATCGGCTTGATCGAGCGGGTGACGCGGTAGCCGTGATAATTGGCGAACAGGATGTTGCGCGAATGGCGGATCTCGGTCGAGATCGCGTCGACGCCGTCCCGAACCTCCTGCTCGGTCTGCGGCGCGAGGAATTCCCAGTTCGCGACATGATCGAGCACGATTTCGGCGCGATAATGATGCTCGGCCGACAGCTGGTAGACATGGCCCGGCGTGCTGGTGTTCGACACGTGAAACCCCGCCGATGCCAGCGTGTTGGGGGACCACAAGGCGGCAAAGGTGCCGCCACCGCCGTCCGTCACCCATATGCTGGGATATTGCCCGTCGAAGCGCGCACGCGGGTCGCCGAAGCCGATCGGGCTTCCCTTGGTCAGCGCGGTGCCGCCGCCGCCCTGGATCTTGACGTCGTTGACCATCGACGCCTCGCCCGCCTTCCACAGCAATGCGGTCGCGCGCGGGTTGACCCCACCGGTCCACAGCCCCAGCCCGGACACGATCGCATCGCCCCCCTTGGCGCTTTCGATCAGCGCCTTGGGGCCCCCGACCCCCATGAAGGCCGGTGTCGCATCGGCGAGATAGAGATGCGTGAGCCCGGGATGCAGCGCGATCAGCACGGTGTCGGGCCGGAGGCGGATCGTGTCGGTGACGCGGTAGCGCCCGGTCGGGAAATACAGCACGCGGTGCGTGTCGACCGCGCGCTGCAGCGCGGCGGTATCGTCGGTCTCGTCGTCGCCTTTGACGCCGAGATCATGGACATTGGCCCAGTCCTGAACCGGCGGCATTGCCCGGATTGCGCGCGCGGGCCGAGCGGGCGAGCGAGCGAGCGGCGTCATCGCGATGTCGGTCGCATAGTCGCCGATCGCACCCAGCGCCGGCAGCTTCAGGCCATAGGAGAAGTCGCTGACCCGGTAGCGCGCGCCCGATCCCGCCACCGTCTTGCCGCTGTCGCGAAACCGCACGAAGACCGGGGTGTCGACCGCCACCGCATTGTCGAACCCGATCTGCGTGAAGACGCTGCCCTCGTTCGAGACGACGACGCCCGCACGCGTCACTTTTTCGAACCGGACGTCCTTCCCCCACAGCGAATCCGAATAGCCGCGATCGATCTCGATACCGACCGGCGTGTCGCGGATGACGACGTTGACCAAAGTCAGATCGACCTCATGCTCGCGGATCGCAGCATCGCGCTGCCCGGAAAACTCCGAATCGAGCAGCGTGAACTGCCAGGCGGGCGACGTCTTTTCCGACATGATGCCATAGCGCCCACCGAAGAAGCGCAGGTTCTCGAAGGCATTGCCTGCCTGATAGACGCCCGCCAGCCCCGATCCGATATGAAAGTCGGCATGCCGCAGATAGCCATGCTGCGCGACGCGGAAGCGCACCGCGACCGCGCCTGCATTCCCCGCGCCGATCCGGAAGTCGACGTTCGACAGCGCCGAATAGAAGGTGCTCGACGTCGCGTCGAAGATGCTCGGATCGAACGGCACGCTGGTCCGCGGCGGCACCGGTGCCTTGCCGACCCGGTATTGATCCTCGCCGGTGAAGCTGACCATCGCGGCCACGCCGGATGCGAAGCCCGCACTGTTATCGGCGAGCAGGATCTCGGGCCGGGTCGCTCCCACCCCGAACAGGCGAACCGCCGAGCGGACGAAGATCGTCCGGCTGATCCGGTACCGGCCCGATGGCAGGAAGACGACGCCGCCCTTGCCGCCCGCCGCCGCCGCGTCGATCGCCTGCTGGATCGCCGCGCTGTCATCGGCACGGCCATCGCCGACGCCGCGGACCGTGATCGCCCGCGGATCGGCCGGCGCGGTACGATAGACCGACGTCGTCCCGGCGAACGCCGGGGTCGCGAGCAGCAGCAGCGCCGTGCCCGCCAGCCATTTCACGTCCATCATTCATCTCTCCGTGAGTGCCGCCCGGGTACCGGCCTAATGCAAGCCGCTGATCGCTTCAGGCGCGACAAAGGTCGTAGCCGGGTCAGGCCGCCTGCAGCATCAGCGTATGCGCGAGCACCGCGACCTGCGTGCGGTTGCGCACGTTGAGCTTGCGCATCAACGCGGTCATGTGCGCCTTCACGGTCGCTTCCGCGATGCCGAGATCGAAGGCGATCTGCTTGTTGAGCAATCCCGAATGCACCCCGCGCAGGACCTTGATCTGCGTCGGCGTCAGCCGCGGCAGCGGCGCGCGCATGGCAAGCGCCTGGCCCGCGTTCGAGATCGCGTTCGAGGTCGTGGGGGCGTGCTGGATTTGCCGTGCGGTCTGGGCAGTCCCGTCCATGGTCATCCTCCTCTGCTGTCGGCTTTTCACGCCCCGGTCGATCGCCGCGGTCAAAGGCTTTTCAGTGCCGGCCCATCGATCTCTCTTGCGGAGTCGGTTGGACAGGTCCTCACTATGCCTCCGCATTTTCACGGTGATCAAGCCTTTTCGGTGTCGTCAGACAGAAACCTGTCCTACAGCTGTTATCAAACCGGCAGGCGAACGCGTCGTCGGATCATTGGGAGTGATGTCGATGATGCAGTCACAGCGCGGTCGCACGCGAACGAACGGCACCCATCCGTGATCGGCGGCGACCTGAGGCTCGTGATCGCGGCGCTGGCGGGCATCGCGCTGGCCGTCGTGATGATCGTCCGCGGCCGGCTGCATCCCTTTATCGGCCTGTTGTGCGGCGCGTTCACCGTCGGGCTGCTGGCCGGCCTGCCGCTGCCCGACGTCGCCAAGGCGGTGCAGAAGGGGGTCGGCGACATCATCGGCGGGACCGGTCTCGTCGTCGCGCTCGGCCTGTCGCTCGGCGCGATGCTGCATTTGTCGGGGGCCGCGGCGTCGCTCGCCCGCGGCGCGCTGCAGATGACCGGCGCACGCGCCGCCCCCTGGGCCACGCTGGGCATCGCGATCGTCGTCGGCCTGCCGCTGTTCTTCGAAACCGGGCTCGTCCTGCTGCTGCCGATCGTCGTCGCCGCCGCGGAGGAAATGACGGGCGAGGACGGCCCGGTACGGGATGCCGCCAAGCTCCGGCTGATCATGCCCGCGCTGGCCGGGCTCGGCGTCGTCCATGCGCTCGTCCCGCCGCATCCGGGTCCATTGCTCGCGGTCGAGGCGCTGGGCGCGGATCTGGGGCGGACGATGCTGTACGGCATCCTGATCGCGATCCCCACCGCGGTGATCGCGGGTCCGCTGCTGGCGAAGATCACGACGCGCGGCGTCCGGCTGGCGTCACCGGTCGCGACCGACGCCGGGCTCGCCATAGCACCGCCGCCGCGGCTCTGGTCGCTGCTGATCGTGCTGCTGCCGGTGCTGATGATCGCGACGGGCGAGCTGGGCCAGATGATGCCCGCGCTGAAGGGGGCGGGCTGGCTCGTCGCGGCGAGCAACCCGGTCGTCGCGCTGCTGCTGACCAACCTCGTCGCGCTGCCGCTGCTGTTCGGGCGACGGCTGCGCGAGGCGGCGATCCAGGACGCGGTGTGGCATGAAACGATGGGCGCGGCGGGGGCAATCCTGCTGGCGATCGGCGCGGGCGGCGCGCTGAAACAGGTGCTGGTGACCGCCGGGCTGTCCGACCTGCTCGCCCGGACGGTGTTGATGTACGCGATCTCCCCGCTGCTGCTGGGCTGGCTTGTCGCGGTCGCGATCCGGCTCGCGGCGGGGTCGGCGACGGTCGCGACGATCACCGCGGTCGGGATCATGCCCGGCGTCGTCGCGAATTCGGGCGTATCCCCCGAACTCGTCGTGCTCGCGATCGGCGCGGGCTCGGTCTTCTTCAGCCATGTCAACGATCCCGGCTTCTGGCTGGTCAAGAGCTATGTCGGCACGAGTACTGCCGACACCTTCCGCACCTGGTCGCTACTCGAGACCGCGATCTCGGTGGTCGGCCTCGTCCTCGTCCTGGCGCTGAGCTATGTCGTCTGAGATGGGACAGGATGCGGTGACGAGAGGGGGCGGGTGCCCGTGAGCGAGGGGCGGCTGGCGGATCGCGCCTATACCGCGATCGTGCGGATCATCACCGACGAGGAACTCGCGATCGGCGACCGGCTGCCATCGGAGGCGAAGCTCGCGGCGATGTTCGGCATGTCGCGGACGATCGTCCGCGAGGCGCTGGCCCGGCTCGCCTCGGACGGCATTACCCAGGCGCGGCTCGGCGCCGGCTCCTATGTCAAGCGGCGGCCGTCCGCACGGCTCGGCACGCACATGCCGATGGACGCGCTCGCCGCAACGCTGGGCACCTATGAGGTCCGCTTCGTGCTCGAGGCGGAGGCGGCGCGGCTGGCGGCGCAGCGACGCTCGGACGAACAGCTCGCGGCGATCGAGCAGGCGCTGGAGGCGTTGCGCGCGGCGCTGCTGTCGAACGCCCCGGCGCATGACGAGGACTGGCTGCTCCACCGCGCGATCGTCGAGGCGACCGCCAACGCGGCGTTCCTGCCGGTGTTCGAGCATCTCCAGGATGCCGTGATGCGGATCCTGCGCGCCGGCGTGGACATATCGCGGTCGCGCGCGCCAGAGGTGATCGGCGCGATGATGGACGAGCATGACGCGATCGTCGAGGCGATCCGGGCGCAGGATGCCGACGGTGCCGCGCTGGCGATGCGGTGGCATTTGTCGCAGGGCCGCAAGCGTCTCATGCCCTGATTGCACTCCGAACGTTGCGACGATGGTCGTAGATGTTCCCCCCGCCGGTCCACGATAGGATCGCCGCATAACGGATTGCGGACCCGGACCGGACAGACGGCCTGGGCCATGACCGAAAGGGGATGGGATCATGGCGAAGGCCAGGCACGACCGAGATTTTGCCGCACGCATCAGCGGCACCGCGACCGGGATGATGGTGTCGGCGATCGCGCTGATCGGGACACCCGTTCTCGCCCAGACCGCCCCCCCGGCCCCGCCCCCGACCGTGACGCCGGCGACGCCGCTTGCCGAGGACAGCCCGCCGCCGGCGTCCGCGGCCGACATCGTCGTCACCGGCACGCGCATCACCACCAGCGGGTTCAACGCGCCGACGCCGACGACCGTGATCGGCGAGGAGCAGATCCTCAAAAATGCCCAGCCGAATATCTTCAACGCGATCGCGCAGTTGCCGTCGCTGCAAGGCTCGACCGGTGCGGCGACCGGCACGTTCAGCACGTCAAGCGGGACGCAGGGGCTCAGCTCGTTTTCGCTGCGGGGTCTCGGACCGATCCGGACGCTGACGCTGCTCGACGGGCAACGCGTCGTCGGCGCGAACGTGACGGGCGTTCCGGACATCAGCATGTTCCCGCAACTGCTCGTCAAGCGCGTCGACGTGGTCACAGGCGGTGCGTCCGCTTCTTACGGCTCGGACGCGGTCGGCGGCGTGGTCAACTTCATCACCGACACGCGGTTCACCGGGTTCAAGGGCAATATCCAGGGCGGCATCACCAATTACGGCGACGATCAGCAGGCGCTGGTCCAGGCGGCGTTCGGCAAATCGCTGTTCAATGACCGGCTGCACCTGATCGTCAGCGCCGAATATGATCATGAGGACGGCGTCGGGCCCGGCGATTTCGGCACCGATCTCGCCAAGGGGCGCGACTGGTACCGCGCGACGACGCTGGTCAATACGGGCCAGGCGAATAACGGCCTGCCGCAGTTCAACTATCGCGACTATGCGCAGCCCTATCAATATGCGCGGTTCGGGCTGATCAACAACGGCCCGCTACAGGGGATCGCGTTCGACCAGAACGGTTCGCCGTTCAACTTCAACTATGGATCGAACGGACGCCCGACCGGGACGGGTGGCGTGACCGGCTGCTTCCCAGGCAACAGCTTCTGCGTCGGCGGCGACCTGTCGGGTGCACCCGGCTCGGGCGCATCGCTCAAATCCTCGCTCGAACGCCTCAACGGCTTTACCCGCGTCGGTTTCGACTTTGCCGAGAACAACGAAGCCTATGTCACCGTCAACCTCGCGCAGGTGAAGACCAGCAACCAGCCGAGCCCGGGCTATAATCGCCCCAGTCTGACCGTGCAGTGCGCCAATCCGTATCTGCCGCAGCTGATCCGCGATCGCTGTGCGACCGCCGGGATCACGCAGTTCGGCTTCGGCACCAGCAACGGCAATTTCCCCGATCCGCTGGTGCAGACCGACCGCCGCCAATACCGGTTCGTGGGAGGGCTTAAGGGGCGGTTCGATCTGGCCGGCACCGACTGGAATTATGACGGCTATTACGAACATGGCATCACGATCGCGCATATCGATGTCGAGAACACCGTGTTGCAGAACCGCTATGTCGCGGCTGCCAACGCGATCACGCTGAACGGCGCGATCGTCTGCGCCGACGCCGCCGCTCGCGCTGCCGGGTGTCAGCCGATCAACATCTTCGGCGGGTCGCCGCCCTCCGCCGCAGCGCTCGCCTATGTCACGCCGGTCAACGGACCGATGCAGCGGACCAAGCTGACGCAGGACGTCGCCAGCCTGAACTTTTCAGGCGAGCCGCTCGGCCTGTGGGCGGGGCCGCTCGCGGTCGCGTTCGGCGGCGAATATCGGCGGGAATATTACCGCGTCCACGGCGATCCCTATGGCGCCGGCGTCACTGCGCTCAGCCCCAACAGCGCCGACTATCCCGCGGACCCGCTGCTCAACTCGACTTTGGGCAGCAACTGGGCGGCGGGCAACTACAAGAACGGTGGCGGCAAATACGAGGTCTATGAAGGCTTTCTCGAGCTGAACCTGCCGCTGTTCAAGGGCGATGCAATCGGTCGCGCGAACCTGAACGGTGCGGGTCGCGTCACGCATTACAGCACGTCGGGGACGATCTGGGCGTGGAAGATCGGCGGCACCTGGGAGACGCCGCTCGACGGCATCCGCCTGCGCGCGGTGACGTCGCGCGACGTCCGCGCACCCAATTTGTCCGAACTGTTCGCCGCGCCGACCGTCACGACGCTGCCCAACTTCACCAACCCCTTCCCCCCCGGCGGCGGCGTCCAGGCGTTCCAGAACACCATCGGCAATCCGGACCTGAAGCCCGAGATCGCGCGCAATACCGAGGCCGGCATCGTCCTGTCGCACCCGTCCTGGCTGCCCGGGCTCGGCCTGTCGTTCGACTATTACAGCATCAAGCTCGACGGCGTGATCTCGACGCTGTCGGCCGACCAGATCGTGCGCTTCTGCTTCGAGGGCAATCAGGCGTTCTGCGGCGGCTTCGTGCTGAACAGCCCGACCCAGGGCGGCAATTTCATCAACGTCCAGCCATTCAACCTCGCCTCGTGGAAGACCAGCGGGTTCGACATCGAAGCGAGCTACCAGTGGAAGCGGCCGCTCGGCCTGCCGGGCAATTTCACCCTCCGCGCGCTCGGCACCAATGTCCGCGAGTTCCTTGTGAAGGCGGGCATCGCCGGCGTCGCGACGGTCGACCAGGCGGGCGCCAACAATGGGGCGACGCCCGACTGGAAATGGCTCGCCACGCAGAGCTACGACAATGACCTCTTCAGCCTGACGTTGCAGGAACGCTGGCTCTCCGACGGCAATTTCGGCAGCCAGTATGTCGTGTGCACGACCGCCTGCCCCGCTTCGACCGCCAATAACCCGACGATCGATTACAACACGATGAAGGGCGCCTTCTATGTCGATCTCGGCGGGTCGGTGAACCTGTCCAAGCAGGTCAGCCTGTTCTTCAAGGTCGACAACCTGTTCGATCACGATCCCGAACCCGCGCCGCAGACCAATACCGGCCTCGACGTGAACCCCGCGCTCTACGACACGCTCGGCCGCATCTACCGGCTCGGCATGCGCGCCCGCTTCTAGACCAGGACCCGCACCCGACCCGGCTGGTCAGTCCTACCAGCTCGGCCGGGTCAGCGCGGTGATCGCGGAGGCGGGCAGCCGCCGGGTATCGCTCGCCAGCGTATAATGGTCGCGTTCGCCCGTTGCCGGCTGCGCCGCCGAGGCCGGTGCCGCCTGCCGGACCCCGCCGCCATCGACGACGAAGCGTTGCGCGTGCTGTGCGAGCAGCTGGACCTCCTGCGCGAGCTGCCGCGCCGCGGCGGACGTCTGCTCGACCATTGCCGCGTTCTTCTGCGTCGCCTGGTCCATGCTGCCGACCGCGGCGCTCACCTCGGTGATCGCGAGGGCCTGCGCCTGGTTGTCGGTCGCGATCTGCCGCGAAATATCCGCCGCTTCACGCCCCGAGGCGACGATCCCCGACAGCGCCTGATCGACCAGTTGCACCGCGTCGACCGCCGCACCGATATCGACCTGCGTCACGGTCAGCTGGTTGCGCGCGCGCTTGGCCTCTTCCTCCGCGCGCATCGCCAGCGCGGACACCAGATCGGCGACCACCGCAAAGCCACGTCCGGCATCGCCCGCGCGTCCCGCCTCGACCGCCGCGTTCATCGCCAGGACGCGGGTCTGGAACGCGATCTTGTCGAGTCCCTCGATGACGCTGTCGATCCCCTTTGCGCTATCGCTGACGCGCTCCATCGCCTGGACCGCCGTGTCGGTCTTGTGGCGTCCATGATCGAGCGCGCTCAGCGCCTGCTCGGACGTCGCCACCGACCGCGTCGCGCCCTGCGCGGTATCCTTCAGGCGATTGTCCATCTGATGGATCGCCGCCGACGTCTCCTCCAGGCTCGCCGCGGTGCTCTCGGTTCGCCGCGCCAGATCCTCGGACGCCTGCGCAATCTCGCCCGAGCCGATCTGGATCCTGGAGGCGCCCTGCGCGACCGAGCGGATCAGGTCGCGCAAGCTGGCAAGCGCGATATTGAAGTTCGCTTTCAGGTCCTCGTAGATCGCCGGATAGTCCTCGGTGATGTCGACAGTCAGATTGCCCTCGGCCACCTGCTTGAAATTCTGCGCCATGCGGTTGACCACATCGGCGTTGCGTGACGCCTCGACGTTCAGCGCAATCTGCACCCGCGCATTCTCCTGGAACGTTCCCATCGCCTTGGTCATGCGGCCGACGCAGTCGCGAAAGTTCGTGAACTCGATCGGGCTTTCGAGATCACCCGCGGCCAGCGCCTCCATGCGAACGACGGTGGTGACATAGGGCACCGCGATCATTTCGCGATACGTATAGCCAAGCCCAACCGCAATCAGCGTTGCCGCGACGCCCGCGCCGATCAGCGCGGTGCCCTTAAGGACCAATCCCGCAATTGCGGTGCAGGCGACCAGAATGACGAAACTGGAAAAGGCGATCAACAGTTTCAGGCGGATAGGCGCGTCGGCTTTGAACCATAGCATTCGGGTTATCCTTTGGGAGAGATCGAGCGGGAAAATGGCGCGCGGGACGGCGGCGTCACGGAGCCCCTGGGATGGATGGCGCGGTCGTCGCACACGGTGTTGCGGCCGGCTTCCTTGGCCCGGTAGAGCGCACGGTCCGCGCGCTCGACGAGATCATCGGCGAGGACGTCGGTGCTGCGGTGATCCCGGCTAAGCGATGCGTGACCCACGCTGACGGTCAGCACCGGGCGTGTTCCGTCCTGATGGTCGACGCGCAACGTCTCGACCGCCGCACGGATCGTTTCCGCCGCGGTCGCCGCAACATCGGCACCGGCACTGGGCAGCAGCACCGCGAATTCCTCGCCGCCGAAACGCGCGACCAGATCATTGGCGCGCCGCACCGCTGACCGGATGGCGGTCGCGACGATCCGCAGGCACGCATCGCCCTGCTGATGACCATGATTATCGTTGAACCGCTTGAAATGATCGATGTCGATGAGGATCAGCGACAGGTCGTCACCCGACCGGATCGCGCGGCGTACCTCCTCCGCCAGCGTCCGGTTGAACCGTCGCCGATTGGCGAGCTGGGTCAGCGCGTCGCTGAACGCGTGATGCGCGTTTTCGAGGCGCAGCTCGACCGATTCGGTGATGTCGGTCGCGATCTTGACGATCCGTGTCGGCTTGCCGCACGCGTCAAGGATGGGGTTGTAGCTGGCCTGCAGCCAGATCGGCCGCCCGTCCCGCCCGATCCGGCGGAATTCGGAGCGTATGAACTCCCCCTCGCGCAGCCGTTCCCAGAACCGCTCATAACTGGGATCACAGGCGTCCTCGGGGGTCACGAACATGCGGTGATGCCGACCGCGAATGTCGGTCTCGGTATAGCCGGTAATTGCGAGATAGAGCGGATTGGCGGACAGGATCGTCCCGTCGAGCGCGAATTCGATCATCGCGGTCGATCGCGAGATCGCCTCGAGCATCTTGATTTTGTCCGCGGCGTGCTGATGCTCATGCGTGATATCGTTGGCGAGCTTGAACACGCGCTGCGGGACGCCGTTGCTGTCCAGCACGGGCATATAGGTCGCCTGCAACCAGACTTCGCGACCATCCTTGGCGACGCTGCCGAACTCGGTCTGGATCAGACGCCCCTTGCGCAGCGTGTTCCAGACGGTCGCATAGTCCGCCGTCCCCGCCGCGGTCAGCCGGACGAAGCTGCTGTGATGGCCGCCGATCAGGTCCTGCGCCTCGCGACCGAAGATGCGCAGATAGCGATCATTGACCGCCAGCACCTCGCCTTCCATCGAGAATTGCACCGTCGGGATCGACCGCGCCAGCGCGTCGACGACGAACGGGGCGTTCGCCATATCCCATCTGCCGCCGTCGTCCGCGACGTTGATCATCGTATCCATGCCGAAACTCTCGGAGTGACGGGCGTGCAACGACACGTCCGGCCTCCATTATAGGCCGGCACCATAGTGCCCCGGGCGCATCGGCGCTTTTTTGGCGCGGTCCGGACGACGAACCGCGCGGCCTAGCGCGAGACGGCGCGCCCGGCGATCAGGTACAGGATACAGCCAGACCCGACGAGCATGCCGGGCAGGAACAGCATCGCCGCGGCGATATGCGGCATATCCCGGTAGAGAAGATAATGCGGCCGGTCGGACACATAGATGCTCAACCCGCAGACGATCAGCGCGGTCGCGAGGCAGATCATGGCAAGCGAAACCTTGGGACCAGCGTCCCCGACATGCTCCTCGTCATGCTTCGACGGCCGCATCAGGATCACTGACAGGGCATAGGTTGCGGATATTCCAACGATAATTCCGACGACAAGTATCGTCACCTGTCGGTCAAGTATAAGCGAGCATGCCAATATGAATCCAAGCGGGATCATTAGACCAAGCGCAAGCCCGAGCGCCATTGTAAGGAATCTCAATGTTCCGCTTTCATGATCAAAGGCCGCTCTCATGGCTGTCCTAATCTCTCCTTGCGCAGGACTTGCCACATTTGCCGTATTTTCGCTCATGATTTAGATCATCTTGTACGAATAACTTGAAATTTGCTGATCTGGATCATTGCGGTGAAGGTGAAGACTTTCGGACTGCAATCGGTTGCATACTCAGCGCCAGCCGTTGCTGTGACCGGTCGGGCGATCCCGACGCCGGGACATGGCCGGCGCCTGCGCCGCGATCGCCAATGGTCAGTGCACAGGCTTGCACCAGCGGCACGCCTCGGCTATGCGCGCCAGCTTCCAACATCTGATGATGGAACCTGCGGGAGACGCGCGTCGAGCGTGCGTCGTTCGTACCGCTAGACTCGAAACCGGGCCGTACGCGCTTATGCGGGCGGCCCCTATCAAGAGAGTGACATGGCTAAAAAGATTACCGGATACATCAAGCTGCAGGTCCCTGCAGGCGAGGCAAAGCCCGCGCCGCCGATCGGGCCTGCGCTGGGTCAGCGCGGCGTGAACATCATGGAGTTCTGCAAGGCGTTCAACGCCGGCACGAGCGAACTGAAGAAGGGCATGCCGATCCCGACCGTCATCACGGTCTATGCGGATCGCTCGTTCTCGTTCGAGACGAAGACCCCGCCGGCATCGTACCTGATCAAGGAGGCCGCCGGTCTCAAGTCGGGTTCGAAGGAGCCGGGCAAGGTCGTCGCTGGCAAGATCAAGCGCTCGCAGCTGAGCGAGATCGCCACGACGAAGATGAAGGACCTCAACGCCAACGATATCGACGCTGCGACGAAGATCATCGAAGGCAGCGCCCGCGCAATGGGCCTCGAAGTGGTGGAGGGCTGATATCATGGCAAAGCTGACCAAGAAGCAGAAGGCCGTCACGGTCGACACCGTCAAGCTTCACGCAATTGACGAAGCGATCGCGCTCGCACGCTCGGGCGCCACGTCGAAGTTCGACGAGACGATCGAAGTCGCGCTGAACCTGGGCGTCGATCCGCGTCACGCAGACCAGATGGTCCGCGGCGTGGTGACGCTGCCCAAGGGCACCGGCAAGACCGTCCGCGTCGGCGTGTTCGCCCGCGGCGCGAAGGCTGAAGAGGCTCTCGCAGCAGGCGCAGACGTCGTCGGCGCGGAAGACCTGATGGAGACCATCCAGGGTGGCACGATCGATTTCGATCGCTGCATCGCGACCCCGGACATGATGGGCATCGTCGGTCGTCTCGGTAAGGTGCTGGGCCCCAAGGGCCTGATGCCGAACCCGAAGCTCGGCACGGTGACGATGAACGTCGCGCAGGCGGTCAAGGACGCCAAGGGCGGCCAGATCGAATATCGCGTCGAGAAGGCCGGCATCATCCACTCGGGCATCGGCAAGGCGTCGTTCCCGGCAGAAGACCTGCGCGCGAACTTCGATGCGCTGGTCGACGCCGTGGTCAAGGCCAAGCCGTCGGGCGCGAAGGGCAAGTATGTCCGCAAGATTGCGGTTTCGAGCACCATGGGTGCCGGGATCAAGGTCGACACGACGGAAGTCGCCGGCGCCTGATCGGCGTTCGCGCTTTTGAGTGTTAGGAAAGGGGCCGGGAGAGCGATCTCCCGGCCCTTTCTGCGTCAGGGCCGCCTGATGCGCTCAGGTCGCATCGGCTGGAAAGTCCGCACCCAGGCTGATGTCGCGCGCCGCTTCAATCGCGGCCAGCCGTTCGCGCAGCTTTGCGGTCACGGCCTCATAGCCGAATGCGCCGAGCACCAGATGGCGCGGCGGCACGTCCTGGCTGACCGCGGCGATGATCGCCTCGCCTGCCCGGACCGGATCCCCGGCCTGCGTCCCGCTGACGTCCTTCGTTCCCGCCATCCGCGCGCCCGCGGTATCGGCATAATCGGCAATCTGGCTTGGCGTCTGGCGGAGTGATCGCCCCGCCCAGTCGGTGCGGAACGGCCCCGGCTCGACACAGGTCACGCCGATGCCGAGTGGCCCGACCTCGGCAAGCAGCGCGTCGGACCAGCCCTCGACCGCATGTTTCGATGCTGCATAATAACCCGATCCCGGAAACCCGATGAGCCCGGCGACCGAGGTGAAGTTGACGATGTTGCCGCTGCCCTGCGCGCGCATGATCGGCAGGACCGCGCGGGTGATCGCGAACAGCCCGA
This sequence comes from Sphingomonas sp. CFBP9019, assembly GCF_034045155.1. Taxonomy (NCBI): domain Bacteria; kingdom Pseudomonadati; phylum Pseudomonadota; class Alphaproteobacteria; order Sphingomonadales; family Sphingomonadaceae; genus Sphingomonas; species Sphingomonas sp. CFBP9019. The sequence continues at coordinate 519,986 of NZ_JAXCWK010000002.1, read as the reverse complement.
ACACATTGGTGTCGAACTGGGCACGGATCTCGGCCTCGTCCCCCTCTTCGGCGGTCGCCTGATAGCCATAGCCCGCATTGTTCACGAGCACGTCGATCTGGCCGAACTTGGCCTTGGCCGCTGCGACCGCCGCCTCGACCTGCGCCTGATCGTTGACGTCGAGCGCGAGGGCGAGCGCGATGTCGTCATGGCCCTCGACAAGGTCGGCGACCCGGTCTGCATCGCGCGCGGTGACGACGGCGCGCCACCCGCGATCGAGCACCAGCCTCGCGAGATCGCGGCCGAAGCCGGTGGAGCAGCCCGTGATGAACCAGACGGGCGATGCGGGGAGAGTCATGGACGAACCTTTCCGGATACGCTGGATATGCGTTCGCAGGAGGTAACGCCGAAAGCCGGGGACGGGTCCGTTATGCGACCCGCCCCCTGCCCTGCTTACAGCCCGATGATACCGCCATCGTTCTTGGTGATGACGATCGTCGACGAACGCGGACGCGACGGGGTCGCGACCGCGCCGGCCTGGTTCGCGGGCCAGCTGCTGGTGATGTTGGTGGGACCACCATTCTCGCCGGGATGCTGGATGTTGACGAACAGCGAGCGGCCATCCGGGGTCGAGTGGATGCCGGTGATCTCGCATTCCTTCGGCCCGACCAGGAAGCGCCGCAGCGTCGTGGCCGGTGCCTTGCCGATCCGCGTCGTGACCGTGTTGCTGGTCCCGCCGAGCGTGCTCGTCACGGCGCGCGTACCTCCGTCGCCGACGCGGCCCGGGATTGCCGCGAGCAGCATGCAGTTGGTGACGTCGGTATAGGCGCCGTCATCGGTCTCGATCCACATCACCGGGGTGACATTGCCGGTCGGATTGCTCGGCAGGCCGAACCACAGGCCATCGGGCGACGAGAAGTCGTTGGTCGCGTCGAGCCCCGACAGGTTGATGTTGGTCGCATCGAGATCGCTGCCCGCACCGAATGCGTAGATGTCCCACGTAAAGGCGGTCGCCTCCGACGTGTCGCCGGTCTCGCGCAGACGGATGACATGGCCGTTGGCGTTGCCCGTGGTCTGGCCACCGGTGGTCTTGGGATCGGTATAGGCGCGCGGGTTCGACGCATCGACATTCGCCGCGGTGCGCGACGAGTTGTTGGTCAGCGTGCAGTACATCTCGCCCGTCGCCGGGTTCACCGCGGTCCATTCGGGTCGATCCATCTTGGTCGCGCCCAGGACATCGCCCGCCAGACGCGCATTGATCAGCACATCGGCCTGATCCGCAAAGGGATAGGTCGTATTGGCGCTGGTCAGCGGCCCCTGCCCGAACACGAGCGGCAGCCACTGGCCCGAACCGTCGGCGTTGAGCTTGGCGACATAGAGCGTGCCCGAGTCGAGATATTTGTCGCCGATCGCGAGCCGGTTGGTCGCGGTCGCGTCTGCCGCCGACCAGGGCGTGGCGGACACGAACTTGTAGATATATTCGTTCTGCGCATCGTCGCCCATGTAGAAGGCCGGCTTGACGCCCGCGATCGTCCGGCCGATCTCGCAACCCTCATGGTTCATGCGGCCGAGCGCGGTGCGCTTGCGCGGGGTTGAGGCGGGATCGAACGGATCGATCTCGACCACCCAGCCATATTGGAACGCCTCGTTGCGGAAATCGCCGGTGGCATCGGTCGCGGCGGTCGTGGTGACGTTCCAGCGCGCATAGAGCGTGTTGGCGGAATCGGCCGGCACGACCGAGGCCCAGCCGTAATTGCCGTTGAAGGTGGTGGCGTTGGCGGTCTCGCGGATGCCGTAGCGGGCGAGCGAGACATTCTGCTTGGCGGTCGACCCGCCCCGCGCGGCGACGTCACCGAACTGGCGACGGAAATAGCCCGCCCAATTCTCCTCGTTGGTCAGATAGGTGTGCCACGGCATCGTGCCGTTCGCGCAATTGTTGATCGTCCCGCGGCCCGCTGTGCCGTCGGTCGAATAGCGCGTCCTGAGCAGCGCATTGCCGCGGACCGGACCACTGAAGCTCATCGGCGTCAGCGGCGTGATACGGCGGTTGAGCGCCGAGGCCGGGACATAGCTCCAGGCGGTGGCCGACCGGCTGATCTCGATCACTGAGACGCCGTGGCATTCCATCTCCTTCAGCGCCTCGGACTCGGGGCGGACACCGCCCGCACCGATCGCGCCGCCAGTGCTGGTCGCGCCATTGGGGTGCAGATAGGCCTGGGTGATATTCTCGTGATTGAGCACGAGCAGGCCGCGCGTGTTGCCGTTGGCGTCGGGGGTGCTGCCGGTCGCGGCCAGCCCGAAATAGCTCATGCCGTCATGATGGTCGCCCGCACGGCGTGCGAAGTTCGTGTCGCTGCCGTCATTGGCATAGGCGCCGACGCCGCTCGCGATCGGGTCGCCCAGGCGGTAGAGCACGGTGACGCTGTAGCCGGCCGGCACCGAGACGACGTCGGCAAGGCTCTTGGGAACCGCGGTGAAGTCGAGCCGCGCCGGGCTGACGGTGACGCTGGTCGAGGTCTCGCTGCGGATGCCGTCGGTGCTGGTGCCGGTGAAGGTGAAGGTGAGCGTGGTGTCGGCAGCGACGCTGGGTGCGGTGAAGGTTGCGGTTGCGGTGTTCGCGTTGGCGAGCGTCACGGCCGGGCCGCCGGTCTGGGCCCAGGCGACACCCGTCGCGCTGCCCGACGCTACCGTGCCCGTCAGCGTGACCGTCTTGCCTGCCGAGGTCGCGCCCGATGCACCAGCCTGCACGGTGACCGCACGCCGCGGGTCATCCTCGTCGCAACCCGCGAGCAGCATGCCGCCGAACACCGCGGCGGTCGCGGCGGACAGGCCCCCCATCAGCGTCTGGCGACGCGAATAGCGCACCGCGATCAGATCGTTCAGATGCGGATTGGCGCTGGTGTTCGTGTCGATATCGCCATCGTGATAGGCCATCGTCATGTTCGTCGGAATTTTCATACGTCCCCCCGGATCGGCCGATCTGACCGCTGCGGGGAGCTTTGGCCGGGTAAAGCGGCAGTGCGGTGAAGGAACGGAGACACCTTCGCGTCAGTCGCGTGACGGTTCCGCGACAGGCACCGGACCGCATCTGGGCGATTGACTTCGCGACCGATTCCGCTATGCGGCGGCTTCGTTCGGCGGGTCCGCCTGCCGAACTCCGTCCGAGACAGTGGGTGCACCGGGTTTGCCGGCGCTTAATCTCCCACCTAGACGGGGAATGAGATTTTGCGGAGCGCTCCGGCGCCTGCCCTCTCCCATGCCCCATCGACGAGACACCCGGAAGCGCGGGCTTGTCTGCGCCTCCGGTTAGTAACCGGGTCCACCGTGCAAATGGTGAACCTGAAAACGTGGAGAATGGCATGGATCGTGATCAAAAGACCGCGGCCGTAGCCGAGCTGAACCGCACCTTCTCCGAGGTCGGCGTCGTCGTTGTGACGCGCAACCTCGGCCTGACCGTCGCACAGTCCACTGTGCTGCGGAACAAGATGCGCGACGCCGGCGCGACCTACAAGGTCTCGAAGAACAAGCTTGCCAAGATCGCAATGGACGGCACCGACTACAGCTCGCTGGGCGACATGCTCACGGGTCCGGTCGGTCTGGCCAGCTCCATCGATCCCGTCGCGGCCGCCAAGGTGGCCGTGGAATTCGCGAAGACGAACGACAAGTTCGAAATCGTGGGTGGGGCGATGGGCGCGACGACCCTCGACGTCGACGGTGTGAAGGCGCTCGCAACGCTGCCCTCGCTGGATGAACTGCGTGCCAAGATCCTCGGCCTCATCGTGGCACCTGCCACGAAGCTGGCGACGATCACGCAGGCTCCGGCAGCGCAGCTCGCGCGCGTGCTTTCCGCCTACGCGGAGAAGGAAGCCGCCTGATCTTGCAGGCTCTTTCGTTACTTTTTGAACTGATGGGGCACATGCCCCGAGATGGAGATTTATCATGGCAGACCTGAACGCGCTCGTTGAGAGCCTGAGCGAACTGACCGTTCTCGAAGCAGCTGAGCTTTCGAAGCTGCTCGAAGAGAAGTGGGGCGTTTCGGCCGCAGCAGCGGTCGCAGCACCGGCAGCTGGCGGCGGCGCAGCCGCACCGGCCGCTGAAGAGCAGACCGAATTCGACGTCATCCTGACCGGCGACGGTGGCAAGAAGATCAACGTCATCAAGGAAGTCCGCGCGATCACGTCGCTCGGCCTGACCGAAGCCAAGACGCTGGTCGAGTCGGCTCCCAAGGCCGTCAAGGAAGGCGTGTCGAAGGACGAAGCCGCCAAGATCAAGGCACAGCTCGAAGCAGCTGGCGCGACCGTCGAGGTCAAGTAAGCCGCAGCGGGAGAGACGCTTCAGCCACGCTGAAGCGCACTCCCCGCAAGGCCGGCCGGCGGCATTCATGCCGACCGACGAAGCAGGGGCCCTGCCCCTGCTGGCCGCAGCAAAAAAAGGGCGGCCCCAGCGATGGGGTCGCCCTTTTTTCGTGCCTGATAGAACGCAACCGGGCCGGGTCGATGCAACCCGGCCCGTCGTCTGAGCGGCTAGACTTCGATCGCAGGCGCATGGGGCCGCGCGGCGATCCCGTCATACATGCGCGCGGGGATATCGAGCCAGAACGGCGCAAGCTTGGCCGAGTCGACCCGCTCCACACCGATTGCCCAGGCGCGCGCGGTCTGACCGGCGATCGTCCCGCTGGCATAGCGGATGTTGACCGCGACGATCGGCACGAACATCGGCCGGTCGGCCGCGGTCATGCTGTGGATCGCCTCACGCGACATGGCCGAGACCGTGCGGATCGTGCGCGACTCTCCCGACGCGAGCGTGAACGGCGCAGTCGCCGGACGCGGGACCTGACCCGCATTCACCGCCGTCAGATCGGCGTCCTGGCCGGCATGCGCGCTCAGCAGGACCGCCTGGACGCGGATTGCCTCCGCGATGCCCGCACCGACATTCGTCACCACGAGCTCACACTCGGCCGTCGCGCTGAGCAGGTTCAACCCAGCACGAAGCGGGCGCAGCTCGACCGACAGACGCGCCCGCTCCGGCTCGCGCGCGCGCCGGTCGAGAAATTGCGGGGTTGCCGCCGTCGCGAGCTCAGGCGGGGACGGCGGTGCGATCGCCGGGGTCGGCGTCACCACCCGCGCGGGGCTCGGCGGGACCGGCGCCGGCGTGGGTAGCGGGGGAAGCGGCCTTGCTGGCGGTGCCTCGGCTTCCGTCAGCGGTTCGGGCTCGTGATAGTCCAGCCGATCATGCCGTTTACGCGGCCCCCTGCGCAGCAACCACAGCGCGATGACGACGATCGGGATGACCGCCAGCCAGAGCCAGAACGGCATCGCCCTGCCCTGCTCCGGCGCAGCGATCGTGCGCTCGACGGGGGCGGAGGACGGCGCGACGGCGGGGGCGACTTCGGGGCTCGCGGTGGTTGCCGGAATGGCTGGGGCCGGTGTGGTCAGCGCCGGGGTGACGGTCGATGGGGGTGCCGGATCTGTCCGAACGTCCGCCGCGTCGCGCGGTGCGGCGGACGGCACGGCCTCCGCTGCACGTCGGGACGTCGTATCGGCATCGACCCGCGCGGCTCGCGGCGTATCGGGCTCTGCACTGCGTGTCGCCGGCGCCCGCGCGGGGGTACGGCTGCGCGGCGCAGCCTCTGCAGTGGTCGCAGCCGGCAGAACCAGTCGCGGCGTATCGGGTACGGGAACCGCTGCCGTCCCCGTGTCGCGGGCCTGAAGCGGCTCGAGCCCGCGAACCGCCCCGGCGGGCGCCGGTGGGGTCGACTGCTGCGACGCGGCGTCCGACGTCTGGCCCGCCTCCTGCGCGACCGCGGGCGGCGCCAGCGCCAGGCCAGCCGGCACGATCAGAAGCGCGCGGCGCCATTGTATGCTCATCGTCGAAAATTCCCTCCTGCAACGCTAGCGCGGGGAGGCCGAACGAACCGCGGCGGCAAGCCGCCATGCGATGAGCCGCGCCGCGAGGGCGACCAGATGATCGTCCGCATCGCGAACCGCTGGCCTTCAGATCACGCGGACGTGCGCGAAGCTCCCCGCCGCCATCGGCCGACCCCAGTAGAAGCCCTGTGCACAGCGAGCGCCCAGGTCGCGGGCGATCGCGAGATGCTCTTCGGTCTCGACCCCCTCGACGACCGTGCTCAGCCCTCGCGCGTGGCAGGACCGGACGACCTCGCGCAGTATGCCGAGTTCGTGCACGTGGCGTGCGCAATGGCCGAAAAAGTCCTTGTCGATCTTCAGCTCGGCGATCGGCAGCGTGAAGACGCGATCGAAATTCGTCGCCCCCTTGCCGAAATCGTCGAGCGAGAACACCACGCCCAGATCGCGCAACCCGTTCATGTCGCGGACCAGCCGCTGGGTATCGACCGGCCGGGCATCCTCGGTGATCTCGATGATCAGGACGCCCCGTCCCGGCCCGTTCGACGCGACGCCGCGCCGGCGCAATTCATCGCCCAGCGCCGCCTGGAACAGCGGATCGGCCAGCACCGCCTGGCTGCAGTTGATCGCGACCGGCGCGGACCGTTGCTCGACGCTCAGCGCAAGCCAGAGGTCGAGCGCGGCGGTGACCGCCTTCATCGTCGCTGCCGCCTCGATCCCCGCATCGGTCATCGCGGCGAACAGCCATTCGGGGTTCACCCCCGGGATGTTGCGCAGCCGGGCGAGCGCTTCATAGCCGGCAACCTGATCGGTCGTCAGGTCGATCTTGGGCAGGAACTCGTAATGCAGGTTAGGCAGCAGCCGCGATCCTGCAAGCAGCGCCGAGATCATGCGCCGATCGCCCGCAGCGTCATCCGAACGGCCCGTCCCGGTCGCGAGCGACGCGAGGATCGCGGTGAGGGCGCCGATCTTGTAGGTCCGTTCGAGCGACCCGACGAGCGGATGCTCGCCGATCGTCGCCTCGCCGAGGACGGCGGACGGATATTCGCCCGGCGGCCGCAACTCGATCACCGGGCAGATCCGGCCCTCGTGCCCGATCTGATCGAGCACGGTGATCAGATCGTCGCCACGCGATTGCGCGTCGGCAATCACGACGTCAGGCGCGAACGCCGTTCCCGCCGCGATCTCCGCCGCATGACCGATCCAGGCGACGGCATAGCCACGGGACCGCAGTTCCGCGTGCGCCTGGCACGATGCCGCGTCGGCGGCATGGACGAACAGCAGTCGCGGCAGAACCGCGCTCCCGTCCCCCGCCACAGGCAGACAAGCGGAGGCCGGGCTTGCCAGCCCCGGGCCGAAACCTGCTGCCGCACCCGGTGGGGGCGCCAGACTGGGATCGGCGCTCACGCGGACGGGTCCGACCGGGCGGCTATCGACATGGGCGTGAACTCGGCAATAGGGTGGACGCTGACGAATGACGGCTGAACGCCACCGGCAAGGCCCGCCGTGCGGCGGATTCAATCCCGGTAGCCAATTGGTATCTACTAATCCTGATCAGCACTGTCATCCCCGCGAACAGCGCCGCACCCGCACCAGGTCGCTCGTCGCCCAATAAGCCGTTGCGTGGCATTGTGATTTTATTACAAATATTTTTCCACGGGCCGTTGCGCCGCGCTCGCCTGGCCGCGAGGGCATCCCGTCTTCGACATTTACCACGCGCGACCGGACCGCTTTGACAAGCGCCGGCCACCGTCCTATATGAGCCTCTCACCACAGCATCCGGGAAATGACAGGCCGTCGCGCAGCATGTCGATCGTATTGGATGCCGGGGTTTCATTCGCCGAAAGCCGCCGCAGGTGATTGCGCGCGGCCTTTTTGCGTTACTGCACGCCCCGTCCGGGGGTTCCCGGGCACGAAATTACGGCTGACCCGTCAGTTTATTGAGGGCAAATAACCTATGGCTTCCAAGGCGATCAACGAGGGCGCTGCCAAGCAGCGTCGCGACGGCGGCACCGCAAAGCGTCGCATCCGCAAGGTCTTCGGCAACATCCACGAAGTCGTGCAGATGCCGAACCTGATCGAGGTCCAACGCGAGAGCTACGAGCAGTTCCTGCGCTCCGACAAGTCGATCGGCCATGTCTCGGGCCTCGAGAAGACGCTGCGTAGCGTGTTCCCGATCCAGGATTTCGCTGGCACCGCCTATCTTGATTTCGACGACTACGTCCTTGAACCGCCAAAGTTCGACGTCGAGGAATGCCGCCAGCGCGGGATCACCTATGCCGCGCCGATGCGCGTCACGCTGCGCCTGACCGCGTTCGAGGTCGATCCCGATACCGAGGCCAAGTCGGTCATCGATATCAAGGAGCAGGACGTGTACATGGGCGACATGCCGCTCATGACCGAGAACGGCACCTTTTTCATCAACGGCACCGAGCGCGTCATCGTCAGCCAGATGCACCGTTCGCCGGGCGTCCTGTTCGACCACGATCGCGGCAAGACGCACGCATCGGGCAAGTATCTGTTCGCGGCCCGCGTGATCCCGTATCGCGGCTCGTGGCTCGATTTCGAGTTCGACGCGAAGGACATCGTCAACGTCCGCATCGATCGCAAGCGCAAGCTGCCGGTCACGGCGCTGCTCTACGCGCTCGGCATGACGTCGGAAGAGATCCTCAACTACTTCTACAACCGCGTGACGTTCGTCCGCGGCCAGGGTGGCTGGATCGTTCCGTTCCAGGTCGAGAACTGGCGTGGCCAGAAGCCGATGTTCGACATCGTCGATGCGAAGACCGGCGAAGTCGTGTTCCCGAACGGCCAGAAGATTTCCCCACGCGCCGCAAACAAGGCGTTCAAGGACGGTCTGACCGACCTGCTGATCCCGACCGAGGAAATCTTCGGCCGCTATTCGGCCTACGATCTGATCGACGAGTCGACCGGCCGCATCTACATCGAAGCCGGTGACGAAGTGACCGCCGAGAACCTCGAATTGCTCGACCAGGCAGGCATCGAGCGTCTCGACCTGCTCGACATCGATCACGTCGCGACCGGCCCGTGGATCCGCAACACGCTCAAGGTCGACAAGGCCGAGGAGCGCGAGCAGGCGCTGTCCGACATCTACCGCGTGATGCGCCCCGGCGAGCCGCCGACGCTGGAGACCGCCGAGGCGCTGTTTTCGGGTCTGTTCTTCGATCCGGATCGCTACGACCTGTCGGCCGTGGGCCGCGTGAAGCTCAACATGCGTCTCGACCTCGACGTCGAGGACACCGTCACGACGCTGCGTACCGAGGACATTCTCGAGGTCATCAAGACGCTCGTGAACCTCAAGGACGGCAAGGGCGAGATCGACGATATCGACAACCTCGGTAACCGTCGTGTCCGTTCGGTCGGCGAGCTGCTCGAGAACCAGTATCGCGTCGGCCTGCTCCGCATGGAGCGCGCCGTGAAGGAGCGCATGTCGTCGGTCGACGTCTCGACCGTCATGCCGAACGACCTGATCAACGCGAAGCCGGCGGTTGCCGCGGTCCGCGAATTCTTCGGCTCGTCGCAGCTGTCGCAGTTCATGGATCAGACCAACCCGCTGTCGGAAGTCACCCACAAGCGTCGCGTGTCGGCACTTGGACCAGGTGGTCTGACGCGTGAGCGCGCCGGCTTCGAAGTTCGCGACGTTCACCCGACGCACTATGGCCGCATCTGCCCGATTGAGACGCCGGAAGGCCCGAACATCGGTCTGATCAACAGCCTTGCGTCGTTCAGCCGCGTCAACAAGTACGGCTTCATCGAGACCCCGTACCGCAAGGTCGTCGACCACAAGGTGACCGACGACGTCGTGTACCTGTCGGCGATGGAAGAGGCCAAGCACACGATCGCGCAGGCCAACGCCGATCTGACCGGTGACGGCGGCTTCACCGAGGAACTCGTCTCGTCGCGTCAGGCGGGCGAATTCCTGATGGCGCTGCCCGACAACATCACGCTGATGGACGTCAGCCCCAAGCAGCTCGTCTCGGTCGCCGCATCGCTCATTCCGTTCCTGGAAAACGATGACGCCAACCGCGCGCTGATGGGCTCGAACATGCAGCGTCAGGCCGTGCCGCTCGTCCAGGCCGAGGCGCCGTTCGTCGGCACCGGCATGGAAGAGACGGTCGCACGTGACTCGGGCGCCGCCATCTCGGCCAAGCGTGCGGGCATCGTCGACCAGGTCGACGCGGCGCGTATCGTGATCCGTGCAACCGGCGAAATCGATGCCGGCAAGTCGGGCGTCGACATCTACACGCTGATGAAGTTCCAGCGCTCGAACCAGTCGACCTGCATCAACCAGCGTCCGCTGGTGAAGGTGGGCGATGTGGTCCGTGCCGGCGACGTGCTCGCCGACGGTCCGTCGACCGAATTCGGCGAGCTGGCGCTGGGTCGCAACAGCCTCGTCGCGTTCATGCCGTGGAACGGCTACAACTACGAGGATTCGATCCTGATCTCCGAGCGGATCGTGAAGGACGACGTGTTCACGTCGATTCATATCGACGAGTTCGAGGTGATGGCCCGCGACACGAAGCTCGGGCCTGAGGACATCACGCGCGACATCCCGAACGTCGGCGAGGAAGCGCTTCGCAACCTCGACGAAGCGGGCATCGTTTACATCGGCGCAGAGGTCGAGCCGGGCGATATTCTCGCGGGCAAGATAACGCCCAAGGGTGAATCGCCGATGACGCCGGAGGAGAAGCTTCTCCGCGCGATCTTCGGCGAGAAGGCTAGCGACGTGCGCGACACCTCGCTTCGCCTGCCGCCGGGTGTGTCGGGTACGGTCGTCGATGTTCGCGTCTTCAACCGCCACGGCATCGACAAGGACGAGCGCGCGATGGCGATCGAGCGCGAGGAGATCGAGCGCCTGAAGAAGGATTCGGACGACGAGCGTTCGATCCTGAACCGTGCGACCTGGTCGCGTCTTCGCGAGATGCTGCTCGACCAGACGGCCACTTCGGCGCCCAAGGGCGTCAAGAAGGGCGTCGTGATCGACATGGATCTGCTCGACAGCGTCGACCGCCACGAGTGGTGGAAGTTCGCGGTCGCCGACGACAAGATCCAGAGCGATCTGGAAGCGGTCAAGATCCAGTATGACGATGCCGCCAAGCTGATCACGGACAAGTTCCACGATCGTCGCGAGAAGCTGGAGCGTGGTGACGAGCTGTCGCCGGGCGTGCTGAAGATGGTCAAGGTGTTCGTCGCGGTGAAGCGCAAGCTGCAGCCGGGCGACAAGATGGCTGGCCGTCACGGGAACAAGGGCGTCATCAGCCGCATCCTGCCGGCGGAGGACATGCCGTTCCTCGCCGACGGGACGCCGGTCGATATCGTGCTCAACCCGCTGGGCGTGCCGTCGCGCATGAACGTCGGGCAGATCTTCGAGACGCATCTCGGCTGGGCCGCACGCGGTCTGGGTCAGCAGATCACCCACGCGCTCGAAACTTGGCGCGAGGAGAATCCGGAGGCCAAGGCCGGCGCGATGCCGGAAGCGGTCCGCGATCGTCTCAAGACGGTATATGGCGAGCAGTATCACGAAGAGATCGACGCCCGTTCGGGTGACGAGATCATCGAGCTGGCCAAGAACCTGAAGGGCGGCGTGCCGATGGCGACGCCGGTGTTCGATGGTGCGCGCGAGGCGGACGTGTCGGCGATGCTGGAACTGGCGGGTCTCGACCCGTCGGGCCAGTCGGACCTGTTCGACGGACGTACCGGCGACAAGTTCGATCGCAAGGTGACGGTTGGGTACATCTACATGCTCAAGCTCCACCATCTGGTCGACGACAAGATCCACGCACGGTCGATCGGGCCATACTCGCTCGTCACGCAGCAGCCGCTGGGTGGTAAGGCGCAGTTCGGTGGTCAGCGCTTCGGCGAGATGGAGGTCTGGGCGCTCCAGGCCTACGGCGCGGCGTACACGTTGCAGGAAATGCTCACGGTGAAGTCGGACGACGTGGTCGGCCGCACCAAGGTCTACGAGGCGATCGTCAAGGGTGACGACACGTTCGAGGCGGGCATTCCGGAGAGCTTCAACGTGCTCGTCAAGGAAATGCGCTCGCTGGGCCTGAATGTGGACCTGAAGCAGTCGGAGCCCGGCTTCGACAGCGACGGCATCCAGATCGCGGCGGAGTAACCCCTGTGCCCTCCCCTCCCGCTCGCGGGAGGGGACCGAGGGGTGGGCTCCCGGCCGGCAGCGAAACGCGACGCCGATGCCGGGCGCCCACCCCCTCCCAGCCTGAAGAGGCTGGGCCCCTCCCCCTCCCGCAAGCGGTAGGGGGGAAGATTTTTCCTAAGGACAGCTCATGAACGAGATGACCCCCTTCGCCAATCCGGTCGCCAAGGCCGAGACGTTCGACCAGATCCAGATCGGCATCGCATCGCCCGACAAGATCCGCAGCTGGTCGTTCGGCGAGATCAAGAAGCCCGAGACCATCAACTATCGCACGTTCAAGCCCGAGCGTGACGGCCTGTTCTGCGCGCGCATCTTCGGTCCGATCAAGGATTACGAGTGCCTGTGCGGCAAGTACAAGCGCATGAAGTACAAGGGCATCGTCTGCGAGAAGTGCGGCGTCGAGGTCACCGTCTCGAAGGTCCGCCGCGAGCGGATGGGCCATATCGAGCTCGCCGCCCCGGTCGCGCACATCTGGTTCCTGAAGTCGCTGCCGTCGCGCATCGGCCTGCTGCTCGACATGCAGCTCAAGCAGCTCGAGCGCGTGCTGTACTTCGAGGCGTACATCGTCATCGAGCCGGGCCTGACCCCGCTCGAGAAGTACCAGCTGATGACCGAGGACGAGCTCCTCGACGCGCAGGACCAGTATGGCGAGGACGCGTTCTCGGCCGGCATCGGTGCCGAGGCGGTCCGCATCATGCTGGAGTCGCTCGACCTCGAAGGTGAGCGTACCACGCTGCTCGAAGAGCTCGCGGTCACCAAGTCGGAGCTGAAGCCCAAGAAGATCATCAAGCGCCTGAAGGTCGTCGAGAGCTTCATCGATTCGGGCAACCGCCCCGAATGGATGATCCTCGAGGTCGTTCCGGTCATCCCGCCCGAGCTGCGCCCGCTGGTGCCGCTGGACGGCGGTCGTTTCGCGACGTCGGATCTGAACGATCTGTATCGCCGCGTGATCAACCGCAACAACCGCCTGAAGCGCCTGATGGAGCTCCGCGCGCCGGACATCATCGTCCGCAACGAGAAGCGCATGCTGCAGGAGGCCGTCGACGCATTGTTCGACAATGGTCGCCGCGGTCGCACGATCACGGGCGCCAACAAGCGTCCGCTCAAGTCGCTGTCCGACATGCTCAAGGGCAAGCAGGGCCGCTTCCGCCAGAATCTTCTGGGCAAGCGCGTCGATTACTCGGGTCGTTCGGTCATCGTGACCGGGCCTGAGCTGAAACTGCACCAGTGCGGCCTGCCGAAGAAGATGGCGCTCGAGCTGTTCAAGCCGTTCATCTACGCACGCCTCGACGCCAAGGGCCTCAGCATGACGCTGAAGCAGGCGAAGAAGTGGGTCGAGAAGGAGCGCAAGGAAGTCTGGGACATCCTGGACGAGGTGATCCGCGAGCATCCGGTCATGCTGAACCGTGCGCCGACGCTTCACCGTCTGGGCATCCAGGCGTTCGAGCCGGTGCTGATCGAGGGCAAGGCGATCCAGCTTCACCCGCTGGTCTGCTCCGCGTTCAACGCCGATTTCGATGGCGATCAGATGGCCGTCCACGTCCCGCTGTCGCTCGAAGCGCAGCTGGAAGCGCGCGTCCTGATGATGTCGACGAACAACATCCTGTCGCCCGCCAACGGCAAGCCGATCATCGTGCCCTCGCAGGACATGGTTCTCGGTCTCTATTATCTGTCGATGATGAAGGAGAACGAGCCGGGCCAGGGCATGCTGCTCGGTGACATGGCCGAAGTGCATCAGGCGCTGAACGCCCAGGCCGTGACGCTGCACAGCAAGATCATCAGCCGCGTTCCGCAGACCGATGAGAACGGCAAGCAGTATCTCAAGCGCTACGAGACGACGCCGGGCCGCATGCTGCTCGGCGAGTGCCTGCCGCACAGCCACAAGGTGCCGTTCGACACCGTCAACCGCCTGCTCACCAAGAAGGACGTGGGCGACGTGATCGACGAGGTCTATCGTCACACCGGCCAGAAGGAGACCGTGCTGTTCGCCGATGCGATCATGACGCTCGGCTTCCGCCACGCCTTCCGCGCCGGCATCTCGTTCGGCAAGGACGACATGATCATTCCGGACGCGAAGGTCGGTCTGGTCGATGATACCAAGGCGCTCGTGAAGGACTTCGAGCAGCAATATCAGGACGGTCTGATCACGCAGCAGGAGAAGTACAACAAGGTGATCGACGCCTGGAGCCGTTGCGGCGACCAGGTCGCGAACGCCATGATGGACGAGATCCGTGCGGTGAAGGTCGATACGGAGACCGGCCGTGAAAAGCCGATCAACTCGATCTACATGATGGCCCACTCGGGTGCTCGTGGTTCGCAGGCGCAGATCAAGCAGCTTGCCGGTATGCGTGGCCTGATGGCCAAGCCGTCGGGCGAGATCATCGAGACGCCGATCATCTCGAACTTCAAGGAAGGCCTGACCGTCCTTGAGTACTTCAACTCGACCCACGGCGCTCGTAAGGGCCTCGCGGATACGGCGTTGAAGACGGCGAACTCGGGGTACCTCACGCGTCGTCTGGTCGACGTGTCGCAGGATTGCGTCATCATCGAACCTGATTGCGGCACGACGCGCGCACTCGAAATGAAGGCAATCCTTCAGGGTGGTTCGACGATCGCAAGCCTCGGCGAGCGCATCCTCGGTCGTACGACCGCGGAGGACATCACCGATCCGAAGACCGGCAAGGTCATCATCCCGTCGGGCACGCTGCTCGACGAGCCGATGATCACGACGATCGAAGGCCTCGGCACGCAGTCGTGCAAGATCCGCAGCCCGCTGGTCTGCGAGTCCAAGATCGGCGTCTGCGGCAAGTGCTACGGGCGTGATCTCGCCCGCGGTACGCCGGTGAACATCGGTGAAGCTGTCGGCGTCATCGCCGCGCAGTCGATCGGTGAGCCGGGCACGCAGCTGACGATGCGTACGTTCCACATCGGTGGTGCAGCGCAGCTCAACGAAACGTCGAACCTCGAGGCGCATGCCGACGGTACGGTGCAGTTCCGCGATCTGCGTATCATCGTCGACCAGCGTGGCCGTCGCGTGGTGCTCAGCCGCTCGGGTGAAATCGCGATCGTCGACATGGACGGCCGCGAGCTCTCGGTCGATCGTATCCCCTACGGTGCGTATGTGCTGTTCGACGATGGCCACATCGTGTCGCGTGGCGACCGGATGGCCGAGTGGGATCCGTTCACCATGCCGGTGATCACGGAGAACCCGGGCACGATCAAGTATGTCGACCTGATCGAGGGCAAGACACTCACCGAGCAGACCGACGAAGCCACGGGTATCGCCCAGCGCGTCGTGATCGAATATCGTGCGGCGACCAAGTCGAAGGAGGATCTGCGTCCGCGCATGACCCTGCTCGACGAGACGTCGGGCGAGACCGGCCGCTACATGCTGGCGATCGGTGCGACCTTGTCGGTCGAGGATGGCGCACAGGTGTTCGGCGGCGACGTCGTGGCCCGCGTCAGCCGCGAGAGCGCCAAGACGCGCGACATCACCGGTGGTCTGCCGCGCGTTGCCGAGCTGTTCGAGGCGCGTATCCCCAAGGACTCGGCGATCATCGCCAAGATCTCGGGCCGCGTCGTGTTCGGCAAGGATTACAAGGCGAAGCGCAAGATCGGCATCCAGCCCGAGGATGGCGGCGACGTCGTCGAGTATCTGGTGCCGAAGTCGAAGGTCATCGACGTGCAGGAAGGCGATTACGTCAAGCGCGGCGACAACCTGATCGGCGGCTCGCCCGATCCGCACGACATCCTCGAGACGATGGGTATCGAGCCCCTCGCCGAGTATCTCGTGTCGGAAATCCAGGAGGTCTATCGTCTCCAGGGCGTGAAGATCAACGACAAGCACATCGAGACGATCGTTCGTCAGATGCTGCAGAAGGTCGAGATCACCGACGGCGGCGACACCACGCTGCTGAAGGGCGAGCAGGTCGATCGCGAGGAGATGGACGCGACGAACGAGAAGCTCGACAAGAAGCAGACCCGTGCACAGGGCAAGCCCATCCTGCTCGGTATCACCAAGGCGTCGCTGCAGACCCGCAGCTTCATCTCGGCGGCATCGTTCCAGGAGACCACCCGCGTTCTCACCGAGGCCGCGGTTCAGGGTAAGCAGGACATGCTGATGGGTCTGAAGGAGAACGTGATCGTCGGCCGGCTCATCCCGGCAGGCACCGGCGCAGGTCTCAACCGCCTGCGGGTCGTGGCGAACAGCCGCGACGCCTCGATGCGCGTCGCCCAGCGCAAGATGGCCGAAGCCTCGATCATCGCGCCGAAGTCGGCGAAGGAAGAGCATGACGCCGAACTCGCCCGCTCACCGCGCGATTCCGGCGGCACGGGGGACGACGCGCTTGGCGAAGTCGTGACCTCGGGCACCGGCACCGATGCGGATGCCGGCGAGTATCTGAACAAGCCCGAGTAATCGGGCCCATCAGACGCGAATAAAAAGGCCGCCGTCCGAATATCCGGGCGGCGGCCTTTGTCGTTTCAGGTTACTGGCGGGGCGGACGGGTCGAACCGCGCGCCCTGGCGGGTCAGCCGGTGTCGTCACCCATGGTTCGCGGGATCGTCCGGAGCTGCTGGCCGGTGACCCGCAGCTCGTTGAATGCGGGCGGACTGCCGCGCGTCCGCTTTGACAGGGTGCCGGCACCGATCATGCGGATCTCCCGGCCGCTGCGTTGGACGGGAATGTCGAAGGGGTCGTGGACATGACCTGACAGCACGGCATGCGCTCCTGCATCGGCCAGTGCGGTCAATGCGCTGTCGCCATGGCGGGTCTTTGCTGTCCCGGTCGTGCCGCCTTCGATCAGCGGATGATGCGCCGCGACGAAGACCAGGTGATCCTTCGGTACATCCTCGATCATCGCCAGCGCGCGCGTCAGCGACCCCGGGCTGACCCTCCCCTTCGACCAGTTCCAGCGCCACTGCGCGCGGGCCGTCGTCTTGAGCGGGACGATCGTGATCCCGGGCAGTTCCAGGGGTTTCTCGATCATCGACTCGACCGCGGCATAACGCTGATAGGGCGAGAAGAACCGGCGGAACGGGTCCCAGTAATAGGGGATGTCGTGATTGCCGACCTCGAGCGTGACGGGCACGCCGAGGCTGCGCAGCCAGTCGCCGCCACGCTGGAACTCCTCCTTCGTGGCACGCATCGTCAGATCGCCGGTCATGATCACCGCGTCGGGCCGCTCCGCCTCGACACAGGCGGAGAACCAGGCGAGCGCTGCCGGATCCTCCGCCCCGAAATGAACGTCGCTGACGTGAAACAGCGTGTGCGAACGTCCTGAAACATCTGCCATGTCAGGCAAGTTCGGCCAGCGTCTTGGGCTGGTGCATCGGACACCCGTTGAACGTCCCGCGGAATCCCGCCGAGAGCTCATAGGTTTCCTTGCGGACGCGATTGACGCCGCCCAGCGGCTGATGGTCGACCACGCCGTGCCACACGCTGTAGGACAGCGCATCATCGGTATGATCGGTCACGCCGTGCTCCCAGGAGATTTGCGGCGCCACCTCGAGCGTGGCGACCGTGACGAACGGGCTCGCCTGCTGATCCCATTCCACCGTCGCATCTTCTATCGGCATCGCGTCGAGGTCGGTGTTCAACTGGACGCGCAATTCCCAGACACCGCCATGCTCGATCAGCTCCTCGCGCACGACCTCCCGCAGCGCATCGGGGCGTGCGGTGATGTCGACCGTGTCGCCGGTCAGGCGCGTCAGCGCGGGCGAGACCGGGAACAGCGCGACCTTGGCAATATAGTCGCCGTAGCGCAGCGGCGTCTGCGAGAAATAGGTCTCGCCCAACGGGTGTACGGGCTTCGCGCCGCCGAGGGTCTTGAGCGTCGCGGACTCCGCCCCGACCGCTTCCAGTGCGGATTCGACGACGCGGAAGGTCGCCGACATCGCCTTCTTCACACCGTCGAACCGGTCGGTCGTCTTGGCGAGCAGCTTGAGGTTCTTCGAAAAGGCCTTGGGATCGGGGGCTGCGAAGACCGGCGCGTTGACCATGATGAAGTCCTGCGTCGTCTCGCCTTCAGAGCCCGGCAGGCGATCGCCCTGCACGTCGAGGATCTTCAGCGCGACACCGCGCGGCAGGCTGACACTGTCATCGAGAATGTCGCCCGCGTTCGTTGATATGCGCAGCACCGCCTCATGACGCCCCGGCTGTGCGAAAATGCCCTGCGCGAGTGTTTCGGGCAGGCCGTCAGCGATCGTGAGTGTGCCGCGCGCGATGCCATGTGCCTTGGCATGGACCGCGCGCACGGCATGCGCATAGTCCTGCGACGTGGTCTCTAGAATCTCGCGAAAGCTGTCCTTGAGCGACGCCAGCGTCTCGGCCTCGTCGTCGGCGATGGTTTCGACCGAGGGGGCGAATCGTACGGGCTGGGTGGACATGCGGATCTCCTGTCGTTTCCGATCCAAACCCGCCGAACTCCGCGACGTTCCCGCTGCACGGGCGATCGGTACGATCCCGCACGCTGTTGCAAAGCACCGCGCCCCGGTCCACGCGGTCGGCGCCCATCGAAGGAGAAACCGATGCAGATTCCCGTCGTCACCGCCCCCACGATCGCGATCGTCGGATCCGCGGCACGGTTTCCGGTCCGCAGGATCTTCTGCGTCGGGCAGAACTACGCCGACCACGCGCGCGAGATGGGGTCGGATCCCGATCGGCAGCAGCCCTTCTTCTTCACCAAGCCGGCCGATGCCGTCGTGCCCGGTGGCGGCACCCTGCCCTATCCGAGCATGACGCAGGATCTGCATCACGAGGTCGAACTGGTCGTCGCGCTGGGCGCAGGCGGACGGGACATCGATGCGACGGAGGCGACGGCGAAGATCTTCGGTCATGCGGTGGGGATCGACCTGACGCGGCGCGACCTGCAGGCGGCGGCCAAGGCGGCCGGGCGGCCATGGGACATGGCCAAGGGGTTCGACCGGTCCGCCCCGATCGGCGCGCTCACGCCCGGCGCGCCGCCCGAAACGGGTGCGGTTGGGCTGACGATCGACGGCGAACCCCGTCAGTCGGGCGACCTGTCGATGATGATCTGGTCGGTTGCCGAAGTGATCGCCGCGCTGTCGCGTCAGGTCGAACTCGCACCCGGCGATCTGATCTTCACCGGCACCCCCGCGGGCGTCGGGCCGATCCTGCCCGGGGCACAGGTCCGCGCGACGATCACCGATCTCGAGCCGCTCGAGATCCTGTTCGACGCCTGATCGCCCCCTGATCGACGTGGCGGGGGCGATGTTTTTGTATAAATATAGTCGTCCCCGACCTTAGTCGGCTTTCCTTTGTCGCCGCCCGCCCGCATGCATCCCCTTCATAAAAAGGGGATGATGATGGCGGATGGATCAACCGGCGGGCTGCTCGACCGGGCACGGACGGTAGCAGGGCCGGGCTTTGATCGCTGGCTGGTGCCGCCCTGCGCGCTCGCCATCCATCTGTGCATCGGCATGGCCTATGGCTTCAGCGTGTTCTGGCTGCCGCTGTCGCGCGCGATCGGGATCACCGATCCGGTGGTCTGCGAAAGCATGACGCTGGCCCAGGCGCTGACGACCACGACCTGCGACTGGCGGGTCAGCGACCTCGTCTGGACCTACACGCTCTTCTTCGTTGTGCTCGGCGCCGCGGCCGCGATCTGGGGCGGCTGGCTCGAACGCGCCGGTCCGCGCAAGGCCGGCGTCGTCGCCGCCTTCTGCTGGTGCGGCGGGATGGGGATCGGCGCGATCGGCGTGTCGATGCACCAGCTGTGGCTTATCTGGCTCGGTTCGGGCGTGATCGGCGGCATCGGTCTGGGTCTCGGCTATATCTCGCCCGTCTCGACGCTCATCAAATGGTTTCCCGACCGGCGCGGCATGGCGACGGGCATGGCGATCATGGGCTTTGGCGGCGGCGCGATGATCGGCAGCCCGCTCGCCAACTCTTTGATGAAGCACTTCTCCGGCCCCACCGGCGTCGGCGTCTGGCAGACGTTCCTCGTCCTTGCGGTCATCTATTTCGTGTTCATGATGGCTGGCGCACTCGGCTACCGCGTCCCCGCCGAGGGCTGGAAGCCCGCCGGCTGGACCCCGCCGACCGATGCCAAGGCAACGATCAGCCGGTTCAACGTCGATCTGAAGGATGCGCACAAGACGCCGCAATTCTGGCTCATCTGGATCGTCCTGCTGCTCAACGTGTCCGCGTCGATCGGCATCATCGGTGTCGCCTCGCCGATGCTCCAGGAGATTTTCGGCGGTCGCCTGATCGACGCGCCGGGCGTGCTCTTCACCGCATTCAGCGACAGTCAGAAGGTCGCCGCGGCGGCGGTCGGCGCCGGGTTCGTCGGCGCGATCAGCCTGTTCAACATCGGTGGCCGCTTCTTCTGGGCGTGGTTCTCCGATCGTCTGGGTCGCAAGCCGCTCTACGCGGTGATCCTGGCGATCAGCGCTGTGCTCTACGGTATCGCCGCCCCGGCACTCGCCGGCAGCAGCCTCGGTCTCTTCATCCTCGTCTTCTGCATCCTCGCCTCGACCTATGGCGGCGGCTTCGCGACCGTGCCCGCCTATCTGGCGGACATATTCGGGACGAAGTTCGTCGGTGCGATCCACGGCCGGCTGCTGACCGCCTGGTCGACCGCGGGCGTTGTCGGGCCGCTGCTCGTCGCCAACATGCGCGACGGCCGGATCGCCGCAGGGATCCCGCGCGATCAGGTCTATCAGCCGATCTTCCTGATGCTCGCGGCGATGCTCGTGGTCGGCTTCGTCGCCAACCTGTTCGTCAAGCCGGTGGCAAGTCGCTTCCACATGCCGGTTACCGAGGGCGTGGCCTCGACGACTGCCGTCGACGCCACGACGGCCACCACCAGCGCACAGCATGGCGGTGGATCGCGGTCGACCGTCATCCTCGCCTGGCTGGCGGTCGGCGTGCCGATCCTCTGGGGGATCTACATGACGCTGTCGAAGGCGGTCATCCTGATCAAGTGACCGAACGCGACACCGCGGTCGCATCGCCGGACAGGCGATCGCGACCCGGTGGTCGGCGTGAAAAGGGATTTGCGTTGGCACCGACGGTGTCGGCGTGGAGCGGGTGAAGGGAATCGAACCCTCGTCACTTGCTTGGGAAGCAAAAGCTCTACCATTGAGCTACACCCGCATATCGACCGTGCGTCCGCGCGGCGGATAAGCGCCGGCGGTCGCGATGCGATGGCGAGCGTCTATCGGCTCGGCGTTAGCGACGCAAGATGCTTCTCGACGCGGAATGGCGCGCTGTGTCGAGGGACGCGGGGCACGACGTAACGAAACTGTCACCCCCGTGTCACCACGCTGCCATTGGTCTGCAATAGGCACCCCGGCAAGCCAGCCCATAGCTGGACCAATCGGGGGACCATCATGATCATCGGCCTGTCACACCGCGCACGCGGCCCTGCTGTCTTGCGCGCGCTTCTTATCGGCAGCGCGATGATCCCGCTCGCGATCGGGATCGCCCGCGCCGAACCGGTCGATGGCCCTGCCGCAGCCGCAGCCCCCGCCCCGCGTGGCAATGCCAGCATCACCGGGACGATCTCGCAGGCGGGCAGTGGCGATTATCTCGACGGCGCGTCGGTCTCGATCCCCGCTCTGGGGCTGGCGACCGCGGCGGATCGCGCGGGCCGGTTCACGCTGGCCGGGATCCCCGCCGGGACGCATGACGTCGTCGTCCGCTATGTCGGCTTTCCCGATGCCCGGCGCAGCGTCACGGTCACCGACGCGGCGGTCGTGCTCGATGTCGCGATGACGATCGAGACCAGTGCCGACGGCGACGAGATCGTCGTTTCGGGATCGCGCCCCATCGCCGAGTCCGAAGCGGCAGCGCTGCAGATCCAGCGGACCAGCCCCTCGCTGGTCTCGGTAATCGCGTCGGATTCGATCGGGCGTCTGCCCGACCAGAATATCGCGCAGGCGGTCAGCCGCCTGCCCGGCGTCGGCGTCCAGCGCGACCAGGGCCAGGCCCGCTACATCACGCTGCGTGGCAGCCCGATCAACTGGACGACGCTGTCGTTCGACGGGATCAACGTGGTCAGCCCGGAAGGTCGCGACGCGCGGTTCGATTCGATCCCCTCGGCGATCGCGTCGCAGATCATCGTACGGAAAGCGGTGACCCCCGACATGACCGGCGAGACGATCGCGGGCAATGTCGACATCATCACCCGCTCGGCGTTCGACTATCCGGGGCTCAAGGTTCAGGCCAAGGGCGGCCTCGGCCATGTCGAGCTCGGCAAGAAGACCGAATATGAAGGCTCGCTCGTCGTGTCCGACCGGTTCGACACGGAGATCGGCGAATTCGGCATCGTCTCGTCCGCCAGCCTCTATCGCCGCGGCATGGTCACCGACAATTTCGAGACCGACTTCGAAGCGGTCGACCGCGACCTGCGCCCCGGTTACGAGACCCGCAACTGGGCGCGCGAGACCGAGAACAAGCTCTACCGGCTGACGCGCAAGAACTATTCGCTGTCGAGCCGTCTCGACTGGCGCCCCGCCCCTGGCCACAAGCTGTTCGCCGAGACGATCTACTCCGCGTTCGAAGATGACGAGCAGCGCAACAATTACATCTTCGATCTGGACGACCAGCAGTCGCGCACCCCGAACGGCACCGCCGCCTGCGCGGTCAATGCGCGACCCGCCTCGGGCACCACGGGCTATGCGGATGTCTGCACCGGCAACACGCCCCTGCTCGGCACGGTGTACGGGATCGATCTCAATTCGAACTTCACGGTGCGCAAGTACAAGCAGTCGGTGTTCACCAACACGCTGGGCGGCGATCACGAACTCGGCGACTGGAAGGTCGCGTGGCGCGGCAACTACACCCGCTCGATCGACGACCGGTCGCAGCCTGCACAGCTCAACTATGACAGCCCCTCGTTCGGCACCAATGGCGCGAATGCCGCCAACCGCCTGACCGTCGGCTATGACCTGACCGATCCGCAGCTCGCCAAGGTGCAGCTGTACCGGACGATCCGCAACGCCGATGGCAGCTTTTCGCGCGGCGACCGGGTCACGGCGATCGAGGATTTCCCGCGCACCCTGTCGCGCCTGCGCTCGCTGAAGGCGCAGGACGTGACCGAGGCCTATACCGCCAAGCTCGACATCAGCCGCGAGGCTTCGGTGTTCGGCGCCTCGACGATCCTCGCCGCCGGCGTGCGCTATGACGACCGCACCAAGACGTCGAATGAATATCTCCTCGACCTGTCGACGCCCGCGCAGTTCGCCGCGGCGGGTATCGCGACGAACTATTCGGCGATCGCCAAGCCCGGCGGGTTCCAGGGCGAGATCCCGCTCGGCTACACCTTCCAGTATTTTGACCGCGACAAGGTTCTCGGACTGGTCGATCAGGCCAAGGCGGTCGGCAGCTATGTCCGCAGCGACGCCAATTTCTACGACGTCGGCGAGAAGGTCTATTCGGCCTATGCGATGGCGACCGCGACGACCGGTTGGGGCAGCATCATCGGCGGCGCCCGCGTCGAGCATATCCGCAACGACGCACGCGCCTTCTCGATCGGCACGGTCGGCACCGGCGCCGCGGCGACCACGGTCACCACCCCGATCGACGTGAAGTCGAGCCAGACGCTGGTCTATCCGAGCCTCCACCTCAACTGGGACGTCGATGACCGGATGAAGGCACGGCTGTCGTTCAACACCGGCGCCGCGCGTCCCGATTATGATCAGCTGCGCCCCAATCTCAGCTATAACGACGCGAACGCCACCATCTCCGGCGGCAATCCCGATGCGAAGCCCGAAAAGGCGAAGGGCGTCGATCTCTACGTCGAATATTACACGATGCCGCGCGGCTTCCTGTCGATCGGTGCCTATTACAAGGACGTCACCGACGTCCTGTTCGATTCGACGCAGACGTTCGGGCGGACGACGCTGAACACCGGCGGCGTCGATCGCTCGGGCTATCTCTATTCGACGATCGTCAACGGCGGCAGCGGCTATATCATGGGCATCGAGGGTGCGATCCAGCAGCAGCTCGAGCCCTTCACCGCCGATCTCGGGCTGCCCGAATGGATGGGTGGCTTCGGCGTCCAGCTCAACGCGACGATCAACAAGAGCCGCGCCGAGACGCCGGGGACCGCTGCCCTGCCCTCGCGCAAGGTGCCGCTGCCCGGCGCGTCGGACGCGATCTACAATCTGATCGCATATTACGAGAAATACGGTTTTTCGGCGCGGGTATCCTACCAGAACCGGTCGGCATGGCTCGATGCGATCGGCGGCACCGACACGATCGGCGGCGTCGTCCGCGGGATCGACGGCGGCGATTTCTACTGGGCGAAGGACAATGAGCTCGACGCCAGCGTGCGCTACGCGATCAACAACAATGTCGAAATCTATGGCGATTTCGCCAACCTCCTGAACGGCCCGGGCCGCCGCTATGCCGGCTCGTCTGCCTATACGATCGAGCATGAAACGTTCGGGCGGCGCTATACCGGCGGCGTGCGGGTGACCTTCTGATGCGCGGACTGCCGCTCCTCGCGCTGATCCTCGCCGGGTGCGCGACCACGAGCGTGCCCCAGACGGCCACCGCGCCGCTGGTCGCGGCGACCGCGGAAACCGATCCGGTCGATACCGCGGCGGATGCGGCGGACGATCCCGCGATCTGGCGCAACCCCGCGGATTCGGCGAAGAGCCTGGTCATCGGGACGGACAAGAAGGCGGGCATCCACGTCTACAGCCTGGCAGGCAAGCGGCTGAGCTTCACGCCCGCCGACCGGCTGAACAATGTCGACCTGCGCACCGTTGGCACGCGCGTGATCGCGGCGGCGAGCGACCGCGCCGATGTCGACACCGCGCATGTGTCGCTGTTCACGCTCGACACCGCGGCGGCGAGGCTCGTGCCGCTCGGCCGCTTCCCGGTCGGCCCGGGCGAGGCTTATGGCATGTGCCTGTGGACGCGCGCGCGCGATCACGCGCTGTTCGGCTTCGTCGTGCTGAAGGACGGGCGGATCGATCAGCTCGCGATCGACGTCTCGGGCACGGTCCCCAAGGTCACGACAGTCCGCTCGATGAAGCTCGCGAGCCAGGCCGAGGGCTGCGTCGTCGACGACCGGACCGGGCTGCTCTACGTCGCGGAAGAAGATGTCGGGCTCTGGCGGTTCGACGCGGATCCGGCGGCACCGGCGACCGCGACGTCGATCGCGCGGGTCGACGGCAAGACGCTCGTCGCCGATGCGGAAGGCCTCGCGCTCGCGCCCTCGGGCCGACGCGGCGGCTATCTGGTTGTCTCAAGCCAAGGCGACAACGCCTATACGCTCTACCGCCTGCCCGGCGTCACCTATGCGGGGCGGTTCCGGATCGGCGGCGGGGCGATCGACGGGACCAGCGATACCGACGGCATCGACCTGATGCTCGGCGATTTCGGCCCGGCCTATCCGGGCGGCCTGTTCGTCGCGCAGGACGGCGACAACGCCCCCGACACGCAGAACTTCAAGTTCGTCAGCTGGACCGCCGTGCGTCGCGCCCTGCGGCACTAGCCTGCGACAGCCGCAGGGAACGTCTGGGGCCATCCCGCGCTATAGGATCTGGCATCGATCGGCGTATCGAGAGGCCGCAGATCCGAGGACGATGATGACCCAGACCCGTACCGCGACGCTGCACCGGATGGTGCTGCCCGATCACACCTGCCCGTTCGGCGTCCGCGCCAAGCAGCTGCTTCAGGCCGAAGGCTATGACGTCGACGACCAGATTCTGCGCGACCGGGATGCGGTCGAGGCGTTCAAGACCGAGCACGGCATCGCGACAACCCCGCTGATCGTGATCGATGGCGAAACGATCGGTGGTTGCGACGATCTCGAACGCTATCTGGCGGAGCGCTGAGCGATGGCCCATCCTGATCACCATCCGGTCGCGTCGCCCGTTCCGGCGCATGCGCCACCGCCACCGCCAGTGCTGTCGCGGACCGCTGCCGCACTGATCGTCGTGTCGGTCCTCGGCGTCAGCGCCGCGATCGGTCGCCGCAATGCGCCCGACCCCTCCCACCCGCGGACCCGCCGCTGGTACAAGCGGCTCGACAAGCCCAGTTATACGCCGCCCGACGCCGTGTTCGGCGCGGTGTGGCCGGTGCTCGAGACCGGGCTCGCCGTCGGTGGATATCGTCTCCTCCGCCAGCCCGCCGGGCCACGTCGCACGAGTGCGGTCGGGTTGTGGCTGCTTAACACCTCGATGGTCGGCGGCTGGACCGAGCTCTTTTTTCGCAAGCGGGCGCTGCGATCCGGCGCGGTCGTCGCAGGCACGATGGTCGCAACCGGCGGCGCGTATGTTGCGGCGGCGGCGAAGGTCGATCGTCCCGCGGCGCTGCTGGGCGTGCCGTTCGTGGGCTGGCTCGGCTTTGCGACGTTGCTCGCCACGCGCATCAGCGCGCGCAATCCCGACTCCGACGCGGCGGACGCCCGGTGACCGATCTGGTCGTCTGGCATGATGGCAACTGCCCGCTATGCCGGCGCGAGATCGCGCTCATGCGGCGGCTCGACCGGCGCGGTGCGATCACGTTCGTCGATGCCACCGATCCCGATGCGAGTTGCCCGATCGACCGCCGGGACCTACTCGCGCGGTTTCATGCCCGTGAGGACGGGACGATGCTGTCGGGCGCGGCGGCGTTCGCTGCGATGTGGCGCGCAATCCCGGTCCTGCGGCCGCTCGGCCTGCTCGCGCGCAATCGCACCGCGCTCCGCCTGCTCGAGCGCGCCTATCTCGGCTTTCTCGTGGTGCGACCCCGCCTGCAGGCCGCACTGCACGGCCGACAGGCGGGCGAGCGGCGGCGTTAAAGCCCGGCGTTGCGCCGGACGGCGGCGCCCACCGCCGACCAGTCGACATCTTCCCCCTCCTGCGCGATCGCGGCGCGCAGATGATCGCGCACCACGCCGAGCAGCGGCATCGGCGTACGCAGTCGGCCCGCCGCGGTGTCGACGAGGTTCATGTCCTTCAGCCCCAGCGGTGCGGCAAAGCCCGCGGGTGTAAACCGCTGTTCGACCAGCATCTCGCCGTACGTCTTGTAGACCGGCGCGTTGAACAGCGTACCCGTCAGCACCTCGAGCAGCAGCGCCGGTTCGACCCCGCCCTTTTCCGCCAGCGTCATCGCCTCCGCCATCGCCTCGACCGCCGCCATGATCATGAAATTGCCGCTGAGCTTCACCAGATTGGCGGCGGACGGCATCTCGCCGACACGGAACACGCGCTGGCTGATCGCATCCAGTGCGGGCTCGCACCGGGCGATCAGATCGTCGCGTCCCGCCGCGACGACGAACAGCATCGCCGCCGCCGCCGCGGGCGGACGACCGAAGACGGGGGCCGCGACATAGCCACCGGCCCCGTCCTGATCCGCCGTCAGCCGCTCCGCCAGCGCAACGCTGATCGTGCTGTGCGATACATGGACCGCCGGCGCGCCAAGGATCCCGCCATCGCCGTAGACTACCGCCTCCAGCGCGGCATCGTCCGCCAGCATCGTCATCACCACGTCGCCCTGCGCCGCTTCGGCGGGCGTCGCGGCCCGAGTCGCGCCACGTTCGACCAGCGCATCGGCCTTGTCCGGCGAGCGGTTCCACACCGTCACCTCATGACCCGCCTCAACCAGATTGGTGGCCATCGCATGCCCCATCTGGCCCAGACCGATAAACCCGATTCTCATGATCATAATCCCTTGTCCGACCGCAGCAGGATCACCCGCCGGTCCTGCCCCGCCCAACGCGCGGGCGGCGCGGATGTTCGACGCGCGCACGCCGGCCGATCGGTCCCGGAACGTCCGGGATACTGGACGTTTTTCCACTTGTGCCTATATACCGACTGGTATGAATAGCTTGTGCACGCTCACCGCCCCCAAGGGCCGCCCCCGCGAGTTCGATCTCGAGGAGGCGCTTGCGGCCGCGCTGCGCGTTTTCTGGCGAAACGGGTATGAGGCGGCGTCGATGGCCGAGCTCACGGCCGAGATGAAGATCACCAAGCCGAGCCTCTATGCCGCGTTCGGCAACAAGGAAGCGTTGTTTCACAAGGCGCTCGACCTCTACGAACGCGAAAAGCTCGCTTATATGACGTCCGCGCTCGATGCGCCGACCGCCAAGGCCGTGGCTGAGCGGCTGCTGCGCGGGGCGCTCCAGATGCAGACGAGCACCTGCGATCCCAAGGGGTGCCTGAGCATCATCAGCAGCGTCGCCTGCGGCGTCGAGGCCGAACCGATCAAGGCCGAGGTCGCCAAACGCCGCGAGTCGTCGCAGGCTGCGCTGATCCGCCGGTTCGACGAGGCCAAGGCTGCGGGCGAGTTCCCCGACGGTCTCGAGTCGCCCGCTCTTGCGCGCTATCTGTTCGCGGTCATGCAGGGGCTGGCGATCCAGGGCGGATCGGGCGCCACCTGTGGTGAGCTCAATCAGCTTGTCGACACCTGCATGATGGTCTGGCCGACGCGTTAGCCGCCGGGGCACGCACGCCTCCGTCGCGCGTTACCCTGCCCCCGTCACGGTTACTGCCGGTCAGGATTTCCGTCTGAGGCGATCTGCATCAGCACAGGTCCTTCGGCCGCAGTATCAGCCGGCGCTGGCCTGTCGATCGCCGACTTCGACGCCGCCCTGACGACAGCCGAGCGAAGTGCCTCGACGCCATAGGGCTTCGGCAGCAGGATCGCCTGCGGATCCCACGGCACGAGCGCGACCTCGCTGTCGCCGGTTGCGAACACGACCCCGATGCCCGGCCGACGCATGCGGACCGCTTCGGCAAGCTCAGGGCCCGACAGCCCCGGCAGGTTGACGTCGCTGACCAGCACATCGACCGGGCGGGCCTGCAGCGTCGTGAGCGCCGCTTCGGCGCTGGCCGCCTCGATCACAGCCATGCCCAGATCGCGCAGCATCTCGGCCGCGCCCGCACGGACCGCCGCATCGTCCTCGACGAGCAGGACGCGGATCGGGACGTCTCCGTCCGACCGCGGCGCATCTTCGTGACCCTCCGCCGCGCGCCGCCGCGCGCGCTGGCCGGCGAGAACCTGTTCAAACTTCCGCGCGAGCGCCTCGCGCGTATAGGGCTTGGACAACAGCTCGACGCCGACGTCGAGCCGGCCGCCATGGACGATCGAATTCTCCGTATAGCCCGACGTGAACAGCACTGCGAGATCGGGGATCCGCTCGCGCGCGCGGCGGGCGAGTTCGGGGCTCTTCAGCGTCCCCGGCATCACCACGTCGGTAAAGAGCATGTCGATCGGCACACCGCTTTCGATGACGTTCAGCGCACTGCCCGCGTCGACCGCTTTCAGCACGCCATAGCCAAAGTCGCCGAGCATCTCGACGACGGTCGCACGGACCTCGTCATCATCCTCGACCACCAGCACGGTCTCGGTCCCGCCGATGATCGGCCCACCGCTGGTCGCGACCTCGACGTCTTCGGGGCCCATCGCGCGCGGCAAATAGAGCTTGATCGTCGTGCCTTCGCCGACCTCGCTGTAGATCTTCACATGGCCGCCCGATTGCTTGACGAAGCCATAGACCATCGACAGCCCGAGCCCGGATCCCTTGCCCTCGCTCTTGGTCGAGAAGAACGGCTCGAACACCTTGTCGATGATGTCGGGCGCCATGCCGCTGCCCGTGTCGGTGACCGCCAGCATGACATATTGCCCCGCCGCGACCTCCAGATGGCCGCGTGCATAGGCGTCGTCGAGGCTCGCATTGCCGAGCTCGATCGTCAGCTTGCCGCGCCCCTCCATCGCGTCGCGCGCATTGATCGCGAGGTTGAGCAACGCGTTCTCGATCTGCGTCGGGTCGATGAACGTGTTCCACAGCCCACCACCGACGACCGTCTCCACTTCGATCGCCTCGCCGATCGCACGCCGCAGCATGTCGTCCATCCCGCGTACGAACCGCGTGACGTTGACCACCTTGGGTTCGAGCGCCTGACGTCGGCCGAAGGCGAGCAACTGCGCCGCAAGCTTGGCGCCGCGTTCGATCCCCGCCATCGCGTTGCTGACCCGCCGCTCGGCACGCGCATTCCCGGCAATGTCCTTGCCGAGCAACTGCAGATTGCCCGAGACGACCTGGAGCAAATTGTTGAAGTCGTGCGCGACACCGCCGGTCAGCTTGCCGATCGTCTCCATCTTCTGCGCCTGGGCGAGCCCCGCTTCGGCAAGCCGACGCTCCTCGATCTCGCGGATGACGCGCGCTTCGAGCGTCTCGTTGAGGACGCGCAGCTGACGCTCGGCGCGTTCACGGTGGCTGATCTGTCGTTCGAGCTGCAGCGTGCGATTGACGCGCTCCTCGACGTCGAAGACCAGCACGTAGAAGCCGTTGATCGCCCCATCGGGCTCGATCCGCGGGATGTAACGCAGCTCGGACGCGCGGTCGCCGCCGTCGCGGTGCGGCAGCCGCGCATCGGCGGTCACCGTCTCGCCGGCCAGAGCCCGGTCCATCATCGGCTGGCGTACGGCAAAGGCGGGCTGACCGATGACGTCGCGGACATGCCGTCCGACGACCTGCGCGGGTGTCAGCCCGACCCATTCCTCGTAAAAGCTGTTGGCGAACCGATAGATATAATCACGATCGATATAGGAAATCAGCACGGGCAGCGCGTCGGTGACGATCCGCAGCTCCGATTCGCTCCGCGCCAGCTGCCGTTCCGCTGCCACCCGCTCGCTATTGTCGATCACGGTGCCCAGCACGCCGCCGACGCTGCCGTCGAAATCATGCACCGGGGTGTAGAAGAGGTCGAGCGTCACCGCGTGCGCCGCGCCGTCATGATGGAGCGTCATCGGCTGGTCGCGAAACAGCATGACCTCGCCGCGCATCACCTCGCCCAGCACGTGGCGGTTGAAGTCCGCCTGCTCGGGCCAGACGTCGACGGCGCGCGCACCGATCGCGGCCGGATGCTTGCCGCCCGCGATCCTGGCATAGCCGTCATTATACAGCATAAGGCCGTCGGCGCCCCACATCAGCACCTTGGCGACGGGCGAGTTGACCACCGTATTGACGGTCGAGCGAAGCTGCGGGGACCAGGTGTCGATCGCGCCGAGCGGCGTCGCGCTCCAGTCGTGCGCTCGTATCGCTGCGCCACACGCCCCGCCGGCGATCGGCCAGGCCACCGGGGTGGCGGCGCCGGATCGCCCCAGCCGGTCGCGCAGCAGCGTCAGGGTCTCAGCGGCAACCGCATCGGCGCTGGTGCCGGTGCCGGCAATTACCTGGGCATCGATGAAGCGGTCGAGTTCGGACGCGAGCACCGGGTTGCGGGTCTGTCGGGTAACCATGCCACCGGGGTAGCTCTCCGACCGCGCCTGTCAATCACGCTTGGCATCGGCACCGGACTTGGCAGACGGAGCGAGCCGCGCGCACGACCGACGTGCACGCGGCGCAACGCCCCTCAGTCGAGGGGCTTGGTCACCGGCCGCCACATCACGAAGGCGAGCGCCACGAGTGGCAACACCGCCATACAGCCCACGATCATCAGCATCAGATTGCTTGCAGTCATCCAGCCTCTCCTTCGTATTTTTACGAAGGCTGACGGGTATTGCCGTGCTTTGCAAGCGGCTTGGCCCAATGGCCCGTCCACCAGCGTGGAGTACGCCCGCGGCGTCAGATGCCTTCGGGTGTCACCACGCGCCCGGTCGCCTCGAGCGCGCCGACCAGATCGGCGATGCAGCGATCGACCAGCGCGGCATCCGCACTGCGCACGACGAAATTCGCGCCCGTCCGGCCGTCGCGGAAAAACGGGTAGCTGCCGACCGCGACGCCGTCATGCGCCTTCTCGGCATCGCGCAGCAGGTCGGCGACTTCGCTCTCCGCCACCCAGCAGCCGATCGTCTTCGACACGACCGGGCGTCCGCCCTCGAGCGTGCCGGTGAGCGCGTCGAGCATGCCGGCGGTGATGTGCGGCACGCCCGCCATGATGAAGATGTTTCCGATCCGGATCCCCGGCGCGCCCGATACCTTGTTGTCGATCAGGTCCGCACCGACCGGCACGCGCGCCATCCGCGCACGCGCTTCGGTGAGCCCGCCGCGGGTCGCATAATAGGCCTCCAGCACCGCCATCGCGCGCGGATGATGCTCGACCGCGACACCCAGCGCCTCGGCGATCGAGTCGACGGTGATGTCGTCATGCGTCGGGCCGATCCCGCCCGTGGTGAACAGATAGTCGTTGCGTGCGCGCAGGGTGTTCACCGCCTCGACGATCGCCTCGGTCCGGTCGGCGACGACGCGCACCTCGGCCAGCCGGATGCCCTGCACATTGAGCCAGGCCGCGATCTGCGCGACGTTCTTGTCCTGCGTGCGGCCCGACAGGATCTCGTCGCCGATGATCGTCAGTGCGGCCGTCCAGATGCGTTCCTGTGTCATGGCCCTTCGCATAGCCTCGCAAAAGTTGCGCCGCCACGCTATATCGCTCGCCATGACCGAATATGTAACCGTCACGTCCGACGCGCCGGACGCGCGCACCGGCGCCATCAAGCTCCACGGCCCCGCTGCCTTTGAAGGCATGATGAAGGCCGGGCGGCTCGCCGCCGAAACGCTCGACATGATCGTGCCGCACATGGTGCCGGGCGTGACCACTGCCGAGATCGATCGGCTGATCTACGACTTCGTCACGGCCGCCGGCGCGGTGCCGGCGACGCTCGGCTATCGCGGCTATACGCATAGCGTCTGCATCTCGATCAACCATGTCGTCTGCCACGGCATCCCGAGTGAGAAGGCGCTGAAATCGGGCGATATCGTCAATGTCGACGTCACGCCGCTGCTCGACGGCTGGCACGGCGACACGAGCCGGATGTACCTGATCGGCGACGTGCCGATCAAGGCGCGGCGCCTCGTCGAGGTGACCTATGAATGCCTGATGCTCGGCATCGAGCAGGCGAAGCCCGGCAACCGCATGGGCGACGTCGCGCATGCGATCCAGCGCCATGCGGAAAAGCACCGCTACGGCGTGGTCCGCGATTTCTGCGGGCACGGCGTCGGCCGGCTGTTCCACGATGCGCCCGAGGTCGTCCATGTCGGCAAGCCCGGCACCGGCCCCGAACTGCGTCCCGGCATGATCTTCACGATCGAACCGATGATCAACATCGGCCGCCCCGACGTTAAACTACTCGACGACGGCTGGACCGCGGTGACACGCGACCGTTCGCTGTCGGCGCAGTTCGAGCACTCGATCGGCATCACCGAGACCGGCTGCGACATCTTCACGCTCAGCCCCAAAGGTTACACGCAGCCGCCCTACGGGTGATACGCACGGGAGGGGGGCGCGATCGCCCCCCGTCATCCTGACAAAAGTCAGGACCCAGAGCCGCAAGGCGCGTACCTCGTTACCCTAGATCCTGACGTCCGTCAGGATGACGACGCAAAGTGGGATGACGACTACAGGTCGCGGCAGAGGATCGCAGCCTTCCGCAACTCCACCTCGGCGCTTTCACCGGCGGCCGCATCGCCCTTCGCTTCGCCACCCTTGGTCTGCACCGTCAGCTCGACCGGCCCCTCGATCCGGCACAGGATACCCTTGGGCGACTGGCTGCAGGCCTTCGTCGCCTTGTCATAGGCCGCCTGGGTCTGCTCGCCCGACGGCCGGACCATGAACGACACCATCGACGACCCGCCGAACAGATGCGATCCGAGACCCATCGTATTGACGCGCCATTCGGTGGCCCGCGCGGGCTTTGATCCGGCCTGTTTCATGTTGAGTTTGGGAGCAAGCCGCTCGCAGAAACTCGCCGGTGCCTGCGCGGGCAGTTGCGTCGCCGTGCTCCCCAGCGCCGCAATCGCCAGTATCGACGCGATCTTCATTTACACCCCCCGAATGACGACCGCCCTGCCATATACCGGGCGGTATCGACGGGAAGTCTGACGCCGTTTCATGACATGGCAATTGCACGTCGCCAGTCGCTCGCGCTTCGAGCAGGATCGACGCTGGCAAGTCGCCCCCCACCCCGCTAAAGCCCGCCCCATGACCGAGATCACACCGCAGATCGTCGCCGACCACGGCCTGTCCCCCGAAGAATATGAGCGCGTGCTCCACGCGATCGGCCGCGAGCCCAATCTCGTCGAGCTTGGCATCTTCTCGGTGATGTGGTCCGAGCATTGCAGCTACAAGTCGAGCAAGATCCACCTGATGAAGCTGCCCACCAAGGGCGAACGCGTCATCTGCGGCCCGGGCGAGAATGCCGGCGTCGTCGATATAGGTGACAACCAGGCGGCGATCTTCAAGATGGAGAGCCACAACCACCCGTCCTACATCGAACCCTATCAGGGCGCGGCCACCGGCGTCGGCGGCATCCTGCGCGACGTCTTCACGATGGGCGCGCGGCCGATCGCCAACATGAACGCGCTGCGCTTCGGCCGGCCCGATCACCCCAAGATGCGGCACCTGATCTCGGGCGTGGTCCACGGCATCGGCGGCTATGGCAATTGCGTCGGCGTGCCGACGGTCGGCGGCGAGGTGAATTTCCACAGCGCGTATGACGGCAACATCCTGGTCAACGCGATGACCGTCGGGATCGCCGATCAGGACAAGATCTTCTATTCGGCCGCCAGCGGCATCGGCAATCCGATCGTCTATGTCGGCTCCAAGACCGGTCGCGACGGCATCCACGGCGCGACGATGGCGAGCGCGGACTTCGGCGAGGATTCGGACGCCAAGCGCCCGACAGTCCAAGTCGGCGATCCCTTTACCGAAAAGCTGCTGATCGAGGCCTGCCTCGAACTCATGGCGACCGACGTCATCGTCGCGATCCAGGACATGGGCGCCGCCGGCCTCACCTCCTCGTCGGTCGAGATGGCGTCGAAGGGCGGAGTCGGTATCGAACTCGTCATGGACGACGTGCCGCAGCGCGAAACGGGCATGACGCCGTACGAGATGATGCTGAGCGAAAGCCAGGAGCGGATGCTCATGGTTCTGAAGCCCGGCCGCGAGGCCGAGGCCGAGGCGATCTTCAAGAAATGGGAGCTCGATTTCGCGGTCATCGGCCGCGTGACCGACACCGGCCGCATGGTGCTGACGTTCAGGGGCGAGACCGTCTGCGACATTCCGCTCGGGCCGCTTGCCGACGAGGCACCGCTCTACGATCGCCCGCACGTGCCGACGCCCAAGCCCTCACCGCTCGAAAACGTGCCGCACAGCAACGACATCGCCGCCGATCTGGTGACGCTGATGGGCTCGCCCGACATCGCCTCGCGCCGCTGGATCTGGGAGCAGTATGACCACATGGTCGGCGCCGACACCGTCCAGCGCCCCGGTGGCGACGCTGCCGTCGTCCGCGTCCACGGCACGCAGAAGGCGCTGGCGATGACCACCGACTGCACGCCGCGCTATTGCTTTGCCGATCCCGTCGAGGGCGGCAAGCAGGCGGTCGCCGAGGCGTGGCGCAACCTCACCGCGGTCGGCGCGCTGCCGTTGGCAGTCACCAACTGCCTCAACTTCGCCAACCCGCAGCGGCCTGAGATCATGGGCCAGATCGTCGGCTGCCTCGAGGGGATGAGCGACGCGTGCATCGCGCTCGACTTCCCGATCGTCTCGGGCAACGTATCGCTGTACAATGAATCCAAGGCGACCGGCGGCGGCTCGGCGATCCTGCCGACGCCCGCGATCGGCGCAATCGGCCTGCTCGCCGACTGGCAGAAGAATGCGACGATCGCCTTCAAGGGCTCGGGCGACATCATCCTCGCGGTCGGCACGCGGCACGGCCATCTCGGCCAGTCGCTGTGGCTGCGCGAATGCCATGGCCGCGAGGAAGGCCCCCCGCCTGCGGTCGATCTGGCAGCGGAGCGCCGCGTCGGCGACCTCATCCGCAACGCGATCGCCGAGGGCCAGCTGTCGGCGGTCCATGACGTCTCGGACGGCGGCATCGCCGTGACCCTGGCCGAAATGGCGCTCGCAGGCGGCATCGGCGCGATGATCGACCGCAAGCAGCCCTTCGACTGCGCGCGTGCGTTCTTCGCGGAAGACCAGGGCGTCTATATCGTCACCGTCGAGGATCACGCGCTGCTCGACTTCCTCGGCGCCGCGCATGCGGCCGATGTCGAGGCCGAACCGCTCGGCCGCACCGGCGGCAAGCGCCTGATCTTCGAACGCCCCGACCGCGACGACGTGATCGCACTCGACACGCTGCGCGCCGCGCATGAGGGCTTCTTCCCAACGCTGATGGGGGCAGACGCCGCGCTGGCCTGACCCGCCATGCAGCGTTAGTTGCGAATCACACGCAAAAGCGCTTGCGACTGTTTCGCATTATCGCTAATTGGAGCTCTCACGAGGGAGCTTCCATGGTCGTCTGCGTCTGCAATGCCATTCGAGAATCCGACGTCCGCAGCTGCGCGCGGGGCGGGTGCACGACGCCCTGCCAGGCGTTCCGTTCGCTGGGTCGTCAGCCGAAATGCGGTCAGTGCACGTCGGTCGCCCGGGCGATCATCAACGAGGAACGCGCCGCAGCCTGACCTGGCGCGGCGCCACACGGCGCGATCCCGTCGCCCTTGCCGCCACGAACGTAAAACCGCTACATGCCGCTCAGAGGTGACGGAGTTATGGCAATGCGCGGCGATCCCACGGTAATTGATTTCCTGAACGAGGCGCTCAAGAACGAGTTGACCGCGGTCAACCAATATTGGCTCCATTATCGGATGCTCGAGCATTGGGGCGTCTACAAGCTCGCCCAGTATGAGCGCATGGAGTCGATCGACGAGATGAAGCATGCCGACTGGTTGTCGGAGCGCATCCTGTTTCTCGATGGCCTGCCCAATTTCCAGCTGCTCGGCCGCCTGCGCATCGGCGAGACCGTCGAGGAGGTTCTGAAGTCGGACCTCGCGCTTGAGGTCGAGGCGACTATCCAGCTGAAGAGCGCGATCGCCTATTGCGAAGAGGTGAAGGACTATATCAGCCGCGACCTGTTCGCGCGCATCCTCGCCAGCGAGGAAGAGCATGTCGACACGATCGAACGCCAGTTCGAGATGATCGCGCGGATGGGCATCCACAACTACATCCAGCTCAACTCGATCTCCGAGCATGATTCGCCCAAGGCCGGCGCAGCACCCTATCTGAAGGGCTGAACCCGTCTGCCGGTCGTCGTCCGCGGCGACCGGCAACGCGCGCCGGCAGTGTGCTTATTCGGCGCCGAACCCCGATGGGACGGCACGCCGCCCGAACCCGCCCGCGGCGGGACGGCGAGGGACCAGCGGATTGGCCTCGCGCTCGAGCAGCGTCAGGGTCTCGCCGAACAGCGGCCGCAACCGTGCGACATGCTCGAGCGCGGCATCCGGGGTATCGTGAAGCTCGACACAGTCGCGTGCGATCGTTTCGATCGTCTCGGCGAGATCGGCCAGCGGCTCGGCGCCGAACTGGCGCGCCTCGCCCTTAAGGGTGTGGGCTGGAATGATCAGCGCCGCCGCGCTACCGGCGCGCATCGCCGCCTCGATCGCGGCGACCGACTTCACCCCGTCTTCGCGGAAATAGCCGAGGATGCGGATGAACCCGCCGCCAAGCTCGCTGCGGGCCTGTTGAAACGCCGGCCAGTCGACCAGGGTGTTTCCTTCGAATGACACTGACGCCTACTCCCGTTTGGCCGGCCCGCCATGAACGTCGACGGTCAGCCTATCGCTATTCCGTAAAGACATTGTTGCTGTCGGACCCGCGTGTCACGACAAATATTGGCGCGACTGGATCGGAAATGATCGCCATGTCCGCGCCCGCCGCCGCGGCGACCGCCGCCAGCTCGGCAGGCGCACGCGGATCATCGGCGCGGACCTCGATCCGAACACTGGCCGACATCCCGTCCGAGCCTGATCCCTCGCCCGCCTGACGCAGCGTTCTGGCCAGCCGCATCGCGGGCCAGGGGCACCGCATGCCCCGCGCGTCGATCCGGACCACCCCGGACGCCACCGTTTAGTAGCCGCCGCCGCCGCCGCGATTATCGTCGTACGGGTTCTTCGGCGCGCGGAACATCAGCCGGACCGGCACCGCGCCGAAGCCCAGATCCTTGCGCATCGAATTGACCAGATAGCGCTCATAGCTCGCCGGCAGCTGGTCGACGCGCGTGCCGAAGATCACGAAGCTCGGCGGACGCGTCTTGACCTGCGTGACATAGCGCATCTTGATCCGCTTGCCGCCCGGGGCCGGTGGCGGCGTCGCCTCGATCGCGCGTTCGAACCAGCGGTTGAGCTCGCCGGTGCCGACGCGCTTCGACCAGGCGTCGCGCGTGTCGAAACACGCCTGGAGAAGCTGGTCGATGCCCTTTCCGGTCGCGCCTGACACGGTCATCACGGTGACGCCCTTGACCTGGCTGAGGCCGTCCTCGAGCGCGCGCTTGACGCCGTTGAACAGCGACGACGCGCTTTCCGCGATATCCCATTTGTTCAACGCGATGACGAGCGCACGACCCTCCTGCAGCACCTTGTCGGCGATCCGCAGGTCCTGCGCCTCGAGCCCCAGCGTCGCGTCGAGCAGCAGCACGACGACCTCGGCGAAGTCGACCGCGTGCAGCGCGTCCTCGACCGACATCTTCTCGAGCTTGTCCTGGACCTTGGCACGCTTGCGCATGCCCGCCGTA
The DNA here is from genome assembly GCF_034045155.1 of Sphingomonas sp. CFBP9019. Taxonomy (NCBI): domain Bacteria; kingdom Pseudomonadati; phylum Pseudomonadota; class Alphaproteobacteria; order Sphingomonadales; family Sphingomonadaceae; genus Sphingomonas; species Sphingomonas sp. CFBP9019. Next base: position 481,492 of record NZ_JAXCWK010000002.1, on the reverse strand, counting down.
TCGATCAGCCGCACCTTGCGCGATTCGCCGCCGGTCGGATGCCAGTCGTAATCCACGCTGATCGAGTCGCGCGTGATGCCGGCCTCGGGACCGGTGATCATCCGGTCTTCGCCGAGGATGCGGTTGACCAGCGTCGACTTGCCCGCGTTTGGACGTCCGACGATCGCGAGCTTCAGCGGCCCCTCATATTCATTGTCGGGCTGTTCCTCCGGAACCTCGTCCTTGCCTTCGAGCAGCGGGAGCAATGCCTCGAACAGGTCGCCCATGCCCTCGCCATGCTCGGCGGACAGTTCGACAGGATCGCCGAAGCCGAGCGCCAGCGACTCGAGCACGCCGTCATTGCCCGCGCGGCCCTCGGCCTTGTTGGCGACGAGCACGACCGGCACGTCGGCGGTGCGCAGCCAGCGGGCGATCTCCTCGTCGAGCGGCACGATGCCTGCGCGTGCGTCGAACAGGAACAATGCGACATCGGCCTGGCCGACCGCAGCCTCGGTCTGCTGACGCATCCGCCCGGGCAGCGTCTGCGCGTCGTGATCCTCGTATCCGGCGGTATCGATGATGCGGAAATCGAGCCCGATCAGCGACGCATCGCCCTCGCGGCGATCGCGCGTGACGCCGGGCCGGTCGTCGACCAGCGCGAGCTTCTTGCCGACGAGGCGGTTGAACAGGGTCGACTTGCCGACATTGGGGCGGCCGACGATTGCGACCACAGGGAGTTTGGACATGCCGTGCCCTTAGCGCGGGAACGCTCCGTCGTCACCTGTTACCCCTCTCCCGCCGGGAGAGGGGTGATGGCTCACCGATAGGCGGTGATCTTGCCCTTCTGGTCGAGCGTGTAGAGCGTCGAGTTTGCGACGATCGGCGGCAGCGTGAAGGTCGTCTTGGTCTCGATCGTGCTGCCGACCGCGCCATCGCCCGGATTGACCGAAACGATCTCACCGCGCGAATTGGTCAGGATCAGGCGACCGCCCGCCAGGATCGGGCCATACCAGGTCACCGGCCCCTTCTTCTTCTTCTCGTTATCGAACCGCTGCAGCTGCGCGATCCAGCGTGCCTTGCCGTTCGACCGCGACAGGCAGACCAGCCGCGCATCGTCGGTGACCACGAACAGCCATTCGCCCGCGATCCAGGGGGTCGAGATGCCCGCAAAATTCTGTTCCCAAAGACGCTGGCCGGTCGAAAGTTCGAGTGCGACCATGCGCCCGCCCTGCCCGACCGCATAGACACGGCCGCCATCGATGACCGGGGCGGCGTCGATATCCGACAGGCTCGACACCGATGTGGTGATCGACGTGCGCGACAAGGCGTCCTGCCACAGGATACGGCCATTCTCGTAGCGATAGGCGCTGAGCTCGCCGCTCGAGAAGCCCGAGACGACGGTGCCCTGGCTGACCGCCGGTGCCGCGACGCCGAACACGCCCTGCGTCTCGAGCGTGCCCGACTGGACCCACTGGACCTTGCCGTCACCCTGGTTGAGCGAGAAGATCTGGTTGTCCTGCGTCAGGACATAGACCGCACCGTTCGACACGGTCGGCGAGCCGCGCAGCGGGCCGCCGGGCTTGGCCCGCCACAGGATCGCGCCATCCGACGCGTTCATCGCGACCACGTCGCCGACGCCGTCGGTCGCATAGACCTTGCCGTCGTCATAGCTCACGCCACCGCCGAAACGCGCGGACTGGTTGATCTTGCCCTCGGTGATCGGCGTCGTCCACAGGGCTGCGCCGGTGTCCGCCTTGAAGGCATGCGCGACGCCGTGCACGTCCATCACGAACAGCTTGTTCTCGCCAACGACGGGCGGCGCGGCCATGCGTTCGCGGTTGGAGCCACCGTCGATCGACGCCTGCCAAGCCTTGGTTGGCTGCGCGGCGAGCGCAAGCTGGCCCATCGACTTGGCGGGATTGCCGCCCGGCTGTGCCCAGGCGTCGTTGACCGAGGGGGCCGGCAGGAGGACCTGGACATCGGCGATCGTCGCGTCGGTCTCGACCCCGTTTTCGGAGGTCAGGATCGATACCCGGTTTCCGACCGTCGGGGTCTTCTTGACGCCACCCTTGAAAATGCCGCAGCCGCTCAAGGCCATGAGCGCAGCCACCGCGACCGTCACCCGATAAGACTTCGTCATTGCGCGTTGGTATCCTCGTTTGATGCAGCAGCAGCGGCGGTCCCGGCCGTCCCGGTGCTGGCAACGGCGTCGACGCCCAGTACACCGGCCATCTGAACAGCGCGTTGACGAATCGTCTCGGGCACGCCGGGATCGGCCGCGATCTGGCCGAAAAGCGTCCCCGCCTGCTTGGTCTGGTTCATCCGGACATAGGCGACCGCGACCATCTCGCCTGCGCTGCCGAGCCAAGGGTTGCCCGTGACCGCAAGCGGACGCAGCCGCTCGACCACGACCTGCGGCTTGAGCGTGTCATATTCCGCCGACGTCTGCCGAACCAGCGCAAGGTCGCGGAACGGCTTGGCGACCGACGTGTCCGCAGCGATCGCTGCCAGCTTGGCCGCGGCGCCCTTCATATCCTCTTTCTGGAGAAGGATATCCGCTTCCGTGAACCGCGCCAGCGCGCTGTACCCGGCACGGTCGGACGCAGCGAGCTTGGTCAGCGTCGTGTTCGCCTCGGCGACCTTGTCCGCGGCCAGCGCGTCATAAGCGGCCTGGAGCTGCTCGCCCTCGACACCCGCCTGGGTTTCCGTGCGGTGCTGATAATAGAGGAATCCGGCCAGCGCGACGAGTGCTGCGACCACCCCGAGCGCCACCCATTTGCCCCAGGTCGTCCAGAAACCCGCGAGCTGATCGCGGCGCAGTTCTTCGTCGACCTCGCGGAGGAACGCTTCATCGGTTTTCGGCGGCAGGGCCAAGGGTGACTCCGGAGACAAAGGGAGGAAAGGATATCGGGGGATGGTGGAATGGCGCGGACCTTAGCCGCCACGCGTCCGAAACAAAAGCCGGATCAATCCACCGTGCCGGCGCGCGGCGCATAGCTCTGGTCGGGTCCCGGAAAGGCACGACTGCGAACCTCGTCGGCATAGGTCTCCGCCGCGCCCGAGATCTTGCCGGCGAGATCCTCGAACCGCTTCACGAACTTGGCGGTACGGTCGAACAGGCCGAGCATGTCCTCGGCAACAAGCACTTGGCCGTCGCACTCGACCGATGCGCCGATGCCGATCGTCGGACAGGCGACCGCGCGCGTGATCTCGATCGCGATCGGCTCGACCACGCCCTCGATCACCAGCGCGAATGCGCCCGCCTCAGCGACCGCCTTGGCATCCGCGACGATCTTCGCCGCCTCCTCGGGCGTACGGCCGCGCGCGCCATAGCCGCCCAGGACGTTGACCGCCTGCGGGGTGAGGCCGACATGCCCCATCACCGGAATCCCGCGCTCGACCAGGAACCGTACGGTCGGCGCCATCGCGGTGCCGCCCTCGAGCTTCACCGCCGCCGCACTGGTCTGCTTCAGCAGCCACGCGGCGCTTTCGAACGCCTTTTCGGGTGATGCCTCATAACTGCCGAACGGCATGTCGATCACGACCACCGCATGATAGCTGCCGCGCACCACCGCCGCGCCGTGCGCCGCCATCATCTCGAGCGTGACCGGCACGGTCGAGGGCAGGCCGTAGATCACCTGCCCCAGGCTGTCGCCGACCAGCAGCATGTCGCAGTGTGGATCGAGCAGCTGCGCATTGCGCACCGTATAGGCGGTGAGCATGACGAGCGGCACCTGCCCCTTTTGCCGGCGGATCGCGGGGATCGTGAGGCGCTTGAGCGGGGCGGGCGTCGGGTTGGCGCGACTCGTCGCGGTGTCGAGCGTGTAGGTCGTGGACATGGGCGCGCGTTCTAGCGAAGCCGATGCCGCTCGCCCAGCCCGTCCCGTCGCGCCCGCCCGACACCGGCGACGGCCGCGGCTCAGCCGACCGTCACGCCCTTCCAGAAGGCATAGCGATCCTTGATCTCGGCCGCGGCGGATTTGGGATCGGGATAGTACCAGACCGCATCGAAGTTGCGCTTGCCGTCGACGACCAGCGTCTTGTAGCGCGCGGTACCCTTCCACGGGCAGTTCGACTGCGTCGCGCTGTCTTCGAGCAGCGCCGGATCGACGCTGTCCGCGGGGAAATAGTGATTGCCCTCGACGACGACGGTATCGTCGGACCGGGCGATCTCTTGGCCGTTCCATGTAGCGACAGGCATGCTCGTCTCCTTCAGGCGTTCCCCAGCCCCGCCGCCTCATACCGCTCGGCGCTGAAGCCGACCAGCAGCGTCGCACCGGTATCGAGCACGGGACGCTTGATCATCGACGGCTGTGCCAGCATCAGCGCGACCGCCTTGTCCGCGTCCAGGTCGACGCGGTCAGACTCGGGCAGTTTCCGGAACGTGGTGCCGGCGCGGTTGAGCAACGGCTCCCACCCGACCCGGCCGATCCAGTCGCGCAGCCGTGCGTCCTCGATTCCGGCGGTCTTGTAGTCATGAAACACATAGGCGACGTCATGCGCATCAAGCCACGCACGCGCCTTCTTCATCGTGTCGCAGTTCCTGATCCCGAACAGCGTGATCGTCAAAATCGCTTCCCCATAAAACACCCTGCCACGCACCCCGCGCGCCATCGCCTGTCAGTCCCGATAGCAGATCTGCCTGCCGATCGCGCAATGGCGGCCACGGTGCTGATTTTTGCCAGGGACGGTGGAACCTCGACGCCGCGAAATGGCTGTACGATGTACGGAATGACCAAGACAAGTTGCGGACATAGAAGGCTTTTCGGCGGGTTGCTGTGAAAGACCCGTCGGGTCCGATGACGGCAGGCGATGGGAGCGGGATGATGACGGACAAGGCTGCAGAAGCGCGACAACTGAACCTCCTCACCCTGTTATTCGCGATCCTCGCATTTGTCGGCATTCTCGCGCTGGGGAGTGTCGACGCGAAGACGAAGCAGCAGCGGTACCGGATTGCGAAGACCTATCAGATCTCCGAACGGCAGAAGCTCGAACGCCGGCGCGCCCGTGCCGTGCAGGGGGTCATTGCCTCCACGTCTGCGCAGAGCGCCCCCTGAGGCAGCCTCAGCATATCCGGCCGGTGAAGCCGGTAGCATGAACTGCCCCGCGCGTTTAACGATGGGGGCATGACGCACCCATTCTACGCGATCCACACGCACGGCCTGATCCGGGTTGCCGCAGCGACCCCGCGGGCATCGGTCGGGGACACCGCCGCCAATGCCGCGGCAACGATCGCACTGGCGACGCAGGCGGATGCGCAGCATGTCGACCTCGTCGTCTTTCCCGAACTCAACCTCACCTCCTACGCACTCGACGACCTGCATCTGCAGACCGCGCAGCAGCGTGCGACGCTGGCGGCGATCGATAGCGTCGTCGCGGCGAGTGCGACGCTGCGGCCGGTGCTGCTGGTCGGCGCGGCGCTGGTGCGCGCGGGGCGGCTGTATAATTGCGCGGTGGCGATCGCGCGCGGTCGCGTGCTCGGGGTCGTGCCCAAGACCTTTTTGCCCAATTACCGCGAATTCTACGAAAAGCGCTGGTTCGCGAGCGGAGCGGGACTGACGGGGCTGTCGATCGAACTCGGCGGCGAGTCCGTGCCGTTCGGCAACGACCTGATCTTTGCGGCGCGCGACCTGCCCGGCTTCGTGGTCCATGCGGAGATCTGCGAGGATTACTGGGCCCCCACCCCGCCATCGACCGCGGGTGCGCTGGCCGGTGCTCTGATCTGCTGCAACCTGTCCGCGTCGAACATCGTCATCGGCAAGGCGCGCGAGCGCGAGATGCTGGCGGCGGCGCAGTCGGCGCGCGCGGTATGCGCCTATGTCTATTCCGCGGCGGGCCCGGGCGAGAGCACGACCGAGGTCGCATGGGACGGCCAGGGGCTGATCCACGAGCTCGGCGAACAGCTTGCCCAATCACGCCGCTTCGCGACCGAGCCGGATCTGGTCGTCGCGGACGTCGATTGCGAGCGGATCGCGCAGGAACGGCTGCGGACCGGCACGTTCAACGACGCGGCGACGTTTGCGGGGCATCCCGAGACGCGCGTCCGGCGGATCGCGTTCGATCACCTGCCCGATCCTGCCGTCGCGGACGTCGGGCTCGAACGCGTCGTCCCCCGCTTCCCGTTCGTCCCCAATGATCCCGCCCGCCGCGACGAGGATTGTTACGAAGCGTTCAACATCCAGGTGGAGGCGCTGGCGAAGCGGCTCGAGGCGGCGCACGCCCGCACGCTGGTGATCGGCGTGTCGGGCGGGCTCGACTCGACGCATGCGCTGATCGTCGCGGCCAAGGCGATGGACCGGCTTGGCCGCCCGCGTGCCGACATCCTCGGCTTCACCATGCCCGGCTTCGCGACGGGCGAGGGCACGAAGGCGAATGCCTGGGCGCTGATGCGCGCGCTGGGCATCACCGCGGAGGAAATCGACATCCGCCCCGCGGCGCGGCGCATGCTCGAGGACATGCGGCATCCCTTTGCCGATGGCGCCCCGGCATATGACATCACCTTCGAGAACGTCCAGGCGGGGTTGCGGACCGATTATCTGTTCCGTCTCGCCAACCAGCGCGGCGGGATCGTGGTCGGCACGGGCGACCTGAGTGAGATGGCGCTGGGCTGGTGCACCTACGGCGTCGGCGACCAGATGAGCCATTATGCGGTCAACGCGGGCGTGCCCAAGACGCTGATACAGTTCCTGATCCGCTGGTGCATCCGGACCGGCCAATATGATGCGGCAACCGATGCGATCCTGTCGACGATCGTCGCGCAGGAAATCTCTCCCGAACTCGTCCCCGCGGGTACGGACGGCGCGCTGCAAAGCACCGAATCGATGATCGGGCCTTATGCGCTGAACGATTTCTTCGCGCACTACGTGATCCGCTATGGCCTCGCGCCGTCGAAGATCGCGTTTCTCGCCTGGCATGCCTGGCGCGATGCGGAGAGCGGGGCATGGCCCGCGGACCTGCCGGCGACTGGGCGCGTCGCCTATGACCTGCCGACGATAACCGCATGGCTCGAAAGGTTTCTTCAGCGCTTTTTCGCGACGAGCCAGTTCAAGCGCTCCGCGCTGCCGAACGGGCCAAAGGTCTCGGCGGGCGGCGCATTGTCGCCGCGCGGCGACTGGCGCGCACCGTCGGATGGAACCGCGCAGGTCTGGATCGACGAATTGCGCTCAGCCGTTCCGCGGGCCGAGCCGGGCGACCTTGCATAAATCGCGTGCCGCGCGCATTATGAAAATCCTATGACAGTGGCTCCACCGGATGGATCGCGCGATCGCCGGATCGAGATCCCATCTAACCTTTGGCTGATTCACCCGGCAGGCCGCGCGCTTTTGCCCCTCGCACTCGCGCGTCGCATCTCGGCGAACACGGTGTCGGTGGCGGGACTGGTCCTGGGGGGCGCTGCTGCGCTGGCCTATACGCATTGGGGCAATCCCGCTTTGGCACTGGTCGGCCTGGCCCTGTCGATCGGGTGGCTGATCGCCGATGGTCTGGACGGCATGGTCGCCCGCGCGACCAAGACCGCGAGCCCGCTCGGGCGGATGCTCGACGGTCTGTGCGATCACGGTGTGTTCGCGCTGATCTACATCTCGCTCGCCCTCACCATCGACACGCCAGAGGCCTGGATGCTCGCGGTTGCGGCCGGTGGCGCGCACGCGGTGCAGTCGAACATGTACGAGGGTGAGCGCTCGCGCTTCCATCGCCGGATCCGCGGTGTCGCACTCGACGCGCCGCCCGTGCCGACCGGCAACGCGCTTGTCCGCTTTTATGACGGGGTGGCCGGCAGCATCGACCGGATCGCGATGCCGTTCGAACGCACGCTCGGTCAGGCCAGCGATCCTGTCGCGCTTGGCCAGAGCTATGCCGCGCGCGCAGTGGCGCCATTGCGCTTCATGGCCTTGCTAACCGCGAATGTCAGAGTATGGGCGATCTTCGTCGCCTGCTTTGCGGGCAACCCGCGCATCTTCTGGTGGTTCGAGATCGTCCCTCTGACGCTCGTCGCCATCGTCGGGCTCGTCTGGCACCGTCGTGTCGAACGGGCTTTCGTCCGTAATACCACACCGCCGCGATCGAAGACCGCGTCGCGCATGCATCTTTCGTAAGGAACAGGGTCAGTAATGAATAGCATTCGGATCGCCGTGGTCGGCATCGGCAACTGCGCGAGCTCGCTCGTCCAGGGTCTCGAGCATTATCGCGAGGGGGCAAACGACCAGGTCGGCCTGATGCATTTCGATATGGGTGGCTACAAGCCAAGCGACATCAAGGTCGTCGCGGCGTGGGACGTCGATCGTCGCAAGGTCGGCAAGGACGTCGCCGAGGCCATCTTCGCCAAGCCCAACTGCACCGCAGTGTTCGCCCCCAATGTCGGCAACACCGGCACCATCGTGAAGATGGGCAAGACGCTCGACGGCGTCGCCGACCACATGTCGGACTTCAAGGACGACCGCACCTTCCTCCTCGCCGACGCCGCAGAGCCGACGCGTGAGCAGGTCATCGCGGATCTGAAGGCGTCGGGCGCCGACGTCCTGATGAACTACCTGCCGGTCGGTTCGCAGGAAGCGACCGAATTCTATGCCGACTGCGCGATCGAAGCGGGCGTGGCGTTCGTCAACAACATCCCCGTCTTCATCGCATCGAACCCCGTCTGGGCGAAGAAGTTCGAAGACGCCGGCGTCGCGATCATCGGCGACGACATCAAGGCACAGCTCGGCGCGACGATCGTCCACCGCGTGCTGACCGACCTGTTCGCCAAGCGCGGCGTGAAGCTGGATCGCACCTACCAGCTCAACACCGGCGGCAACACCGACTTCCTCAACATGTCGAACCATCGCCGTCTCGAGTCGAAGAAGATCTCGAAGACCGAAGCCGTCCAGTCGGTCGCGGCCGAGCGGATGGATGACGACAACGTCCATATCGGCCCGTCGGACTATGTCCCCTGGCAGAACGACAACAAGGTCTGCTTCCTTCGCATGGAAGGCCAGCTGTTCGGCGGCGTGCCGATGAACCTCGAGCTGCGCCTGTCGGTCGAGGATTCGCCCAACTCTGCGGGTGTCGCGATCGACATGATCCGCTGCGCGAAGATCGCCAAGGATCGCGGCATCGCGGGCGTGATCGACCCTGCATCGGCCTATTTCTGCAAGCATCCCCGCACGCAGATGACCGACGATCTCGCGCAGATCGAGGTCGAGCGGTTCATCAAGGCCGCCTGACATGATCGAGACGGCTGTCATCCTCGCCGCCGGGGAGGGCAGCCGTCTACGCGCCTCGGCGCCTTATAAACCCCTCTGCCCGGTCGCTGGCCGCCCCCTCATCGCGCATGCGCTCGAGGGTCTTGCGGAGGCCGGCCTCAAGCGTGCGATCGTCACGCTGAGTTACGGCCGCGATGCGATCGAGGCCTATCTCGCCAGCCGCGCCTGGCCGCTCCATGTCGAAACCGTCCTGGCGGACCACCGCGAGCCCAATGGCGTATCGGTGCTTGCCGCGACAGACGCGTTGGCCGGTAAGGACGCGGTTCTCGCAATGTGCGACCACCTCGTCCTCCCCGCGCTGTATCGCCGCATGGCCACCGCCGGATCGGGCAACGGGCTTAGGCTCGGCATCGACCGCCGGCTCGGCCATCCCTGGGTCGACCCCGAAGACGTCACGTGTGTCGCGACCAACGGGTCGGCGATCGTCGCGATCGGCAAGGGCCTCGAACCGCATGACGCCTATGATACGGGCGTTTTCGCGATCTCGCCGCGCCTCGGCGCCGCACTCGCCACGCTGGCGAGTCCCTCGCTGACCGAAGGCGTCCGCATGCTCGCCACGGAGAACCGTGCCGAGACCGTCGACTGCAGCGACATCGACTGGATCGACGTCGACGACGCAGCCGCCCTTGCACATGCCGAGCGCTGGATGAGCCAGGCCGCCTGAGCAGACCCCGGGCTCGTCAGCCCAGCGGTCGGTCGAGCGACGTGGGAGGCACGCTGAACCAGCTCGGCCCCGCTTCGGTCATGTGGAAGCAATCCTCGATCCGGATGCCATAGCGCCCGGGGATGTAGATGCCGGGCTCGTCGCTGAAACACATGCCCGCCGCGAGTTTCGTCGTCTCGCCCCGTACCAGATTGACCGGTTCGTGCCCGTCCATGCCGATCCCGTGCCCCGTCCGATGCGACAGCCCGGGCAGCTTATAGCCCGGACCATAGCCCAGCGCCTGGTAATGCTCCCGCACCGCATCGTCGACGCTGCCCGCGGTCGCGCCGATCCGCGCGGCGGCAAACGCGATCTGCTGACCGCGTATCGCCTGGTCCCAGGTCTTGCGCTGGTCGGCGGTAGCCGATCCGTGAACCCAGGTGCGCGAGACGTCGGACTGATAGCCCTGCACGGTGCACCCGCAATCCATCAGCACGACCTGCCCGTTCGCGACGCGGTGGATCTCGCGGCTGCCATGCGGATAGGCCGAGGCTTCGCCGATCAGCGCCATCGAGAATTCGGGCGCCCCGCCGAGCTTCCGCGTCGCGGCCGTCATCAGCGCGCCGATCTCGGGACCGGTCATGCCCGTCTCGACCCGCGCATGGGTCCATCGATAGGCGGCGAGCGTGACGTCCGTGGCCGTCTGCATCAAAGCGATCTCGGCAGGCGTCTTGATCATCCGACAGCCGCGCACGACCGGATTGGCCGACACGATCCGTGCCTCCGGTACCAGCCGACGGAGCGCGTCGATGGCGAAGAATCGCATCGTCTCCTCGATCGCGATCGGCCGCGCAATCAACCGGCGATCGCGCAGGAAGCCCGCCACCACCGCGAGCGGGTTTTGGTCCTCCTGCCAGACGCGAACCTCCGCCGGCACCGCGAGTGTCTCGCGCACCGACGGCTCCTCGAAGAACGGCGTGACGATACAGAGCTGCCCCTCGACCGGCAGGATCGCGGCGGTCAGCCGCTCGCTCCGGCTCCAGCGGACACCGGTGAAGTAGAGCATCGACGACCCCGGCTCGATCAGTACCGCGCCGATCCCTGCCGCCTTCATCAGCGCCTGGGCGCGCGAGAGCCGGGCGGCGCGCTCGTCCGCATCGATCGGCTTGGCACCCCCGGTGAGATCGGACAGTGCCGACAGGTCGGGTTCTGCCGCGCGCAGGACCGCGCCGATCGACAGCAGCGGGAGCGCGGCGGCGGCACCGAGGAGCGTGCGCCTGGTGGGTAATTCGGGAGAGATTGCCATGTCGGGACGATAGGGTCCTTGACCCGGGCGCCGCAATCCCCTTCCCTCGTGCGCGAGTTTCGGGAGCGTTTAATGGCCAAGCGGCTAACCTATTATATCCTGTTCGGGCTGGTCGCGGGCATGGCCGTCGGCTGGATCCTCAACGCGTCGATCGACGACGGCAGCGCGCAATCCGCCGCGCAGTTGAAGGACATTGCCGGCTATTTCTCGATCGTCACGTCACTGTTCCTGCGGCTGATCAAGATGATCATCGCGCCCTTGGTCTTCTCGACGCTGGTCGTCGGCATCGCGCATATGGGCGATACCGGCGCGCTCGGCCGCGTCGGCCTGCGCAGCCTCGGCTGGTTCATTTGTGCGAGCCTGTTGTCGCTGACGCTCGGCATGATCCTGGTGAACGTGCTGCAGCCAGGCGTCGGCCTCGCGCTCGCCATCCCGCCGGCGACCGCGTCGAGCGGCGTCGACCGAGCCGCATTCGATCTCGCCAAGTTCATCACCCATATCGTTCCCGACTCGATGATCTCGGCGATGGCGAGCAACGAGATTCTTCAGATCGTCGTCTTCTCTGTGTTCGTCGGCGTCGCGATAACCGCGGTCGGCGAAAAGGCCGCCCCGCTCGTCAAGGCGATCGAGGCGCTCGTCGCGGTGATGCTGCAGATCACGAATTACGTGATGCGGTTCGCGCCGTTCGCGGTGTTCGCCGCGGTGACCGCGACGCTCGCCGAACGGGGCCCGAGCATTCTCGGCGATCTCGGCTATTTCATGCTGACCTTCTATCTCGGGCTGGCGCTGCTCTGGCTGATGCTGATCGGCATCGCCTTCCTGCTCATCGGTCCGCGGACGCGGCTGCTGGTGCGCTATATTCGCGACCCGCTGATCCTCGCCTTCTCGGCCGCGTCATCGGAGGCGGCCTATCCGCGCACGCTCGAGGCGCTCGACCGGTTCGGCGTGCCGCCGCGGATCGCCAGCTTCGTGTTGCCGCTCGGCTATTCGTTCAATCTCGACGGGTCGATGATGTACATGACGTTCGCGTCGCTGTTCATCGCCCAGGCCTACGGCATCGACATGCCGATCGGGCAGCAGATCGCCATGCTGCTCGTCCTGATGGTCACGTCGAAGGGCATTGCCGGCGTGCCACGTGCCTCGCTGGTGGTGATCGCCGGGACGCTGTCGATGTTCAAGATCCCGGAGGCCGGCATCCTGCTCATCCTCGCAGTCGATCACTTCCTCGACATGGGCCGATCGGCGACCAACGTCATCGGCAATGCGGTCGCCGCGACCGTGGTCGCAAAATGGGAGGGCGGGCTCGACGAGCGCGAACCCGCCGACCGCGACCCGCCGCACGCACCGACCGGGCATGGCCCGAAGGTGAATGTCGACAGCTATGAGAAGATCAAGCCCGGCCAGGCCTGAGCGGCACGGGACGTCAGGAGGCGGTCGGCCCGCCCGCCTCTTGGCGTGTGCCCGGGTCAGGCATAGGCATAGGGGCCGCCCTTTTGCAGGCCCGCCTGATAGGCCGGTCGCGCATGAACCTTGCCGAGCCAGGCGATCGTCGCGGGGCGTGATTCGTCGAGCCCCGCACGGCTGCGCGCCGCTTCGAGCGGAAAGCTCATCATGATGTCCGCCGCGGTCATCTGATCGCCGGCAAACCAGGGGCGTTGCGAGAGCTCTGCCTCGACGTAATCGAGATGGACATCGATCATCGGCTGGATGCGCTTCAGCGCGATCTTCCCCATCACCGGAATCTTCGCGAGCACCAGCTTGAGCAGCAGCGGCGGCATCATCGAGCCTTCGGCATAATGCAGCCAGAACCGATAGCGCAGCGCATCCGCGCGCTTGGCGGGGGCCCCGAGCCGACCGTCCGCCTTGTCGACGAGATACTCGACGATCGCGCCGGTTTCCGCCACGACCCGGCCACCTTCGACGTCGCGATCCTCGATCACCGGCGACTTGCCGAGCGGATGGACCGCCTTCAGTTCCGGGGGTGCGAGCATCGTCTTCGGATCGCGCGCATAGCGCTTGATCTCATAGGGCAGCCCAAGTTCCTCGAGCATCCACAGGATCCGCTGCGATCGCGAGTTTTCGAGATGGTGGACGGTGATCATGGCAGGCTCCCTTGGCTGTCGCGCGCCGGGTGCGCCGTCCATATCCAGGCGGCGGCCGGAAATTCGACCGCATCCCCGGTCAGACGATCGACGCACGCGCTGGTCAGACGCGCCAGCGCCCGTTCGCGTTCCGCGCCGTGCGTGTCGCGGATCCGCGACGCCGCGGGGCCGATCCGGCGGAGATAGTCGACCGCGTCCGCCACCGGATCCGCGCCGCCTCCCGCGCGATAGCCGAAGTCGACACGCTGTGGTGTCGTCGCGCGCCACCCGGCCTGCTTCAGCAGCTCCGCGACATAGGCGGGATCGGCAAAGGCAAAGGGCCCCGGCGCGGTCATGGCCCCCGTCGGTCCGGATGCGTCATCCGCACCCGCAACGGTTTCCACCGCCCAGCGATTGGCTGCACGCTCGGCAAAGCACGAGAAGACGAGCGCGGCGCCGGGGGCGGCGGCCTTAGCGAGCAGGGCAAAGGCGGCCACCGGATCGGCGAAAAACATGACCCCATGCCGCGAGACATAGAGGTCGATCGGCGCATGCGTCTCGACGCTCGCCGCGACGTCGGCGCAGCGGAACACGACATTGGTCAGGTGCCCCGCGCGGTGGTTCGCCACTGCGATCAGCGTCGGCGAAAGATCGATGCCGATCACTTGCCCGTCCGGCAGCGCCTGCGCGCTGGCCAGCGACGTGGCGCCGGCGCCGCAACCGATATCGACAACAGTACGAGTCTGCGGGCCTGCCGCCGCAAGGATCGCGGCGTTTAGTACGGGCGCAAGCCCCTCGAAGCTGCGGTCGGTACGGCGCCATTCCGTGGCCCAGGTGTCGCCGACGCGTCCGGTCCAGTCTCGATCACTGGTCATGATTGGCCATATCGCATGGTCGAACTCCCGTCTGTGCGCACAAGATCAGCTCTTGTGGCGCGTTTGACGCAAGTCGTGAAGCATATGCCCGCTAGGGCTCACTGGATTTCCGGACGATCGCCCAACACGCGTCCCGCTGCGGCCCATCAGCTCAACCAGGCGAGACGAGACCCGCCCGAACCATCAGCCCTGGACGCTGCCTCGCCCTGTCACAGGACGCGGAGCCCTTCCCCGCGAGGAAAAGGGCTCCGACTCTCACTCAGGCGTCGTCTTCGGCGTCGGGACCGACCATCATTTCCTCGGCGACCTTGTCGGTGCGCGCGCGGATCTGCTTTTCAAGACGATCGGCGGTCTCGGGATTGTCCTTGAGGAAGGTCTTCGAATTCTCGCGACCCTGACCAAGCCGGACGCTGTCATAGCTGAACCACGCACCCGATTTCTCGACCAGCCCGGCCTTCACGCCGAGATCAAGGATCTCGCCGAGCTTGGACACGCCCTGCCCGTACATGATGTCGAATTCGACCTGCTTGAACGGCGGCGCGACCTTGTTCTTGACGACCTTCACGCGTGTCTGGTTGCCGGTGACCTCGTCGCCCGCCTTGACCGCACCGATGCGGCGAATGTCGAGACGGACCGAGGCGTAGAACTTCAGCGCGTTGCCGCCCGTCGTCGTCTCCGGGTTGCCGTACATGACGCCGATCTTCATGCGGAGCTGGTTGATGAAGATCACCATGCAACGCGACCGGCTGATCGAACCGGTCAGCTTGCGAAGGCTCTGCGACATCAGGCGCGCCTGAAGCCCGACATGGCTGTCGCCCATCTCGCCCTCGATTTCGGCGCGCGGCACGAGTGCTGCGACCGAATCGACGACGAGTACGTCGATCGCGTTCGAGCGGACCAGCGTGTCGACGATCTCGAGTGCCTGCTCGCCGGTGTCCGGCTGCGACACGATCAACTCGTCGATGTTGACGCCGAGCTTCTTGGCATAGACCGGGTCAAGCGCATGCTCGGCGTCGACGAACGCGGCGGTGCCGCCATTCTTCTGCGCTTCGGCAATGACGTGGAGCGCGAGCGTGGTCTTGCCCGAGCTTTCCGGACCGTAGATCTCGATCACGCGGCCACGCGGCAGGCCGCCGACACCGAGCGCGATGTCGAGCCCGAGCGAGCCGGTCGAGATCACCTCGACCTGCATCGTCTCCTTCGAGCCCAGACGCATCGCCGAGCCCTTGCCGAACGCGCGGTCGATCTGCGCGAGTGCGGCATCGAGCGCCTTTTGCCGGTCGTTGGTTGCTGTTGCCATGCCGGTGTCGATCACTTTCAGATTAGCGGCCATCGATAAGCTCCCATCGCTAAAGCAAGCGCGCGTGCCATT
Organism: Sphingomonas sp. CFBP9019; assembly: GCF_034045155.1. Lineage (NCBI taxonomy): Bacteria > Pseudomonadati > Pseudomonadota > Alphaproteobacteria > Sphingomonadales > Sphingomonadaceae > Sphingomonas > Sphingomonas sp. CFBP9019. The sequence continues at coordinate 465,997 of NZ_JAXCWK010000002.1, read as the reverse complement.
CAACGCGTCAAACGCCATGTATTGCTTTTGTTCTCACGGAACAAGTGCGGAACATCCGGGAATGTGAAAAAGGGCGGCCGCCTTTCGGTGACCGCCCTCCCATCATGGGTCCGCTTCGGCGTCTTGGGAGAAACCTTGGGCCGGTCGGCAAACCGTGGCGCCGATCCGGTAGTGGACATCCCGATTTGACGCTTCCGACTGGTGCGATGCAATCGATTTTATAGCGTCCGGAGTCCCAAAGCCGAACAGTTTCGAAGCGGCAGTTGAACTGTGTTCAGCGCAGCGTGCACGCCAGCGTCCACCAGCCTTGCGCAGCGGCATCCGTCGCCGCGGAATCACGGGCCGCGATGCTGTCGAACAGCGCAAAGCAGGTCGCCCCCGATCCCGACATGCGCGCGAGCAGCACGCCCGGCGCTGCGTCGAGGAGCGCGCGCACCCGGGCAATCTCCGGCGCGATCGCGCAGGCCGGCGCCTCGAGGTCGTTCCGCCCGGCAATCGCGCGTTCGAGCAGCGGCCCCTTGCCGAGCGGCCCGCGGTCGATCCCGTCCCACGCGCCAAATACCGCCGCGGTCGACACCGCCACGCGCGGATTGACGCACAGCAACGGCGTTCCCGCCAGCCCGTCGACCTCGACGAGCGTGTCGCCGCGCCCGGTCCCGAACGTCGTCCGGTTGACGAGGCACGCGGGCACGTCCGCACCCAGTCGGGCGGCAATGTCGTGGAGAGCCGGATCCTGCACCGCGACGCCGTGCAACCGCGCCAGCGCGCGCAGCGTCGCCGCGGCATCGGCGGAGCCGCCACCGATCCCCGATGCGATCGGCAGTCGCTTGTCGAGCGTGATCGCGTGGTGCGCGGCGATCCCGAACGTCGCGACGAACGCGTCCGCTGCGGCCGTCACGAGGTTGCCGTCCCATGGCGCGGCGTCGGTGCCCCCCGCCGCCGGACGCAATGCCGCGGCGAACGGCCCGATGATGGCAAAGCTGTCCGCGTCCGCCGTGCGCACCGTGACGACGTCGCCATGCTCGGCAAAGGCAAACAGCGTCTCGAGCTCGTGATAGCCGTCCGCGCGGCGGTGACGCACATGCAGCGCGAGATTGATCTTGGCAGGTGCGGTTTCGGTCGTCGTCGGCATCGGGGTCTCGGGATCAGGGGTCAGCGGCGCGCAGCGATCGGCAGGCCGGTGTCGATCTTCGCGGCGATGCGCGCGCGCTCCTCGGCATCGCCGGTGACGATCGCGGCCTGCCACGCATAGCGCGCCTCGTACCGTCGGCCCATGCTCCAATAGGCATCACCGAGATGATCGCCGATTTCGGCATTGGTCGGCTCCGCCTGCGCGGCACGCTCGAGCAAGGGCAGTGCGCGTCGCGTATCGCCGGCGCGGTGATAGGCCCAGCCGAGCGAGTCGGTGACGGACGGATTGGCGGGATCGAGCCGGCTCGCCCGCTCGAGCAGCCGGATCGAGCCCGCGATGTCGTCGCCATGCTCGACCTGCGCGAATCCCAGATAATTCAGCGCGAGCGGTTGCGTCGGGGCGAGGGCAACCGCCTTGCGGAGCGCGACGCGCGCCTCGGGCCAGCGCCCCGCCTGATCGAGCGCCCCGCCATATTGCAGCCACGCCCCCCAGCCGCCGCGCGCGGCCGCCGGCGCGCCGTGATCCGCCGCCAGAACCCGGCCATACCACTGCGCCGCCGCCGCCGCATCGCCGGTCGTCAGCAACAGGTCAGCGTAACGCTGCCAGTCACCGGCGACCGCCTCCTGCCGCTCGGCGCGTGTCTTCGCGATGGCCAGCGCCGCCTCGTCACGGCCGGCGACCGACAGGATTTCGAGACGCTTGGCGATCGCCGCCTCTGCGGACGGCGACGTGCCATCGACCCTGTCGAGCACCACCAGCGCGCGGTCGACCCGGTCGCTATGCGCAAGCGCGTCGGCAAGGACGATTCGCGCGGGGGCATAAGCGGGATCGGCCTCCACCGCAGCCTGGGCGAGCGCGATTGCCAGCGGCGACGGCGCCCCTGCAATAAGGTCTCCCGCCAGCCCCGCGAACGTTTGCGCGACGGCAAGGCCGAGTGGCTGGCGCGCGGGGGCGGCAGCGATGCGCTTACGCGTCTCGGCGGCGAAGCGGCGTGCAACCGGGTCATTGCCTGCGGTCGCCAGCGCCGCGCTCGGATCGCGGTGCTCGGCGCGCGAGACCCATGCGTTCAATGATGGTGCGAGGACGACCAGCGGGCCCTTGCCGAGCGTGGCGATCGCCGTCCGGGTCGCCCGGGTGTCGCCCTTGCGCGCGGCGGCGGCGAGCGGGAACAGTGCGGCGTCCGCAGGCGCGACTCCGGCTCTCGCCAGCACCCCCGCCGCGCGCGCGACGAGCGGCATGTCACCCGCCTCGATCCCCTCCCGGTAGGCGCGGATCGCAACGACCGGATCGTCGGGCGCCGCCGCCAGTGCCAGGGCATACTGGTCCGCGGCAATCGTCACCCGCCCGTCCGCATCCGCGGCGCGCGCCTTGAGATAGGCGGAGAGACCGCCGGTGTCGGCCAGCGCCGCCGTCGGGGCGGTCAGCAGGCCGATCGCCAGCAGGACAGACTTACATGTTGGGATAGTTGGGGCCTCCACCGCCCTCGGGCACGACCCAGTTGATGTTCTGCGTCGGGTCCTTGATGTCGCAGGTCTTGCAGTGGACGCAGTTCTGCGCGTTGATCACGAACTTCGGATCGCCCGTCTCTTCGCCCACCACCTCGTAAACGCCGGCCGGGCAATAGCGTTGAGCGGGTTCGTCGTACATCGGCAGGTTGTAGGCGATCGGCACCGCCGGGTCCTTCAGCGTCAGGTGGACCGGCTGGTCCTCCTCGTGATTGGTGTTCGAGATGAACACCGACGACAGCCGGTCGAACGTCAGCACGCCGTCCGCCTTGGGATAGACGATCGGCTTGACCAGATCCTTGCGCCACAGGCTTTCGTGATCGGGATGATGGTGCATCGTGAACGGCACCTTCAGCCCCCAATGCTCGAGCCACATCGTCACACCGGCAAGCCCGGACCCTAGCATGTCGCCGAATTTCTTGACGAGGGGCACGACGTTGCGGACGACCGACAGCTCCTTCTTGACCCAGCTGCGTTCGAACGCTTCGGGATAGGCGGCGAGTTCGTCATGCCCGCGCTGCGACACGATCGCGTCGACTGCAGCCTCGGCCGCCATCATGCCCGACTTCATCGCAGTGTGCGTGCCCTTGATCCGCGGCACGTTCAGGAAGCCGGCGCTGTCGCCGATCAGTGCGGCACCCGGCATCACGAGCTTCGGAATCGACTGCAGCCCGCCGTCGCTGATCGCGCGTGCGCCATAGCTGACCCGCTTGGCGCCCTTGAGCAGCGCCGCGATCTCGGGATGCGTCTTCCAGCGCTGCATCTCGTGGAACGGCGAGAGATGCGGATTGGTGTAGTTCAGCCAGGTGACGAAGCCGATCGAGACCTGGCCATTGGCCTGGTGATAGATCCAGCCGCCGCCGTTCGACCCGTCGGTTTCGCTGAGCGGCCAGCCCTGCGTATGGATGACGCGGCCGGGCGAATGGAGCGCGGGATCGATGTCCCACAATTCCTTGATGCCAAGACCATAGACCTGCGGGTCGCTGTCCTTGGCGAGATCGAACTTCGCGATCAGCTGCTTGGTCAGGTGACCGCGACAGCCTTCGGAAAAGAAGGTGTATTTGGCGTGGAGTTCGAGCCCCGGGGTATAATCGCCCTTGTGCGTGCCGTCGCGCGCGACGCCCATGTCGCCGGTCGCGACGCCCTTCACCGATCCGTCGTCGTTGAACAGGATCTCGGCGGCCGCGAAGCCGGGGAATATCTCGACGCCGAGCTCCTCCGCCTTGCCCGCCATCCAGCGGCACAGATTGCCGAGGCTGCCGGTATAGGTGCCCTTGTTGTGCATGAACGACGGCGTGACGAAGTGCGGCATCTCGCTCTTCTTCGTCTTGCTGAGGATCCAGTGATGATTCTCCGTCACCGGCACTTCTGCCAGCGGACAGCCATCCTCGCGCCAGTCGGGCAGCAGCTCGTCGAGGCTCTTGGGATCGATGACCGCGCCCGACAGGATGTGCGCGCCGACCTCGGATCCCTTTTCGAGCACGCAGACCGAGATGTCCGCGTCCTTCTCGGCCGCCAGCTGTTTCAGCCGGATCGCTGCCGAAAGCCCCGCCGGACCTGCGCCGACGATCACTACGTCGTAGGGCATCGATTCACGTGTCGTCATCATCGTCTCCCGGGGGATGGTCCCTGTCTGCCCGGCTTCCCGCCCCTCCCGTTCGTTCGGGCTCGGGCCGGCACCGTCTTGTCCGTGTCGCGTCTATTTAGGCGATTGCGCGAGTTGACCGCCACGTCAACCACGCAGCATAGGAGACATATGGGGGCGGATCAGACCATCGACTGGCGCAACGCCGCGGTCAGCGTGCTCGACTGGTGGCACGATGCCGGTGTCGACATGCTCGTCGACGACGCCCCGCGCGACTGGTTCGCGGCACCCGAACCGCTGGTTATCGCGCCGCCGGCGCCCGCCGGCGTGTCCGTCGCACCGCCGGTGGCGGTCGCCACGATGCCGCTGTCGCTGACCGAATTCCTGGCCTGGCGGACCGGCGCGGATGTGCCCGAGGCGGGATGGAACGGCATTTCGCTGGCGGCCGAAGGGCCGGCTGACGCTACGGTCATGGTGCTTGCCGACTGCCCCGATCGTGACGACGGCACGGACAATGGCGGCGCCGGTCAATTGCTGAGCGGCGCATCGGGTCGTCTGCTCGACCGCATGCTCGCGGCGATCGGACTGACCCGGTCGGAGGTCCATGTCGCGGCGGTCTGCGCCAAGCGCCCGACCGCGGGCCGCATCCAGCGCGAGGTCGAGGACCGGCTGGCGGAGATCGCCAAGCATCACATCGAACTTGTTGCGCCCAAGCGGTTGCTTCTGCTCGGCAATGCGGCGAGCCGTGCCATCCTCGGGATGGAATTACAGGCGGCGCGGGGACGTTTACATGGAATTAGCCATAAGGTCGGAGAAGCAGGCGTGGTCGCCAGCTTTCACCCGCGCTTTCTGATCGAGAAGCCGGCGGCCAAGGCAGAAGCCTGGAAGGATTTGCAGATGTTGATGGGGGGCCAGATGTCTCAGGAGACGCGGGCATGACCCGCACGCTCGCAATCCTGCTCGGTTGTGCGGCATTGCCGCTGCCCGCTCTGGCGGCACCGATCGCCGACAGCGGTACGGGCGATGCCCGACTCGTTGCCGGTGCACCCACCGCCGAACAGATTCCCGATCAGCTCGATCCGGCGCAGCGCGACGCCTATCGCGCGGTCTTCGGCGCGATCCGCGACGGCAAATGGACCGATGCGCAGATCCAGCTCGATACCATGAAGCCCGGCCCGCTCCATGCGATCGCGCGCGCCGAGATGTACATCGCCAAGGGATCGCCGAGGATCGAGATGGCGCCGCTCGTCGCGCTGCTGAATGAAGCCCCCGAGCTCCCCGAGGCGGAACAGATTGCACGCCTCGCCACGGTCCGTGGCGCGGTCGATCTGCCCCCCCTGCCCGTCGCGCAGCGTTTGATCTGGCAGGACGGCGCACCGCGTCGGGTGCGCGCGAAGAGCCTCAAAGGCGATATGATCGCCGCCGACCTCGCGCTGAAGATGCAGCCTTACGTCAAGGCGGACATGGGCCGCGAGGCGCAGTCACTGCTCGACAGCACGCCCGGTCTCACGCCCGAGACGCTGACCGAATGGCAGCAGAAGATCGCGTGGATCTATTTCCTCCAGGGTGACGACGCCAATGCGCGCGTCATGGCCGCCAAGGGCCAGGACGGCGTCGGCGAATGGGCAGTCCAGGCGCGCTGGGTTGGGGCGCTGGCCGCGTGGCGACAGAATGACTGTGCCAACGCCGGCACGGGGTTCGAAGGCGTCGCGGCACGCGCGGGCGATGTCGACCTGCGCGCAGCGGCGCTCTACTGGGCGTCGCGTGCCGACATGGTCTGCGCACGTCCCGACAAGATCCAGGGCCGGCTGAAGGCCGCGGCGCAGTTCGGCGAAAGCTTCTACGGCCAGCTCGCACGACAGCAGCTCGCGATGGCCGATCCCGCGCGGGTCGGCGGCAGCGGTCCCGGCGGCGTGGTCGCGCGCGACTGGAAGGTCGTCGAGAAGCGCCCCAATGTCCGCGTCGCAGCTGCGCTCGTCGAGGTCGGCGAGACCGAACTGGCCGATACCGTCATCCGCCAGCAGGCGAAGATCGGCGATCCCCGCGAATTCCGCAATCTCGTCCGGGTCGCAGAGGCACTCAGCCTGCCCGCCACGACCGTCTGGCTCGCGCACAACTGTCCGCAAGGGATCACCACCGCGGCCGAGGCGCGCTATCCGACGCCGAACTGGACGCCTGACAGCGGCTGGCACATCGACAAGGCGCTGGTCTACGCGCACACGCTCGAGGAATCGCGCTTCCGCAACACGGTGCGCAGCCCCGCAGGCGCGTACGGCCTGATGCAGATCATGCCCGCAGCGGCGACCGACTTTGCGCGCGAACGCGGCACGTCGATCGACCTCAAGGCGCTGACCAAGCCGTCGACCAACATGGACATCGGCCAGCGGCATCTCGAACGGCTGCGCGACATGGCCGGCGTTACCGGCGGGCTGCTGCCCAAGGTGATCGCAGCCTATAATGCGGGCCCGCGCCCGGTCGGCGACTGGAACGCGATCGTCCACGATAATGGCGATCCGCTGCTGTATATCGAAAGCATTCCCTATTGGGAGACGCGCGGCTACGTCACCACCGTGCTGCGCAACTACTGGATGTACGAAGCGCAGGGTGGGCGGAAGGCCTCGACCAGCCGCAACGCACTGGCGCAGGGCATGTGGCCGCGGTTCCCCGGCCTGCCCGGCGCGACCGCGATCCGCATGAACGCCCGGCCGAATGCGCGCGCGAGCGCGAGCCTCACCGCGCATCAGCCGATGATCGCGGTCAACGCCAGCGTCGGCGCGCAATCCTCCACCGTCACACGCGCGGACTGATCTTTTATGCCAATCGACGAAAGCCGGACCTTTCTGCCGGTCCGGATCGCCGTGCTGACGGTGTCCGACACGCGCGGACTGGCCGAGGATCGCTCGGGTGATACGCTCGTCGCACGACTGGCAGAGGCAGGGCATGTGCTCGCCGATCGCCGAATCGAGAAGGATGACGTCGAGACGATCGTCGCCCGCCTCCACGCCTGGATCGATGATCCGGCGGTCGACTGCGTCATCACCACGGGCGGTACCGGCGTCACCGGCCGTGACGTGACGCCCGAGGCGGTCGAGCGCGTTGCCGAAAAGATGATCCCCGGGTTCGGCGAACTGTTCCGGATGCTCAGCTACAGGACGATCGGCACGTCGACGGTGCAATCGCGGGCCTGTGCCTGTGTCGCGCACGGCACCTATATCTTCGCGCTGCCGGGTTCGACCGGCGCGGTGAAGGACGGGTGGGACGGGATCCTGCGCGACCAGCTCGACAGCCGTCACCGGCCCTGCAACTTCGTCGAACTGATGCCGCGCCTGCTCGAGCGCTGACCGCGCACGTCGACGGGCCATGTTTCGGCATCGATTCCCAACTGATGGCGCGATTTCCGCTGGGCATGGATCGCGCTGATCGCCGCTGCGGGCAAAAAAGACGAGGTTTCAGAGCGCAGAAGCGAAGTGTCTTAGTGTAGTAGGCAACTGGCACGCCAGATGCATTGGTCTTCACGCTGCCCCCGGGCGGCTCGACCTCATCTTCTGGAAGGACACACCATCATGCCCGCTCTGCCAACCACGCGTACGCTCGGCCGCACCGCCACCCTCATCACGATCGCTATTGCCACGGCCGTCAGCCCGACGATCGCGAACGCCGCACCGCGGGGAAGCGCGACACAGGCCCAGATGACGACGCTGAAATATGATGCGAAGTCGCGCAAATACTGCCTGACCGAACCCGCAGTCACCGGCACCCGCATCGACCGGATCACCTGCCGCACCGCATCCGCCTGGGCCGCGTCGGGCCTCGACATGCCGAAGGAGTTGATCCTCGCCCAGAAATGATCGTGGCGTTCAGCCTCTCGCGGCGTGGATCAGATCGACGAGCTGCTTGTTGATCGCCGCGCCGTGGAGGTGGAGATGCACCGCGTCATACCCCTCGCGGCGCAATCGCTGGCGCAGACCGTTGACCGAATCGCACTCGCCGGACCGCGCAAGTTCGAAGGCCCGCTCCACCGTCGTCAGATTCTCTGCCATACCCCGTTCTACGCGCAAAACCGCCGCGCGACCATCCGCGGCACCTTACCCGGCCTGCCGCGCTTCCGGTTAACGTCCTGTCAGCATTCCCGCGCGATACCAGGCAGGTACCGGCCCGTCGACGACGACGGGCGGCAAGGGGGAAGTATCAGTATGCGTAAAATCTACCTGCTCGCGCTCGTCGCAGCCGGGGCCGCCGCCACGCCGGTCGTGGCGCAGTCCTCTGACAGCCGGACCTATGACGGTCGCGCCTATGACCGATTCGACCGCGATTCGCGCGGCAATCCGGCAAGCCAGGTCTCGGGCCTGCGGGTCGAACCCCGGATCGGCTATGAACGCGTCATTTCCGAGCTGAACGTCGACACGGCGAACGACTCGGCAAGCGTCCGCGTCGGCAAGAGCGGCGTCACCTATGGCGGCGAGGTCGGCTATGACGCGCAGGTCAATGTCAGCGCGGTGCTCGGCGTCTATGCCGGTCTCGAAGGGTCAAGCGCGAAGCAGTGCGAGTACGACATCGTGAGCGTGGGCGATCGCACCTGCATCGCCGCCAACCGCAACATCACCGTCGGCGCCCGCGGCGGCTATCTCCTGTCCCCGACGACGCTTCTGTATGTGAAGGGCGGCTTTTCGAGTGGCCGGTTGCGCCTGAGCAACCGCAACGCGACGGTTGAGGAAAACAACGTCGCGGGGTCCGACTCGCTGAGCGGCTTCCACGCGGGGGCCGGTATCCAGACCGCGTTCTCGTCGCGCTTCTACGGCAAGCTCGAGTACGTCTACACCGATTATAACGGCTATGAGGTGAACGACGGCACGACCAAGACCAGCCTCGATTTCAGCCGCCACCAGGCGATCGCGGGGTTCGGCGTCAGGTTCTGAACGCGCATGACGACACCGGGCGGCGTCGGGGACGCTGCCCGTTTGTTCTTTCTTCGTTCCTCGCCCGATGCTAGGATCGGGGATGACCAGACCCCGCCCGGTACGCGGTGCGACGCTGAACGGCGAAAGCACGCGCTTCAACCTTCCGCAGACCGAAGCGGACGGCGACTGGCTTGATGCGCGCGATGCGATCGACGGCGCGGCACCCCGGCTGCGGACGACCGTCACGGTCGAGCGGGCCAGGACGATTATCAGTCGCAATGCATCGCCTGACATCCCCTTCGACCGTTCGATCAATCCCTACCGCGGCTGCGAGCATGGCTGCATCTATTGCTTTGCCAGGCCGAGCCACGCGTTTCACGATCTATCGCCCGGCCTCGATTTCGAAAGCCGGCTCTTCGCCAAGCCCGACGCCGCCGCGCTGCTCCGGGCCGAGCTGGCGAAACCGGGGTACAGCGCGCGGCCGATGGCGCTGGGGACCAACACCGATCCCTATCAGCCGATCGAAGCCGACTGGCGGATCACTCGCGGCATCATCGAGGTGCTGGCCGAGACCAACCACCCGCTGACGATCACGACCAAGTCGGATCGCGTCATCCGCGATCTCGATCTGCTCGCCCCGATGGCGGCAAAGGGTCTGGCCGCGGTCGCGATGTCGATCACGTCGCTCGATCCGAAGATCGCGGCAACGCTCGAACCCCGCGCGCCGCATCCCGAGCGACGGCTTGCGGCGGTCAGCGCGCTCGCGGCGGCGGGCGTGCCGGTCTATGTCTCGATCGCGCCGGTAATCCCCGCGATCACGGATCACGAGATCGAACATCTGATCGCGCGCGCCGCACAGGCCGGTGCGCGTTTTGCGTTCTTCATCCCGGTCCGCCTGCCCTGGGAAGTCGCGCCGCTGTTCCGTGCGTGGCTGGACGCGCATTTTCCCGATCGCGCCGGCAAAGTCATGGCGACGATCCAGTCGATCCGCGGCGGACGCGACAATGATCCGGGGTTCGGCAGCCGGATGAAGGGGCAAGACCCCTGGGCGGACCTGCTCAAGACGAGGTTCGATATTGCCGTGCGGAAGCACGGACTTAACGCGGAACGGGTCGGATTGCGGTGTGACCTGTTCCGCGCGCCACAGGGGCCGCAGGGGGAGTTATTCTGATCCAGGCCCCGGCTTGATTGCGGCCCCCGTGATCAGATCAGGCGCAGCGCCTGATCCAGTTGCTCGCGATAATATCGTTCGAGGTCGCGGTGCATCTGCGCGACCGCGGGGTTCGGTGCGATGCGCGCGAGTACGGCCTGGTCGTCCATGAAGCGTTCGAGCTTGGCTGGTCGCACCGGAAATTCCATCCGCCGATCCTGCGCTCAACTCATTACCAGTGTATATCCATAATGCGTCGAAAACAGATCAATCTCGGATAGTTACCCGTCATGCGGCCGGATCGACGATGTCATGATCCAGCCCTTATTCGCGGCCAAGCCGCCAGCGACCAGGACCGTCGGCCGTAAGCTCAACACCGTCATAATCCACAATCGCATGCCGCGCTGCGTCCACGCGGTGGTCGGGGCCATGCGTTGCCGTGATGACGACGACATCGGATCCCGCGGCATCGGCTGCCGCAATACCTGCCGGTGCATCCTCGAAGACAAGACAGTCGGATGCCGGTACACCCAGACGCTCGGCGGCCAGCAGGAAACAGTCGGGCGCGGGCTTGCCGTTTGCGACGTCCTCGGCCGCGATGAACTGCGCCGGGATCGCCAGACCCGCGGCGGCAAGACGCCGCTCGGCCAGCGCGCGCGGTGCCGAGGTCACGATCGTCCAGCGCCCGGCCGGCAGTGTCGCGAGGAAATCAGCCGCACCACGGATCGGGGTAATGTCCCCGACATCCTCCATCTCGGCGGCGGTGATCGCAGCCGCTTCGACGACCGGGTCGACGCCAGGCAGACCCAGTCGCCGAACCGTCTCGACCGACTGGACGCCGTGAATCGTGGGCAGGAAGGTCGCGACATCCAGGCCGTGCGCAATCGCCCATGCCGTCCAGGTCCGCTCGGCAGATGCGATCGACGTCAGGATCGTTCCGTCCATGTCGAACAGGAAGGCGGCGTAGCTGCGGGTCGGCAGGGTCATGGAGTATCTCGCTTAATCATTTAGCTGTCCTGGTCGGCGGCAACACCATTACCAGGTCCCGCGCAGCGCGCGACGGCGACGCCAAAGAAAAGGCCACTCCGGTTTCCCGAAGCGGCCATATTTCTGTCATCAAGCCTAAGCTTAGATGTCGTCGCCGAGCGCGCCCTTGACGCTGCCCTTGACGTTCTGCGCAGTACCCTTGGCCTGCTGTGCTTCGCCTTCTGCGACCATACGATCGTTATCGGTTGCCTTGCCTACGGCTTCCTTGACGTTGCCTGCGACCTTGTTGCCTGCGGCTGCGACCTTATCGGTGAATTCGCCCATGAGAGCCTCCACTATGTTGTGCGATACGCCAATCGTACCGCTCTGAACTTGTGAGACTATAACGGCCGTCTTTATCGAGGGTTCCGTGACGTTTGCGTCATGGTGTCAGATCAGGCCGGCAAGCGGGCTCGAGGGATCGGCATAACGTCGCTGCCCCATCCGCCCCGCGCGATAGGCAAGCCGCCCCGATTCGACCGCGGATTTCATCGCCGCCGCCATCATCAGCGGATCCTTCGCCTCGGCGATCGCGGTGTTCATCAGCACGCCGTCGCAACCGAGTTCCATCGCCACCGCCGCATCCGATGCCGTGCCGACGCCTGCATCGACAAGCACGGGCACCCCTGCCCCCTCGACGATCAGCCGGATCGTCACGCGGTTCTGGATACCCAGACCCGAGCCGATCGGCGCGCCCAGCGGCATGATTGCAACCGCGCCCGCATTCTCCAGCCGCTTGGTCGCGATCGGATCGTCGACGCAATAGACCATCGGCTTGAAGCCCTCGTTCGCCAGGATTTCCGTCGCGCGCAGCGTCTCGACCATGTCGGGATAAAGCGTCTTCGCCTCGCCGAGCACCTCGAGCTTCACCAGCTCCCAGCCGCCCGCCTCGCGCGCCAGCCGCAGCGTCCGGATCGCCGATTCGGCGTCGAAGCAGCCCGCGGTATTGGGGAGGTAGGTAATCTTCTTCGGGTCGATGAAGTCGGTCAGCATCGGCGCATTGCGATCCGAGACGTTGACGCGGCGCACGGCGACGGTGACGATCTCCGCCCCCGACGCCTCGACCGCGGCGGCGTTCTGCGCGAAATCCTTGTACTTGCCGGTGCCGACGATCAGCCGCGAGCGGAAGGTGCGGCCGGCAACCGTCCAGCTGTCGGTGTTGATCGCCGCGGCATGATCGCCGCCGCCGACGAAGTGCACGATCTCGAGGTCGTCGCCATCCTCGACCATCACGTCCGCCAGCGTCGAACGCGGCACCACCTCCATATTGCGTTCGACCGCGATCTTTTCGGGGATGAGGCCCAGCTCGGTCGCGAGCCCTGCAAGGCTGAGGCCGGTGGAGACACGCTTGTGCTCGCCGTTCACGGTGATCGAGACGGTGCCGTCGGAGTGGGGCATGCAGAGTTTTCCGTTCGTTTCGACCGAAGTCGGGAAACCACCCGTCCGCTGCCGGTCTCATGTCTCGACTTCGCTCGACACGAACGGGTAAGGGGGGTGCATATAGAGGGTGGTTTGCCGCCCCTGCAACCAGGAGCAGCCTTTGACCGCGACAGTCCCTGCCACCGTCCCTGCGACAATCTTCGTCCTGAACGGCCCCAACCTCAACCTGCTGGGGACGCGCGAGCCGGAGATTTACGGCGACGAGACGCTCGACGATATCGCCGGCCAGCTCGAGGACCGCGCGCGCGAACTCGACCTGACGATCGACATGCGCCAGTCGAATCATGAAGGGCACCTCGTCGACTGGATCCAGGAGGCGCAGGCGCGCGGCGCGAAGGCCGTCATCCTCAATGCCGGCGCATTCACGCATACCTCGGTCGCGGTCCATGACGCGATCAAGGGCGTGAAGACACCGGTGATCGAGGTCCATCTTTCCAATCCCCACGCCCGCGAATCGTTCAGGCACGTCAGCCTGGTCGGACAGGCGGCGAAGGGAACGATCGCGGGTTTCGGCGCGCTTTCGTATCTGCTCGCGCTTGAAGCCGTCGCACGGTTCTGACAGGAGGCCCCGCCATGACCGATACACCAGAAACAACAGGCGCAATGCAGGTCGATGTGACCCTGGTGCGCCAGCTCGCCGAACTGCTCGACACCACGCAGCTGACCGAGATCGAAGTCGAGGACGGCTCGCGCCGGATCCGCGTCGCACGCAAGGCAGCGCAGGCCGCACCCGTCGCGCACTATGCCCCCTCCCCTGCGGCGCCCACCGTCTCCGCACCGCTGGCGATCCCGCAGGCCGAGGTCGGCGCGTCCGCCCCGGCGATCAGCGCGAGCGCGGTCAAGTCGCCGATGGTCGGCACGGTCTATCTGGCCGCCAACCCCGAGGCGAAGCCGTTCTCGACCGTCGGCCAGAAGGTCAATGCGGGCGACACGCTGCTGATCATCGAGGCGATGAAGGTGATGAACACGATCGTCGCGCCCTCGGCCGGCACCGTCACCGCGATTCTTGTCGAGAACGGCCAGCCGGTCGAATTCGACCAGCCGCTGGTCGTGGTCGAATAATGAAGCAAATCAAGAAGCTGCTCATTGCGAACCGCGGCGAGATCGCGCTGCGGATCCACCGTGCCTGCCATGAGATGGGCATCAAGACGGTGGCGGTCCATTCGACCGCCGACGCCGACGCGATGCACGTACGGCTCGCGGACGAGGCGATCTGCATCGGACCGCCGTCGGCGACCGACAGCTATCTGAACATCCCCAACATCATCTCCGCCGCCGAGATCAGCGGCGCGGATGCGATCCATCCGGGCTACGGCTTTCTCAGCGAGAACGCGCAGTTCGCCGAGATCGTCGAGCTGCACAACATCCTGTTCGTCGGGCCCAAGCCCGAGCACATCCGCACGATGGGCGACAAGGTCCAGGCCAAGCGCACCGCGGGCGCGCTCGGACTGCCGCTCGTCCCCGGCTCGGACGGCGCGATCAGCGACATCGCCGAGGCCAAGCGGATCGCCGACGAGATCGGCTATCCGGTGATCATCAAGGCGGCCTCCGGCGGCGGCGGTCGCGGGATGAAGGTCGTCACCGATGCCGAAGACCTCGAAACGCAGATGCAGCAGGCCGGCAGCGAGGCAAAGGCCGCGTTCGGCGACGCCACCGTCTACATGGAAAAATACCTCGGCAATCCGCGGCATATCGAATTCCAGATCTTCGGTGACGGCGAGGGCAACGCGATCCATCTCGGCGAGCGCGACTGCTCGCTCCAGCGCCGCCACCAGAAGGTGCTCGAGGAAGCCCCCTCACCGATCATCACCGCCGAAGAGCGCGAGCGGATGGGCGGCATCGTCGCCAAGGCGATGGCCGACATGGGCTATCGCGGCGCGGGGACGATCGAGTTCCTGTGGGAAGCGGGTGAGTTCTACTTCATCGAGATGAACACCCGACTCCAGGTCGAGCATCCGGTGACCGAGATGATCACCGGCCTCGATCTCGTGCGCGAACAGATCCGCATCGCCGAGGGGCATCCGCTAACGCTGCGCCAGGAAGATGTGCAGTTCCGCGGCCATGCGATCGAATGCCGCATCAATGCCGAGGATCCGCGCACCTTCGCGCCGTCGCCGGGGCTGGTGAAGCTCTATCATGCACCCGGCGGAATGCATGTCCGCGTCGATAGCGGGCTCTATGCCGGCTACCGCGTGCCGCCCTATTACGACTCGATGGTCGCCAAGCTGATCGTCTACGGCGCGACGCGTCAGGGCGCGTTGCGACGGTTGCGGCGTGCGCTCGAGGAGATGGTGATCGAGGGCGTCACGACGACGATTCCCCTGCATCGCGCGCTGCTCGACGATCCCGAATTCCAGGAGGGCGCGTACACGATCAAGTGGCTGGAAGAGTGGCTCGCCAAGCAGGGGGCGTAAGCGCTCCTGCCACTTAGAATGTTCTCCCGCGAAGGCGGGAGAACAAGAACCGGGCGGGACACATGGTCTGGCCGAGGTCAGTCCAATGACGACGGAGCATTCGTGAAGGCGACGATCTACCACAATCCGAAATGCTCCAAGTCTCGCGAGGCGCTCGCGCTGTTGCAAGAGGTCGGTGCGGACGTCACAATCATCGAATATCTGAAGACTCCCCCGTCGCGCGCCGAACTCGTCCGTCTCTACGACAGCGCGGGCATGACGCCGCGCCAGGGCCTGCGCATGGCCGAAGACGGCGCGAAGGCGGTCAAGCACGGCGACGCCGAAGCGATCCTCGACGCGATGATGATCGATCCGCTGCTGATCGAGCGCCCGCTGGTCGAGACCGACAAGGGCGTACGCCTCGGACGGCCCATCGCGCGGCTGCACGAAATTCTGTGATCGCTGCCCCCGCATCGTGCACATCCCTTCCGGATGCTGTATTTTCGAGCAGGGTTTACGGGTGAATCGGTCGTTGCCCGAGGTGGCGACAACTGGCACGTTTGGTGCAAGGCGCCCTGTAGGGCGTTGGTTTCAACGACAATCGGGGGCGTACCTGTGAAAAAGATCGAGGCCATCATCAAGCCGTTCAAGCTTGATGAGGTGAAGGAAGCGCTGCACGAGATCGGCGTAAGCGGCATCACCGTGACCGAGGCCAAGGGCTTTGGCCGGCAGAAGGGCCATACCGAACTGTATCGTGGCGCCGAATATGTCGTCGACTTCCTGCCCAAGGTGAAACTCGAGGTCGTCGTCGCGGATGGTCTGGCACAACGCGTCGTCGAGGCGATCGCCGCAGCCGCGCAGACCGGCCGGATCGGCGACGGCAAGATCTTCGTCATTCCCGTCGAAAGCGCGCTGCGTATCCGCACCGGCGAGCGCGACGACGACGCGATTTAACGGCTTTACTGACACCGACTTCATTTGACGCGGCGCAACAATCTGTGGAATTAGCGCGCTGCGCCGCACTATCATTTCCGGCATATCTGCCGACCTATCGAGCAAAGAGGGCTTAGCATCATGGCAAATTCGGCCAACGACGTCCTGAAGATGATCAAGGACCAGGAGATCGAGTGGGTCGATCTGCGCTTCACCGATCCCAAGGGAAAGTGGCAGCATCTGACGATGGTCGCCAGCCTGATCGGTGAAGACGAGCTGACCGACGGCCTGATGTTCGACGGCTCGTCGATCGAGGGCTGGAAGGCGATCAACGAGAGCGACATGACGCTCAAGCCCGATCTCGACGCGGTCTATGTCGATCCGTTCTCAGCGACGCCGATGATGATCCTGATCTGCGACATCGCCGATCCGTCGACCGGCGAGCTCTACGCCCGCGATCCACGCTCGACCGCCAAGCGCGCCGAGGCGTATCTGCTGACGACCGGCGTCGGCGATACCGTCTATGTCGGCCCCGAGGCCGAATTCTTCATGTTCGACGACGTCCGGTTCGAGAACAGCTATTCGACCAGCTATTACAAGATCGACGACATCGAGCTGCCGGGCAATTCGGGCCGCGAATATGAGGGCGGCAATCTCGGCCACCGTCCGCGCGCCAAGGGTGGCTATTTCCCGGTCGCGCCGGTCGACAGCGCCGTCGACATCCGCGGCGAGATGGTCTCGACGATGATCGAGATGGGCCTTCCTTGCGACAAGCATCACCACGAGGTCGCGGCCGCACAGCATGAGCTGGGCCTGACCTTCGGCACGCTGACGCAGACCGCGGATCGCATGCAGATCTACAAGTACGTCGTCCACCAGGTCGCGCACGCATACGGCAAGACGGCGACGTTCATGCCCAAGCCGATCAAGGAAGATAACGGCTCGGGGATGCACACGCACTTCTCGATCTGGGATGGCAAGACCCCGCTGTTCGCCGGTAACGGCTATGCGGGCCTGTCTGACATGTGCCTGTATTTCATCGGCGGCATCATCAAGCATGCCAAGGCGGTCAATGCGTTCACCAACCCGACGACCAACAGCTACAAGCGCCTCGTCCCCGGCTACGAAGCGCCCGTGCTG
Source organism: Sphingomonas sp. CFBP9019 (assembly GCF_034045155.1). Classification (NCBI taxonomy): domain Bacteria; kingdom Pseudomonadati; phylum Pseudomonadota; class Alphaproteobacteria; order Sphingomonadales; family Sphingomonadaceae; genus Sphingomonas; species Sphingomonas sp. CFBP9019. Next base: position 448,795 of record NZ_JAXCWK010000002.1, on the reverse strand, counting down.
CTTGCCTATTCGGCGCGCAACCGCTCGGCCTCGTGCCGCATTCCGTACGGCACCGGCCCCAAGGCGAAGCGCGTCGAAGTGCGCTTCCCCGATGCGCTCGCCAACCCGTATCTCGCTTATGCGGCGCTGATGATGGCGGGCATGGACGGCATCCTGAACAAGATCCATCCGGGCGAAGCGATGGACAAGAACCTGTACGACCTGCCGCCCGCAGAACTCGCCCAGGTTCCGACCGTCGCGGGTTCGCTCCGCGAGGCGCTCGACTGCCTGCTCGCCGATCACGACTTCCTGCTCAAGGGCGACGTGTTCTCGAAGGATCAGATCGAGAGCTATGTCGAGATCAAGCGTGCCGAAGTCGCGCGTTGGGAAATGACGCCGAGCCCGGTCGAGTATGACATGTACTACAGCGGCTGAGCCGTGCGGGCCGCACGGCGGTGCGCGAAAGCGCACAGCCGCTGTCGGCCGGCGTCGCCTATGGCGACGACCGACGACGTGGCTTCGCCACGGCGCTGACAGAAAAAGGGCGTCCGGAGCAATCCGGGCGCCCTTTCTTCGTTCGAGCATCCCGCGATTTTTGCCCTGCACGGGAAGATCAAATTAGGTTCTGCTCTATGCCCATGTGTCCCCGCGAAGGCGGGGACCCAGTCTGGCCTCCCGCCTTCGCGGGAGAACATGGCTGCGGCGCGCTCAGGCCAGCAGCACGCTACTCCCGAACGTCTCCCCTGCCTCGAGCGCCCGGTGCGCATCCGCCGCATCCTCCAGCGCGAAGGTCTGGCCGATCTCCGGCTTGAACGCGCCCTGCGCGAGCATCGCGAAGACCCGGTCGACCATCGCCTGCCGGTGCTCGGCATAATCGAACAGCGTCGGGCGCGTCACGAACAGTGATCCCTTGGCCGCGAGCACGCCGAGATTGACGCCATCGACCACGCCGCCTGCATTGCCGAAGCTGACGATAAGACCCCGCTTGGCCGCACTGTCGAGTGACGCCTGCCAAGTTGCGCCGCCGACGCCGTCGAGCGCCACGGGCACGCCCTTCCCGCCGGTGATCTCGCGCACCCGCGCGGCGATGTCCTCGGACCGGTGGAGAATGACGTGATCGGCCCCCGCCTTGCGCGTCCGCTCGGCCTTTGCCTCGCTGCCGACGCTCGCGATCACGGTCGCGCCGATCGCCTTCAGCCAGCCGACCAGGATATGCCCAACCCCGCCCGCGGCGGCATGGACGAGCACCGTCTGCCCCGCCTCGACGCGCGCGCAGCGTTCGATGAGGAACTCCGCGGTGCAGCCCTTAAGCAGGATCGCCGCGGCGGTGCGGTCGTCGAGCATGTCAGGCAAATGGAAGAGCTCACCCGCGGGCACGTTGCGCTCGGTGGCGTAGGCCCCGCGAGTCGGGCCGAAGGTGCCGACGCGGTCGCCCGAGGCAAAGCCCGTGACCCCCTCGCCCACCGCCATCACCACGCCGACCGCCTCGCTGCCGAGCCCGGAGGGCAATGCTACCGGATAGACGCCGCTGCGGTGATAGGTGTCGATATAGTTCAGCCCGACCGCGGTGTTGCGCATCCACACCTCGCCCTTGCCCGGCGCGGGCAGGTCGACGTCGTCCCACTGGATCACCTCGGGGCCACCGGTCGTCCTGATTGTCGCTACGCGTGCCATGCCCGTCTCCTGTTGGTCATGACCCTAACTAGGCTCCGCGTTTCGGGTTGCAACCGATCCGCCCGACGCCCATTCCTCTGCAAAACACGATGCGGAGAGGCATGATGAAGAGCTATCTGAAGCAGTATATCGACGGCGCCTGGGTCGACAGCGACGGCGGCCGAATCCACCAGGTCATCGACCCCTCGACCGAACAGCCCTGTACCGAGATCACGCTCGGCACCGCGGCCGATGTCGACAAGGCGGTCGCCGCCGCCCGCGCCGCGTTCGAAAGCTGGAGCCAGACGAGCGTGCAGGAGCGGCTCGACGTGCTCGGCCGAATCATGACCGAGTACAAGGCACGCATGCCCGATCTGGCCAAGGCGATGTCGCAGGAAATGGGCGCGCCGATGGCGCTCGCATCGGTGGCACAGGCGCCGACCGGCCTCGCGCATTTCTCCGCGACCGCCAAGGCGCTGGCGGCGTTCGAATTCTCCGAAGTCATCGGCAAGGCGACCGTCGTGCACGAACCGCTCGGCGTCGTCGCGATGATCACGCCGTGGAACTGGCCGCTCAACCAGATCTGCGCCAAGGTCGCGCCAGCGCTGGCGGCGGGCGACACGATGATCCTGAAGCCGTCCGAGGAGGCGCCCTCCTGCGCAATCATCCTCGCCGAGATCATGGATGCCGCGGGCGTCCCGGCGGGAGTGTTCAACCTCGTCAACGGCGACGGCCCCGGCGTCGGCGCGGCGCTGTCGAGCCACCGCGACGTCGACATGGTCAGCTTCACCGGGTCGACCCGCGCGGGCATCGCAGTCGCGCAGGCCGCCGCTCCGACCGTCAAGCGCGTTCATCAGGAGTTGGGCGGCAAGGCGGCCAACCTCGTGCTCGAGGGGGCGGACCTTTCCAAAGTCCTGCCGCCGACGGTGGCGGGCGTGCTCGCCAATTCGGGACAGAGCTGCATCGCGCCGACCCGGCTGCTGGTCCATGCCAGCCAAGTCGCCGAAGCCACCGCGATCGTGAAGTCGATGATGGAGCAGACCAAGGTCGGCGACCCTGCCGAAATGGGCCAGCATATCGGCCCCGTCGTCAACAAGGCGCAGTTCGACAAGATCCAGGGGCTGATCCAGTCGGCAATCGACGAGGGTGCGACGCTGGTCACCGGCGGCGTGGGGCGTCCCGACGGGCGCAACGCGGGCTATTACATCCAGCCGACCTTGTTCACCGATGTCCGCCCCGACATGCGGATCGCGCAGGAGGAGACGTTCGGCCCGGTCGCGACAATCACCGCCTATGCAAACCAGGACGAGGGTATTCGCATCGCCAACGCGACCGAATACGGGCTGTCCGCGACGATCTCGGGTGACCCCGCCGCCGCCGCCAAAGTCGCGCCAAAGCTGCGTGCGGGGCTGGTTACGATCAATTCGTGGAGCCCCGACATCGGCGCGCCGTTCGGCGGCTACAAGCAATCGGGCAATGGCCGCGAGAATGGCCGCTACGGGCTGACCGACTTCATGGAAGTGAAGACGGTGGTGGGCCTGCCCGGCTGATGCCGCCGACGCCCCCTCCCCTGCGGGAGGGGGCTCAGTGCATCGGCCAGACAGCAACGATCAGCGGCGTGCCGACCAGCAGCACCAGCAGCGACAGTGGCGCGCCGAGCCGGGCGTAATCGCTGAACTTGTAGCCGCCCGGCCCCATCACCAGCGTGTTGCACTGATGGCCGATCGGCGTGAGGAAGTCGCACCCCGCGCCGACCGCGGTCGCCATCAGAAACGCCTCGGGCCGATAGCCCAGATCGCCCGCAAACGTCGCGGCGATCGGCGCCATCACCAGCACGGTCGCGGCATTGTTCAGGAACGGCGTCACCGCCATCGCTGCTGCCAGGATCAGCGCGACCGCCCCCCAGGGCGGCAGCGTCGATGCGGTCGCGGACAGCCAGGTCGCGATGACGTCCGACGCGCCGGTGGTGCGAAGCGAGTCGCTGACCGGGATCAACGCTCCAAGCATGATCAGGATCGGCCATTCGACATGGTCATAGGCCTCGCGCACCGGCAGCACGCCGGTCGCCATGATCAGACCCGCCGCCGCGAAGAAGGCCACCGCCACGGGCACGAACCCCATCGCCGTTGCCCCCATCGCGACGCCGAGGATCCCGATCGGCAGCCAGCTGCGCTTCGAGACGCCAAGCCGCATCTCGCGCTGTGCCAGCGGCAGGCAACCCAGATCGCGCAGCTTGCCGGGCAGTTGTTCGAGCGGCCCCTGCAGCACCAGCACGTCGCCCGCGCGTAGCTCGATATTCGCCAGTCTGCGCGACAGATGCTCGCCCTGTCGCGATATGGCGATCAGATTGACCCCGAACCGCGCCTGCAGCGCAAGCCGCGCCGCGGTCCGGCCCGCCAGCGGCGAACCGACACTGACGACCGCCTCGATCACGCCGACTTCATCGTCGTCCGCCTGATCCGCCTTTTCGCGGTCCTCGCCTTCGAGCTTCAGCCGGTCGCGCGCGATTACGCGTTCGAGCGCATCGGGTTCGCCGCCGAGGATCAGTACGTCGCCCGCCCTCAGGTGCGTATGCTCGTTCGGCGCGCTGCGCATGCCCGCGCGCAGGATCCGCGTGATCGACACCTCGCCGTCGTGCCGTGCGAGAAAATCCTCGACCGACTCGTCGACCGCGGGGGACGTCTCGGGGATTGCGGCTTCGGTGATATATCCTTTGATATCGAGCGCTTCGCCCATCGTTGGCGCAGCCCGCCGGTCGCGCGGCAGCAGGCGATAGGCGAAGCGCAGATAGATCAGCCCCATCACCGTCAGCCCGAGCCCGACCGGGGTATAATCGAACATCCCGAACGGCTGCCCGGTCATCTGCTCGCGGACGCGGCTGACGATGATGTTGGGCGAGGTACCGACAAGCGTGATGAGACCGCCGAGCAGCGACGCGGTCGCCATCGGCATCAGGAACACCGATGGCGAGGTGTTGTTCTTCTTCGCCATCTGGAACGCGGCAGGCATCAGCATCGCCAGCGCGCCGATATTCTTGACGAGCGCGGACGAGAACCCCACCGACGCCGTCAGCACGACGAGCTGCGATCGTACCCGCGTGACCCGCTTTGCAAGCTTCGCCAGCGCGAGTTCGATCACCCCCGAGCGCTGGACCGCCGCCGAGATGACGAGCGCCGAACCGACGATGATGACGATGTCGTCGGAAAAGCCCTTGAAGGCATCCTTCGGGCTGACAATCCCCAGCGCAATGCTCGCGAGCAGGGCCAGGATCGCGGTGACGTCATAGCGAAACCGTCCCCAGATGAAGAGCATCATCATGCCGATGAGCGTGGCGATCGAAAGGGATTGGGGAAGGGTCATCTGGCCTCGATATGTGACTGCCGATCAACCATGGCCGAAAGCGCTGGTTCCCACGACAAGGGGTCCTCCGGCGTTTGCCGCCGGTTCAATAGTCCTTCGAAATGCGGACGTTCGCACTCTGCCTGCCAAGCGTGGAGATGCTCGACAGCAGCGACAGCCAGCGAGTGACCTGGAACTCGACCTGCGTCGCGCTATAGCCCTGGCCGTCGGTGACGATCTCCGCATAGAGCCGCCGCGTCACATATTTGCCCGCGGCGATCGAGGTGCCCTGCCCCGTCTGCGGATCGGCAGGCAGGATGCGCAGCCGGTCGAGACCCGCCGCACGCCGCACCGCGTTGATCGGGTTGATACCGTTGCCGCCGTCCTGCAACGCCGCCACCGCCGCCGCGAGTTGCAGGGCCTCGGGCGCGGACAGGTTGGTGATCGACGTCCCGAACAGCAGGCGCGAGAGCAGCTCGTCCTGCGGCAGCGCAGGCGTGCTGGTGAACCCGATCTCGGGCTTGAGCGCATAGCCCGTGACGCGGATCGAGGCGTTGAGCCCGGTCGAGTCCGCATTCGCCTCGATGTCGAGCGCGGGATTAGCGGGGACGCCGCCATCGAACCGGATGACGCCGCGCGCCAGTTCGAATTCGCGCCCGGCAAATTCGTAATCGCCACGGATCAGCGTCGCACGGCCCGTGATCGCGGGATTCTGCGGCTCACCGGCGATCTGGAGATTGGCGGACCATTCGCTCGTCAGCCCCAGCCCGCTGACCATGACCTGGTTCGGTGCGCGGGCCTTGATCGCCAGCGTCCAGGGGCGCGTCGGCGCGGCCTTTTCCTCGCCGCCCTCGGGCAGGTTGATCTCCCGGATGTTGAGCTGCGGCACCGCGCTCGCCGCAGTCGCCTGGCCTAGCCGATAGCGACTCTTGTTCATCACCACGTCGCCCGCGATCACGCCGCCTATCCCGTCCGATGTGAACGTCAGCGGCCCCGTCACGGTCGCGCCGATATCGTCGCGATTGATCATCACCGCGCTTGCAGCCTGAAGCCGCAGGTCGATGCCGAGCCCGTTCCTGGCCGCGAAATCAAACTGGCCAACCCCCGTCACCCGGCCGCCCTTGCCCGCGTCCGCGGCGAAACGGTCGATCACCAGACGCGAGCCGCCGAACCGGCCGCTGGCCTGGACGTTCGACAGAATCGTGCCCGTCGTCCCGCTTTCGATGCGAGCGTTGGTCGCACGGACGACACCGCGGATTACCGGCGCTTCGAGCGTACCGACGACGTCCGCCCCGATCGCCACCGGTCCCGACAGGTCGAACAGCTCGACCCCCGTCAGCCGCCACAGCGTGTCCGCGGGCCCGCTGTAGCGAAGCTGTCCGAACAGCCGCGCGCGTGCGATCCGCGTGGCGAGGTCGCCCTCACCGAGCGGTGCGAGCTGCGCCTGTGCGCGCCCGATTGTCTTGCCACCCGAGGCGATCACCGCACGCACGCCGAGCTTGTCGGGCGACAGAAGCGCCGCGACCCCGACATCGATCGGCCGCGACGACAGCACGAGCCCCGCACGGCTGAGGCCACGGATCGTCACGTCCGCCTTGCCCGTCGGCGGGTTGCCGCCGCTCGTCGCGACACTGAACGTACCCGATGCCAGACCGCCAAGACCGAGTCCCGGATAGCCGATATCGAGGATGGCCAGCGGCATCCGCGTCATGCTCGCATCGATCGCGCTGGTCGAACCGGTGAAGCGTCCGCCGATCTGCGCCTCGCCCCCCGAGAAGCTCAGCCGCGTCGGTGCGAGGCGCCAGCCATCGCCGTCGCGGGTCACGATCGCCGGGCTCAACAGTCGGAGCGGTCGCCGGTCGAGCGTCCCTTGCGCGGCGATGCGATAACTGTCGGCGGTCACGTCGGTCACGCTCTCGATATCAAATGCGCGTCCGCGCGACCCGGCAATCGACGCCTTGATCTGCCCCACCCCGCCGCGCAGCGACGCGCTGCCCGCCAGCCGCCCGATGCTGAGCGCGCCGCGTTGCAAGCCTGCGCCGGTCGCGGTCGCCTCGATCGAGGTGCCCGCGGGGTCGAGAATCGTGACGAGGTCCATATGGCCACGCCGCAACGTCCAGCCGGCAAGCGTTCCCGCGCGCGCATCGACATGCGCCTCGACGCGCTGATTCTCGCCCACCGGCCGGAAGAGCAGTTCACCCGAAAGACCGCCGCCCGCCACCGCGAGCCGCCCGTTGAAGCCGCCATCGACGATCGCGAGCGTCCCCGTCGCGCGGGTCCCGCTGACGTTCAGCGCGGCGATCGCGATCGTGGCACCCGCGCCGCGCGGCAGGAGCAGCGTTCCGGCCGCGGTAAAGGGGCCAAGCCGCGAGCCACCCGCAGCGGCAAAGGCATAGCCCTGCGCGGTCGGATCGAGATGCGCCCGCACGTTGGTCAGCCCCAGCGCCGGACTGGGGCTGGCGAGGACGAGGTCGAGCGTCGGCCGCTCGATCCTGCCGTCCAGCGTCAGCGTGACCGGCCCGTAGTTTTGCTGACGGCCACCGCCCTCGAACCGGAAACTGCCGTCGCGCCGTCTGTAGCCGTTGCCGCTCAACCGGATCTGCGGCGCGACGAGGACGAGATTGTTGAAATGCAGGACTCCGTCCGTCGTCCGTTCGAGATTGGCGGTGAGCCGCGGCAGACCGCCTGCGAGACTGCGGAAGAAGGCGTTGTCGAGACGCAGCACCTGTGCCGCGCCCTGCCCAATCACGCGCGTCCCCTTGCCGTTCGGCCCCGGAACGACGCGCAGCGTCGACGTGACGTCGACGATTCCCAGCCCCGGGATCAGATAGCGACCGAGCCGGCCATTCACCCCGACGTCGAACCGTCCGGTGCGCAGATCGACCCGGATGCCGATCCGTCCGTTAAGCTTGTCGGAGCGCAGCACGAGGTCGTCACCGGTCAACAGCGCAGGCGTGATCCGCAGCCGCCCATCGACCGACAGGTTGCGCAGGATCCCCCCGGCGACATCGCCGACCCCGGTCACGCGGGCGGCGGTGACGCGGATCGGGACGGTGACCGGCGCCGCCGACAGACGCCCCTTGCCGGCGATCCGCACGCGATCGAAGCCGGTCTTGTCGAAGGTCAGTCGTGCCGCGTCGAGGCGGTAGTCGAAGCTTGCGGTCGCGAAGGCACCGTCGAGAATGGCGCGCAGTTCGATGCCGCTGCCCCCCATCGTCCCGATCAGCGCCGTCGGCCGCAGCAGCCGCGCCTTCACGCGAAGATCACGAAACGCGTTCGCGCCGAGATCGACGATACCCGTCGTGTCGAGCGAGAGCGCCGGCGACCGCAGCGACAGCCGCCCGTCGAGCCGGCGTTCGACGAACGTCGCGGCGCCATTGACCAGCACCCGCGGCGTCGTGAGCGCTGCGAGCCGTCCGCTGAGCAGCCCCGAGGGGGCGAGCGTTCCCGACAGCGTATAGCGTCCGCTTGCCTGTGAAAGCGCGAGATCGACCGCGCGTGCCGTGCCGACAATACCCTGTGCGCGGCCCGTCCAGCGTGCCCAGCGGCCGTCACCGGTGACGACGAGCGCGACGTTGCTCCGGGCGCCGATCATCCGGGCGAGCACCCCGTTCGCCGCCCCGCGCGCCGCTACGTCCAGATCGAACCGGTCTCGCGCTGGCTCCGCATCGATCCGCAGCTTGAGCCGGTCGCTGCCCGCGACCAGCGCGTTCACGTCGACGAGCGCGCGTCCCGAGCGGATATCGGCACGGCCGTCGAGCCGCGCGACGCGTGCGGTGCCGAGCACGCGCGTGTCGAGCAGCAGGCGTCCGACCGTGAGCCGCCCGATCCGGATGTCGAAATCGGGGAGGATCGGCGTGCGCCTCTTCGACGGTCGCGTGCGCGGGACGTGGAACAGCGTCGCGCGATCGATCGCGAGCCGGCGGATCTCGAGCCGGTTCGAAAACCAGCGGATGGGCGACCAGTCGAGTTCGACGCGCGGCGCCTGGAACACGAGCCCGTCGAGATCATAGACGCGCAGATCAGTCAGCCGCGTATCACCATAGAGAGACCCGTCGATCCGCCCGATCGTGAAGCGCAGCCCGTTGGCCGCGCGGATCGCGCCGACCCGATTGGCGACATAGCGGTGGCCGATATCGGTATCGACGATCAGCAGCGCGGCGCCGAGGATCGCCACCAGGGCAAGGAACGCCGCCGCAAGCCAGCGCCACCAGCGGCGCCGTGGCACAGGCCGGCCCGGCTCTGTCGTCTCGGTCGCGGCGTCGGTCAAAACGCCTGTCCCAGCGATACATAGACCGCGATCCGGCTGTCGCCCGGTTGCGGGTTGATCGGCGTCCCGACATCGAATCGGATCGGGCCGAAGTTCGAATAATAGCGCACCCCGATCCCCGTGCCATATTGCAGGCCGGTGAATTTGGGCAGCGGCGACGTGTAGATGTTGCCCGCATCGAGGAACGGCACGACCCCGAAATTGCCGAACGCCTTGATCCGCGCCTCGATCGAGAATTCGGTCAGGCTGCGGCCGCCGATCGGGTCGTTGTTCGGATCGCGCGGACCGATCGACTGATAGCCATAGCCGCGTATCGACGCGCCGCCGCCGGCATAGAAACGCCGCGACGGTGCCACCTGATCGCGCGGCGCGCCGACGATCGTGCCGAGCCGGGTCCGCCCCGCCAGCACGATCCCGTCGCTGACCGTCCGGTACACGCTCGCGTCGATCTGCGTCCGCGCATAGCCGAACACCGATCCCTGGAACGATGCCTCCGGGCTCAGCCGCCCGCCGAGCCGGAACCCGCGCGTCGGGTTGAGCAGGTCGTCCGATCCGTCATAATTCAGCGTGGTCGGCAGCGCGCCGATGAAGAAGGTCCGGCGTCGAGGATCGCCGGTCGACACGATCACGTCGCGTTCGTCCGACGCGATCAGCTCCGCGCCGAGCGACCAGGTCCAGGTCTTCTGGAAGAAGATGTTCGTCTGGCGTTCGATGCTGCCGGCCAGCGTGAAGGTCTTGGCCTCATACGCATCGCGGTTGATATGCACCGCGGAGACCTGCGCGGTCAGCACGCGGTCGCGCGCATGAAAGTTGTTGCGGCGATAGACGATCGCGCCGAGCTGCTCCTGCGTCCCGATAACGCTGCGCAGCGTGAGCGCGCCCTCGGGCGGAAACAGGTTGCGATGCGTCCAGCTGACCTCGGCGCGTGCGCCCTCGCCCGTGCCATACCCAAGCTCGCCCGCGACCGTGCGCGGCGGCGCGCGGTCGAGCTTCACACCGATATCGACGCTGTCGGCGGTGCTGCCCGGGATCGGCCTGACCTCGACCGACGACACCAGGCTGGTCTGGACGAGCGCCCGGCGCAGATCGTCCAGCTCGCCCGCATCATAGGGCTGACCGGGCGTGAACCGCGCGATCTCCTGCACATGCTCCGCATCGAACACGCGGTTGCCGGGCAGCGCGACGATCCGGCCAAAGCGCTTCTGGCCGCCCGGGACGATCGACAGGTCGAGCGTCGCGGTGCGCGTCGCATGGTCCACCACGATCGCCGGATCGCCGACCTTGGCGAACGGAAAGCCCTCGCGCCCGATCTGAGTTGTCAGCTTGGCCTCGCCCGCGACGATCGCATCCGAGTTGACCGGGTCGGCAGGCTTGATGCCGAAGGCCTGGGCCAGCGCGGGCGCCTTGTCCCCCGCCGCCGCCAGACCATCGATCGTCACGCCCGTGAAGGTGTAGCGCGTGCCCGGATCGGCCGAGACGATCACCAGCGGCTTCTGCCCGGGCTCGACCCGGGTGGTGACGCGCGCGTCATAATAGCCCTCGGCGCGCAAAAGGCTGTTGAGCAGGTCGCCGTCCTCGCGCGCACGGCGATCGAGCTGCGCGGCATTGGCAACCTCGCCGTCGTTCGCGTTGAGCGTCGAGAGCTGGTCAAACCGCTGTTTCAGCAGCGCGTTTCCAACCGAGTCGATCCCTTCCAGCCGCCACGAATAGCGCGTCTCGGTCGTCGCATCGGTGTTGGTCGCGACGGTGACTGGATCATCGGTGGCGGCGGCAAGATCGGGCCAGGCGACGCCGATATCCGGCAGCGGCGCGAGCGGGGACATGGGATCGAGCGACACCGGCGCGTCCGCGGCCGCAGCGCCCTCCTGCGGCGTGGACACGCGTGTCTGGGCGGCGGCGCGGGGGGGCGCCGTCAGCATCGGCACGACAAGGACGGCGGTGGCCGTACCGATCCCGACCCACCCGAAGCGATACACCATGCTCGCCTCCTAGCCGGGCTTGGCCCCCCGCAACAGTCGTTCGTGACGCATTTTCGCCACGTTTCGTCATGACATCGAAATACTCTGCCGGACAATCAGCGCGTTGCGCGGTGCATCGTCCGCGCCGACGGCGGGCACTGGCGTCCGCGCGCGCGACGTGGCAGGTGCGGGACATGGCTGACAAACGTCCGACCGCCGCCGGCGGCTTCCTGATCGCGATGGGCATTCTTGGCGGCGCGGGGGTCGGATTTGCGATCGGCCAGGCCACGCCCGGTCTCCTGATCGGCACCGCGATCGGCGTCGCCGCAGCGCTCCTCGTCTGGATCCGTGACCGCCGCTAGGCGGGTTCGCGCATCTGCCAGACGACGCGGCCGACAATGTCGACCGGGCCGTCGGGTACAGGCGGCGCGGCAGGATTGTCGCTCGACACGGCGAGCGTCCCATCGCGCAACGCGACCCGCTTGACCATCGTCAGGCCATCGACCCGGATGACGTGAAGCCGTCCGCGCGCGCCCGGCACCGTGGTCGCCATATCGACGATGATGTGATCGCCATCCTGCAGGCCGGGCTCCATCGATGTTCCCCGGACCCGGATGATCGCCGCCTGCCCGTCGCGCAGCCCGAGCCGCCGCGCCAGCGCGGGGTCGATCACGTCGGTGCCCAGCAGCACCTCGTCATCGACCAGCGCGCCCGGCCCGGCCGACGCCTGCACCGCCAGGCGGGCGATCCGAAACCCGGTTCGCCTTTCGCTGCCCTTCGTTCCGCTCCCGCCGAGCACATGATCCTCGACGCCGAGATACTGAGCGAGCAGCCGGCGATCGTCCTCCGCCAACCGTCGTGGCGACCCGCGCTTCACATACTGCTGCAGATAGGCCGCGTTGCGTCCCAGCATCGCCGACAGGGCCGCCATACTGTCCCCGCGCGCAGCCGCAAGCCGTGCCAGCGCTGCTCGGGGATCGGGATCGGACATGGCGAGACCATAGCGCAGGAAAAATCCTAGACAAGTTGGATTTCAGGGAACAGATCGTGAACGGAGACGGGAATCACGAGGAGCAAACGATGTCCGTACTGGTCAAGATCAACCGATATCTGCGGCAGACCGACATGGGGGCGGCCACCTTCGGACGGCGTGCGGTGAATGATTCCCGGCTCGTCGCGGATCTCAGACGCGGTCGCCAGCCACGCGCGGGACTGGTCGCGCGGATCGAGGCGTTCATCGCGAACACGTCCGGGCGCGGCCGGTCGTGATGATGGACCCCCTGCGCGGCCCCGATGTCGCGACGCGGTTGATCCGCGCACTTCACGCCAGTGCCGCAGCATCGGGCACGTCATTCGAGCTGATCGAGACGGTTTCGCGCCCATGGGCGAGCGCGACCTTCTCGGGCGAGCAACATCATCTGGTCATCCTGGCGGATCCCATACCCGGTTTTCGATCCTGGCTTGCCGCCCTGCCCGATGCCGAGCTGCCGCTGCGGGGGCACATCCTCGCCGATCTCGCGATCGACGCAGTGGAGCTGGTCGGGTCGCGGCTGCGTGTCACCATCGCGGCGTTGACGCTGATCGACGCATAGCCATGCCTTGGGGCTGGACTTTCGGCCTTGGAAACACGAAGTCGGCGGCCAATGAAGGAGATGACGATGGCAGGCACCGGCGCCGGAATGGGCAAGTTCGAATGGGCGGATCCGTTCCTGCTCGACGACCAGCTGAGCGAAGACGAACGCATGATCCGCGATACCGCGCGCGCCTATGCCGAGGACAAGCTCGCGCCGCGGATCATCGACGCGTTCCAGCACGAACATACCGATCCCGCGATTTTCCGCGAGATGGGTGATCTCGGCCTGCTCGGACCGACTATCCCAGAGGAATATGGCGGCGTCGGCGCCTCCTATGTCGCGTACGGCCTAGTCGCGCGCGAGGTCGAGCGGATCGACTCGGGTTATCGCTCGATGATGTCGGTCCAGTCGAGCCTGGTGATGTACCCGATCAATGCGTTCGGTTCCGAAGCACAGAAGCGCAAATATCTGCCGAAGCTCGCGACTGGCGAGTTCATTGGTTGCTTCGGACTGACCGAGCCCGATGCGGGGTCGGACCCCGGCGGCATGACGACGCGCGCGAAGAAGACCGCGAACGGCTATGTCATCTCGGGCGCCAAGACCTGGATCTCCAACTCGCCGATCGCCGACGTGTTCGTGGTCTGGGCCAAGTCCGACGAGCATGGCGGTGGCATCCGCGGCTTCATCCTGGAACGCGGGATGAAGGGGCTCGAGACGCCCAAGATCGAGGGCAAGCTGTCGCTGCGGGCGTCGATCACCGGCATGATCCTGATGGACGAGGTCGAGGTCGGCGAGGACGCGTTGCTCCCCGACGTCCAGGGGCTGAAGGGGCCGTTCGGCTGTCTCAACCGCGCGCGCTACGGGATCTCGTGGGGTGCGCTCGGTGCCGCCGAATTCTGCTTCCACGCCGCGCGGCAATATGGCCTCGATCGCAACCAGTTCGGCACCCCGCTCGCCGGGCGGCAGCTCTATCAGAAGAAGCTCGCCGACATGGAGACCGAGATCGCGCTCGGGCTCCAGGCGTCACTGCGCGTCGGGCGGCTGATGGACGAGGGGCGGTTCGCGCCCGAGATGGTCTCGATCGTCAAGCGCAACAATGTCGGCAAGGCGCTCGACATCGCGCGGATGAGTCGGGACATGCACGGCGGCAACGGCATTTCGGGGGAATATCAGGTAATGCGTCACATGATGAACCTCGAGACGGTCAACACCTATGAGGGCGCACACGACGTCCACGCGCTGATCCTCGGCCGCGCGATCACGGGTATTGCAGCGTTCTAGTGATAGGCCACGTGCTTGCTTGCCACCCCGGCGAAGGCCGGGGCCCAGTTGGGGAACGCGCCTTGGCTGATGCTGCGTGTCGTTACTACAACCTTTCCAACTGGGCCCCGGCCTCCGCCGGGGTGGTGATTTAATCGTGGAAGGCAAACCTACACCCCTCGCCGGCCTAAAGGTCGTCGAACTCGCCCGCATCCTCGCCGGCCCCTGGGCTGGCCAGGTGCTCGCCGATCTCGGTGCCGACGTCACCAAGGTCGAGAGCCCCGCCGGCGACGACACCCGGACCTGGGGCCCGCCGTTCATCGACAACCCCGACGGCACCCGCGACGCGGCCTATTTCCACGCCGCCAACCGCGGCAAGCGCTCGGTCGTCGCGGACTTCACGACGCCCGAGGGACAGGCTGCGGTTCGTGCGCTGATCGCCGACGCCGATGTCGTGATCGAGAATTTCAAGGTCGGCGGGCTTGCCAGATACGGGCTCGACTATTCGACGCTCGCCGCAATCAATCCGCGGCTCGTCTATTGCTCGATCACCGGCTTCGGACAGGACGGACCCTACGCACCGCGCGCGGGCTATGACTTCATCGTCCAGGGCATGAGCGGGATCATGGATCTCACCGGCGAGCCCGATGGGGCGCCGCAGAAGATCGGGGTCGCGTTCGCCGACATCATGACCGGGCTGTATTCGGTGATCGCGATCCAGGCGGCGCTCGCGATGCGCGAGCGGACCGGTCGGGGGCAGCAGATCGACATGGCGCTGCTCGACACGATGACCGGCGTCCTCGCCAATCAGGCGATGAACTGGTTCGCGAGCGGCGTCTCGCCGACGCGGGTCGGCAACGCCCACATGAACGTATGCCCCTATGCCGTATTCCCGACCAGCGACGGGTGGTTCATCCTCGCGGTCGGCAATGACGGGCAGTTCCGGCGGTTCTGCGATGCGATGGGCTTACCTGAAATGCGCGACGATCCGCGGTTCGCGACCAATGCCGGGCGGCTCGCCTTCAAGGACATCTTGTTTGCAGGGATCGAGGCGGCGACCTCGCTGGTGCCTAAACTCGAGCTGCTCGCGCGGCTGGAGGCGGTCGGTGTCCCCGCCGGGCCGATCAACACCGTCGCGCAGGCATTCGACGATCCACAGGTGATCGCGCGCGGCATGGCGATCGACGTCGTGCGTCCGGATGGATCGACCGTCCCGGGTCTCCGCACGCCGATCCGCTTCTCGGATGCCGATCTCGCGACCGGGCGCGCGGCACCAATGCTACCAAAACACCCGTCATCCTGACGAAAGTCAGGATCCAGAGCCACGGACGGTAGCGGTCGTGGCTCTGGATCCTGGGTCTAGCCCAGGATGACGACGGGGATTAGGCGACGGCCGTCACCGGCTTGCGCGCATACACCCCGTACGCAAGGATCAGCGCGTAGCAGATCGCCGGGAGCAGCAACGCGAAGTGCAGGCTGCCCGACGAGTCCGCGAGCACGCCCGTGAAATAGGGAATGATCGCGCCGCCGACGATCGCCGTGGCGATCACGCCCGACCCCTCGGCCGCACGCTTGCCAAGGCCTTCAGATGCCAAGGCGAAGATCGTCGGGAACATCACCGAATTCATGAGCCCGATCGACAGCAAGGCCCAACCCGACACGGCACCCTCGGTATTCGCCGAGATCAGGATCAGCGCCAGCGTCCCGGTCGCGACACCGGCCAGAACCTTGCCTGGCGACACCTTGTTGAGGACATAGGCCCCGATGAACCGCCCGATCAGCGCGCCGCCCCAGTAGAAGGGCACGTGCTGACCGGCAGCGACATCGCTCAGGCCCATCACGCTCGGCTGCATCAGGTAGTTGACGATCAGCGAGCCGACCGCGACCTCGGCGCCGACATAAAGGAAGATGCACGCCGTCCCCATCGCGAAGCGCGGGCGCTTGAGCAGCGTGAAGGCGTGGAGGATGCTGCCCGTCTGCTCCTGCTCCTCGTTCAGCCGGTTCCGCCGCGTCCAGACGACGGCGGCGACGATCAGCAGCGCGATCGCGAGGCCGATATAGGTGTGCACGACGGTCCGCGACGATTCGGTCCGGTAGGCGTCAAGCGCGGCGCCGGTCAGCGTCGAGGAATCCACCGTCGCGAGACCACCAAGGATGACCGCGGAACCGACATAAGGGAAGATCGTCGTGCCGAGCGAGTTGAACGCCTGCGCGAAGGTCAGCCGGCTCGATGCCGATTTCGGCGCGCCGAGCGCCGAGATCAGCGGGTTGGCGACGACCTGAACGACCGTGATGCCCGCGCCCAGCACGAAAAGCGCGAACAGGAACATCTCGAAGCTGGCCTTGCCCGCCGCCGGGATGAACAACAGGCACCCGACGGTCATCGTCACCAGCCCGATCGAGGCGGTGCGCATATAACCGGCCTTGCGCACGATCGCCGCGGCAGGAATCGAGAACAGCGCATAGGCGAGGAAGAAGGCCGACTGGACCAGCATCGCGGTCGCATGGTCGAGCGTGAACAGCTCCTTCATCTTCGGAATGATGATGTCGTTCAGCGAGGTGATGCCACCGAAGATGAAGAACAGGGCGAAGACGAAGACGCGCAGGTCGGGGGCGTCGTAACCGTGATTGGCATCGCCCTCTGCGGCGGCGCCTCCCGCGGCGGCGGTGTGATGGGTGTCGACATGCATGATAAATTGCGCCCTCTCGCGGTCTTGTTGGGCGGCGGCATAAGCCGGGGCGACCGCGCGTGGCAATGGTTAGAGGCGCGTTCGCGTCCGGCCGCGGCGTGGCACCCGTCGATTGCCGCGCTTTCGGGCATCGGGTATGCCGTTTGCAAACGCGACAAGGGAGAGCATGAGATGGCGACCGCAGCGCTGCGCAATTCGACGGTTTCACCCGCGGAATGGGAGGCCCGCCAACAGCTTGCCGCCTGCTACCGGGTCTTCGACATGCTCGGCTGGTCCGAGATGATCTACAACCACATCACGTTGAAGATCCCCGGCGAGGACGGCGCGTTCCTGATCAACCCGTTCGGGCTGCATTTCAGCGAGGTGACTGCGTCGAGCCTCGTCAAGATCGACATCGACGGCAACAAGCTCGACCAGAACCCCTATCCGGTCAATCTCGCGGGCTTCACGCAGCACGCGCTGTTCCACAAGCACCTGCCCGACGCGCATTGCATCATGCACACGCACACCACCGCGGGCATGGCGGTCAGCGCGGTCGAGGGCGGGCTTCAGCCGACCAATTTCTATGCGTGCAACTTCATCGGCCAGATCGCCTATCATGATTTCGAGGGCGTCACCGTCCGGTCGGAAGAGGGCGAACGGCTGATCGAGCATCTCGGCGACAAGCGCGTGATGCTGCTGCGCAATCACGGCATCCTGGTCATGGGCCGGACGCTGCCCGAGGCGTTCATCAAGCACTGGTCGCTGCAGCGCGCCTGCGAGATCCAGGTCGCGACGGCGTCGATGGGCACGCCGATCCTGATCCCCGACGATGTCGTCAAGGTCCACCAGCGCGATCTCGGCAAGGTCTCGCTGCCCGGTGGCGCGGGCAAGGCGGATTTCGAGGCGATGGTTCGGCTGGTTGACAAGCGTGACACGAGCTGGCGGCAATAGCCCCCTCCCCTCCGCCCAGGGGATCGGCTAGCGCGCGGGGATGACCCGCTTCACCGTCAACAACCAGGCGATCGAATATCGGCTCGATCCCGCGACGCCGCTGCTCTGGGCGCTGCGCGACGCGTCGAACCTGACGGGGACCAAATATGGCTGCGGCACCGGCCATTGCGGCGCCTGCACGGTCGATATCGACGGTCGTGCGGTGCGCAGCTGCCGTGTGCCGATCGGGTCGATCGAGGGGCGCTACGTCACCACGATCGAGGGGCTGTCGCACGAACGCAACCACCCGCTGCAGCTCGCCTTCATCGCCGAAGCGGTGCCGCAATGCGGCTTCTGCATCCCCGGCATGATCATGGCCGCCGCCGCGCTGCTGAAACGCGATGCAAACCCGAGCGAAGCGCTGATCCGCGAACAGATCACCAATCTGTGCCGCTGCGGCGTCTATCCGCGCGTCGTCGAGGCGATCCAGCGCGCGGGCCGCGCGACCCGGGGTGAGGAGGTCCTGCCCGCTGGCCCGCGCCCCGGGATCGACCCGGCGGATTCCGCACGGCTCGTTCCCGCGCTCGTCCCGCCGCCCGCGCGCTAAGCCGCACGCGCACGAATCCTGTCGGATCGCTGACCAAGCCATTCAGCGTCGCCTCACGCCCGTAAGGCTAGAAGGGGTGCACCATAGGAGCCGGCTCGTGCGCCGGCAGTCGAGGACGACGGCAATGACGCGGAGTTTCCTGAAGATCTTGCTCGTGGCATCCGCACTGGTGCCGGTTGCCGCACAGGCGCAGCGGTTCGGTGCCGAGGCGCCGGGGAATGGCGAGATGCGCGGTGATTGGAGCGATCGCGGCGATCGGGGCGATCGTCCGCAACGTGCGGACCAGGGCACGGTCGTGCAGGGCCAGGCACGCGGTGACGGTGGCTATGGGCGTAACGGCCGCCCGGACGCGCCCCGCCAGGACTGGAATGCACGTGTGGGGTCGGACCGGCAGGCCGACCAGGTTCGCGAGAACTGGGTCCGCGGCAATGCGCAGCGCGATGCCGCCCGCCAGGACGTCCGAAACGACCGCCGCGGTCAGCCCGATCGCGCGCGCTTTGACGGCCGCCCAGGCGAGGACCGCGGCTATCGTGACGTTCCACGCGGGCGCGACGACCTCCGCGGCCGCCCGGATGGGCGTGGACGCGACGACTGGCGCGGCCGTGACGGCGATCGGGACCGCGGCGGCTATCGCAGCGGCCAGCATTTTGGCGGCTACGGCACCGTCCAGGGCTATGGCCGCGGCGGATATGGCCAGCGCGGCGCATGGAACCGCGGCTGGCGCAGCGACAATCGCTATGGCTGGAGCGACTATCGCGCGAGCAACCGCGGCGCCTACCGCCTGCCGCGCTATTATGCGCCGAACGGATGGGGCTCGGGCTATCGCCGCTTCGGCATCGGCTTTTCGCTGAACAGCATCCTGTACAACCAGAATTACTGGATCCAGGATCCCTACACCTATCGCCTGCCCGAGGCCTATGGGCCGTATCGCTGGGTCCGCTATTACAACGACGCGTTGCTCGTCGATCTCGACAGCGGGCGGGTCGTCGACACGGTCTACGACATCTTCTGGTAGGCGCATCGCGGCACGACGAGCGACCGCGCCCGTCGTGCCGCACGCGTTCGCCCCCTTGCGTTTCGCGGACGGCTGCGCAAATTCGGATCCATGGGTTTATTCACCAAAGCCAAGCCGCAGGATCCGATGGCGCCGACGCGGCAGGCGGCGGGCGCCAGCGTCGCCGCGCGGCTCGACGCCAATCCGAAGGTCCAGCGGATCGCGATCGACGGCGTGCAATTCTATCACCACGCCAATTTCCTCGACGCCGCAACCTGTCGCGCGCTCATCGCGCTGATTGATTCGAAGCGGCGACCGTCGACGCTGCTGTCCGACCGCCCGAACAGCAGTTTCCGCACGTCGGAGAGCTGCGACATGGATCGCTGGTCCCCCGATGTGCAACCCACCGACGAGGCGATCGCCGCGCTGCTCGGCATTGACCTGCCGCATGGCGAAACGATGCAGGGGCAGCGTTACGCCCCCGGCCAGCAATTTCGCGCGCATCACGATTATTTCCATGCGAGCGAAAGCTATTGGGACAAGATGCAGGAACAGGGCGGCCAGCGCACCTGGACCGCGATGGTCTATCTGAACGACGTGCCCGAGGGTGGCGCCACGTGGTTCCCGCAGGCGGGCGTCAAGGTCGCGCCCAAGCGCGGGCTGCTGCTCGCGTGGAACAACATGAGCCCCGACGGCAGCCCCAATGGCCTGACGCTCCACGAAGGCATGCCGGTGGTTGAGGGCGTCAAATACATCGTCACGAAATGGTTTCGCGAACGCCCCTGGATCAAGTGACGCCCCCCCCGCCGGGGGAGGGTGGCCTGGCCGCGTCGGTGAACCCGCTCGACAATCCCCCCGCAGCCACTACCTCCGGCGCATGACAGTTCTCGGCGTAACCTCCTCGATCCTCGGCCAGCCCTGGCGCTGGCGCTCGCTCGCCGCAGACGCGCGCGACGGGTTTGGCGGCGACGATCTGGTGACCCAGCTCCTTCTCGCACGCGGCTGCCCGCGCGAGGCGCTCGACGCGCACCGCACGCCGTCGATCCGCGCGTTCATGCCCGACCCGTCGATCTTCCGCGACATGGACCGCGCAGCCGATCGGCTCGCCGATGCGGTGCAGGCGGGCGAACAGGTCGCGATCTTCGGCGATTACGACGTCGACGGCGCGACTTCCGCCGCGCTGATGATCCTCGTGCTGCGCGATCTGGGGATCGAGGCGCGCGCCTATATCCCCGACCGCCTGCTCGAAGGCTATGGCCCGTCGGGCGAGGCCATGGTCCGGCTCGCGGGCGAAGGCGCCTCGCTGATCGTCACCGTCGACTGCGGCGCGCAGGCGTTCGACGCGCTCGATGCCGCGCGCGATGCGAAGGTCGATGTGATCGTGATCGATCACCACAAATGCTCGACTGCGCTCCCGCACGCATTGGCACTCGTCAATCCCAACCGGCTCGACGAGGATGAGGGCGCCGCACACGGCCATCTCGCTGCGGTCGGCATGTGCTTCCTCGCCGCCGCCGCGCTCGTCCGCACGCTGCGCACGCGTGGCTTCTTTGAGAACCGCGCCGAGCCCAAGCTCATCGACCTGCTCGACATCGTCGCGCTCGGCACGGTCGCCGACGTCGCGCAGTTGCGCGGGCTCAACCGTGCGTTCGTCGCACAGGGGCTGAAGGTCATGGGCGCGCGCCGCAACATCGGCGTCGCGGCGTTGATCGCGGCGTCGCGACTGACGCGCAACCCGACCTGCACCGATCTCGGCTTCGCGCTCGGCCCGCGGATCAACGCCGGCGGGCGCATCGGCCGCGCCGATCTCGGCGTCCGCCTGCTGACCACGCAGGACCCCGACGAGGCGCGCGGGATCGCCGAGGAGCTCGACCGTCTCAACGAGGAACGCCGCGCGATCGAGACCGCGGTGCAGGAGGCCGCCGACCTGCTCGCCAGCCGCGAGCGCAGCGTCTCGGTCGTCGCCGGACAGGGCTGGCATCCCGGCGTCATCGGCATCGTCGCAGGCCGGCTGAAGGAAAAGCTCGGTCGGCCCGCGATCGTCATCGCGATCGACGAACACGGCATCGGCAAGGGATCGGGCCGGTCGATCCCGGGCGTGGACCTCGGCGCGGCGGTGATGGCGGCGCGTGAGCAGGGCCTGCTCGTTTCAGGGGGCGGCCACGCGATGGCGGCCGGACTGACGATTGCCGAAGCGGCGATCCCGGCTTTCGCCGACTTCCTCGAGGACCGGCTCGCCGCAGCGGTCTCGCAGTCCAATGACGGCCGTGCGCTTTTGCTCGATGCGGTCCTGGCCGCGGGCGGGGTCAATCCTGCGCTGGTCGAGTCGATGGACGCAGGGGGACCTTATGGGATGGGCTGGCCCGCACCGCGCGTCGCGATGGGGCCGGTCCGCGTGATCAAGGCGGATGTGGTGGGCAATGGCCATGTCCGCACGATCGTCGCGGGCGACGACGGCCGCAGCGTCAAGGCGATGGCGTTCCGCGCCGCCGAGACGCCGCTCGGTCAGGCGCTGCTCGGCGCGGCCCCGCACCGCAAGCTCTGGCTCGCCGGTCGCGCCAAGATCGACGACTGGGCATCGCGCCCCGCAGCAGAATTGCACGTCGAAGATGCCGCTTGGGCCGATTGAAGGGTTGACGGGCCAGCCACTTGGCCTTAGGCGCCTCCAACCACGCAGGCCCCTTCGTCTAGCGGTTAGGACGCGGCCCTTTCACGGCTGAAGCACGGGTTCGATTCCCGTAGGGGTCACCATCTCATCGCCAAGCGGTTGAGATTGGCGAAATTCAATAGAATCAACGCCTCGCGAGGCGCCCAGTGCTACAGATGGCGTCGCATACTGCATTCCATCGAGCGCGGCAGATCGCGTTTCTCGCAGTTTCGAATGATCGTTGCGGAGGGTGTCCGAGGGGTCATCGGCAATCCGGCGTCGACAGGGTGTCTGAGAACAACCGACCCGTTCCTGGCGCGTAGGAAGCGCGCCGTGCTGGTTATCGCATGCTTGCCGAGATCAGGCAGCGCGAGACGGGATCACCGCCTGATAAATGGTCGCTGAGCGCACCAAGGCCATATTGCATTGAGACGGCTGTTCCGCGACTGCGGCGCATGCCTCACGCCAGCAACATCGTCTATTGCGACGGTCCAGACAGCCCCCACGCCTTCGACATCGTTCCGATCCAGCCCCGTAAGGGGAGCTTGGATGCGATGTGCCCATTGTGCAAAGGCCGCGGCCAATGGAATACCGAGATTGATCTCGTAAGCTTCCGCTGCAAGCGCACTGCCTGCGATCGGTGCCATGGCGCTGGATGGGTAGAAACCGGCTCGGACCCGGTCGGCCTGCCCGACATCGAGATTTCACCGGAAGGCTACCCCCGGTGGACGCTACGCTTCGAACCTGCCGACGAAGTCACGCTGATTGACCCGGAAAAACCAGGCCTATCGCAGACCTAGGAAGTTATTGGTTGGGTCAGGCGCACCGCGCTTGGCCGCGATCCGTGCAACGTCCTCGTCACTTGGCTCCTCCGGCAGGTCCTCGGCAGGCGAGAGCCCGCCATCGGGGAGGCCTGGCGCGGTGCCGGCAATCGACTCGTCGATGGCGCGCTCGTTGGCACTGTCCGTGATCTTCTCTCTGTTCGGCATGTTATTCTCGGCGGCGGCTCCTGGTCGGCGAACAGCCCCTGCTCAGGTCATCCGCCGGGCGTGGCGGAAGCGCGCATACCGATTGAGGAGATCGTTGATCAGCTGTTCGTCGCTCAGGCCGGTCACATCATGCGCGGGCTCTCCCTCCGAGGAATGCGCCACCGCCCGGTAGTGGAGACGCTCCTGCTCGTTCGCCTTGCGCGATGCCGCCCAGGCGAAGCTTGCCTGGCGGAAGCCGCGTGCCCGAACCCCGTAGCGGAACTCGCCACGCTCGCCGTGCGGGATGCGAAGCTCGACCTGGTTTTCGTCCTGAACGAGGGTTGGCGAGAGGCCGCTGTCGCGCATCTGTGCCGCTACCGCGTCGAGCGCCGGGCTTGCCGTATCGGTGAGGAACGCCGCAACCTCACGCTTGTCGTGGAAGCGCGTGATGGTCGCGAGGCGCTGCTGCCAACTCAACGGCGTTTCGGCGATCGGATCGGAACCCGCGGCGGACAGGTCCAACGCTTCCTGGCCCTCGGTCTGCAGGGCGCGCAGCAGCCCATAGCAAATGAACACCATCACCACCGCGAATGGCAATGCACTGGCGATCGCGGCAGTCTGAAGGGCCTGGAGCCCACCGGCGACCAGCAGCACCGCACCGACGGCGCCCGCGGATACCGCCCAGAATACACGCTGCCACACCGGCGGGTTCTCCGCCGCGCCCGATGTGATCATGTCGATGACCAATGCCCCGGAATCCGCCGACGTGACGAAGAAGGTGATGATCAAGAGTGTCGCGATACCCGAGACGATCGTTGCGAAGGGCAGCTGCTCCAGTGTCTCGAACAACGCCACCGGCAGATTGTTGGCGACGGTGTCGGCGATGGCGGCCGTACCGGCCATGTCCAGCGCGATCGCGGTGTTGCCGAACACCGTCATCCAGAGGAAGGTGAATAGGGTCGGCACCAGCAGCACGCCGCCGATGAATTCGCGGATCGTGCGCCCACGCGAGATGCGGGCGATGAACATGCCGACGAAGGGCGACCAGGCGATCCACCAACCCCAATAGAACAAGGTCCAATTGCCCAGCCACGGGTTGGGTTCGTAGGCGTAGAGGCGGAAGGTACGCGGCACGACTTCGCCGAGATAGGTGCCGATGTTCTGCAGAAAGGCCTGAAGCAGGAACACCGTCGACCCTGTGATCAGGACGAAGGCGAGCAGCAGTCCGGCCAGGATGATGTTCAGCTCGGACAGACGCTTCACGCCCTTGTCCAGTCCGGCGACGACAGACAGCGTGGCCATGCCGGTGATGGCGGCGATCAGGACGAGCTGAACGGGGATGCTCGTCGGCAGGCCGAACAGGTGATTGAACCCGGCATTCACCTGCAGCACGCCGAGACCAAGCGACGTCGCAACACCGAACATCGTGCCCAGCACCGCGAAGATGTCGACGGCGTGGCCGATCGGGCCATAGATCCGCTTGCCGATCAGCGGGTAGAGTGCCGCGCGGATGGTGAGCGGTAGTCCACGGCGAAACGCGAAATAGGCGAGCGCCAGTCCGACCACGATGTAGATCGCCCAGGCGTGCAGGCCCCAGTGGAAGAAGGTGAGGACCATCGCTTCGCGCGCGGCCGCGATCGTCTTGCCCTCGCCCACGGGCGGCGATGCGTAATGCTGGATCGGCTCGGCCACCCCGAAGAAGATCAGGCCGATGCCCATCCCCGCACTGAACAGCATCGCGAACCAGGACGGGTAGCTGTAATCCGGTTCGCTGTCGTCGGGCCCGAGCTTCACATCGCCATAACGACTGAACATCAGGAAGATGGCGAAGATCAGGAACCCCGCGACCGCGGCGATGTAGAACCAGCCGAAATCCGCGACGATCAGCGCCTGCACGGTCGTGAACACCCGGTTCGCGGTCTCCGGGGCGAGTGCGCCGAAGAGGGCGAAGGCCAGGATCAGGCCTGCCGAAACGAAGAATACAGGTGGATTGATCTCCGCCTTGCGTCCCGCTGCTGGCTGTCCCGCATCATTCGGTACCGGCTCGGTCAATGTACCTCCTATTCATGGTTAATGTCGTGTCCAGTGAAAGGAACGACGCTGAGCCTTGTCAGTTGCGAACGAGTGTTACGATGGGGAAACGATTGGCCCGGCCTCGCTTGCGGCCTCGCCCTGTCGGTAGTGCTGTCGTCGGGGGCAACAGCGCAGGACGCCCGGTTAAGCAAAGCGATGAGCGTCCGACCGAGACGATGCTGCCGGCTGAGAAGAAGGCCAGTGTGCTTGCCGGAACATGGAACAGTATCCAGGGGTCGAAGCCCGGGCTCGGCCAGCCGAACGATGGCGCCCTGCCGGGCTGGTACGAAACCGACCTCTATGCCGGCGCGTCGATCGAGCTCGACAAGCGATGGACGGTGTCGGGAACCTATTATCGATACGTCTCGCCCTCGGCATGCGTAATCGAGCGGGAAGCGAAGCGCGGTCGTCTCGGACGAAAGCCGTATTTCTCCCTGTCTTGGCTCGGCAGGAATCTCGAGCCTGAACGCTGCGCCCTGATTATAGGCCCGCAGGTGCAGCGGGAACGCCCGTTTACCGCCATTGAGCTCACGCCCCCTGACCAGCAATTCTCCGTGTCGCGCTTCATCGTCGTTGACCGACGCAACAGCCTCTGAGCCTTCGATGATCATGGGGCCGTACGCATCGCCCTCTGGCCGCAAACCGACGTCCGAGGGAACAAGGACATCTCGATCATCATGCCGGATTCGAACGGCCAATCCGCCATTTTCAGCCGGCCGGCGACGATTTCGGTTCGGCCGTCAGGCGATCGAAACGAGGCCTCGCCTAATCTTGATGAAGAACGCCATGGATCCGGTAGACGAGGTGCCCCCGCAAAAAACGGCGCTGGCCGGACATTTGGTGGTAATTTAGCGCCGGGGGACAACCTCAACGATGATATCGCCCGCTTCCAGACGGGCGGCCTCGGGTTCCCAGAAGCAGAAGTCCTGATGCCCACGATAGATGCGGTGGCCGAGTCCGGTGGCGATGGCGGCAAGCGGTTTGCCGACCTCGTCGGCAGCGACCTCGCGTTCCCGCAGGACTACACGCCCGCCCGACGCGGCAAGATCGGCCATGTATTCGGCGGTGTGAGCGCCGTGCGTGGACCCGGCGAGCAGAAGGCCGGCGAAGCTGGCCGGGTTGATGACGACGTTTGCGCCTGCCTGATGCGCAATCGCTTCATTGTCCTCCGACCGGATTACCACGCTGATCGGCAGATCGGGCGCGATCCGCCGCGCCGTCAGCACGATAAGGATCGAGGTATCGTCGCGGCCGGCGGAAACGATGAGCGCGCGGGCCTTGCAGAGTCGGGCGGCCTCCAGCGCGGCGTTGCGCGTGGCGTTTCCCTCCATCACCGTCGTGCCGCAACTCTCCGCCGTGCGTAACGCCGCGGCGCGCTCGTCGACGACGACGATCATGCCTGGATCGGCGCCGCGACGGATGAGTTCGCTGACGGCCTCAGACCCGCTCGTACCGAACCCGGCGACCACGACATGGTCTTCGAGGTGTCGCTGGATCACCGACATGCGCCATTTCTCCCAGACGCCCTTGAGCAGAAAATCATATGCGGTACCTAAAAAGATGAGCCATACGAAGAGCCGGATGGGCGTCACGACGAAGGTATCGAACATCCGCGCCTGCTGGGTCACAGGCACGATGTCGCCGTAGCCGACCGTCGTGACGGTAATCATCGTGAAATACAGGATGTCGGCGAAGGTCACGGGCTCGCCCGAGTTCTGCCGCAGGCCCTCGCGATCGAACCAGTGCACCGCGAGCGCGATGCCGATCAGCGCCAACGCGACCAGCGCCCGCCAGGACAGGGCCAGCCACGCCGGGGTTCGGCTCTGGCGGCGCAGGCGATAGTGCACCGTGTCTGCATCGTCAGTGTGCATGCCGTCTCTTGCCCATCCGCAGTGCCACTGTGAAGTCTTTCGGTGATCCGCTTGATTGGTTGGCATTTGGGGAGGATACAAACCCTCGATAGCGCCTGTCTGCAATCGCTTACGGTGGATCGACATGAGGATCCCGAGCAGGATCCGGGCCGTACGCCGCGGAGCAGTGCCCCGCTTTATCGAACGGGCGCCCTGATCACTGCGGCGGTGGCCTAGGCCGGGGGCGTTTGCTCGCCCGATGGAGAATGAAAACGGAGATCGCGCTGAGGCACCGGGATGGTGACGCCGTGTTCCTTGAACAGGTCCCAAATGCCAAAGAACACGTCGCTTGTGACGTTCCCGACCCCCGCCTCGGGGCTGTCGATCCAGATCCGCAGGTCGAATTCCACCCCATTGTCGCCGAATTCCTTGATCCAGCAGACAGGGGCGGGTTCGGTCAGCACACGGGGCGAGACGGACGCGGCCTCGACGGCGAGCCTTTGCGCCAGTCGCAGATCGCAATCGAATGACACCCGAAATCCGACATGAACCCTGACGTCCCGGCTTGAGAAAGACCAGTTTTCGACTTCGTCGGTCATCAGCCGTTCGTTCGGGATCAGATGCTCCTTGCCATCGCGGGTCAGGACCGAGACCGCACGAACGCCGATCTTGTTGACCCAGCCGAAGGTGTCGCCGACCGCGATGACGTCGCCGGGCTTGATCGATCGGTCGAGCAGCAGGATGAGGCCGGCGATCAGATTGCCGAGCGTTTTCTGCAAGCCGAACCCAATCGCGAGCCCGAACGCGCCGGAGAACACGGCCAGCGCCGTGAGATCGATGCCCAGAAGATCGATACCGACGAAGATCGCGACGGTGACGACCGCAATCTGCGCGAGTTTCTGGAACAGCACGCGTTGCGCCGCGTCGAGCAGCCGCGCCTGTCCGATCCAGCGCAGGATCAGCCCGAGCAGCGCGCGCGCGGCGAGGAACAGAAGCAGCGACAAGCCGACCGCGTTGACGATGTCGAGCAGCGAAATGCGCCGGGTGCCGACCCCCATGCTCGCGCGATCCAGCCCCGCGATCAACGGGGTCAGGCCGCCCAGTCGGCTTGCCAGCACGATGAGAAACAGGGCGGCGGCAATCAGCGACGCCGGTCGGCTTCGAAGACCGAGCGCACGGCCGAACTGATAGGCCAGCGCCGCGACCGCGATGCCGAGACCCGCCGCAAGCAGAAGATCGGCGCCGGGGTTGAGCCCCCGAACGCCAAGAAACGCCGTCAGGACCAGCGCCGTCACGCCGGCGCGCGTAATCGCCATCAGGCGCGGCGCGACCACGTCGGCGTGGCGCGGCGCCAAGGCCGGCAGGAGGTATCTACAGGCAAGGCGCGCTGCAACGATACCCAGGAGAAGGGCCGTGCTCAGGATTGCGACAGCCGCGATCAGGTCATGAAACGGGAACGCCGTCCATTGATCCAGATAGGTCTGCCACCAGGCATCATGTTCCAACCGGTTCTCCAATGCCATCTCGTCGGCGTCGGTCACCCGACAATCACAGCGTCATTCCCATCTGGTCGCCGGATCCCTGTTAAACGGAGTTGGCACCCCGGTCAGCCCATGTACGTCATGCGCATTACCGCCGTGCCGTTTGCGCCATTCTGGACAAGGGACCGCTGGTGAAGCAGCGCGAAGCACGGGCGAGTTGCTCGGCGATTGATCGGCACCATCTCTGTGCCCCCTACCCTGTCATGCGATGCCAAAGCCGTTCGTCAGATCCCAATGTCTTGAGTTGGTCGTACTGCAACCGCTCTGCCCCAATCACGTACGTCAAATCGGTGAGCGTGGCTTACCGCTCGCGCCGGTCCTCGTGATACTCCTCAAGGACCTCCTTCACGTCCTTGCGGTCTTCGTTCGACACTGCATCAGGCGCCTTGTTGGCGCCTGACCGGCCGGTCAGGCAAAGACGCGAATGTATCGGGAGATGGTCTGAACCCACATCTTCCAGCACCTCCAGGCTATGCACCTTGAACTCGGGTGTGACGAACATGTGGTCGAGCGGCCAACCGAGCAGCGGCGTGCGCGCGGGGAAGGTCGCGAACGTGCCCCGACCGATCCGAGCGTCGAGATAGCCTCCGACGCGTTTGAACAGCTGCGAGGTGTGGGACCATGCGACATCGTTGAAGTCGCCGATGGCCAATACCGGCAACTTCGTACGGGCGGCGCGACTCGCCGCGATCGCGATCTCGGCGTCGCGTGCCTCGGTATCCTGCCCGGGAACGGGCGGGCGCGGGTGAAGTGCTATCACGCGAAATCGATCACCGGCCGTCAGCTCGGCATGGACCGACGGCGTATCCTTTTGGGCGATCGTTTCGATCCGCCCATCGTGCATCGGCAGCCGCGTGGCGAAGATCATGCCGTAGGTATTGCCGATCGGTTGTTCGAGCCGGTGTGGATAGCGCGCAAGCTGCTTGGCCAATGCATCGGCCCAGCGCTGGTCGGTTTCCATCAATAGCAGGATATCGGGCCGAACCCGGTCGATCAGCCGCGCCGTTCGCCCATAGTCTCGATTGGACTCCAACACGTTCAGCGAAAGGACGCCGAAACACCGGCTCTGTGCAGTTGAGGCATCATCCGCAAAGGCCAGCTCCGTCTTCGCAAGCGGCGTATACGGATAGATGCGATAGAGTTGCCACCCGGCTGCAACGGCGCACCCCAACGCGATCCATCGTCCTGCCTGCCGATCCAGCCACAGCGCCAAGCCTCCGCCCAAGAGCAGGAGGCCAAGTATCTGGACCCGGGGAAAGTCCCAGATCCTGATCCACCATTCATTGGACTCGATGATGCTGAGCCCGGTTACGAGCATCAATACGCCTGTGAGGGCACGGATCGGAAATGTAGCTAGCCGCATTGCTGATGCCTAAGAGCGGCCTTGCCTTGGACCAAGCCCTATGACCTTCAGGCCGAGATATCACCGGCGCCGCTGCCGAAGCCGGAGCCGTATCGAGGCCATGTTCGGTCGTTTTAGAGACGGGCGCGGCGTCGTCAGTCGCGACGATCGATGCCCGAAGGCCTTCCTCTCCGCAATCGACCTCGCCACCACGGGCCTGGTGTAACACTGATTAACGAGTCGTCACCCTAGTAACGGGAGTTCCACCGATTCGTCGGCCAAAACGCTCTGTTCAACGAATATTGGATCCCGACTCGGTTTTAGTAGATTGCCATATTAACCACGACCGGGCAGGACGGTCTTGCCGCGGGGCGGCAGCATAATCCATTTAACTCAAAGGAAATTTTATGCGTTATTGGCAGAACGGCAAGCCTTTCAAGGGTTAAGTCGAACATAAAGGACGACTCGCTATCTGATAGTGGGTCGTCCTTTGTTTTTGCATGCTATGGCATTGATAAAATTGTTACAGTTTTTTTACGTTATGATGAATCGATTGGAAAAGATTCATTCTTGCGACAAGCGACGGCTTCTGAGTTCTTATCCCGGATAACTTTTGGATCGGAATAGCCTGTCTGACGGTTTTCAGCCGCCTTAGGGTTGCTGTGATGATACCGAAGATGTTGGCGCCAGGCATGAGACATGCTCTGCCGACCATAATCTAAATCATCTTTACCTCCTGCTACCCACATTGCGCGGTAACCGGTAATTTAGCGCCGAATGACGGCGCCGATGGCTCTTCAGGGCCCTTTCACCCAGCGCTAATTCGCGGATCTTATCAGGTGGCTGACGCTGCTCGACAGAGTGAACGCCGTACTTGAACTCAGCTTGCTACACACCGAGAATAAGTACTCGCTGCTTTCCAGCGCGTAGGCAGGATCGCACGCAAAGGCGGCGAGGCACTCTTGGTCTGCATCGGCGCGACCTTACCGAACCGCAAAGCGGTCAGTTCACCAGACTTCGGGCGATACAAGTTCATCATGGTACGCATTACGATCGCGCCGCGGGTCGGTGCGGCGGCGTGAACGACGGCCTGATCGCACCGGGACGTCCGCTGGCAAACGGTGCAACCCGCGATACATCTGCCGGTCCTATCCAAGCCGGCGACGCTTGCCTGACATAGAGTCGACACGGCATCATCGCGGCCGCGCCCGCATGCGTCCGCGACGCTGCCGCCCTCAGACGAAACTTCACCCAGCGGCATGTCAGATCCGCAGAGTCCCCTCTGTCGCGGACGTCAGCGGCACGTCCTTGCCCGTTGTAGCGGAGGCTGACGCACTCCGCGCCAACGGGCGCCGATCGAAAGAGCCTTCAATCGGAATTACTGAGAAGCCTTCGCCTTGGGATCGAGGGGTTTGGCATACTCGATCTTCGCCGCGTTCCGCAGCGCCGCCTGATGCTGAACGATGCCTGCCTGGATGCGATCACGTGCGATCCCCTGCTTGGCGAGTTCATTGATAGCAGCGGAGCTCGCTTCGGCTGGACGGACGCTTATAACATGATTGGCGATCGCCGTTGCACCTTCGAGAATAACCAGAGGCTCACCGTTCACCGTCGTCATCAATCGACCGAGTGCGTTACGATCCAGACTTGCGCTGTCGAGCTCCACCGTTGCCCGCTGATAGCTCACGCCCCGGCTATCCAGAACTGCTGTCAATTCCGCCAGTGTCTTTGCCGGCTTCATAGCCGCGATCAGGCTCGGGTTATTTGGTGCTGGAAAACGAATCTGTTCCACCGACAGTGTCCGGCGCTCCCTACTCAGTTCGGGATGCTTCGCCAGATACGTCTCGACGTCGCGCGTCGTGACCGGTTGAGGCACGCCTGCTGCGACCGATTGCAGCGCAAGGTTCGCCATCACGATATTTTTGGCACGCTCCACAGCAAGAACAGCGTTCGGCTTCTTGTATAGACCATCGCGCTCGCCGGCCTGGATGACCAGCTTTCGATCGATAAGGGCCTGCAACGCCTTTGGCTGAAGGTCTTTCGAGTTTTGCGCGTTGGCCCCGCTCAACCCCAGCTCGAAATTGAGCTCGCTTTGCGTGATGGCTTCGCCATTGACCGTAGCAACCGTCTGGCCGCTCGGTCCGGCTTTATTACAGGCCGCTGCCGCCAGCGTGAGTGCGAGGGCTGCGGCAGACAGTGTTTGCCGCTTGGTGATGAGGAACCTGGAGGATGCTGACATAAGCAATTACCTTAGACATAATGCAGAAGGAAACGAGATGGGAACCGTATAGAACTGGCTAAGCGTCGTGATTTTTGCGGGGCTTGCGCGTTTTATACCTGCGGCGATCGATGGATGAAAAGCCGGTTGATACGGTGTGGTGCTATTTGCTGTGCGCGCTGAGCAAGTGACGTGACAATGAGGGCGCTGCCGCTCCCACCATATTCATGGTCGCGGCGAGATTTGACGATATATTCAGTGGCTTGCGACCCTCATCGCCTAGGCGTTGATCGGGCCAGCGAGAAGTGCGCGGCCAGAGGCGCCGCAGGACTCGAACAATGTTTTCGCAAAGCCCATCATGGTTGCCTCTGCCGCCTTGGCATCC
The DNA here is from genome assembly GCF_034045155.1 of Sphingomonas sp. CFBP9019. Classification (NCBI taxonomy): domain Bacteria; kingdom Pseudomonadati; phylum Pseudomonadota; class Alphaproteobacteria; order Sphingomonadales; family Sphingomonadaceae; genus Sphingomonas; species Sphingomonas sp. CFBP9019. The sequence goes on along the minus strand of NZ_JAXCWK010000002.1, from coordinate 416,535 downwards.
GGATCGATGATCGAAAATCGTATCAACGCCCCATCGGGGACAAGGCCGGCAAGGTTCTGCATTGCGATGGACCGCCGCTGATCATCCCACGACACCGGGAAACGATTCCCCAGTCGAGTCCAATAAAGAACCTGCTCTGTACGGGTATCGCGCACTGTCGTTAGGAAGCGCCCTGGTGCACTGATGCCTTTGCCCAGTGGAATATCCACGTCTCGTATATCGGTGATGGTAAAACCGGATCCGGGGTAGCAGGACTCAGGACGATGCACCATCAACATGCCGCTCTGCCGATACGCATAGGCGATCAGAAGCATGATGGGCGGAGCGCCATCGGCACCGTAACTGCGCATCAGCTGCTTCTCATAGACGGCTGCCGCTTTTGCTTCATCCTCGGGGGGTAGAACAAAGCTGACATCCGGCACCATCGCCCAAGGGGCTGCTTGCTTTGGAATGGCGTCGTTCAGGTTTCCGGAAGGAATGGCAACGACGAGCTCGGTAGGACGTCGAGCATAGGTGACGCCTGCGGTTATGCCGAAGGCGAGACCCAGGGCAGCTTCTCGTCGGGTAAATCGAGCGATGGTCATGTCGTTACTTTCGGCCCCAACGTGAAACAATAGGATGCAGCACCGCATCCAGTCCCAGCAGCATAAGCAATGCCAGGATAAACATGCCCATGCCAACCAGCTCGTGCGCCAAGCCCTGCGCGGCCTCCTCGGATATGTAATAGGTCATGAGAACCAGTATGATGATCCGTAAAAAGTTTGCCGCGATGGCAAGCGGTATCATCAACGATATCAGCAATATCGCGTAGCGTGGTGCATTGCCATGCCGAAGATAGACGTAGAAAACACCCAACGCACAAATGCCGATCAGGGAGTTTATCCCGGAGCACGCCGTTGCGACCAGCAACTGATATCCGCCAATCTGGATAACCGTTCCGGTACTCCCGATGGGGAGACCGAATGCGGCCAGCAAGTTTACGGAAGCATCGGAAATCAAGTCCTTGATGGGACGCGTAGCGACGAAAACCCAGTTTTCCGGCGGCGTGATGATGAACAGCAGGTACACCAAGGGGAACCACAGCCTCTTGAGTGCCTCCTTACCGAGATAAGTCCATAATAATACTACGATCACGGTGTAGAGGGACAGGGCCTCGATCGCCAAGATGCTGGTAATACGCCCTACGGAATAGAGCAGCAGCGCGGGGACCAGCAGCAAGCCGACAGGAAGGAAGGATTGGCGCTTGCTGACCTCCCACGGCCGCGCACGCCAGATCAGCCACAGCGCGGAAATGAAGATAATGGGCCCGTGCGCGCCCTGTTCGGTGGACCAGCTGACGGTCGCCAGCCGGCTCACTGTCGGCAGGATGAGGCACGCCAATCCTATCAGAAGCGGCCACCACCGCGCTGTCCAGCGCGCCAGGCCGCTACCGACGTCAGTCCACGACCCGCTTGGCTGCGGCCGCGCCTCTACCCGTATCACGTATTTCTCCCGACGAACTATCAGCGGTAAAGCTAGCGTCTTTTACCTAATTTTCAAAGCCATCGGCACGATCGCCGAGAATGCCATCGCCCGCACCATTGATAGGCCACCCGTATCGCCCCGGGACACGGCGAGGCCATGCCATCCCTATGAAGCGGCGCGCGCCCATGCGCCGAAATCGCGCTTTCCGGCCTCCTTGGGGCCGGTTCCCAGGAGGGCATAAGGCCTAGCGGCGCGTGAAGCGGAACGTGCCTTCCGGCCCCGTCTGCGACGAAGGAAGGCCGATTGTCCCAAACTTGGACATTATTGAGATCATGGGGAAATCTCAGCGTTATATCGGTTTGCGAATCGCCATGCCCGTCGGTAACAGCTTGTTAAGTATCAAATAGAGGGAACCATCATGAAGCGTCTACTACTCTCGACCATGGCATTCGCATCGGCTTTCGCGATGGCCCCTGCAGCTCACGCAATCGATTTCGTTCCGGGCAACCCCGAGTTCACCGTCAGCGGTGATATCACGGACGGTACCGTTTCGGCAGATTTCGGTCGTTCGGGCATCGCGTCGGGTTCGTTCACGGATACCTTCAACTTCATCATCGATCAGACTGGTCTGGCTAGCGGCACGCTGAGCACGAACACCACGCGTCTGACGAGCTCGACCGATCTCGACATCCTGTCGGTGTTCATCAACGGCTTCGCAGCCACGAAGACCATCGTCGGCAATGCCGAGTTCTTCGAGATCAACAACATCGCGATCACGTCGGGTGCGACGAACCAGATCGTCGTGAACGGCATGTCGCGTGGCAACGGCTCCTATGCCGGCACCGCAACCTTCGAGCCGACGGCAGCAGTTCCCGAGGCTGGCACCTGGGCAATCATGCTGTTCGGTATCGGCGGCATCGGCGCATCGATGCGCGTTCGTCGTCGCCAGGCGAAGATCGCATTCGCCTAAGCGCATTTCACAGCTGGTCCCAGCGCCCATCTGTGTGAAGGCAGCCGTCAACCTTTCGAGGTTGGCGGCTGTTTTTGTTTAGTCTACGGCGCGGACGGGTCGACGAAAGGATCCATGCGGCGCGACCAGCGCCGTTGATCGATACTTGGGCAAGCGGGATGGTCCATGCTGCGCCCAAAGGCACAAACCCCGAGATCGCGAACGCGCCTGAATGGATGCCGCCAGTAACTAAGCACAAGGCCTGGTATCGGCACCCATCGGTCGACAACCGCTCCCAGCCAGGTAGGCGGCTGCGAGTGGCAATGAGCACCCGTGTGCGCCGTTCTGCGATCTCTAGATCCTCAAGTACAGGCGGAGAGCTGTAACATGAGTTTACGGTTGGAGCATGTTACCAAACTTGCACACAGCAAAGAAGGCCTGAGAGCGGCCTACGCCGCGGGTGTTGATCATCAGCAGAATGGCTGGCTGAGATATCCCCCATGCAAATGGGATCATCCCGCAATTCTGGCTTTTGACGAAAGCGGAACGTGCGTTGGCGGTATCAATTGGGGCGAGGACCATGATGATCGAACGCTCACAATCACGTTTGCCTGGGGTTCGCCTACCGCTCCCGCAGCCTTTGCTGCCGTGCTATCGCGATTTCGGAAAACTCATCTGAACGGTTGGTTCACCGAAATCCACTTCACGATATCGACGCATAACGAAGCCATGCAAAAGGCTGTAAAAGTACTTGGGCTTGTTCCTCGGGCCTTCACCTTTGAGATGCCGGTAAAGGCCATGGCCAGGTCTTGATGGCAAAAAAATGCCCGGCTTGGAAAGCCGGGCATTTTCGAGTTCAGCCGTTATCGGGCTTCACGGTATTCAATATCGCAAATTGGCTCATGATTTTATTCATGACAATATTTGCCAGTCATCACTCCTGTGCGCCTTACTATTTCTCTAGTAACACATTGCATTATGCCGTGCAGGATGCGTTAATTAAAGAATATAAGAGCACAGGCTGTTGACTGTTTAGCCCCTGATGGGCTTGCCGATTGGCCAGTAGCGCATGTGAATCCCCCTCATTAAAAAAGTGTCTGTCTTTCGACAAGGAGGCATATGCAGCAAATTCATTTCGTAATTGCGACTGCAAGCGGTTTAAAGTGCATTAACCGCAAATTGTGAATTCCAATTTGCTGCGCGTATGATGATGCACTGACGCTCTCGGAGCCTTCACCCGTGAACAGGGCGCCCGAGCCTCGCCGCCAAAATGGGAGGCTGCAACCGCTTGCGCGCGGAAGTCACCAGGCCATGGTGATCGACAGGGTCGCCAAGGGCACGACATCGGCGGTCGTGCCACCGGGAGCGTCGAGCCGGGCCAGCTGATGGTCACGGACCACGGCAAGGATTTCGCCCTGCAACGATGCCGCCGCACCAGCGATCTTGACGGGCTGCGCGACCGCCACCCCGGCGCTGCCATATACCCTGTCGCCGCTGTCCGCTGCATAGAAGCCCCGCCAGCCGACGCCGGCCGAGACCGGCATCGTGAGCGTCGGACCGTCTTTTGCGCGTGTCAGCGCAAAGGCGGGGGCGATGCCGGCGATCGTGTAGAAGCCCCCCTCGCCTTTGGTCCGCTTCGTCGCGGCGAAACGCGGCGCGAGAAATCCCACTGCGTTATCGCCGGTGTAGAGGATCGTCAGGCTGGCCTCGTGAGTCGTGTTCGCCACCCCGTTGGGGCTGGCCTTAATGGCATAGGCCGCCGCGGCGGAGAGCCCATCGACAGGCCGCCATGCAAGAGCGACGATCGTGTTGCTTTCATACCAACTGCGCGGGCGCGACCGCTCGTCGGCGCGCGGTGCGTGAAAGCCGTTCGAACTTTGCCCAACCAGAAACAAGGTCCCCTGCCCGTCCGCGCGGCGCGTCAGCACGGCGGCACCACCGACCGAGAGATGGACCGGGACCCTGGCGAGGCCGGCATCATCGTCGTCATAGGCGCCGCGCGCATAATCGCCGTTGCGGACGTCGACCGTGACGATCGGATGGACCGTCCCGTCGCCGACATCGACCTCCGACAGCGTCGCGTCTTCGGTATCGATGAACGGCACGGTCTGCGCCGACACCCGGGACGCGTCGAAACACCCACACATCGCCGCCAGAACGATCAGCGCCTTGGCGGTCACGCGGTGCGTCGCACCAGCCAGACGGTATCCCCGGCATCGTCGACGACGAAGATCGCGCCATCATCGCGCGTCTGCACGCTCACCGGTCGACCATAGACTTCGCCCGTCTTCTCGTTCGCAACGAACCCCGTCAGGAACGGCTGCGGCGCGGCGGTCGGCCTGCCATTGGCAAAGGGGACCGCGAGGACGTCATAGCCGATGAACGCGGACCGGTTCCACGATCCGTGCCGCGCAACATAGGCGACCTGTTGCGCGGCGGACGTTCCCTTGGCGAACGCCACGCCCAGCGCCGCGGCATGGGGCCCGACGGCAACATCGGGAAGCAACGTCGTCGCCAGCAACTCGCGCTTGGTATTGGCGTGACGCGGATCCTGCTTGCCGTAATAGCTGTAAGGCCATCCATAGAACCCGCCGTCGCGAACGCCGACGAGATAGTCGGGCGCGATATCGTCGCCGAGCTGATCGCGTTCGTTGACCGCAGCCCATAAAGTGTTCGTACCAGGCGCCCAGGCCATGCCGACCGGGTTTCGGAGCCCCGACGCGTAGAGACGCTCGCGCCCGGTACGCAGATCGATCGCGAGGATGGCCGCTCGTCGCTTCTCCTCGTCCATGCCATGCTCGCCGACATTCGAGGCGGAACCGACCGATACGTACAGCGTCCGCGCATCGGGGCTCAGCAACAGGTTGCGCGTCCAATGATTGTTGTAGCCCCCCGCGGGCAGCGACACGAGCGGCTGCGGCGCTGCGGTCACCCGCGTCTGGCCGGGCGAGAACGGAACGCTGACGACGCCGTCGGTATTGGCGACGTAAAGCCGCCCGTTCGCATATTGCATCCCGAACGGCTGATTGAGCCCCTCGATCAGCACGAAACGCTGTTCCGCGACTCCGTCGCGGTCCGCGTCGCGCAACAGGGTGATACGGTTGGCGCTGAAGCCCGTCGTCTTCGACAGCGCCTGGCCACGCTCGACGTCGGGCTCGGCATCCAGTTTGGGCTTCGTGCGCGCCTCCGCGACCAGCATGTCGCCATTGGGCAGCAGCAGCGCTTGGCGCGGATAGTCCAGACCACCCGCGAACTTGATGACCTCATACCCCCGCGGCGCCACGGGTTTGCGCCCGTCGGGCCAGCCGATCGTCTTCGGGTGGTTGACCACGGACGCGGTCGCATAGGGCTCGGCCTGCGTCTTCAGACCTAGCACCGGCGGTGAGGTCTGGGCCATCGCGCCAGCTGCCAAACCCAATGCGCTGACGGCGGCAAGGATCGTCCTCATAATGTCTCCCGGAACATGACAAGAGTGTAACCCTCTCACAATCAACGATATCCATGAGGCTGCCAGCGCCGCGGATTAATTTGGCGATGTCGCGACCAATCCCCTCGGCAACAGCCTTGGTGACCACCACAAAACCACCGAACCACCGCCGGAACGAGGCGCCGCCGACATGACAAAATTTTCATCTCGGCCGTGGCACCATATAGCGCCCGCGCGTTGTCGCCGTTCGTCAGCGAATGGGATATCATGCCGAAAACATTGACTATTATCGGCATGGGGGCCTGTGGCGTCGCCGCCTTCGCCGAAGCCGTCACGCGACTATGCTATGATCCGGGCGACGGATGGGTCATCCATCTGGTCGAGCGGGACGACGAGCTTGCGCGCGGCCTGGCGTTCGGCACGGAACAGCCGGGGCATCGTCTGAATACCGAATCCCGTCTCATGGGGCTCTATGACCGCGAGCCGGGTCATTTCCGGACCTGGCTCGAGGCGCGGCGCGCGGCAGCCGGGACTCCGCTCGACCCCGATGGCGTCGAATATCCCGAGCGCCGGGAATATCGCCTCTATATGCAGGAGGTCCTCGACCAGGCGCTCGACCAGGCCCGGCGCGCGAGGATCGACGTTCGTATCCACCATCAGGAAGCCGTCAGCATCGAGGGCGACCATGATGCGGCGACCATCACGTTCTCGGACGGATCGACGATCGCGACGGACGTCGTTCTCCTGACGATCGGCACCCCCGATCCCGACCGGTTCGCCACCCTGAACGGCAAACCCGGCTATTTCGATTCGCCCTACCCCGCGGACCGCATGACCAGGGGGATCGACAGCGATCAGTCCGTTGTCATCCTCGGAAGCGGTCTCAGCGCGATCGACGCGGTGATGACGCTGCTCGACGAAGGGCACCGCGGACATATCCATCTGATTTCGAAGGAAGGCCTGCTGCCGCGGGTCGAAATTCCCGCACCCGAGACGGGGTATGACCGTCAGCATCTCACGCTGGAAAACGTCCACCGGCATATCCGCGAACGCGGCGCCGCTTTCTCGGTCGTGGACCTGTTCCGCCTCTTCCGCATCGAGGCCGAGACTGCCGCAGGACGCGCGATCGACTGGCAGGCCGAGGATCGCGCCGACGGCGACGCCCAAGCCGCCCTGCTCCACGACATCGCCGCGGCTGACGCCGGCGACGAACCGTTCCAGCGCATATTGACCGCCGCCCGCCATGATTCCACCGCGATCTGGAACCTGTTGCGACCCGCCGACCAGAAACGGTTCGGGCAATGGCTGGCGCCGCATTTCGCCGGGGCGCGCTTCGTCACACCGATGGTGAACGCGCGGCGCCTCGCCGAGGCGATGACGCGCGGGCAGCTCAGCGTCCGCGGACGAGTCGATGAAACCATTGCCAACCCGACCGGCACCGGCTTCATCGTCCGGTTCACGACGAGCGACACGCTCGAGACGCCGGTCGTCGTCAACGCCACCGGCCAGGCGACCACCCTCGCCGAGATGAAGGAAACGCTCGTCAAGGATCTGCTCGCCAAGGACTGGCTGCAACCACACCCGGTCGGTGGTGCCATCGCACACCGCGCGACCTGCCGGATCATATCGGCCAGCCGAGACGCACCACGCATCTACGCACTCGGCCAGTTGCTCAACGGCGAGTTGCGCGACACCAACGCGGTCTGGTTCAATGTCGAGTGCGCGGGCCGCGCCATCGACGATATCCTGCGCCAGCAATGAGCGCGCTCGGCAACATCGCGGCGGCACTGCTGCCGCTTTATGGCGTGATCCTGCTCGCCTGGGGCGTCGGGGCGCGTGTGCCCTGGGCGGCGAAGCTGTTCTCGACCATCCTCGTCTTCGGCCTCATCCCGTTGCTGGTCATCGACAAGGTGCTCGGCGCGGAAACGCAGCAGTTGCTGGTGATCCCCCCGCTGATGTTCGCGGTCGCGGCGCTGATGAGCATTCCTGCCCACCGGTTGGCCAAGCGGCTCGGCGACGATTTCGATCCCAAATTGCTGTCGGCCTCCTTCTCGTTCTTCAACGTCGCATTCTTCGGCGTGCCCGTCAGCCAGGCGCTCTTCGGCGAGGTCGGCGTCTCGACGGTGATCTGCGCCTATATCGGCAGCGCGCTGTACGGCGACACGATCGGCTATTTCCTGATCGCGCGGACCAAGGAGGGTACGCGCAAGGCCGCAACCAAGGCGCTGCGCGTGCCCGTCGTCTATGTGATCGTCGGCGCGATCATCGCGAAGGCGGCGGGTGTCACGATGCCCGAGGCGGCGTCGCCGATCCTGTCGGTCGCCGGTACACTGGTGTCGGTTCTCGGCATGGCGGTCATCGGCCTCAACCTCGCCGAGACTGGCCGCGACGACTGGCGGCCCCGGCTGATGACCCGGATCCTCGGCGTCAGGCAGGTCAGCGGGCTCGTTTTGATCGCCACCGCACTTGCGCTCGAAGCCGCGTTCATCGGCATCCTCGCACCCCGCGACCGCGTCATCGTCGGGCTGATCGCACTGTTTCCGATCGCGAGCAACGTCACGCTGTTCGCGACCCTCCTCGACACGAACCGCAAGGCCGCGGCCGTCCTCGTCGCACTGTCGAGCGCGGTCTCGCTCGTGCTTGTCCTGCTGGTCGTCGGCGTGTTTCACTCGGCGATACCGAGTTAGGGATTGCGCAAAGCACCGCGGTGCGCGCCCTGAAACAATCTCGGTAAGATCCGGAACAGACACAGTCACTTGGCGCTTTGGATGTCACGCATCCCGGGAGCTGAACCATGACCGATCCAACACGCCGCACCTTCGTGTCGGGCGCCGCCGTCACCGCGAGCGCGCTCGCCGCGACCACCGTTGCCGCTGCGGCTCAGGGTGGGGGCAAGCCCGCCGCCGCACCGACGCCGGCCGCTGCCGCCTATCCCAAGCCGCCCTACCCCGTCCAGCGTCAGCCCTGGCCGGGTCTCGCGTCGAAGATGACGCCGCGGCCCGATCATGGCGAGACGAGCTACAAGGGGTCGGGAAAGCTGACCGGCAAGCGAGCGCTGATCACCGGCGGCGATAGCGGGATCGGGCGCGCTGCGGCGATCGCCTATGCACGCGAGGGCGCGGACGTCGCGATCAACTACCTGCCGGCCGAAGAACCTGACGCGCGCGAAGTCGTCGCGCTGATCCGGGCCGAGGGACGCAAGGCCGTCGCGATTCCTGGCGACCTGCGCGACGAACGCTTCTGCCGCAAGCTGGTTCAGCAGGCCGCCGAACAGCTTGGCGGGCTCGACATCCTCGTCAACAATGCCGCGCGCCAGCAGACCCGCCCGGGCATCGCCGATATCTCGAGCCAGGATTTCGACGATACGATGAAGACCAACGTCTATGCGCCGTTCTGGCTGACCAAGGCCGCGCTCGAGCGGATGGGTGCAGGCGCGGTGATCGTGAACACCTCGTCGGAACAGGCTGGCAACCCGTCGCCCGACATCGTCGATTATGCACTCACCCGCGCGGCGGTGCTTAACTTCACCAAGAGCATGGCCAAGCAGGTCGCGAGCCGCGGTATCCGCGTCAATGCGGTCGCGCCGGGCCCGTTCTGGACCCCGTTGCAGGTCAGCGGCGGCGCGACGCCTGAAAAGCTGCGCAGTTTCGGCGGCGATTCGCCGATGGCGCGTGCGGGCCAGCCGGCCGAAATCGCCGCGCTCTATGTCGCGGCGGCTGATCCGTCGCTCAGCTATTCGACCGGGCAGATCTTCGGGTCGACCGGCGGCAATGGACAGCCCGCCTGACGAGTGTTGTCGCGCTGGGGCTCGAAGCATCAGCCTCGAGCCCCCAGCGCGACGCTCCTTACTCGACCAAGGCGACGCCATAGCCCGCGAGGTCGAGCGCGCCGGGCAGCTTCCGCCCCGTCAAGACGTCGCGGGCCGTACCCGACTTTGCGCCGGACATCGCCACGCTCAGCGCACCGGGCGTCGTATTGACGTAGAGCGTCCGCCCTTCGACCGTCCGTGCGACCACCCCTTCGGGAGTTGCCGGTCCCGTCCGGATCTTTAGCCGGGCGTAAAGCGACCGGATCAGCGGGTCGCTTAACCCCGGTTGCGCCGCGGTCGCGAGATAGATCGCCTGCCCCTTGCCGAATGTGTTGACGGTGATCGCCGGGCTCTTGTCGGGCGTGTTCTCGAACCGCGCGAGGACCTTTGCCGTGCTCGGCTCGAGCACCTCGTAATAGGGATCCGTGCCGCTGAGTTCGCGGCCCTCGAAGCGGACGCGGAGCGGCTGTTCGGATCGGTAGAAGGCGTTGGTCCGCAGCCCGAACACGTCGGTCATGCCGCCCGGCAACGGCGTGCCGAACCATTTCCCGGTCGCGTCCACCTTCGCCGAATAGCCCGTCGTGACCACCGTACCGCCCCGCTCGACGTAACCGCGAAGCGCCGCCGCGATCTTCGTATCGACCAGATACGCGCTCGACACGATGACGAGCTTATAGGCGTCGATCGGGTCGTGGCCGATGTCGATCACCGCCGCATCGATATTGTCGCGGTAGAGCGGTGCAAACGCCGCCTTCACCGCCGTCGTGTAGTCGGTCTTGAAATATTCGGGCGTGGTGTTCGGCCCGGGCGGCGGGCTGGTCAGCCACATCGTGTCGAACGAATAATGCACCGCGACCTGCGGCGGGTCGTAGCGGGGGAAACCCATCGTCTGGAGCTGGCGGAACTCGCGTGCGATCTTCGCGAATTCGCCCACCTTCCACGACGGCCGGTCGTCATGGTCGACCAGCCCGAACAAGGCCTGCTCCTCTCCGCCGAGATGCGAATTGAAGGTCCAGGCGAGGACCGTCTGCGCGTAATGCAGCAGCCCGAAATACGCCCACATCCGCGACCGCCCGGGCGTGCCGTAATAGCCGCCGCCTCCGGCAGTGAACTCGTTGAACCAGACCGGCGTCTGGTGCCCGGCCCGGTTCATCATGACCTCGAACCCCGCACCGAGCGGGTCGCCGGGATAAAATCCCTGCGCGCCATAGGTCGAGACATCTTCCCAGGACCGGAGATAATCGAACCCCTTGGTCCCTGCCGTCGGCCAGAAGTTCGACGCGACAGGCAGGTTCGGGGCAAAGCGCTTGCGGATGGATTCGAGGTCCTTCAGCGCGCCGATCGTGTCGTCCGACCAGAAGCGGCGCAGGTCGAGATAGCGCTCATTGGGCCCCGGACCCCGGCCATAGGGAAGGTCGACCTGATCCCAGTCGCCGATCCGGCGGGACCAGCGCTGCGTCGCCCATGCGGTGTTGAGCGCGTCGACCGTCCCGTATTTCTGCTTCAGCCAGACGACGAACCGATCCCGGTCCGCCGCCGAATAGGACATCTGGCCATTGCCGATCTCATTGTCATAGCCCAGCGCGATCACCGCGGGATGCTTGGCATAACGCTGCATCATCCGCTCGGCGAGACGACCGGCGAGGCGGCGATAATCGGGGTCGCTGATATTGTCCCAGTAGCGCGAGGCGGCGTTGACCCGCACCCCGTCCTGCGTGACGATGTCGACGCCCGGATAGCGCTTGTGCAGCCAGATCGGTGCCGGCTGGCCCGGAATGTCGACGATGACCCGGATGCCCGCCGCCTGCATCTGACGCAGCACATCGTCGAAGCGCTCGAAGGTGAACCGCCCCTCTTCGGGTTCGAAATAGTCCCAGGCCAGATCCCCCATCCGGACCATGTTGAACCCGGCCGCTTTCATCACCGCGATATCGCTGGTGATCTGCGCCGGGCTGCGGTCGACGGGCTGATAACAGGTGCCGACGAACAGCTGCCCCTTGCCGGGCCAGCCGGGATGGCCGGCGGCGCTCTGCGCGCCCGCAGGAGCCGCGAGCAGCGCCGGCGCGGCCGTTGCAAGGGTCAACATCAGGGCAATGGATTGCGCGCGGCGACGTAACATGGAGATGGTCGTCCTTATCGAAGCGATGCCCCCCGTCGGGGGGCGCCGGTACTGCGCCAAGCTGGCGAATGGGTGGATCGGTGACGCGGGGACCTGACGCTCAGGCAAAGTCGATCCGGAACGCGCTGGCGTGGCGGGTCGGGAGCGTCGCGGGCACGTCGATCACCAGCGCCTGCCCGGTCTGACGAAAGCGGATCGGCCCGCGATGGCCGAGCAGGCGGACCGCCCGCACCGCGCGCGGCTCGTGCGGGTTGCCAAGCGCCAGCGCGGTGATCGCCACGGTCCCGGCAGGCTCGCCGAGCGTGATCGCGAACAGCTGGTCCTTCTTGGTCGTGAACCGGATATCGCGCGGCGTGTAATCCGCTTTTTCCGAGAACATGCCCGCGGCGGTTTCGGTCGGCCCCTCGCCAAAGATCTTCCAGGGCCGCGTGCCGTGGATCGCCGGCGCGTTGACCGCCATCCACGGCGCCAGTTCCGCCAGAAGCGTCTCGGACTCGGGTGGCAGGCTGCCATCGGGATACATCACGACGTTGAGCAGCATGTTGCCGTTCTTGCTCACGATATCGGCGAGCATCGTCACGATCTGGCTGGTCGTCTTGTAGGGGTGGCGGTCGTTGAAGAACCAGTCGCCATTCGACGTATCGGTCTGCCACGGCAGCGCATTGATGCCCTTGAGCACCCCGCGCTCGACATCCTCGACCGACGCCTCGCGGTGGAACTCCCCCGACCCCGAATTCTTGCAGGTATAGACCGCTTCGAGCCGGCCGCGCCGCGCGATGCTGCCATTGTAGAGATGCGCGACAAGGGCGCGGCCTACGGCCCCGAACGGCAGCCCGCCATCCGAATAGAGCAGGTCGGGCTGATAGCTGTCGACCAGGTCGACGATCCGGTCGAACCAGTGCCGCTGATAGGCGGCGTTCGTGGTGTACCAGGAGGCCGGCGTGTTGCGGTAGGGTTCGTCGCGATTGCCGTGATAGAGATCCGCGTTGGCGGGATCGACACCGTCATAGTCCTGCCCGAGCTTCGGCCAGAACTGATCGTACATCTGGTTCGGATACCACCAGGTATAGCTCGCAGCGAGATGCTCGGACACGCCGAAGCGCAGCCCGCGCCGCGTGGCCGCGGCCTTCCATTCCCCCACGACGTCGCGCTTCGGCCCCATCGCCACCGCGTTCCACCGCTGATGCTTGGAACGCCAGAGGTCGAAATTGTCGTGATGCACCGCCATCGAGACGAAGTATTTGGCGCCCGCGGCGGCATATTTGTCCATCAGCGCGTCCGGATCGAACCGGTCCGCGGTCCATAACGGAAGCAGGTCCTTATAGCCGTGCTCCGACGGATGGCCGTAGGTCTTGAGATGATGCTCGTAATGCGGGTGGCCGGGGACATACATGAAGCGGGCGTACCAGTCGCCCTGACGCGGTACCGCCTGCGGGCCCCAATGCGCCCAGATCCCGAACTTCGCGTCACGAAACCAGTCGGGCGTCTGATAGGTCTTGAGCGAGGCCACCGACGCATCGAAGCGTCCCGCGGGGATTGCCGGGCCGCCGCGTGCTGCGCCTGCCGGAGCCGCCGCAGCCCCCAGCCGCGCCGCGCCGACCCCCAAGGCGCCGAGCAGCGGTGCGGCCAGCACGTCGCGCTTGCTAAATCCCGCCATGTCTTCTCCCCTTTTGCCCGATTATTGTTCGATGCCCGCGGTGCCTGCGGGTTCCAGCGTGACGAGCGCGATGTCGTTGCTGCGCATCGGTACCGTGACGCGCGTCGATCCGCTGCGACCGACCCGGACAGTCCGCGCCTGTTCGGGCAGGTCCTGCGTGGCCTGCTCGAGCCCCTTGCGCTGCGCGGCATCGAGCGACGCGGGCATGCCCATGTCGATATAGAGCGAGAGCGGGTCGTTCCGGCGATAACCGGTCCGGCGGATGGTCAGCCGGTACGTCCCCGCGGGCACGTGATCGAAGGTCAGCGCGATCGGCCGGGCCGCGACCGCGGGCACCTGCCGGGTGTAGAAGGGCTTGTTGCTCAGCGTCTGGACCGGCTGTTGCCAGTCCCAGACCACGGCCGCGATCCGCTGACCATCGGCGGCGGCGAGCACCGTGTCATCCGCCACGGGTATCGCGCGGCCCTTCAACGCGTTCAGATATTTATACGCGAACCAGGCCGGCTTGCGGATACCTTCGCGGTTCATCAACCCGAACCCGCCATGAAAGGGCGTCGGGGGCGGCCCCGGCTCCTCGAACAGGTCGGTATAGGTCCAGTAGCTCATACCCTGCGCATAGGCCCGCGACTGCTTCAGCTTGGTCAGGATGTACGGCGCGCTGATATAGCTGTCGTGGACGAAGTCGCGCGGCGTGTAGCTCGTGCTCCATTCGGTGAAGTAGAGCGGCAGCCCCGGATAGGCCGACGCCTCGATCTGCTCGCGAACGCGGCGCACGTCGCCGACCACCGCGTCGGGCGACGCCGACAGCTTGGTGTCCTGCTTGCCCTCCTCGTCGAGGAATCCGCCCTCGACGCCATAGGTGTGTGTCGTCACGAAATCGATCGGCACGGCGTTCCGCTTTGTAAAGGCGAGCAGCTCGGGCACCCAGGCCGCGCCCGCGGTCGATGGCCCGCCGACCCGCAACGCCGGATCGATCGCCTTGATCGTCCGCGCGGTGTCCGCATAGAGATCGAAATAGGCTTTCTGATCGGCCTTTTCCCAGAACCCGTCGAGATTGGGCTCGTTCCAGACCTCGAAATACCAGCGGCGAACCTCGTCGGCGCCATAACGCTGCCGAACATGGCGGACATAGGCATCGATCAGCCCGCGCCACAAAGCCGGATCGGGATGCGAGGTATTGCCCTTCCAGTAGAAGATCGTCTGCTCCGACGTCCGCATCGCATTGGGCGTGAAGCCGAGCTCGACGAAAGGCCGGATCTTCTTCGCCAGCAGCGCATCATAGAGCTGGTCGATCTTCGTCCAGTCATAGACGATCCCCGCATCCGTCTTGCGCACCGTGCCGAGGACATCGTGGAAGATGTCGTGGAAGCGGATGTAGCGGAAGCCGAGCTCGTCGACCGCGGTCTTGAGCTGCGCCTGGCTGTCGCTGCGGATCAGCGTGCCCGGGAAATCCGAGCCGATCGACAGGTCGAAGGATCGATCGACCGGATCTGCGGCCTTGGCGGCATCGATGACGACGCGGCGTTCGCCCCCACGGGCAACGGGTGCCGCTGCAGCCGGCAGAGTGCTCAACGCTACGACTATTGACGCAGCCATTCCCGCGCTCGACGCCCACCGCATACCCGCTCCCGTTCTTATACGAATTGCCATCATGGTAGCCCGATCAGGCGGAAGGGCAAGCTTTGTCCGACAAATAAGCTTTTTAGCGATCGCGGCGACGTGTAGCTCGGATCAGGCCGCGGTCCGCAGCGGTGCCGCACAATGCCGGGCGATGAAGTCGGCGTGGCGCGGCATCGCCTCGGCGGTCTTAGCGACCATCTCCCGCACATGGTCGAGGAACAGGGCGCTCTCCGCCACCGGCAGCCCTGCGGTCAGCGGATCGACCGACGCCGGCCGGATACCCTGCCCGAGCAGGACCGCGATCCAGCTGTCGGGCGTGAACAATTCGCCCTGTTCGCGGAAGATCCGCGCCCGTCCCGCCCAGAGATCGAGCTTGGCCTGCAGCGACGGCGGCAGCGTCGTGCTCTGGCAATGACGCCAGAACGCCGAATCCGTCCGCGTCGTCGCATGGTAGTGAAGGATGATGAAGTCGCGGACCTGATCATACTCCCGGAGCATCTGCCGGTTATATTCGGCGATCTCGACCGCGCTGAACCCGGTATCGGGGAACAGGCTCATCAGCCGCGCGATACCCGACTGGATCAGATGGATGCTCGTCGATTCGAGCGGCTCGAGAAAGCCGCCGGCCAGCCCGATCGCGACGCAATTCCGGTCCCACAGCCGGTCGCGCCGCCCCGCGACGAACCGCAACTGGCGCGGATCGGCGAGCGGCGGGCCGTCCAGTCCGTCCAGCAGCACCCGCAGCGCGGTCTCGTCGTCGACATGGTCGCTCGCATAAACATGGCCGTTGCCGACGCGGTGCTGGAGCGGGATCCGCCAGCGCCAGCCGGCCGCTTCCGCGGTCGCGCGCGTATGCGGGGCCGGCGCATCGCGGGGTGCACTCGGCACCGCCCAGGCGCGATCGCACGGCAACCAGTGCTGCCAGCTCGTGAACCCGACGTCCATCGCGTCGCCGAGCAGCAGCGATCGAAACCCACTGCAATCGATGAACAGGTCTCCGTTGATCGCACGCCCGTCCGCGAGCCGGACCGCTTCGATGAAGCCAGTCCCGGCCTGCCGATCGACCGCCGCCACGCGCCCCTCGATCCGCACCACACCCGCCGCCTCGGCAAGGTCGCGCAGATATCTGGCATAGAGCGCGGCATCGAAGTGGAAGGCATAGGACAGCGTCGACAGGACCGATTGCGGATTGGCCGATGGTCGCGTGAAACGCCCATTGCGCGCCGCGACCGTGGACAGGCAATAGTCGCCGATAGGCCCCGGAATACCGGGTTGCGCGAGGCCGGCCTGACGCAGCCAGAGCTGATGGAAGGCCACCCCCTCGACGTCGCGGCCATGCGTGCCGAACGGGTGGAAATACGCGTCGCCCAGCCGCCCCCAGTCGCTAAACTCGATGCCCAGCTTGAACGTCGCCCCCGTCGCGCGGACGAAGTCGTCCTCGTCGATGCCGAGCATCCGGTTATAGTCGAGCAGCGAAGGGATCGTCGCCTCGCCCACCCCGACCGTGCCGATCTCCTCAGATTCAACCAGCGTCACCGCGACGCCGCTCTCGACCAGCCGCGTCATCGCGGCGGCGGTCATCCACCCCGCCGTCCCCCCGCCGACGATGACGATCCGGGTGATGCGGGCCGGGCCGGGATCCGTCACGCCGCCGCTCGCGCACCGAAATGATGGTGCTGCGCATAGGTGAGCAGATCGCGGTTCGACGGCAGGTTGCGGACCGCATAGTCGGCCTGACGCCGGACCTCGGCAAACGCACGCCGCGCATCCTCGGCATAGCGCAGCGCGCCGGCCTTTGCGCTCAGGTCGGTTTTCCAGCCCATGCCGTACAGGACATATTGCCAGCTGGCGTCGGTGAAGATGTCGACCTGCCCGTCGATGTCGAGCTCGTTGGGTGGCCGGAACCGCCACCGGTCGAGCAGCTCGAGCAGGCTGTCGGGGACCGAGGCGTCGGCCACATTGTCGCGCCAGAACGCCGTGTCGCGCCGTTCCGAGATGCAGTAATGCAGCTTGATGAAATCGAGCGCGCGCTCGTAGCGGCGTAGCATGTTGGCGTTGAACTGGCGCGCCGACGTCTCGTAGTCGCTGCCCCAGGGAAAGAGGTTCGCGATCATCCCCGCCGAGACCTCGGCAAAGGCGATCCCCGTCGCCTCGAGCGGCTCGAAAAACCCGCTCGACAGCCCGACCGCAACGCAATTCTTGACCCAGTTGACCTCGCGGTACCCCGCATCGAACTTGAAATGGCGCACCTCGGCCTCGTCGCCGCCCGCGCCGAGATAGCCGCGCAACACGCGCTCGGCAGTCTCGTCGTCGCTATGGTCGGACGAATAGACATGCCCGATGCCACGCCTGCGATCGAGCCCGATGTCCCAGATCCAGCCCGACTCCTGCGCGGTGGAAATCGTATAGGATGCGATCGGATCGCCGGGTTTTGCATAAGGCAGCTGCGCGGCGATCGCGCGGTTGCAGAACAGCACGTCGCGGCAGGACCGGAACGGCACCTTCATCGCCTTGCCGATCAGTTCGGCACGAAAGCCCGTGCAATCAATATAGAGATCGGCGTCGAGCATCCCGTTCCGCTCGGTGCGCACCCCGCTGATCGCACCATCTTCCGCAAGCAGCACCTCGGACACGGTGTCGGTCAGATGCCAGACACCGTTCCTGACCGCATGCTCGCGCAACAGCCCGGCGAGCGCCACCGCATCGAAATGATACGCGTAGTTGAGCGGCCCGACATAATCGGGGTTGGTCGCGAGCTTGGGCGCGCGCATTGCGTCGGCGGCCTTTTTCTGCGGATTGGAAACCTCGTCCCAATTCTCCGCGCCGCCATGCCCCAGCAGCCAATAGGGCAGCAGGTCGAGCCCGTCGCTCGCATCGGCGACCTGGAACGGGTGTGAGTAATGATCGGTGCGGCCCTGTCCGGGCGCGTGGCGCCAATGGACGAACTTCGCCCCCTGCTTGAACGTCGCGCCGCATCGCCGGATCAGCTCGGCCTCGTCGATGCCGATCGTCGCCAACGTCCGCCGGATCGTCGGGAAGGTCCCTTCCCCCACGCCGAGGATGCCGATGTCCTTGGATTCGACCAGCGTGATCGAGACCCCGCCCGCCAGATCGGCGCCGAGCCGTTTCGCCAGATAACCCGCGGTCAGCCAGCCGGCGGTACCGCCGCCAACGATCAGGATCCTCTTCCGCATCACGCGCTCCGCTCCGTCCCCTGCCGACCGCGCGTCGACAGGGGACGCATCATCATCAGAAGGCGAGGTTTATGCCAGTGCTGATGCGGCGATCGGCCTGGAACCAGCTGCGCCCGACCAGCTTGCCGCCGGGATAACCACCCATCAGCGTCCGCTGCGTCGCGGCGGTCAGGTTGGTCCCCTGCACGCCGAACGAGAACTGGTCGTTCACCTTGAACCGCACACCCGCATCGACCGAGCCATAATTGCCGCCATAGATCGGCAACGCGATCTGCGTCGACGCATCTTGGCCGCCATCCTGGTTGGTCACGACGCCCGGCGCGCTGTAATACGTATATGTGCCGTTCGTGCCGTTGCTGTTCGTCGACAACAGATAGCGCGAGCGCCAGGAATAGGCGACGCGCAACGAGATCGGGTTGCGCTCGTACAGCAGCGTCGCGTTCAGATTATGCTTCGACAACCCGACCAGCGGCGCGTCGTTGCGAGCGGCGCCGGTGATGTCGCGATAGACATCGCCCGGATTGCTGCTCTTGATGAAGGTGTAGTTGCCCTCGAACCCGATCCCGGCAAGCGCACCGGGCAGCATGTCGAGGAAGAACCGGCCACCGGCCTCGACGCCCTTGACGGTCGCCGCCTTGGTCGAATTGACATAGTCGGTCGCCGACGCAGCCACATTCTCGGTCGTCCCGTCAGTGAACTGGATCGTGACCTGCCGGCTGGTCAGCGCATAGATCGGCAGGTTGGTCAGCCGCTTGTAGAACGGGGCCAGATGGAAGGACGTGCCCGCCCGGCCGTAATATTCGAGCGAGAGGTCGACATTATTCGACAGCGTCGGCTTCAGCAACGGATTGCCCGTGTCCGCGGTGAAGTTGTTGAACGTGCCGATCCCGCCGGGTGTCTGGCTGGGGGTCGTCGCCACGCCGATCGAACCCGACGCACGCAGCGCGTTGAAGCTCGGCAGATCCATCGTGATGTTGTACCCGCCGCGGACCTTGATCCGGTCGGTCGGCGAATATTCGAGATTGATCGACGGCAGCACGCGCGTGAAGTCCGCCTTGCCGCCGCGGGCGAGGAACGTGTTCGCCAGCGTCACCTGCGCGCCGTCGCGGATGAAGACGGTCCCGCCATTCTGCTGGATGAACCCGCTGCCTTCATTCTCGATATGCACGACACGCACGCCGACGTTACCGGAAATGCCGCGTGCGCCTTCCTCGGGCCCGAAGCGGAGCAGTGCATAGCCCGCGATATTCTCGGTACGGTTATTCACCTGATCGCCCGGCAGGACGAACCCGACAGGCCGGATCGCCAGCGTGCCGTCGGGGTTGAACTGGCCGCCATAGCCGGTGACCGGGAGCTGCCCCTTGGACGAGCAATTGCTATAGAGAGGGCTGGCCACGTTCGGTGTCGCGGGGTTGTTGTCGTCGTCAACGGTCGCAGGGCCGCAGAAGCCGGCGGGCGGTGCAGTCACCAGCCCGGTACGGTTTTCATTGAAGCGCGACGCCAGATCCTCCGATGCGAACATCAGGTTGCCCGGCAGCGTCGTGTTGCCACGGAAGAAGTCCTTGAATGCATGGCTGGCGACGTCGCCCGACGCTGCATTGGCATAGGTCAGCTGCGGATCGCCATTCCAGCCGCGACCCAGCGCGGTCCAGTTATAGCCGTTCGACAGATCGCGCTCGGTCCGCTTGGCATAGCGCCCGCCGACCTTGACCGACCGGAAGAAGCTGTTGTCGAACGTATATTCGGCATCGAGCTGCCCTGAATCGAGCCGCCCCTTGTTCCGTTCGTTGTGCGGCATCGACGCCGTCCAGAAATAATTGGCCGGATCGGCGAACGACGCCTGCGTCGCAGGACTGACGGTGATCTGCGGCAGGTCACCCGTCAGGTCCATGCCGAAGCTCTGGCCGAAGCCGACGTCGCGGAAGATGTCGAGACGATCATAGACCTGCCGCGAATCGACGCGCTGCAGCGATCCCTTCAGCGACACATGGCTGTCTGTGGGTGCCCAGACGAACGACAGCGAATAATCGCGCGTCCGCGTGTTGCTCTCGACGAACCCTTTGTTGCCGCTGCTGTTGACCGCCCCACCCGTCGGGGCAAACGTCGCCGTGTCGCGGTTGAACAGCGCGCTCGTCTTGGTGAGCAGGCCGTTGCTGTCGAACGAGCTGCTCGCCGGATCGACCGCCAGAGTCTGCGAATCCAGCTGCGTGCCGTAATCGCTCGACTGGCTCTTGTAGCGCGACTGGAAGAAGCTGCCGGTGAAGGTCAGCGATTCGGCCGGCTGCCACTGCGCCGCGCCATAGATGCCGTAGCGCTTGTACTGAAACGCCTCGTCGCCATAGGCGAAGCCGCTGGGGACGTACCGCTCGTTGCCATCGCTGAGCTTGGTCTTGAAATACGGGCTGACGCGGATGAACTGCGACAGCGAGCTGAACTGGCTGAACGCGACGTCGCCGAGCAGGCCGATCCGGCCGATCGGCGTATCGAACGAATCGGTGATCAGGACCGATCCCGACGGATCCGCCTTGTTCGCCATGTCGCCGAGCGCGAGTTCGCCGGTGCCAGCAATGTGGAACTTGCCGTTGAAGTCGAACGGCATCTTGGTGCGCAGATCGATCTGGCCGCCGGTGCCGCCTTCGATCAGGTCAGCCGTCGATGCCTTGTAGACGTCGACCGCCGCCATCAGTTCGGGCGTGACATCGCTCCACAGGATTGCGCGGCCGTTGTTCGCGCTGAAGATCTCGCGGCCGTTCAGGCGCGACGCGACGCCCGTCAGGCCACGGACCTGCACGCCCGACCCCTGGACCGAATAATGGTCGGGATCGCCCAGTGCGGCAAAACGGACGATCGAGACGCCCGAGACGCGCTGCAGGACTTCGGTGATCGAGTTGTCGGGCAGCTTGCCAGCATCATCGGCGACGACCGAGTCGACGATCGTCTCGCTGCGACGCTTGCGCTCGTCCGCCGCCTCGAGCGCGGCGCGACGGCCGGTGATGACGATATCACCGTCCAAGGTCGCATCGGCCGCGGGTTGCCCGACCTCCTGTCCCGGCGTCGCGGCCTGGGTCGTGTCGGGCGACACGGTCTGCGTTTCCGCCTGCGCCCATGCAGCGCTGCCCGCGCCTGCTGCCAGCAACGCCGCAAGCGACACACCGACCCGCATCGCGATCGCCACACGCCCACGTGGCCCCGAATTCAGAACGAACGCCTTCATAACCCCTCCCCATGCCGCAGCGCATCAGACGCACCACATCAGCAACGGCGCATCTGTAAACGAATGCTACCGCTACCGCCGTTAGGCTGATCTGATTTAGAAGACAATAGAGACAAAGCGAGGATGTGAGACTTAAACGAAAGCAATCAAATCATAAATTGATTTTGTTAAACCTAAGCAAACAGGCAGCTGCGAGCCGAGTTTTGCGACACGAGTGCTTACCTTTGTTGCTGAGTACCCGCCGGCCCGTCAGGCTAGCTTGGTCCCGTATCCACTGGCCTCGTCGGGCGCAACGGCATTCGGGTCGCAGCCGGGCGCTATCTCGGATAGCGATATCACGGCCGGGTCGCGCGTGGTGCGCACAAGACAATCGGGGCGTGTGGACGGCCACACGCCCCGCGAAATGTTACCAGATATGGACGCGGTCGCCGGGCGCCAGATACAGCGCGTCACCGGGTTTGACCCCGAACGCCGTATACCAGGCATCGACATTACGGACGATCCCGTTGACGCGGTAGAAGGGCGGCGAGTGCGGATCGGTGAGCAGCCGCGCGCGCGCTGCGCCCTCACGCAGCT
The DNA here is from genome assembly GCF_034045155.1 of Sphingomonas sp. CFBP9019. Taxonomy (NCBI): domain Bacteria; kingdom Pseudomonadati; phylum Pseudomonadota; class Alphaproteobacteria; order Sphingomonadales; family Sphingomonadaceae; genus Sphingomonas; species Sphingomonas sp. CFBP9019. The sequence continues at coordinate 394,507 of NZ_JAXCWK010000002.1, read as the reverse complement.
TTGCCTGCCACGCTTGCGCATAAGCAAGGAAGAATCGCTGGTCGCCGGTCAGCCCACCGATCACGGGCGCCTTGCCATGCTCCGCCTGGTATTTCTGATAGGCGGCATAGGCCGTCTCGACCCCACCCAGATCGCCGATATTCTCGCCCAGCGTCAACGCACCCTTCACGCGGACACCCGGGATCGGTTCATAGGCGTCAAACTGCTTCGACAGCGCGGCGGTGCGCTGCGTGAAGGCGGTGCGGGCGGCCGGCGTCCACCAGTTCTCGAACTTGCCCGTCGCGCTGAACTGGCTGCCCTGGTCGTCGAAACCATGCCCCATCTCATGCCCGATGATCGCGCCGATCGCGCCGTAATTGACCGCCGCGTCCGCCTTGGGATCAAAATAGGGTGGCTGCAGGATCGCCGCGGGGAAGGTGATCTGGTTGTTGAGCGGATCGTAATAGGCGTTCACCGTCTGCGGCGTCATGCCCCACAGCGTACGATCGACGGGCTTGCCGAGCCGCGAGAGGTCGAGCTGATGCTGGAATTCGCCCGCACGCATCGCATTGCCGACCGGATCGCCCCGGACGACGTTGAGCGATGAATAGTCGATATATTTGACCGGATGGCCGATCCGCGGATCGAACGCGGCGAGCTTGGCCAGCGCCTGGGTCTTGGTCGCGCCATCCATCCAGCTGTTCGCGGTGATCCGCTCCTTGTACGCCGCGCGCAGATTGGCGATCAACTCGCCCATCTTCGCTTCGCTCTCGGGCGGGTAATGCCGCTTCACATAGACTTCGCCGACGGCTTCACCCATCGTGCCGTTGACCAGCGCGATGCCGCGCTTCCACCGCGCGCGTTGCTCCGGCTGATCGGCCAGCGTCTTGCCGTAGAAATCGAACGTCGCCTGATCGAACGCCTTGGGCAGCGCACCGGCGCTTGCGGAGGCGAGGCGAAACTTCATCCAGTCCTGCCACGTCGACACGGGCGTCGCGGCAAAGATCTTGCCAAGCTCGGTCAGCGCGGTCGAGTTGGTCATGTAGACAACCGGGAATTGCGCATAGCCCGCGGTCGACAGCAACAGCGGCCAGTCGAAATCGGGCGCCAGCGCCTTGCGGCCCGCCGCATCCATCGGCTTCAGCATCGCCTGCAGGTCGCGCGACTGGACCGGCGACCACTGGACCTTGGCCATCGCGGTTTCGAGCGCGACGATCCGGTCCGCCCTGGCCGACGCATCCGCCACGCCGGACAGCGTCAGCATCTTCTCGACATAGGCGCGATACGCCGTGCGGAAGGTGTCGTACTTGGCGCCCTGCTCGAGATAATAATCCCGGCCGCCCATGCCGAGCGACCCCTGCCCTGCGGCCACCGCGTAGCGCTTCGGATCGGCGGGATCGGGCAGCTGACCGACCTCGACCGGCGACGCATAGCCGACCGTCGAGAACAAGGTCTGGAGCTTCTGCTTGTCGGTCGCGGCGTCGATCTTCGCGAAATAGGGCTTGAGCGGTGCGGCGCCGGCGCGCTCGATCGCGGCCTCGTCCATGAAGCTCGCATAGAGATCGCCGAACTGCTTGGCCCCGGCGCCGACCGCGGCGGGGTCGCGCGCGGCATCGTCGAGGATCGCGCGGACCTGCTGCTCGGCCTGATCCGCCAGGATCACGCTGCCGCCCGCGGACGTGCGATCCGGCGCAATGGTGGTGCGCTTGTCCCAGGCGCCATTGGCGTGCGTCCAGAAATCGTCACCAGGCTTCACGGCCTTGTCGGCAGCGGTCAGGTCGATCCCGAAGCTGCCATAGCGTGCGCCGGCCGGTGTGCCGGTCTGGGCCAGACCAGGTGCGGACAGGGCAAGCAGCGCCACCCCCAGCGACAGACGCGAAATACGATTGAACGGCATCATAGCTCCTCCAGAAAACCGGGGTTGGATCCCCGAAATGATATGAACGGTACGCATGCGTCAGGCGGGCGTACGCTGCATCAACCGGGCCAGTGCGGCGAGGTTGGGCTTCTGCCCCGCATTGAGCAGGCTGGCGCGAAATACGCGCGCGAGCAAGACGAACTCGATGCCGATGAACACCGCCAGCAGCGCGCCGCTGCCGACGATCTCCATGGTCGAAACCCCGCTGCCGAGCCGCGCCAGCATCGTGAACGGCGTGTAGATCGGGATCCAGGTCAGTATTTTGATCGCGGTCGCGCCGCTGTTCGACAGGACGCCTTGCGCGACGACCGTGAACGGCATCGCGATGACCAGCAGCACGGGCGTCAGATAGCTCTGCGCATCACGCATCGAATCGCTCATCGCGCCGATCGCCAGCAGGATCATCGACACCATCAGATAGCCTGCGAGGAAGAAATACAGCATCACCAGGATGATCCAGGGCGAGGCGAGCGGCGCGAGTGCGACGTGCAGGAACGCGCCCACCGCCCCTTGCGTCGCCACCGCGGCACCGGTCGCGCAAAGCCCCCAGACCAGGACCATCGTCAGCCCGACCGCGACCGTCCCCGCGAGCTTGCCATAGAGCAGCTCGTCGGGGCTGATGCAGGCGAGCACCGTCTCGATCAGCTTGTTCGACCGCTCCTCGACCAGCCCCTGCAGGATCCAGTTGCCCGACAACAGCAGCGACATCAGCAGGATATAGGCGCTGAGCAACGGCACCACCGATCGCACCAGCATCCGTTCGCGCCCGCCCCCAGGCGCCGGGGTCGAGACCGCGATCGCCGGGACCAGACTGGTCGCGGTGCGCGCCTGATCGCGCGCGAACCCGGTCGACTCGAGATAGGCGGTACGCAGGTCCTGCGTGAGCACGGTCTGCAACGGCTGGACGAAATTCGCGCCAGGCTGCTCGCTCGACCAGAGCCGCACATCGGCGGTCTGCACGCCGAAGCCGCGCGGGATATAGACTGCATAGTCGAGCGGCTTGGCCGTCTTGTTGCCGAATTCGCCCGGCTGGAGCAGCGGCTTCAGCTGCGCATCGAGCGCGCCGGGCGCCGCGCGCGCAATTGCAGGCGGCGTTGGCAGGACCACGAAATCGGCCTCGGGCGCGTCGAACTTCGGCGTTTCCGAGGTCGTCGCCGGCCGCATCGCCGCCAGCGCGGCAGGCAGGCCGCCGGCCTTCACGAACGTCGCGACGTCGGCATCACCGAACAACCGGTCATGCTGCGCCCACAGCGCGCCCGGATCGGCGCGGTCGAGCCCGTAGCGCTGTGCGTAGCGCGACAGTGCGGTCAGGACCCGCCGCTGGTGATCGGTATCGAGCCGTGCGCGGATCGCCGCCGCGGCACGGCCATCGGCATCGATCAGCATGACGCGCTGGGTCTTTTCGGACTGGGTCAGACGGCTCGCGATCGGCCCGACCGCCAGCGCCAGCGGCAGGATCAGCAGCGTCAGCCAGAAGCTGCGCATGCCCGTGATCTGTCGGAACTCGCGCATCGCGACGAGAAGGATATTGTGGGTCATGCTGCATGCTCCGCCATAGCCGGGTCGGCAGGCCCGGCTGGAGGGGTGCCGACAAGATGGAGAAAGACGTCGTGCAGGCTGACGCGGTGCTGGTCGAACCGCCGCAGCGTCACGCCTTGCTCGGTCAGGCATTGCAGCACGTCGGCAGGATCGATCCCCTCGGCCAGCGTCACGTCATAGTCGCGCCAGCCCTGTGCGTCGGCCGCGCCGGGCTCCGCGCGCTCGACGCCGGGACACCGCATCGGCGTATCGCGCGCGACGATCGTCAGGCGGGCCGGCAACCTCCCGCGGGCCTCTGCCTGCGTACCCTCGAACACCTTGCGCCCTTGCGACAGCAGCAACAGCCGGTCGCACAGCCGCTCGGCATGCTGCATCACATGCGTCGAGAACACCACGGTCGCCCCGCCCCTCGCGGCCTCCAGGATCTCATGTTCCAGCAGCCCCTGGTTCACCGGGTCGAGGCCGGAAAAGGGTTCGTCGAGCAGCAGCAGTTTCGGGCCGTTGACCAGCGTCGCAGCGAGCTGGACCTTCTGCGCCATACCCTTGGACAGCTTGTCGATCTGCATCTTGGCGGATGCCGCAAGGCCGAACCGGTCGAGCAGCGCATGGCCCTTCGCGCGCGCCGCGGCCGCCGACATGCCCTTCAGCCGCCCGAAATAGGTGACGGTGTCGATCGCGGTCATCCCGCGGTACAGCCCGCGCTCCTCGGGCATGAAGCCCAGATCGGCGGCATTCTCGCGCCCGGGCGGACAGCCGAGTACCGAGATCCGTCCCGCCGTCGGCCGCACGATGTCGAGCACCATCCGCAGCGACGTCGTCTTGCCCGCGCCATTCCCGCCGAGAAAGCCGAAGATCTCCCCCGGCCGTACCGCAAAACTCAGCGCGTCAACCGCGGTCCGCTCGCCGAACCGTTTCGTCACCCCGTCCAGAACCAGTGCGTCCATCGGACCATCCCCCCCGTTTAAATTCCGTCTTCGCCCCGTTCATCCTCGTCGACGACCCGCAGCAGGTCGCCCGGCTGGCAGTCGAGCACGCGGCAGATCGCCTCCAGCGTCGTGAAGCGGATCGCCTTGGCCTTCCCCGTCTTCAGGATCGACAGATTGGCGAGCGTGATGCCGACCGCCTCCGACAACTCGGTCAGCGTCATCCGCCGCGCATGCAGCATGGCGTCCAGGCTGACCGCGACCGGCATCAGACCGTCATCGCCAGGTCGTCGCGCATCCGCGCGCCGATCCGGAAGACGCGCGCAAGCACGAAGATCATCACGACCGCGATCCACCCGCCCAGCGACGGCGTCCATGAGGTCACGTCGAGCTTGAGCAGCGAGATCCAGCGGACCACGCCGCCAAAGGCGAGATCGAGGCATTGCAGCGCCAGCAGCGCCCAGCCAATCCGCGCGAGCCGCGTGGCATTGTCGTCGACGAACGGATCCCCCGCCTCGACCGTCGCGACGATGCGGAGCAGATTCGAGAAGATCGGATGCAGCGCGACGCCGCCGGCAATGCCGACGAACAGCATCATGCGGATCGCCAGCACCGCTTGGTCCAGATCGAGCATCCCGCCGTATTTATGCGTCAGCCGCGCGCTCAGCATGCCCTGCATCGGCCAGGACAGCAGCAACGCCAGCGCGAACACCGCGGCGCAGACGATATTAAGGACGAGCATCAGCCGAAGCAGCCCCGTCGCCCCCCAAAGAACCCGATCCCTCCTCATCGCCGCCCCCGCCTGCATATTGCAAAACGATATGGGGCCTATCGATAAACGGCAAGTCGATTCATTGGTCCATTTTGGTCGGGACGCTTATCCCCTCGTGGCGACGGCAAAACGGCGCACGATCGGTCTGATCGCGCGCCGCATCGTAAACGGTGCCGCCACCGGCCGCGCCGAAGCGCGGGTGACGTCACGCGGTCGGGCTCAGTAGTGGATCGAGCGGCCGTAGGCGCCGAGCACGCTCTCGTGCATCATCTCGCTGAGCGTCGGGTGCGCGAACACGGTTTCCATCAGCTCGGCCTCGGTCGTCTCGAGCTGGCGTGCGACGACATAGCCCTGGATCAGCTCGGTGACTTCCGCGCCGACCATGTGCGCGCCGAGCAGCTCGCCGGTCTTCGCGTCGAACACCGTTTTCACGAAACCCTCGGCCTCGCCGAGCGCGATCGCCTTGCCGTTGCCGATGAACGGGAATTTGCCGACCTTTAACTCATAGCCGGCTTCCTTGGCCTTCGCCTCGGTCATGCCGACGCTCGCGACCTGCGGGCGCGAATAGGTGCAGCCGGGGATGTTGGCCTTGTCCATCTGGTGCGGCGAACCGCCGGCGATCTTCTCGACCGCGATAATGCCCTCATGGCTAGCCTTGTGCGCGAGCCACGGCGCGCCGGTGACGTCGCCGATCGCCCAGATGCCGTCGACATTGGTGCGGCCATAGCCGTCGGTCTTGATGTGCCCGCGGTCGGTCTCGACGCCGAGCGCTTCCAGCCCGATATTCTCGGTGTTGGGGACGATGCCGATCGCGACGATCGCGTGGCTGAACGTCTCCTCGACGACCTTGCCGTCCTTGTGTTTGATCTTCGCGGTGACGCCGCCGCCCGATGGCGCGAGGCCTTCGAGGCCGGTGCCGGTCAGGAGCTTTATCCCCTGCTTGGTCAGCGCCTTGTTCATGAACGCGGAGACCTCCTCGTCCTCGACCGGCAGGATCCGCGGGAGCATCTCGACGATCGTCACGTCGGCGCCCATGTCGTTGTAGAAGCTGGCGAACTCGACACCAATCGCGCCCGATCCGATGACCAGCAGCTTGGTTGGCATCTCGGTTGGCACCATCGCGTGGCGATAGGTCCAGATCGTCTTCCCGTCGGCCTTCGCGAACGGCAGGTCGCGCGCACGGGCGCCGGTGGCGACGATGATGTTCTTGGCTGCGAGCTCGACGGTCTTGTCGCCCTGCTTGACGCTCAGCTTACCCTTTGCGGTCACGGTGCCGACGCCTTCGACGACGGTCACCTTGTTCTTCTTCATCAGGCCCTTCACGCCCGCATTCAGCTGGCCCGCGACCTTGCGGCTGCGGTCGACGACCTTGGCGAGGTCGAAGCCGACATTGTCCGCCTTCAGGCCATAGCTCTCGGCATTCTGCATATAGTGATAGATTTCCGACGTGCGCAGCAGCGCCTTGGTCGGGATGCAGCCCCAGTTGAGGCAGATGCCGCCCAGGCGCTCGCGCTCGACGATCGCGACCTTGAGGCCGAGCTGGCTCGCGCGGATTGCCGCGACATAGCCGCCGGGGCCCGAACCAAGGATGACCAGATCATAGGTGTCAGCCACGTGGAGAGTCCTTCAAGTGAATCAGTTGGAAGCGGGCGGCACGGGCCGCGGTTTGCGGTCGTCGCCGACCGCGACGAAGATGAAGCGCGCCTGTGTCACCTTGCAGCTATCGTTGCTGTGCCGCGCGCGGCGCCATGCCTCGACCTCGATCGTCATCGACGTGCGGCCGACCGCGATCAGCTCGGCATAGACCGACACCTCGTCGCCGACGACGACGGGCATGTGGAATTTCATGGCGTCCGCCGCAATGGTCACCGCACGCCCGCCGCTGCGGCGCGAGGCGACCGAACCGGCGGCCAGATCCATCTGCCCCATCAGCCATCCGCCGAAGATGTCGCCGTAAGGGTTGGCATCCGCAGGCATCGCGGTGACGCGGATCGTCGGCGCCTTGTCGGGGGGCAGGTCGGTCACGCGTGGCTCCTGCTGCTCTGTCGGTCGAGGATGCGGGCCTGCCGCAGCGGCCCGATTCCCATGATCACGGTCACGACCATCGCCGCCGCCCCGCACCACCAGATCACGTCCTGCCCGAGCGGATAGGACCAGGCCGCCGCCCAGGTGATCGCGACCGCGACGCCGAGCCCGACGAGGATATGCAGGATCTCGATGAGCGTCCTGGTCATGACGAAACAGCACCGCCCACCACATCCGTTCGCCCTGAGCGAAGTCGAAGGGCACGCGCAGGGGGTGCTTCGACTTCGCTCAGCACGAACGGCGTGGGGGAGGCGGAGTCCATGTCTTTCGAATTACGCCAGCATGCCCAGCGGGTTCTCGACCAGATGCTTGAACGCCTTCATGAACTGCGCACCGTCCGCGCCGTCGATCGCGCGGTGGTCGAAGCTACCGGTCGCCGACATCACGGTCGCCACGGTGAGCTCGTCGCCGATCACGTACGGACGCTTCTCGCCTGCACCGATCGCGAGGATCATCGCCTGGGGCGGGTTGATGACCGCGTCGAACTGCGTGATGCCGAACATGCCCATGTTGCTGATCGAGGCGGTGCCGCCCTGATATTCCTCGGGCTTCAGCTTGCCGTCGCGTGCGCGGGCGGCGAGGTCCTTCATCTGCGTCGAGATCGACGACAGCGAGGCGGTGTCCGCACCGACGATGATCGGCGTGATCAGACCCGACGGCGTGCTGACCGCAACCGAGATGTCGGCGCGCTGGAAGCTGATCAGCTGGTCGGGCGTGAACATCACGTTGCAGGTCGGGACCTGCATCAGCGCGACGGCCTGCGCCTTGATCAGCAGATCGTTGACCGACAGCTTCACGCCGCGCGCTTCGAGGCTCTTGTTCAGCTCGCCGCGCAGCTTGAGCAGCGCGTCGAGACGCACGTCCACGGTCAGGTAGATGTGCGGAACGGTCTGCTTCGATTCGGTCAGGCGGCGCGCGATCGTCTTGCGCACGTTGCTGAGCTTGGTCGACTCGTGCGGGATATCCGGCACGACCGCGGGCTTGGCTGCGGGTGCTGGCGCGGCAGCGGAGGCGGCCGGTGCGGCGGCTTCGGTCGCGGCGGCAGGTGCGGCCCCGGGCTTCGCGCTGTCGACATCAGCCTTGACGATGCGACCCTTCGGCCCCGAACCCGACACCGAACCAAGGTCGATCCCCTTGTCGGCGGCGAGGCGGCGGGCGAGCGGGCTCGCCTTCACACGATCACCGCTGGCGGGCTTCGAATCGGGCTTGGACTCGGATGCGGCGCCCGCATCGGCGGGACGACCATGATCCTCGGCCGACGTCTCGGTCCGGGCGACGGGCTTGGCCTCGCTGCCGGTGTCGTTGGGATCCTTGGGATCGGGCTTGGCCTCCGATTCCTTGGCCGCGGGGACGGGCGTCTCGCTCTTGGTCGGCGCGGACACCGAGGACGCATCCTCGCCTTCCTCGGCCAGGATCGCGATGACGGTGCCGACCTTCACATTGTCGGTCGCCTCGGCCACCAGGATCTTGGCGATCACGCCTTCGTCGACCGCTTCGAATTCCATCGTCGCTTTGTCGGTCTCGATCTCGGCCATGATGTCGCCGGACTTCACCGTATCGCCTTCCTTCACCAGCCATTTGGCGAGGGTGCCCTCCTCCATGGTCGGCGACAGGGCAGGCATTTTGATCTCGATCGACATGGAGGTCCCCAGGGCGTTACGTAACGGCATGCCTACTCGCGCCCCCGCCCGTCCGGGTCAACCCCGCGAAGCCGCCTTCCCCTTGCGCGAACCGCATCTGCACGGCACCTAAGCCCGATAAACAGGGGAATATGATGCGTGTCTATCTGGTGGTCATCGACGAGTCGCCCGAGGCCGGTATCGCGTTGCGCTTCGCGGCGCGACGCGCGGTGAAGACCGGCGGCGGCGTCGAGATCCTCACGCTGATTCCGCCGCAGGAATTCATCGCGTTCGGCGGTGTCCAGGCGACGATCGAGGAGGAGGCGCGGCTCCACGCCGAGGGCCTCGTCGCGGCTGCGGCGGGCACGCTGATTGAGGAATCGGATCTGCGCCCGTCGATCACCGTGCGCGAGGGCGAAGGCCCCAAGATCATCCGCGAGATGATCGCTGCCAACCCCAATATTGCCGCGCTGGTGCTCGGCGCCGCGGCGAGCGGTGCGCCGGGTGCGCTGATCGCGCATTTTTCCGGCACCGATGCGGGTGCGCTGCCCGTGCCGGTCATGATCATCCCGGGGTCGCTGACCAGCGAGGCGATCGACCGGCTCAGCTGACGGCGGCGGGAGATGACGGCGGCAAAGGGCTAAACCAAGCGAATCCAACACTCCCCGCTTGAGCTCCCCGGCCGAAGCCGCCACGGTGACGCCGATGCCGATCCTCGCCCTCCCGCTGCTCGCCGCAGCCGCCGCCGCGCTTCCCGCGCCCTCCGCCACCCGCCTCAAGGCCGATGTGACCGCGATGGTCGGGTTCGGCACGCGCCACACCGCATCGACCACCACCGATCCGAAGCGCGGCATCGGCGCCGCACGCAGCTGGGCTGCGGCGCGCTTCGCCGAGATCGGCCGCGCCTGTGGCGGCTGCGTCACGGTCGAGCGGATCGGCCGCACCGTGTCGGGTCCGCGCGCACCGACCGGCGTCTATGTCGAGGACGTGCTGGGCATCCAGAAGGGGCGCGACCCGAATCGCGTCGTGATCGTCGGCGCGCATATCGACAGCCGTGTGACCGACGTCATGAACGTGACGAGCGACGCGCCCGGCGCGAACGACAATGCGTCGGGCGTCGCGCTGGTGCTCGAAGCCGCCCGCGCGCTGTCAAAGCGGCAGTTCGACGCGACCATCGTCTATGCGGTCTTTTCGGGTGAGGAACAGGGGCTGTGGGGCGCCGAGCTGCTCGCCGACACCGCCAAGGCGCGCGGCTGGACCGTCACCGCGATGCTCAACAACGACATTGTCGGCAACACGATCGGCCAGGGCGGCGTCCGCATGGCGTCGAGCGTCCGCGTCTTTTCCGAAGGCATTCGCGCATCCGAAGACCTTGCCGCGCAGATCGGTCGTCGCGCCGAGGGTGGCGAGGACGATGGCCCCAGCCGCGCGCTCGCCAAGACGATCGACGGCGTCGCGGGCACGATTCCCGGCGGGCTCGACGTGATGCTCGACCGTCGCCCCGACCGGTTCGGCCGCGGCGGCGATCACGAACCCTTTCTGAAGCTCGGCTATCCCGCGGTGCGCTTCTCGGTCGCGGCGGAGAATTGGGATCGCCAGCACCAGGACCTGCGCACCGAAAACGGCGTCGACTATGGCGACACGATCGCCGGGATGGACTTCCCCTATCTGGCCAAGGTGACCGCGATCAACATCGCCACGCTCGCCCGCCTCGCCGCCGCGCCCGCGGCACCGGGTGACGTATCGATCGCCGGTGCCCTGTCGCGCGACACCCAGGTCAAATGGGCCGCGGTTCCGGGTGCGGCAGGCTACCGCGTCCGCTGGCGGCGCAACGACACGCAGGACTGGAAGGACGTGCGCGACGTCACCGGCACCGAGACGCTGCTCGCCCAGACCCCCGTCGACGACCATTTCGTCGGCGTGTCCGCACTCGGCGCGGATGGCAGCGAGAGCGTCGTCAGCTTCGCGGGCCGCGAACGCCGCCGCTGAGCGCTAGCGCGCCGACCCCAGGGTGCCGCCCCGCGTCCGGCCCGGTCCACGACGCGGGGTCGTCCGCCGGTAGGTCACGGGTTCGGTGATATATTCGGTCGTCGTCGTGGTCGTCGTGACCGGCACCGACTGGACGGTGACCGTCGTCGTCCCGTCGCCGGCATAGGCTGTGCCGCCGGGATAGCCGCCGCCGGTGGTCGTCACGGTGGTCATCCCGTCGGGCGACACCCATGTCCCGCCACGCTGCTGCACGGGCGGCAATGGCTGGTCGCGATAGGCGGCCCCCGCAAAGTCCGGCGCCGCTTCGACGCGGGTCGTCACATAGGTCCGCCGCGTTACCGGCCGCGGCTGGCGGCGGGCATAGACCCGGTCGTCCGCCCGCCCGTCGAAGCTTTGCACGTCATAGCGCGGGGCGGCATCGCCTCCATTCGCGCCGTCCCATTCGACCCCGGTACGCGTATCGAAGATCGATCCCCGCGCATCGATCAGCACCGCGTCGTCGAAATAGCGCGTCCAGCGATAGCCCGGCGGCGGCGGTGCCAACCCATAGTCGCGCCAGTCGACGATCCCGAACCGGGGCGCGATCCAATAGGCCGGCAGCGCCCAACCCCGGTACGGCCGACGATAACCGCTCCAGCCGCCCGGCGCGTTCGCCCCGGCCGACCAGCCACCATCGACGCTGCTGCCCCGGCGCGCGTCGCTGGACGCGGCGGGCTCCGGGTTTACGCTGACCGCGCTGCGGGCAGGAACGGAATAGGTCGCACCGGGCCGCGATGCCCCGTCCGGACGCCGCTGCGCCTCGGCCGTCGTGCCCGCCACCGCCATGATCAGTGCGAGACCGACGATCACCTTCATGCGCATGACATCTTCTCCCCTGACGCACGACACGCTCCAGGGCCGCGTCCTATGCTGACGCAGTGCGTACCAAAGCCGCCCCAGCGCGGCCAGCCGCAACCCGGTCCCGATTCGGAGCAGGCGTCAGGTCCGGGGGTCAGCCGATCCGTGACGCCAGCAACGCGACCAGCGCCTCGCACCCGGCCGCATCCTCGGCATCGAACCGTGCCGGCTCGGGGCTGTCGAGATCGAGCACGCCGATCAACCGGCCGTCGCTGACGACCGGCACGACGAGCTCGGACCGGCTCGCCGCGTCGCAGGCGATATGCCCGGGAAACGCATGGACGTCCTCGACCAGCTGCGTCGTCCGCTCCGCCGCCGCAGTGCCGCACACGCCCTTGCCCATCGCGATCCGGATACAGGCGACCTTGCCCTGGAACGGCCCCAGGACCAGCTCGCCCTCGACCGCACGATAGAAGCCCGCCCAGTTGAGATCGGGTAGATATTCCCAGACCAGCGCGGCCGCATTCGCCATGTTCGCGATCGGATCGCGCTCGTCCACGGTCAGCGCGTCGAGCGCCGCGAGCAGGTCGCGGTACAGATCGGCCTTCGAACCGCCGGAAATATCGAACTGGTACATCGTCGCCTCTTGTCTGCAGTTAGTCTTCGCGAACCCGCCCGCGCCCGGCCTTGACCGAACTGCGGACCTTCTTCGTATCCACCCGCCGTGCCTTGGCGGCCCTGGACGGCTTGGTCTTGACCCGGTGCGCGTCGCGGTGCTGCGCCTGCGCGATCAGTTCGAGCACGCGGTCGCGCGCATCGGCGCGATTGGCCTCCTGCGTGCGAAACCGACGCGCTGTGATGACAAGCACCCCCGCCGCGGTCATCCGGCTGCCCGCGACCAGCTTCAGCCGGCGATAGGTTTCGGGGTGCAGGCCCAGCGCGAATATGTCGACGCGCAACTGGCACGCGGTCGCCACCTTGTTGACGTTCTGCCCGCCCGGCCCCGAGGCCGCGAGGAACTTCTCCTCGATCGCCCCCTCAAGCAGGGAGGCGTCGATCACGTCAGCCATTATCGGGTTCGGGACGCGGATCCGGCGCGGACGCGTCCTGCGGGGACGGCGTCGCCTCGACGCCCGGTTCCTCGCCGAAGCCCGCGGTCGCGAACCGTTCTGGCAGCGGCGCGATACCGACGACATCGGCCTTGCCCGGCCGCGGCACGACCAGCCGCTGCGCGTGGAGCATCATCCCCAGGCGATCCTTCTGGCCATAGACCGGATCCCCGACGACCGCTGCGCCGAGGCCCAGCGCGGCATGGACACGGATCTGATGCGTCCGCCCGGTCTGGGGGATGAATTCGACCAGCGAACGTCCGTCGCGGGTTGCGAGCACCCGCCAGCCGGTCCGCGCCGCCTTGCCCTTGGCGTCCTCGACCATCCGCCAGCCTTCTTCGGCGCTGCTGATCTTGCCGAGCGGCATGTCGATCGTCCCGGTCTCTTCGGCGGGGACGCCGTCGAGCACCGCGAGATAGCGCTTCGAGACCAGGCCCTGCTCGAACGCCTGCTGCAACCGCGCATGCGCCTTGGGATTGCGCGACAGCAACAGGCAGCCGCTCGTGTCGCGATCGAGACGGTGCACCGGCATCGGCCAGCGCTGGAATCCGAATTTGAGACTTTCGAGATGATTCTCGAGGCTCAGCGAGCCGTCACGAGGAGGATCGACCGGCAGCCCAGCGGGCTTGTCGATGATCAGGGCCTCGCCGTCGAGGAAAAGTACGCGTTCACCATGCATGTGCCGCCCTTGCCAGCATCTGCGCCCGCATGCCAGAGCCCGCACGATGTTGCGTAGCCCCCTAATTCTTTCATTGCTGCTGATCCCGGCCGCCGCCAATGCGCAACTCTGTGCCGGACAGAGCGCGGCGATCGCCGCCGATGGTCGCGCGTTCGGGCATCTGCCTTACGGCGACGCCGCCCCGTCCGAACTGGTCGCCGCTCCGTCCGACTTCGGCGTCCGCCAGACCTGCGTGGTCCGCCGCGACATGCTGCCCGACCTTCTCCGCCTGCTCGCTGCGGCCAAATCGGACCCGGCGGTGATGGGGGAATTACGCGGCCTGTCGTGCCAGCGTTCGATCGCGCAGCAGCGCAGCGTGTTCTGCCGCGAGTCGGGGACATCGGCGGCCGAGCGGGCAATCTCGGTCGCGCCGCCGGGCTATAGCGAACATTCGACCGGCTATGTCGTCGACTTCGCCATCCGGCCCGCCAATGGCTGTCGCGATGCCGAGGCATGCATGGCGGCGACACCCGCCGCGCGCTGGCTGCGCGCGAACGCGACGCGGTTCGGATTCGAACAATCCTTCCCCGGCGGGAACAAGCAGAACGTCAAATGGGAGCCCTGGCACTGGCGCTGGGTCGGCGCGACCACCGCTGCACCCGGCGCGGCAAAGGCGCGGTTCGTGTTCGCCAGGGCGCGGCGGCTCTATCCCGCCGACCCGGCGATCCTGCCGCCCGCGCCCCCGCCCGTCGTCGCACCCGCGGTGCCGGCCGCGCCCGTCCCGGCGCTTCCGTCCGAAAAGGGCAAACGCCGCAAGCGCTGACCCCCCCGGTCGCCCGGAGGGATCGTTCGCTCTTACTTCAGCTTCGCGGCCGTCTCGGCGATCCGCTTGCCCTGGTAGCGTGCACCGTCGAGTTCGACGCTGCTCGGCATCCGGCTGCCATCGCCATCGGAAATCGTCGTCGCGCCGTAGGGCGAGCCGCCCTTGACCGCGTCGACGCCCATCTGCCCCTGGAAGCCATAGTCCAGACCGACGATCGTCATGCCGTGATGGAGCAGGTTGGTCAGGATCGAGAACAGCGTCGTCTCCTGCCCGCCATGCTGGCTCGCGGTCGAGGTGAACGCACCGCCGACCTTGCCGACCAGCGCGCCGGAGAACCACAGGCCGCCGGTCGTATCCCAGAAGGACGCCATCTGCGCGGGCATCCGCCCGAACCGGGTCGGCGCACCGACGATGATCGCGTCATAGTCCTTCAGTGCATCGGGGCCCTCGATCTCGGCATGCGCGCTGTCGGTCTTGAAATGCGCCGACTCGACGACCGCCTGCGGTGCGGTCTCGGCGACCCGGCGGATGTCGACTTCCGCGCCGCCCGCGCGCGCGCCTTCGGCGACGGCATCCGCCATCTGCTCGATATGGCCGTAGGACGAATAATAGAGAACCAGAACCTTGGTCATGTCAGTCTCCTCAAAGGCAGACCATCCCGGCACAGGCCGGAATGGTCATAGGATCATCGGTAAGATTACTCGGAGTCCACCAGAACGATCTCGGCCTCGTCGAGTGCCGTGATCCGCACCGTCCGGCCGCCCGAAAGTGCCGCACCGTCGCGTGTGTTGATGGTCTCGTCGTCGATCGTGATCGCGCCGGTCGCGGGGACAAGATAGGCGTGACGCCCCTCGCCCACAGCATAGTCGACGCTGTCGCCCGCCTTCAGCGTCGCGGCCAGCACCCGGGCGTTCGCCCGGATCGGCAGCGCGTCGCCGTCATCGGCAAAGCCGCTTGCCAGCGTCACGAACTGCCCCGAGCGCTCGCCCTTGGGGAACGGCTTTGCACCCCAGCTCGGCGAACCACCCTTGCGGCTGGGCTCGATCCAGATCTGGAAGATCGTCGTCGTCTCGGGCTCCAGATTATATTCGGCATGGCGCACGCCCGAACCGGCACTCATCACCTGGACGTCGCCAGCCTCGGTGCGGCCCTTGTTGCCGAGCGAGTCCTGATGCGTGATCGCACCGCTGCGGACATAGGTGATGATCTCCATGTCCTGATGCGGATGCGGCGGAAAGCCCGAATTGGCGGCGATCTGATCGTCGTTCCAGACGCGGATCGCGCCCCAGCCCATCCGGGCGGGGTCATAATAGCTCGCGAACGAGAAATGATGCCGCGCATTCAGCCAGCCATGATCGGCATGGCCCAGGCTGTCGAAGGGGCGGCGGTCTACGGTGTTGAGAGTCGTGGTCGTCATGAGAGGTCTCCACTTGTTGCCACCAAGATAGACACTCGCATCGCACCGTAAATAGAAACGCTGGAAACCGATCGTTTCGATTGCTAGCAAACGTGACCGCTGCGGAGAGTGAATGATGCGCCTTCCCGACCTCGAAGCCTGGGCGATCTTTGCCAGCGTCGTCGAACATCGCTCGTTCAGCGCCGCCGCCGACGCGATCGGACTGAGCAAGGCGACCGTATCGAAGGCGATCACGCGGCTCGAGGCGCATCTCGGCCAGTCGCTGTTTCATCGCACCTCGCGCCGGCTCGCGCTGACCGAGGCGGGCAAGCCGCTTGCCGAGCACGCCGCGCGGATCCTGGGCGAAGCGCGGCTTGCGGAAGAGTCGGCGAACGATGCCGCAAGCGCGCCGACGGGGCGCGTACGGCTGGCGGCGCCGATGAGCTTCGGCATCACCAATGTCGCGCCGCTGCTGGCCGAGTTTCTGGCCGCGCATCCCGGCATCGAGATCGACCTGCATCTGTCTGACGCGCGAGTCGACATCGTCGCGGAAGGGTTCGACGTGGCGTTGCGGATCGCCGAGCTGCCCGACAGTTCGCTGCGCGCGCGACGGCTGTGCAGCATCCAGGCGCACACCGTCGCCGCGCCTGCCTATCTGGCGGCGCACGGAACGCCGACGCATCCCGCGCAGCTCGGCGAACACCGCCTGATTGGCTATTCGAACGTCGTCGGGCCCTGGCGGTTTCAGCGCCCCGGCGAAAGCGACGTTTCGGTGCGGTTGCAGGGTCAGCTCACCGCCAATAGCGGCGAGGCGGTCGTCCCGGCGCTCGTCGCCGGTCTCGGCATCGCGCGGCTGCCCCATTTCATCATCGAGGCGCAGCTCGCGTCCGGTGCGCTGGTAACGCTGCTCGACGACTGGGCGCCCGCACCGATCGGCCTCCACCTGCTGACCCCGCCCAGCCCGCTCCGCCCGGCCCGGGTCGAGGCGCTCATCGCGTTCCTCGGCGCACGGCTTCGCGACCCCGGCTGAACCGCGCTGGCTGGACCCCGACGGAACCCCTACGGAACAATGCTCGCCGCCAGGCTATTGCTGTGAGTCACCACGGAAGGATGTCGATGCTCCCCTACCAGACCGCGCCCCGGGCCCACCGCGCATGACCGGCGCGATCCATCCCGCCCCGCCGACCACGCTCGTCATCTTCGGTGCGATGGGCGACCTGACCCGCCGATTGCTGATGCCCGCGCTGACCAACATGACCCGGCTGGGCATGATCGGTGACGATTTTTCGGTCCTCGGGATCGGTATCGAACCCGGCGACGACGACACGCTGCGCACCGCGCTCGCCACCTTTCGCGCCAGCGCTACCACGGCGCATGCCTCGCCCGAGCAGGAGGCCGCCTGGGACCGGTTGCAGGCGCGCGTCCAGTATATGCAAGGCGATTTCACACAGGACGACGTCTATGCACGGCTGAGAGACCGGCTATCGGGCAACGCCGCCTTCTATCTCGCCGTGCCCGCGCGATTCTTCGGCGACATCGTCGATCGGCTCGCGGCCAACGGGCTGACGCATGAAAGCAAATCCGCGTTTCGCCGGATCGCGATCGAGAAGCCGTTCGGCCACGACCTCGCTTCCGCGCAGGCGCTGAACGCGCGCATCCTGTCGCACGTCGCCGAGACACAGATCTACCGGATCGACCATTTCCTCGGCAAGGAAACCGTCCAGAACATCATGACCGCGCGCTTTGCGAACATGATGATCGAACGGGTCTGGAATGCCGACTGTATCGCGCATGTCCAGATCACCGCCGCCGAGACTGTCGACGTCGGCACGCGCGGTGCGTTCTACGACGCGACGGGCGCATTGCGCGACATGGTCCCTAACCATCTGTTCCAGTTGCTGGCGATGGTCGCGATGGAGCCCCCTGCGAGTTTCGACGCGGAGGCCATCCGCAACGAAAAGGGCAAGGTGCTGAAAGCCGTTCGGGCTTATTCGCCCGCCAAGGCACGTCGCAACGGCGTCCGCGGCGCCTATGGTGCGGGGACGATCGGCGAGCGCGCCGTCCCCGCCTTCACGGCATCGCCCGACATTGTCCCCGACAGCACCACCGAGACCTATGTCGCGCTGAAGCTGATGGTCGACACGTGGCGCTGGGCGGGCGTGCCCTTCTACCTTCGCACCGGCAAGGCAATGGAGATACGCGATACCGAGGTCGTGATCACCTTCAAGCCCGTGCCGTTCGCACAGTTTCACGCGACCGCCGCCGAGAAGCTGCCGCCCAACCGCCTGATCATCCAGATCCAGCCCGATGAGGGGCTCAGCATGGATATCAATATCAAGCGCCCCGGGCTCGAGGTCGACACCGCGCCGATCGCGCTCGATTTCCGCTACGCCGACTCGTTCGATATCGGCGCGATGACCGGGTATGAGTCGCTGATCCACGATCTGTTCGCTGGCGACCAGACGCTGTTCCAGCGCGCCGACGCGATCGAGGCGGGATGGGCCGCGGTCCAGCCGTTTCTCGACGCATGGGCAAGCGAAGGCGCACCCGACACTTACGCCGCGGGTACGACAGGACCGGCGGCGGCAGACGAACTGCTCGCGCGCGACGGGTTTGCTTGGCACACGCTCGACCCGGCGAAGACGTGAGCCCGCGCCGCGACTCGGTTGCCGGGCTCTGATCACGGAGTTTTGGTCGGTTCCGTACCAAGAGTTCGTATAACGCTCTCATTTAAGACGGAATTAACCTTTTGCTTTCAGATGTTCTTTGGTTAATGAATCAACGGCGGATCGCTTAGCAGGGGCTGGCGTTTTCGCTAAACGGGGGACAACCCATGCGCGTGCTGCTGATCGAGGATGAGCCTACCACCGCCAAGGCCATTGAGCTTATGCTCACGACCGAGGGCTTCAACGTGTACATCACCGATCTGGGCGAAGAGGGCCTCGATCTTGGCAAGCTGTATGATTACGACATCATCCTGCTCGATCTGAACTTGCCCGACATGCACGGCTATGATGTCCTGAAGCGTCTTCGTGTTGCGCGTGTTGCGACGCCGGTGTTGATCCTGTCGGGCGTCAACGAAATGGACTCCAAGGTTCGCAGCTTCGGGTTCGGCGCGGACGATTACGTCACCAAGCCGTTCCACCGCGAGGAACTCGTCGCGCGGATCCATGCCGTTGTGCGCCGCTCGAAGGGCCATTCGCAGTCGGTCATCCGCACTGGCAAGCTCGCCGTGAACCTCGATGCCAAGACGGTCGAGGTCGATGGCAGCCGCGTTCACCTGACCGGCAAGGAATATGCGATGCTCGAGCTGCTCTCGCTGCGCAAGGGCACCACGCTGACCAAGGAAATGTTCCTCAACCACCTCTATGGCGGGATGGACGAACCTGAACTCAAGATCATCGACGTCTTCATCTGCAAGCTGCGGAAGAAGCTCAGCCTGGCGTGCGATGGCGAAAACTACATCGAGACCGTCTGGGGCCGCGGCTATGTCCTGCGCGAACCCGATGAGATGGTCGAAGCGCAAGTCGCCTGATCTGCTCGGCTGCGCGACCCAAAGTCCAAGGTCGCGCCGCTTCACTCCACAGGTTTAGGCTTGCAACCTTGCCTGATGGTGTCAGTTTAGTCTTCATCGGAGGTGTTCCATGAAAACTATCCTGCTCGCGGTCGGACTGATTGCCTGTTCTGCGGCCGCTTCTGCGCAACTTGGCGTCCCTGGCCCTAGCGGCTTGATAGGTACCAGCGCGCCGTTTCCCGGAAATCCCGGCTGGACGCCGCGCACGAACATTTCGCCCCCGTCGATCACGCCGACGATGCAACGCGAGCGCGAGGCGCGGTTGCGGCTCGTCCTGGCGACCTTCCCCGACCTGCCGACCACTCTCGCAGCGGCACCGCCCCGCCAGCGGGCTGCGCTCTACGCGAAGGCCGAACACAAGGCGGTCTGGGCGCGGATCAACGCGCGCGCATCGAAGGACGCCAGCGGCGACCTTTGAGGCTACCGGCCGGCTATTTCCGAACCCAGACCTTCTCGCCCCCGACCCAGGTCTCGGCAACCTTAATCGCACGCAGTTCGGTCGGTGAAGCGATCATCGGATCGCGGTCGACGACGATGAAGTCCGCGCGCTGCCCGGCGGCGAGCGCGCCGAACTTCGTCTCGGCAAACCCTGCATAGGCGGCGGCACCGGTCATCGCCCACCACGCCTGTTCGCGCGAGATAAGTTCCTGCGGCTGCCACCCGCCCTGCGGCTGGCCGTTGGCATCCTGCCGGGTGAACGCCGCGGCCCAGGTGGCGAACGGATCGGGCTTCTCGACCGGGAAATCGGTACCAAAGGCAAGCTTCGATCCGTTCGCCAGCATCGACTTCCAGGCATAGGCGCCGGTCAGCCGACTCGGCCCGAGCCGCGCCTCCGCCATCGTCCGGTCGCTGGTCTGGTGCGTCGGCTGCATCGACGCGATCGTGCCGAACTTGCCGAAGCGCGGCAGGTCGGTGGGATCGACGATCTGCGCATGCTCGACACGCCAGCGCCGGTCGCCCTTGTAGGTCTCGCTCTCGACCTGGATCGCGTCGAGCACCTGCTGGTCCGCACGGTCGCCGATCGCATGCACCGCGACCTGAAACCCGTCCATCGCCGCGCGGCTCATCTGGTTCTGGAGCTGCGCATCGGTCAGGAAGCCCAGCCCGGTCTGCCCCGGCGCATCGGCATAAGGCTTCAGCAGCCAGGCGCCACGCGATCCGAGTGCGCCATCGGCATAGAGCTTCACCCCGCCCATCCGCAGATGGTCGTCATACAGCCACGGCGTCGGCCCCTTGCCGCCGATCCGCCCCGCGGTCTCGACGCCCAGCGCATAGCTCATGATCCGGACGCGCAACCCGCCGATATCCGCCATCCGGCGATAGGTCAGCCAGTCGTCGAGCGTGGTGCCCATGTCGGCGACCGCGGTGACGCCGTACCCCAGCAGGATCCGCTGGGCGGTCAGGAAGGCCGCATCGCGCTCCTTGGGCAAAGGCTGCGGCACGACCTTCTCGACCAGCGATTGCGCGGCATCGACGAACACGCCCGACGGCGCGCCGCCGCTCTTTTCTATGCGCCCCCCCGCCGGGGCGACCGTGGCGCCGGTGATTCCCGCCTCGCGCATCGCGACACTGTTCGCCCAGCCGGCATGGCCGTCCGCGCGCGACAGCCAGATCGGATGGCCGCCCGACACCGAATCGAGATCCGCAGCGGTCGGAAACCGCCCCAGCCCCCAGGCTTCCTGGTTCCAGCCGCGGCCGAGCACCCATTTGCGATCGGGATTGGCCGCGACATAGGCGGCGATCCGCGACTTTGCGTCGTCGAGCGAGGTCGCTGCCGACAGGTCGAGCGACAGCGCGCCGAAGCCGAGCTCGATCACATGGCCATGCGCATCGACGAAGCCGGGCAGCACGGTCTTGCCGCCCATGTCGGTACGCCAGTCATAGAGCGGCTTGCCCGCGTTCTTCTTCAATTCCTTGCGGCTGAGCTTGGGGGGCTCCTCCCCCGGCGGCACCAGCCGGGTGACGCGGCCGTCCTTGTCGACCAGGATCGCCTTGAACCGGACGATCTTGCCGCCCTCGGTGATGGTCAGGCCGTTGACGTTGTCGACGATCCCGTCGGCCAGCGCCGGGGTGGCGAACAGCGACAGGGCGGCACTTGCGAACAGGACAGGCTTCACTTCGGCAATCTCCGCACCAACGCACTCGTATCCTGCCGCGCGCCGCCCATGGCCTGCACATCGGCATAGAATTGATCGACCAGCGCCGCGACCGGCAGGACCGCGCCGTTGCGCCGCGCCTCGTCGAGCGCGAGCCCCAGATCCTTGCGCATCCAGTCGACCGCAAAGCCGAAGTCGAAGTCTTCCTTCGCCATCGTCGGCCAGCGATTGACCATCTGCCAGCTCTGCGCCGCGCCGCCCGAAATTGCCTCGAACACCTTGTCGAGGTCGAGCCCGGCATTCTGCGCGAAGCGGATTGATTCGGACACGCCCTGGATCACCCCGGCGATCGCGATCTGGTTGCACATCTTGGTCGTCTGGCCCGCGCCCGCGTCACCGACATGGACGATCCGCGCAGCATAGGCCTGCATATACGGCTCGGCCTTCGCCATGGCGTCGGCGGAACCGCCGCACATGATCGACAATTTGCCGTTCTCGGCACCCGCCTGCCCGCCCGACACCGGCGCATCGACGACGAGCGCGCGCGCCTCCGCCAGCCGCCGCGCGATCGCGGCGGAGACGGTCGTATGGTCGACGAACACCGCATCGTCGCGCATCGCCGCGAACGCGCCGTCCTCACCCAATGTTACCGCGGCAAGATCATCGTCATTGCCGACACAGGTGAACACCGCATCCGCATCGCGCGCCGCCAAAGCAGGCGTGTCCGCGACCGTTCCACCGTATTTATCGGCCCATGCCAAAGCCTTGGCCTGGGAGCGGTTATAAACGGTGACGTCGTGCCCTGCCGCGGCGAGATGCCCCGCCATCGGCGCGCCCATCACGCCAGTCCCGATGAATGCCAGTTTTGCCATGGATCAAGCGCATAAGCGGTGTTTCCCCTGCGCGCCAGATGGTCTAGCGCAACGCCTATGGCTACCCTCGCTGCCGTAGCGGCACCCACCCTTCCCGTGTCCATCGACGACGTCCGCGCCGCGCATGACCGGATCCGCGCCTCGATCGTCCGCACGCCGACGCTGATCAGCCGCACGCTGAGCCAGATGACCGGCGCGACCGTCTATCTGAAGTTCGAGAATCTTCAGTTCACCGCGGCCTACAAGGAACGCGGCGCGCTCAACACGCTGTTGCAGCTGTCGCCCGAAGCGTGCGCAAAGGGCGTGATCGCCGCGTCGGCGGGCAATCACGCACAGGGTCTCGCCTATCACGCCAACCGGCTCGGCATCCCCGCGACGATCGTGATGCCGACCAACACCCCGACCGTGAAGGTCACGCAGACCGAAGGGCACGGCGCCAAGGTCGTGCTGTACGGCGACACCTTCGATGCCGCTTATGCGCATGCCCGCATCCTCGAGGGCGAATGCGGCTTCACCTTCGTCCATCCGTTCGACGACGCCCGGGTCATCGCCGGCCAGGGCACGACCGCGATCGAGATGCTCGAGGACGTGCCCGAGATCGACATGATGGTCGTCCCGATCGGCGGCGGCGGTCTGATCTCGGGCGTCGCGACCGTGACGCGGGCGAACGTGGCGCAGGGCGGTCATGCGATCGAGGTCGTCGGCGTCGAGGCCGAGCTGTTCCCGTCGATGTACAACCGCATCAACGGGACGACGATGCCCTGCGCCGGAGACACGCTGGCCGAGGGGATCGCGGTCAAGGAGCCCGGCGGCATCACCTCCAAGATGGTCGCCGAACTCGTCGACGACATCGTCCTGGTCAGCGAGCGCAGCCTGGAGATGGCGGTCAGCCTGCTGCTCCAGATCGAGAAGACGGTCGTCGAGGGTGCCGGTGCCGCCGGCCTCGCCGCGCTGCTCCAGCATCCCGAGCGCTTCAAGGGGCGGACCGTCGGGATCATCCTGTGCGGCGGCAATATCGACACGCGATTGCTCGCCAACGTCCTGCTGCGTGATCTCGCACGCTCGGGCCGGCTCGCACGGCTGCGCATCCGCCTGCAGGACCAGCCCGGCGCGCTGTACAACGTCGCCCGGATCTTCGATCAGGAGCGGGTGAACATCATCGAGGTGTATCATCAGCGCGTCTTTACGACGCTGCCGGCAAAGGGGCTGATCACAGATATCGAATGCGAGGCCCGCGATCGCGCGCATCTCGATCGGCTGGTCACCGCGCTGAAGGCGGCGGGCTATGAGACGAGCACGGTCGAACTGGCCTGATCCCCGGCCAACGCCGCCCGGCGCCGACGGGAATTTCTTTTACCACCGCGGGCCGCCCCACTTTCCAGCGGCCCGCACAGGAATCATATACCGCCCGCGCCTTGAGAGCGCATGGAAGCCGAGAGAGGGGCACTTCGCGATGACTGCGCCTTTTCGGTTTCCCCGGTTCTTCGTGACCAGCCCCGGCCCCTGCCCCTATCTGCCCGATCGGGAGGAGCGGAAGGTGTTCACCGAACTGAACGGGCCGCATGCGGTCGAACTCAACGACGCGCTGAGCCGGATCGGGTTTCGACGGAGCCAGGGCGTCGCCTATCGGCCGAGTTGCACCGGCTGCAGCGCCTGTGTGTCGGTCCGTGTCGTGACGCCGGAATTCACGCCCAATGCGACGCAGCGCAAATTGCTCAAGCGCCACGGCGACATCACCGCAACCGTCTGTCGCGCATGGGCGACCGACGAACAGTTCCAGCTGTTGCGCCGCTATCTGTCGGCACGTCACCCGGACGGCGGCATGGCCGGGATGGATGAGGACGATTATGCCGACATGGTCGAGCATTCGCCCGTCGACTCGCTGATCGTCGAGTATCGCGAACCGGGCATCGGCAGTGCCCCGGGCCGGCTGGTCGGCGCCTGCCTCACCGATCGCCAGGCCGACGGACTGTCGATGATCTACAGCTTCTTCGCAGCGGACGACGCATCGCGGCCGGGCTTCGGCAACTACATCATCATCGACCACATTCTGCGCGCACGCGGTGCGGGGCTACCCTATGTCTATCTGGGCTATTGGGTGAAGGGATCGGGCCGGATGGAATACAAGATCCGGTACCGCCCGATCGAGGCGCTCGGCCCGGGCGGATGGAGCCGCCTGAGTGAGGAGGACCTGTTGGCGGCCGCCCCCGGGCAGGGCCCCGGGCAGCGCGAGGACTAGTCGCCGACGGTCACTGACCATCCCGCGACACGACGACATCGACCTCCAGCCGCTCGCCGCCCTCGCCGAGCCGCGATCCTGCCACCGGCGCGGCCCCTGCAGCATCGAGCGCGACCGCGACCCGGACGTGATGCTCTTCGGGACAGTCGCCGGTGAACGGGTCGAAACCGATCCAGCCCAGCCCGTCAACATGCGCCTCGGCCCAGCCATGCGGCGTCGGACGGTGATCGTCGTCGCGTTCGGTCAGCAGATAGCCCGACACATAACGCGCCGGCGCCCCCAGCGAACGCGCAGCGACGATGAACATCTGCGCGAAGTCCCGAGAGGTGGCGCTGTCGAGCCGGAACGCCGCCGCCGCGCCGAGGTTTGGCGCGGGACGGCCGGGATTGGCGGCAAAGCGTTCGTGCAACGCCTCGTTCACCCGGTGCAGCGCCCCGATCCGGCCTTGGGCGGGGGTCGCGACGCGTGCGGCGAAATCGGCAATGGCCTTGTCCTGTGCGGTGGTCTCGGTGGGCCGGAGGAACAACGCCGGCGGCAATACTTCATAAGCGCCGTGGACGACGCCGTCGGAATGGCTGGTCAGCACCTCGCCCGTGACGTCGATCTCGATCCCGTCGATCGGGCCGTCGATGTAGAGCATCGTGATGGCATTGCCGAACCCGTCGCGCCCCTGCCGCAGCCGGGCATCGCAGTCGATGTCGATCCGCCACTGCGCGACCGTCTGGTCATGCGTGTTCTGCGGGGTCATGCGGAGCATCTGGACGAGCCGGCTCTGCGGCTCGGTGAAGCGATAGATCGTGCGGTGATCGACCGACAACCGCATCAAAGGAACTTGAACTGCCGGCCGATCGCGCCGTGGAGCAGCGCATTCTCCTGGATGAAGGCCTGCAGATACTGGTGCAGGCCCGATGCGATCACCTCGCCGGATCGGGTTCGCCCCAGCCGCGAGGCGCGCAGCCGCGCCATCCGGTCCGCCTCGCCGTGCTGGCCGGTACGTTTCGCAAGCAGATTGAGCACGTCCACCGTCTCCTCGACCGAGGCTGCAAGACTACGCGGCAACTCCGCGCGCGCCAGCAACAAATCGATCACGTCGGCCGGCCGAAGGCCGTCATTGTACATCCAGCGATAGGCGGTCACCGCCGACACGGTCTGCAGGATGGTCGTCCACTGGTCACGATCGATCGCGCCGCCCAGCTTCTGTCCCTCCGGCAGCAGGATATGATATTTGACGTCGAGCAGCCGCGCGGTGTTGTCCGCGCGCTCGACCGCCTGGCCGAGCCGGATGAACCAGGTCGTCTGGTTGCGCAGCATGCGGTGGATCGCACCCTCGAACCCGCGCGTCTCGGTCTTGACCGCCTCGACCAGGTTGAGCTGCGCGGTCGTGCTGCCGGGGGTCGCGCGGTTTTCGAACAACAGCCACGCACGGTTGATCGCGGTCCATGATTCCCGCGTCAGCGCGGTCCGCACCGCCTTGGCATTGTTACGCGCCATGTCGAGGCAACGGACGATCGATCCCGGATGGCTGGCGTCGAGCGTCAGAAAGCGCACCACGTCGCGCTGCCCGACCGGCACCCCGGTCTTGGCAAAGGCCTCGTCGGTCTCGGTGACCGCCAGCGCCGATGCCCAGGCCGCCTCGCCCGCAGGCTGCGACGACAGCACGTCGAGGCGCACCGTCGCCTCGACCAACCGCGCGATGAAATCGGCACGTTCGAAATAGCGTCCCAGCCAATAGAGGGACGAGGCGGTCCTCGACAGCATCAGGACTGTGCCTCCGGCCCGGGCATGCCTTCGCCGAGGGTCTGCGTCATCCCGCCCAGCGTCTGCGTCATGCCGCCCCCCCCCATGCGCTGCGATTGATCCGCCATCAGGACGAAGCTGTCCTTCGTGCCGCCACCCTGGCTTGAATTCACAACCAACGATCCCTGCTTCAGCGCGACGCGGGTCAGCCCGCCAGGCACGACCTGGACGCCCTTCGACCCGGTCAGCACAAACGGCCGGAAATCGACATGCCGCGGGCACAGCCCGGATTCGGCCATCGTCGGTACGGTCGACAGCGCGAGCGTCGGTTGCGCGATATAGCGATGCGGCTCGGCGATCAGCGCGGCACGGAAATCCTCGATCTCCTGCTTCGTCGCGGTCGGGCCGACCAGCATGCCATAGCCGCCCGAACCGTCGACCAGCTTGACGACGACGTCCTCAAGATTGTCGAGGACATATTTCAGCGCCTGGGGCTCGCGGCACCGCCACGTCTCGACATTGGGCAACTTGCACTCGCCGCCTGAATAGAATTTCACGATGTCGGGCATGTAGCTGTAGATCGCCTTGTCGTCGGCGATGCCGTTGCCCGGCGCGTTGATGATCGCGACATTGCCCGCGGCATAGGCCGCGATCAGCCCCGGCACGCCGAGCGCGCTGTCGGGACGGAAGACCAGCGGGTCGAGATAATCGTCGTCGATCCGGCGATAGATCACGTCGACCTTCACGCGCCCCGCGATCGTCCGCATCCATACGACATCGTCGTCGACCACCAGATCGGCCGCCTCGACCAGCTCGACGCCCATCGTATCGGCGAGGAAGCTGTGCTCGTAATAGGCCGAGTTATAATGCCCCGGCGTCAGCACGACGCAGGTCGGTGCGCTGACGCCGTGCGGCGCAACCGACTTCATCGTCTCAAGCAGCCGGTCGGGATAGCTGTCGACCGCCGCGACGCGAAACTCGCGGAACAGCTCGGGGCAGAGCCGCAGCATCGCCTCGCGATTCTCGAGCATGTAGCTGACCCCCGAGGGCGTCCGCGCATTGTCCTCGAGCACGAAAAAGTCGTCGGGTCCGGTGCGTACCAGATCGATCCCGCAGATATGCGCCCAGACCCCGTGCGGCGGGCGCATCCCGGCGATTTCGGGACGGAACTGCGCATTGCCCATGACGAGATCCTCGGGGAGGATCCCTTCCTTCAGGATGCGGCGTTCGCCATAGATATCCTCGAGGAACGCATTGATCGCCTCGACACGCTGGACGAGCCCTTCGGAAAGCCGCGTCCATTCGTCATGCAGGAAGACCCGCGGGACGATGTCGAACGGAATGATCCGCTCGGCCGCCTCGTTCTCGCCATAGACGGCAAAGGTAATGCCGAGCTGCCGAAACGTCGTTTCAGCCGCCTGCTGGCGACGCCGCAACTCGGCGTCGGGCGTCTCCTCGATCCAGCGGCCCAAGGCGGCAAGTTCGGGACGGACACGGGTATCGCCCGGTGCCCCCATGATTTCGTCGAACGCTTGTTTCCCCATCGAAATGGTAAATTCCCCATCAAGCGTTGCGGTTCCATGCTGCAACGCTTCACCGCGCTGCACAAGCCGGATTAGACGCCCAGCCCCGCCAGCAGCGCCGGGGTGAGGACCTGCGGCAGGACGGTCGGCTCGGCCGCCCCCGGCGCATAATAGAGATAGAGCGGCACGCCGGCACGGTTATGCGCCTCGATGAAGCGGCCCATGACCGGGTCGCCATCGGTCCAGTCGCCGATCAGCACCGCGACCTTGTTCTTGGCGAACGCGTCGCGGACCGTCGCGGTCTCGATCGCCGCCTTCTCGTTGACCTTGCATGTCAGGCACCAGTCGGCGGTGAAATAGACGAACACGCCGCGCTTCTCGGCGCGCAGCGCGGCAAGCTTCGCCTCGCTGAACGCCTCGTCGCCGGCGACCGCCGTCCTGGCCGAGGCCGGCGGCGCGCGGGCGATGACGACCGCGCTGCCGACGAACACGACCGCCAGTGCGGCAAGGGTCGCCGCGCCGAACGCCTTGCCCTTGCGCTGCCGCGTGCCGCCAACCCACAGCACCGCCCCGATCGCCAGCACTGCGACGAGCGCGAGAGTCAGGCTGTCGACGCCGGTCTGGCGGCCCAGCACCCAGGCGAGTGCGATCGCGGTCAGGAACATCGGCACCGACAGGACATGCCGGAACGTCTCCATCCACGCGCCGGGCTTGGGCAGCCAGCGCCGCCACGCCGGCACGAAGCCGATCGCGAGGAACGGCAGCGACAGCCCGAGTCCCAGCCCGGCGAACACCGCCATCGCCGCGGGCCAGGGCAGCACGAGCGCAGCGCCCAGCGCTGCACCCATGAACGGCCCGGTGCACGGCGTCGCGATGAATGCGGCCAGCGCGCCGGTCGCAAACGCACCGCTCGCACCGCTCTCGCCCGCGAACCGCGGCGTCGGCACCTCGAACAGCCCGGCCAGGTTGAACGCGATCGCGGTGCTCAGCAGCAGCAGCACGATGATCGCCGCGGGATGCTGCAACTGGAACGCCCAGCCGACCGCAGACCCGCCCGCACGCAGCGCGAGGATCGCAGCGCCAAGGCCAAGGCACACCAGCACGACGCCCGCGGTATAGGCCAAGGCCTCGTGCCGCGCCTCACGTTCGCTGGCGCCACCGCGCGCGAGGCTGAGCGCCTTCAGGCTCAGGATCGGGAAGACGCAGGGCATGATGTTGAGGATCAGCCCGCCGAGCACCGCGCCCGCAAACGCCGCCAGTGCGGTCGCCCACAGCCCGCCCGCATTATCCGATGGCCCCGCCGCAACGACCCCCGGCGCGGCGCTGACCGCGAGCCCCTGCGAGTCGCCGATCCGCAGCACACCCTCGATCGGCGCATTGGCCTTGCCATTGGCCGCCAGTCGCGTCGCGATCGTCAGCGTATCGCCCGACCGCGTCACGGTCTGGCGCGCGCCATTGTCGATCACGCCGGTGGTGAGCGGGAAGAAATAGGCATCCTGCGCCCTGGCCCCGGCCGGGAACGGCACCGCGACGCGCAGCACGCCCTGGTCGACCGCATAGGTCGCGCCCGCATCGAGCGGCTTGGGGATCGCCCGCCGCCAGCCGGCAAAGGCGCTTGCTTGCGACGCCGCGCCGTCGCCGATCGTCAGGTCGAGCGACAGCGCCTGCTCCTCGGGCACGCAGATCGTCGCCGAACAGACAAGATAAGACGTCTTCAGCCGGATCGGCAGCTTGGCGCCCGCCGCCAGCCCCGCCGGCACCTGGATCGTCACGAGCGGCGCATAGGGCGCCTCGTAGACATAGTTCATCAGCCCCGCGATGAGCAGCGTCGTCGGGACGGGCCATTCGGGCTGCCCCGCCGTCACTCCGCGCGGCAGCGTCCAGTCCAACGTCGCGGAAAACCCCGCATCGCCCGGATTGGCCCAATAGCCATGCCAGCCCGTATCGGGAGTCGTTGCGATCGCGATGGTCAGCGGTGCGCCCGCTTTCGGATGGTCGCTTTCAGCAACGAGGCGCATACTCAGATGCCGGCTCGAGCCGTCGAGCGGGTCCGCCAGCGCCGGCGTCGCCACGAGGCTGCACAGCGCGAGCAGCATCGTCATCAGGACGCAACGTGAACTGCGCATGGCCATCCTTGTTTCGTTCATCGGCCACAGCCATAGCGAGGACGACACCGCATTACATCCGAAAGCAGTCATGCTGCTGCTCGTCAAAGGACTGTCCGTGAAAGCACTTATCGCCGCGTTGCTCCTGGCCCCGGCCGCGTCCGTGACCGCGTCCGCGCAGACCGCTCCGGCCCCAGCCCCGGCCCCGGCGGTTGCGGCACCGACGCCCGCCACGCCGCCCAAGCTGATCGTGGCGATCTCGGTCGACCAGTTCGCCGCCGACCTGTTCCAGCAATATCGCAACCACTTCACCGGCGGCTTCACCCGCCTGCTGAACGGCGTGGTGTTTCCGAGCGGCTATCAGAGCCATGCCGCGACCGAGACCTGCCCCGGCCACTCGACCATCCTGACTGGCATGCGGCCTGCGCATACCGGGATCATCGCGAACAACTGGGTCGACCAGCGCGCCGACCGCCCCGACAAGATCGTCTATTGCTCGGAGGACGAGCGTGTCACCGGCAGCACGCATGACAGCTACACCGTGTCCGACATGCATCTGAAGGTGCCGACGCTCGGCGAGATGATGAAGGCGCGCGATCCCCGCACCCGCTCGGTCTCGGTCGCGGGCAAGGATCGCGCGGCGGTGATGATGGGTGGCCACAAGGTCGACGAGCTCTGGTGGTGGGACGGCAAGACCTATGTCTCCTATGCGGGCCGCGCGGTACCGCCGGCGGTGCAGCGCACGCGCACCGCGGTCGCCGGGCTGATCGCGCTGCCCCAGGCCGCGCTGCCGCTGCCCGGCTATTGCACGGGCGTGAACCACCCGATCGTGATCGCGGGCAAGACGTACGGCCAGGGCCGCTTCGAGCGCGAGGCGGGCGACGCCAAGGGCTTCCGCGTGTCGCCCGCGTCCGATGCCGCGGTGTTCGCGATGGCGGCGGCGCTGGTGCAGGACATGAAGCTCGGCCAAGGGCCACAGACCGACATCATCGACATCGGCGCGTCGGCGACCGATTATATCGGCCACACCTACGGCACGCAGGGTTCCGAGATGTGCATCCAGATGGCCGAGCTCGACAAGACGCTCGGCGGCTTCTTCGCGGTGCTGGACGAGACCGGCGTGGATTACGAGGTCGTGCTGACCGCGGATCACGGCGCGCACGATGCGACCGAGCGGCAGCAGCAGCGCGCGATGCCGATGGAGGCGCATATGGACGAGAATGTGCTCGCCAAGCAGGTCGGCACCGCGATCGCCAAGGATCTGGGCCTGCCCGGCAGCGTCCTGCTCGGGACCGAGGGCGACGTCTATATCGACGATGCGCTGCCCGCCAAGACGCGCGCCAAGGTGCTGACCGAGGCGCTACGCCGCTACCGCGCGCTGCCGCAGGTGGCCGCCGCCTTCTCGGCCGCCGAGATCATGGCTACGCCGATGGCGACCACCCCGCCCGAGACCTGGACGCTGATCGAACGCGCGCGCGCCTCCTATGCCGAGGGCCGCTCGGGTCAGTTCGTCACACTCCTGAAGCCACGCGTGACGACGATCGTGTCGCCCGCCGGCGGCTATGTCGAAACACACGGCAGCCCGTGGGACTATGATCGCCGCGTGCCGATCCTGTTCTGGCGCAAGGGGATCGCCGGGTTCGAACAGCCGCTGTCGGTGGAAACCGTCGACATCGTCCCGACGCTCGCCGCAACGATCGGCCTGCCGGTATCGGGACTCGACGGCCGCTGCCTCGACCTCGACGCGGGCGCGGCGAGCACCTGCCCGGGCTGAGGAGCCCCGTCGGACCGCTTGGACCCTGTCCTCCCGCCGCCCGTCATCCCGGCGAAAGCTGGGACGACGGGGTCTTGAGCGGCGGCGGTACGCCCCCCCGCTTCCCCCGCAGCCTCGACTTAGCGCGTCTCGAACGCCCGCAACCCCGGGCCCAGCCGGTTCGCCCCCAGCGCCAGCCGGTCATGGCTGTAATCCGCCAGGAATGCGGGACTGGTCGCATCGCCCGGTGCCAGCCGCGCGTCATTGTCCTCGACGCGCAACCCGGTCGAGCGATAGGTCTTCGCTTCCGCCGCGACGACGATCAGCCCGGTGTGGTTCTCCTTCTGCCGCCCCTGCACGAAGGTGTTGCGCGCGATCAGCCCGGTCGCGCCTTCGGGCAGGTCGATCATGTAATTGGTCTTCCGCCCCGCGCTGTCGTCGAAGCTGTTGTCGGTGATCGAGACGGTCGGCACGCGCAGTTTGACGTAATGCCCGCCGGTCCCGCGCTCGAACCGCGAGCGGGTGATCGTCACGCTGCCCTGGTTCGCCAGATACACGGCATGCGAGCAGCTCGGCGACTGGTCGCACTGGCCTAGCCCCGAAAAGGTCGACCGGTCGATCGTGATCCGCTGCTCGCTTGGCTCGCCGCCGAGGATGCCTTCCTGGCTGTCGAGGAACATCGCGTTGACGACATTGAGGTCCCCCATCTCGGTGCGGATCCCCGCGCCATTGCCGTCGGGGACGCTGTAGCCGCGAAAGACCAGGCCATCGACGACCGATCCCTGCCCGCGCAGCACCAGTGCCGCCTTCTCCTCACAAGCCACGCCTTCGAAGATCGCGGTGCCCGGCTCCACCGCCTTGAAGGTGATCCGCCCGCCCGCCTGCACCGCGCATTGCCGGTAGGTGCCGGGCGCGATCAGGATCGTCGCGGTGCCGAGCCGGATCGATGAGACCGCCTCCTGCAGCGTCGCAAAGCCCTGCCCGTCGACGGTGAAGGGCGACGCGCGCCGCACCGGCGCTTGGGCCGAGGCGGACGCAGCAACCAGCACGAGCAATAAGAGCGATCGGTTCAAGCAGGGCACTCCCTCATCGGCCAGCCACGATTGCGCCGCCACGCCCCGTGCTTAGCGCGGATGCGCCCCGGCTGCCGATAGCGGGGGCCCGCCCCGCGTCCCGCAATGGCGCAGCCTGCAAACGGATCGACACCGGTTCGACCGTAGCGAAGCATATTGCCGCCGCCTGCCCGGCCGCATACCACCCCGCAGCATAAAGCCGGCGGGGGGGCCCCGACCGCGCGAGAGGGGGAATGCATGCACGCCATGACACCGACGGAGGTCTTCCTCCTTGCGATGCTCATCATCTTCAGCGTCCCCTATCTGGTCTGGCGGCTGGGCCGGACCGATTACTGGGCACCGCTGGTCGTTGTGCAGATCTTCGGCGGCATCCTGCTCGGACCGGGCGTGCTCGGCGCGCTCTTCCCCGATTATTATGCGACGATCTTCACGCCTGCGACAATCGGCTCGCTGAACGGCGTCGCGTGGTGGGCGGTGATGATGTTCGTGTGGGTCGCTGGCATCGAACTCGATCTCGGCGCGGCGTGGCGACATCGCGGCGAGACCGCGGTCACCGCCGGCCTCGCTCTCGCGGTGCCGCTCGCGACCGGCAGCATCGCCGCCGCGCTGATGCTGCGCTATCCGGGCTGGGCAGGCGTGTCGGGCGCGCGGTGGCAGGTCGTTCTGGGCATCGGCATGGCGTGCGCGGTCACCGCGCTGCCGATCCTCGTGCTGTTCCTTGAAAAGCTCGAGGTCCTGCGTGAGCCGATCGGCCAGCGCATCCTGCGCTATGCCAGCCTCGACGATATCGCGATCTGGGGCGTGCTCGCGCTGATCCTGCTCGATTGGGAGCGCGTAGGCCGGCAGGCCGGCTTCCTGGTCGGCTTCGCGGTCGCCACCCTGCTGATCCGCCGACTGATGGCGCGGATCCCGGAGCGCGATCGCTGGTATGTCAGCCTGATCTGGCTCGCCGGCTGCGGGTTCGCCGCGGACTGGGCGGGGCTGCATTTCATGGTCGGCGCGTTCCTGTCGGGCGCGGTGCTCGACGCGAAATGGTTCGACCAGGTCCGAATGGACGACTTCCGCCGCTTCGTGCTGCTCGCGGTGATGCCGGTGTTCTTCCTGTCGACCGGCCTGAAGACGCAGTGGGCGGTCGGCGGGATCGCGGTGTTCGCCGCCGCGGCCTTGCTGCTGTTCGCCTCGGTCGGCGGCAAGCTGGCGGGCGTCCACGCCGCCGGGCGGATCCTCAAATGGCGCCCGGGGGAGGCGTCCGCGATCGGCTGGCTGCTTCAGACCAAGGCGCTGATCATGATCATCTTCGTCAACATCCTGCTCGACAAGGCGATCATCACCAACGAAACCTTCACCGCGCTGCTGCTGATGGCGCTGGCCAGCACGATGCTGACCGTGCCGATGGTCGCACCGAAATTGAAGAAGCTGGCATCGTTGGTCGGGCGTAGCGCCTGACAGCCATAAGCATGGCGCCACCCCGGCGAAGGCCGGGGTGACGTCACGGTTCGGGGTTCAGTCCAGGTTCGGCCGCAGCCAGCGCTCCGCGATCGGCAGGTCGACGCCGCGGCGCGCCGCATAGTCTTCCAGCTGGTCGCGGCCGACGCGGGCGACACCAAAATACTCCGCCTGCGGGTGGCCGAAATAGAAGCCCGAGACGGCCGCGGTCGGGAACATCGCGAAGCTCTCGGTCAGTTCGAGCCCGGTCGCGGTCTCGGCATCGAGCAGGTCGAACAGGATCGGCTTCAGGCTGTGATCGGGGCATGCGGGATAGCCCGGCGCAGGGCGGATGCCGCGATACTGTTCCTTGATCAGCGCATCGTTGGTCAGCTGTTCCTCGGGTGCATAGCCCCACAGCTCCTGACGGACATGCTTGTGCAGCCGTTCGGCGAACGCCTCGGCAAAGCGATCGGCGAGCGCCTTCAGCAGGATATCGTTGTAATCGTCATGCCCGGCCTTGAAGCGCGCGATATGCTCGTCGATCCCGTGAATGCCGACTGCGAACCCACCGAACCAGTCGCCCGCAGGATCGACGAAATCGGCGAGGCACATGTTCGCGCGCCCCTCGCGCTTCGAAATCTGCTGGCGCAGCATCGGCAGGCGCACGTCCTCGTGCGGCATGTCGTGGCCGCGCGTGTGCGAGACGACCACATCGTCCCCCTCGCGCCGCGCCGGCCACAGCCCCACGACCCCGCGCGGCGTCAGCCATTTTTCCGCGACGATCGTGTCGAGCATCGCCTGCGCGTCCGCATAGAGCGAACTCGCGCTCTCGCCGACGACCTCGTCGGTCAGGATCGCCGGGAAGTTGCCCGCCAGCTCCCAGGCGCGGAAGAACGGCGTCCAGTCGATATAGTCGCGCAGGTCGGTCAGGTCCCAGTCCGCGAACACATGGACGCCGGGCTTCGCGGGCGCCCCGGGCTTCAACGCAAAGTCCGCGACGAACCCGCGCTCGCGCGCCGTCTCGATCGGGATAAGCTCGCTCTGGCCCTTGTTGGCCCGCGCCACCCTCACCGCTTCATATTCGTCCGCGGTCTTGGTCACGAACTCGTCGCGGATCGTGTCGCTGACGAGCGTCGACGCGACACCCACCGCGCGGCTCGCATCGAGCACGTGGACGACCGGGCCGTCATAGGCGGGCGCGATGCGCAGCGCGGTGTGGACCTTCGAGGTGGTCGCACCACCGATCAGCAGCGGCATCGTCATGCCCGCGCGTTTCATCTCCTCGGCGACGGTCACCATCTCGTCGAGGCTCGGGGTGATGAGGCCCGACAACCCAATCATGTCCGCGTCATTCTCGTTCGCCGCTTCGAGGATCTTCGACCACGGGACCATCACGCCCAGATCGACCACGTCGAAGCCGTTGCACTGGAGCACCACGCCGACGATGTTCTTGCCGATGTCATGCACGTCGCCCTTGACGGTCGCCATGATGATCTTGCCCTTGCCGCGCGCGCCGGGCTCCTTGGCTGCCT
The DNA here is from genome assembly GCF_034045155.1 of Sphingomonas sp. CFBP9019. Classification (NCBI taxonomy): domain Bacteria; kingdom Pseudomonadati; phylum Pseudomonadota; class Alphaproteobacteria; order Sphingomonadales; family Sphingomonadaceae; genus Sphingomonas; species Sphingomonas sp. CFBP9019. The sequence continues at coordinate 358,928 of NZ_JAXCWK010000002.1, read as the reverse complement.
CGATGTAAGGCAGCAAATGCGCGACCGCTTTCTTCATCACGCGCGCCGATTTCACGACCTGCGGCAGGAACATCTTGCCGCTGCCGAACAGGTCACCCACGACGTTCATGCCGTCCATCAGCGGGCCCTCGATCACCTCGATCGGGCGACCGCCATTGCCGTCGATGATCTGGCGCGCTTCCTCGGTATCCTCGACGACGTGCAGATCGATGCCCTTGACCAGCGCATATTCGAGCCGCTTGTTGACGTCGAGTGAACGCCATTCCGCCGCCGCTTTCTCCGCGACGACATCGGTGCCGCGATACCGCTCGGCGAGCTGGACGAGCCGCTCACCCGCCTCTGGATCCTTGTTGAGCACCACGTCCTCGACCGCCTGCCGCAGTTCGGGGTCGATATCGTCATAGATGTCGAGCTGGCCCGCGTTGACGATTGCCATGTCCATGCCCGCGGGGATCGCATAATAGAGGAACACGCTGTGCATCGCGCGGCGGACCGGCTCGTTGCCGCGGAACGAGAAGCTGAAGTTCGACAGTCCGCCCGAGATATGGACGTGCGGGCAGCGCGCCTTGATCTCGCGGCACGCCTCGATGAAGTCGACGCCGTAATTGTCATGCTCCTCGATCCCCGTCGCGACTGCGAAGACGTTGGGGTCGAAGATGATGTCCTCGGGCGGAAAGCCGATGCCGACGAGCAGCTTGTAGGCGCGCTCGCAGATCTCGACCTTGCGGTCCTTGGTGTCAGCCTGCCCGACCTCGTCGAACGCCATCACGACCACCGCGGCGCCATAGGCCATGCACTTGCGCGCTTGGGCAAGGAACTGCTCCTCGCCCTCCTTCATGCTGATCGAATTGACGATCGGCTTGCCCGAAACGCACTTCAGTCCCGCCTCGATCACGCTCCATTTCGAGCTGTCGACCATGAACGGGATGCGCGCGATGTCGGGTTCGGCGGCGATCAGCTTGAGGAACGTCGTCATCGCGTGGTGCGCGTCGAGCAACCCCTCGTCCATGTTGACGTCGAGCACCTGCGCGCCGCTCTCGACCTGCTGGCGCGCGACCTCGACCGCGGCGGGATAGTCGCCCGCCATGATCAGCTTCTTGAAGCGGGCCGAGCCGGTGACGTTGGTTCGCTCGCCGATGTTGACGAAGGACGTGGAGGAGGGAGTGGTCATCGGTTCATTTCTTCCCCCCCTCCCGCAAGCGGGAGGGGGTCGGGGGGTGGGCGCCCGCCATCCGCGGGCCTAGTCGTTGGGGGCGAGCGCGAGCCCACCCCCTGCCCCCTCCCGCCTGCGGGAGGGGGAGAAAGTCAGGCCGCCATCGTGAACGGTTCAAGCCCGGCGAGCTTGGTCCGCACCTCGGGCCGCGAGACCGCGCGCGGTTCGAGCCCGCGCACACCGTCCGCCATCGCCTTGATATGCGCAGGGGTCGAGCCACAGCAGCCGCCGAGCACGTTGACCTGCTTGGCCACCGCCCATTCGCCGACCAGCCCGGCGGTCGTCGCCGGCATCTCGTCATATTCGCCGAGTTCGTTGGGCAGCCCGGCGTTCGGGTAGATCATGATCAGCGTGTCGGCGATGCCGGACAGGGTCTTCACATGCGGCCGCAGCTGCTCCGCACCGAACGAGCAGTTGAGCCCGATCGTGATCGGCTTGGCATGGCGCACCGCATGCCAGAACGCCTCGACCGTATGCCCCGACAGGTTGCGCCCCGACAGGTCGGTCAGCGTCATCGACAGCATGATCGGCACGTCGCGCCCGAGATCGTCGCCCGCCTCGATCGCGGCCATGATCCCGGCCTTGGCGTTGAGCGTATCGAACACCGTCTCGATCAGGATGAAGTCGACGCCGACCCCCTCGCCGCCTTCGAGCAACGCGTCGATCTGTTCGCGGTAGACGCCCTTCAGGTAATCGAAATCGATCTCGCGATAGCCGGGATCGTTGACGTCGGGGGACAGCGACAGCGTCTTGTTCGTCGGCCCGATCGCGCCGGCCACGAACCGCGGCCGGCCGTCCGTCGCCTCATATTCGGTCGCAAGCGCCCGTGCGATCTTCGCGCTTTCGACGTTGATCGCGCGGACCAGATGCTCGGCGCCGTAATCCGCCTGGCTGATGATGTTCGCGCTGAACGTATTGGTCGACACAATGTCCGACCCCGCGTCGAGATATTCGCGCGTGATCGTCTGGGGCACGTCCGGCCTGGTGATCGCCAGAATGTCGTTGTTGCCCTTCTGGTCGTGGCTGAGCCCGAGGTCGCCCGCATAGGCCGCCTCGTCGAGCTTCCAGTTCTGGATCTCGGTGCCGAATGCGCCGTCGGTGATCAGGATGCGCTTGGCGGCTTCCGCGTTGAAACGTTCACGTGGTGTCATCGATTGGACTCCCCCCTCCCGCCTGCGGGAGGGGTGATGAATTATGCCGCGGCGACCTTTTCGCTCGGCTTCGCGCGGACGCCGAGCATGTGACAGATAGCATAGGCGAGTTCGGCGCGGTTGAGCGTGTAGAAGTGGAAATCCTTCACGCCCCCCGCATAGAGCCGCCGGCACATCTCGGCCGCGATCGTCGCCGCGACCAGCTGTCGGGCCGCCGGATGATCGTCGAGCCCCTCGAACAGCCGGTCCATCCAGGCCGGAATCTCCGCCCCGCACGCGTTCGCGAACTTGCGCGTCTGCGCGACGTTCGAGACCGGCAGGATACCGGGCAGGATCTGCGCGGTGATTCCCGCTGCGGCCACCCGGTCGCGGAACCGGAAATAGGCTTCCGGCGAGAAGAAGAACTGCGTGATCGCCCGCGTCGCGCCCGCATCGAGCTTGCGCTTCAGGTTGTCGAGATCGACGTCATGCCCGCCGGATTCGGGGTGGCATTCGGGATAGGCCGCGACCGAAATCTCGAACGGATGCAGCCGTGCCAGTCCGGCGACCAGCGCGGCCGCATTCTCATACCCGCCGGGATGCGCCTGATAGGGCTGACCCAGCGTCGGCATGTCGCCGCGCAGGGCGACGATGTGCCGTACGCCGGCTGCCCAATATTCCTCGGCGACCTGGTCGATCTCGGCCTTGGTCGCCTCGACGCAGGTCAGGTGTGCGGCGGCGTTCATCGACGTTTCGCGCTGGATCCGCGCGACGGTCGCGTGCGTCCGCTCGCGCGTCGACCCGCCCGCGCCATAGGTCACCGACACGAAATCGGGACCGAGCGGCTCCAGCGTGCGGATCGCGTCCCACAGCTGGGCGTCCATCTTCTCGCTCTTGGGCGGGAAGAACTCGAAGCTGATCCCCACGTCGCCCGCGAGGTCGGCAAAGAGCGGTTCTTCGAGCGCACGACGCGCCTCGGCCAGTTGGGGAATAGTGATTGTCGTCATGCCGCCTTCACCTCACGCAAACTCAGGCCAATTCTGCGGCCGAGCCATAATTTCACCGTCAGCTCACCGCCCTCGAGCGTCTCGACCCGCGCGGTCTGCAAACCGGCCGCATCGAACCAAGCCGTCATCTGATCGTCGGCAAAGCCGAGACGCGTATGCGCATCGCTCAGCCGCAATTCCTCGCGGTCGTGGCTCGCGAAATCCGCGATCAGCAACCGCCCGCCCGGTGCCAACACGCGTGCCGCCTCGCGGACCGCGGCGCCCGGCTGCTGCGCGAAATGGAGCACGTGATGCAGGATCGCGACGTCCGCCGCCCCGTCGTCGAGCGGCAGCGCGTACAGATCCGCCTGCCGCAATTCGGCATGCGCCATGTCGTGCAGCTTGGCGCGCGCCAGACGCAGCATTTCCGAGCTGCGATCGATCCCCAGCGCCAGTCGGGCATGTCCACCGAACAGCTCGAGCATCCGACCCGTCCCCGTGCCGATGTCGATCAGCGTACCGACCCGCGCATCGCCGAGCATCGCCGCCATCGCCGCCTCGACCTCGCTTTCGGCGACGTGCAGCGAACGGATCGCATCCCACTCGTCGGCATGCCCCTCGAACCACGCCGCCGCGCTCGCGGCCCGGTCCGCGCGCACCGCAGCAAGCCGCGCCGCGTCGGCAACCGCCCAGTGATCGGGTTCTGCCTTAGCCCAGCTATCGAGAGCGGCAGCGACCGGGTCGACGACATCGCTGCGCCCCACGCCGACGAATACCCAGCTACCCTCCTTGCGACGCTCCGCCAGACCGGCATCGCACAGGATCTTCACATGGCGCGACACGCGTGGCTGGCTCTGCCCGAGCACCTGTGCGAGTTCGCCGACTGAGAGCTCCATGCGGCGCAAAAGCGCGAGAATGCGCAATCGGGTCGCATCCGCCATCGCACGGAAGATTTCGAGCGCCATCGTCATGGGAAGTCATATAAAGAATTCTTTATATGAGGTCAACGCAGGCCGTAGCGTGTCGTTAGAGGAACGCTGGCCCCAGGCACGTCCCGACGTCGACGGATCGGAAACGCTTGGTCCGCGTTCGAACACGCGATGAACTGGAAAGCGTCCGGCTCACAAGCGTCAGGTCCACCCGGATCGACGCCGAATTTGATGATGGGAGTGTTATTCATGAAGAAGTTTCTGATCCCCGCGCTGGTCCTGACGGCCGGCCTCGCAGCGTGCAGCAACAATGCGCAGAACGAGACCGCGGAAGCGGCGAACGCCATCGCGGCCGACGCAAGCGCGACGACCCAGAACGCGGTTGCCGATGTCGATGCCGCCAGCGATCGTGCGCTCGGCTCGGCTGAGGCGTCGCTCGACAATGCCGGTGCGCGCATGGACAACGCCGCTGACCGTCTCGACGCCAGCGCCGATCGCGCGGGCGAGCGCGCAGAGGCCAATGCCGACCGTGCGGGTGCCGCGATCAACAACAGCGCCGACCGCGCAGCAGACGCGACGGGTAACGCACTGACCCGCGCCGGCAACGCGATCAAGGACTAATCCCCGTCACGGATCGCCCCGCACCGCGTCGTCCGACCGCGATCCGGTCGATGGTCCTGCGCTCCCGGCCTGTCTGGTCCGGACGAGGACTATCAACGGGGCTCCCGTCTGGCGGCCGGCTCGGGGCGGTTCTGTCGCTCGCCCTGCTGGGCGCCTGTTCCCAGGCTCCGGAACACCCCGGCGCGGTCACGCGGGACGAGGCAGCGCAACTCAACGATGCCGCGACCATGCTCGACGCGAACAGCATGCGCCCCGACGGCCTACCCCCTGTTGGCAACTCGACGGCCAACGGCACGACACCGTCCCCTTCCTCTTCGCAAAGCGACCAGCCTCAATGATGAATCGCCGCCTCGGCTCGACCGATCTCAAGATCGCCCCCCTCGTTCTCGGGGGGAATGTGTTCGGATGGACAGCGGACAAGACCGCCAGCTTTGCGGTCCTCGACGCGTTCGTCGCGGGTGGCGGGACGATGATCGACACTGCCGACATGTATTCGTCATGGGTAGACGGCCATGAGGGTGGCGAATCCGAAACGATGATCGGCGACTGGCTGCGGACTAGCGGCAGGCGCGATGACGTACTGATCGCGACCAAGGTCGGCATGTTGCCGGGTGAAGGTGGCGAAAAGCTCCAGCCGGCGCGTATCGCGGCAGCGGCCGAAGCATCGCTCAAGCGTCTCGGCACGGATCGCATCGATCTCTATTACGCGCATCAGGATGACGACACGGTGCCGCAGGAGGCTGTCCTCGAGGCCTTCGGCAAGCTCGTCGATGCCGGAAAGGTGCGCGTCATCGGCGCGTCGAACTTCCACGCCGCACGCCTGAAATCCGCGGTGGATGCCGCAAAGGCCAGCGACCTGCCGCGCTATCATGTCCTCCAACCCGAATATAATCTCGTCAGCCGCGACAAGTTCGAAGGCGAATTGCAGGACTATTGCGTGACCGAAAATATTGGCGTTCTTCCCTATTACGGTCTCGCGTCAGGCTTCCTCACCGGCAAATACCGCACGCCCGACGATCTGGGCGCAAGCGTTCGCGGCGGTGGCATGCGCGACCTCCTCGACGGAAAGGGGAAGGCAGTCCTCGAGGCGATGGATGCGGTCGTCTCTGACACGGCCGCCAGCCACGCGCAGGTCGCGCTCGCGTGGCTCCTGGCACAGCCCGGGATCACCGCACCGATTGCGAGTGCGACCAGCGCGCGTCAGATCGAGGATCTTCTGCCCGCCATGACGCTTGAGCTATCTGACGAGCACCTTTCGGCGTTGACGCTGGCGGGGGCGTGATGCGTCCCGCGCCCGGGTGACCGGGCGCGATCTATGCCTCAGCGAAAATGGTTCACCAGGTTCGAATAGTCGTAGGGTTTCTGAAAGAAGGCGACGCCGTCGGGCAGACCTGCGGCTTTGCTCGGCCGCTGGCCGGACGTGACGACGACCTGGATCTGCGGCCAGCGCCGGCAGATGATCGTTGCGAGGGCCAGTCCGTCCATCGAGCCCGGCATGTCGATATCGGTAAATACCGCGGCGACATCGTCACGCGACGTCAAAATCGCCATCGCCTCGTCCGCATCGCCTGCGACGAGCGTCGACAGTCCGGCATCCTCGATCCGCGCCGTTGCGGTGATTTGAACAAGCAGATGATCTTCGACGATCAGAACGATCCCCGCAGCGGGACGTCTGATCAATGGCGGTGCGAACAATGGAAACCCCATACACAAATTCAGGGTCGGCTCACGATCGGTCCGCCTGAGGCAGGTCGGGACGCGTGAGGCGCGAACCCGCTATAAACGGTCGGCGGCGAATTCGGACGCATCGCCGACGCCGATTTTCGTTGCATCACATGCGTCCTGTCGCATTCCTGGCGCGTCCAGCCTTATCGGCGTTCAGTCGCCGACGAACGTCAGTGCCGAGGTGCGACGCTCGCGTTCGTTGACGATCAACGCGCGGCCTGCGGGGGCTGCGGAACGCTGCGGGCAATCCGCGCGGAAGCATCCGCGACAGCCGATGCCGATCGGCATAGCCGCGCCCGTCAGATCGATACCGCTCGCAGCGACCAGCCCGCGCGCGAGTGCCGCCTCGACCCCCAATCCAATCGCAAACTCCGCGCGTACCGCTCCGAAGCGGCGCCCCTGCGGACGCACCGTCCGCGCCATCGTCAGCCAGCGCGCACCGTCTTCCATCTCGACCAGCTGCACCACCAGGTCCCCCGGACGATCGAACGCGTGATGGAGTTGCCACAGCGGGCACCGGCCCTCTGCCTCGACCAGTGCCGCGCCGCTCGCGCCAGGATAGCGCTTGGATGCCTGCCCGGCGCGGTCGATCCGGATCATGAAGAAGGGAAGCCCCCGCGCGCCTACCCGCTGCAACGTCGTCAGCCGGTGCGCGACCTGTTCGAACCCTGCGCCAAACCGTCGCTGCAGCAGTTCGATATCGTAGCCGGTCGCCTCGCACCCGCGCAGGAACCGCGCATAGGGCATCATCACCGCCGCCGCGAAATAGCTGAGCAGATGGCGCCGATACAGCCGTTCGGCAGCGCGGTCGGTGAAGCCTGCGGCCTTGGCCAGCGCATCGACCTCCGCCTGCGCCTCGATCTGGCCAAGCTGGAACGCGACCGCGAACGTCCGTGAGGCGGGATCGAGCACCTCGCTCAGTTGCAGCTGCCGGGCATGGAGATCGAGCCGCCGCAACGTGTCGGGCAGCACGTCGGCAGGCAGGACGCGGATCGTGATGCCGTGTTTGGCGCGCAGACGCTCGGTGATCGCCCCGTAAAGGTCGCCGGCACCCAGCCGCAGCTCGTCCGCCAGCGCTTCGGCGGCGGCGTCGAGATCGGCAAAGTGATTCCGCCACCGCTCGATCTCGCGGCGCACCAGCGCGACCGGGTCGTCGGATGGCGCAATCGCACCATCCCCCTCCCCCATCCGGTCGAACACGCGGGCAAAGGCCTCGGCACCACCGGGCGCGCTGGCCAGCCATTCCTCGACCTCGTTGCGGTCGATCGCCAGGTCGGCGAACATGGGGTGCGCCAGACGGCGGCGGATCGCCTCCGAACCGCCGCCCGGTTCGGCCGCTGCCAGCATCCGTGGATCGAAATCGAAGCTTTCCGCCAGTTTGATCAATAGCGTTGCGGAGATCGGCCGCTGGTTGCGCTCGACCAGATTAAGGTAGCTGGGGCTGATCGAGAGCATCTCCGCCATCGCTGCCTGGGTCAGTCCGGCACCGCGTCGCAGCCGCCTGATCGCGTGCCCTGCCAGTAATTTGCGCTCGGCCATTCCGCCTCCCCGTCCTTGTCACGATAGTTACAGAGAGACAGGGTCCGCGCAACGCCCAACGACAGCACAACCCGGCCAGGCTGCCGCTCACGCTTCCAAACCCCGCAATTCTCAGGCTTTATGATGCCATCGCCGCCCCGGTTGCTCGAGTTTGTAAACGGGGAGACACATTCGCCATGAAGGAGATGGGCATGACGACCGAACCAATGCGCGCCCGCGCCGTTTTCTCGACCGCAGATTTCGAATTGCTCAAGGAAGCGATTGGCGAATTGATCACCAAGGTCTCGGTCGACGACGTCAAATTGAGCCGCCTCAGCGCGCTGTATCACCGGCTCGGCCGACTCGGCTGACCGCCACCGTTCGACGTGGATTTCGCCAATAGGCGCGCGCGTCGGTTTGATTATTTTCCTGGGGAGGAAAAGGGCCCATTGGTGCACAGGCATCGATGGGCTTTTCCGCGTCTGGCCGACGCCACCGTCCTCGCCTAGGAGGCGGTATGGCCGATGGAATTCTCAACAAGATCAAGGACGATATCGTCCTTTACGGTGCGCTTGCCGCCAATCTCGGCATTGCCGTCGCAAAGTTCGTCGCCGCGGGGCTGACCGGATCGTCGTCGATGCTGACCGAGGGTGTCCATTCGCTGGTCGACAGCGGCAATCAGGTCCTGCTGCTGTATGGCCAATCGCGGGCGAAGCAGCCGGCGGATGCGGCCCACCCGTTCGGCTATGGCCGCGAGCTCTATTTCTGGGCGTTCGTCGTCGCGATCCTCATCTTCGCGGTGGGCGCGGGCGTGTCGATCTATGAAGGGTATCGGCACATGCTGCGGCCTGAGCCGCTCTCCGACCCTCTCATCGCCTATATCGTTCTGGGCGTCGCTGTCCTGCTCGAGGGTACGAGCTGGACGATCGCGGTCCGGGAATTCGCCAAGTCCAAGGGGGATTCGGGCTGGTGGACCGCGATCCATCGCTCGAAGGACCCGGCAGGCTTCATCGTCCTGTTCGAGGATTCGGCGGCGCTGGCGGGGCTGATGATCGCCGGGCTCGGCATCTGGGCCAGCCACGCCTTTGCCGACCCCCGGATCGACGGCGTCGCGTCGATCCTGATCGGCCTGATCCTCGCGCTCGTCGCGGTGATCCTCGCCCGCGAATCGAAGGGGTTGCTGATCGGCGAACGTGCGGACTCCGCCGTGATTGCGACGATTCGCGGCATCGTCGCGGCGCACCCTGGAATCGCCGCGGTGAACCATGTCCGGACGATCCACACCGCACCCGACAGCATCTTCGCCGCGATCAGCGCGGACTTTGTCGACACGCTGACGATGGGCGAAGGCGAGACGATGATCGAGGCGATGGAAGGCGAGCTCCGCGCTGTGGTGCCGATGCTCGCCTCGATCTATATCCGTCCCGAAAAGCGTGAGGACGCCGTCGTGGTTCACGAGGGCGTCCCGGAGGATCAATAGGCGCGTGCGATCAGGATACGCTCGACCGCGGGCTGACCGGTGAAGATGCAGGCGCCATCGTCGCATCCGGTCTGGCCGATCGGCGCGTTGCGGATCGTCAGCTTGAGCGCCTTCAACCGCTCGACAACCGAGTCGAGCGCCGCGCCCGTCGGCTTCGCCCAGCGCACATCGACCCAGCCCGGGTTCTTCACGCCGTCGGCAAAGTGAGTCTCGAGCGCCGCAAAGTCGTCGATCGGCACGATGTTGGCGCGCAGCCGCTCCACCGACTCGACGTGCAACGCCCCCTGCACGTCCGCCAGCATGCCCGACACCGCTTCGACAAAGGCATCGCGCGAGGTGGTGACGCTGTCGAGCTTGCCGTCCTCGCGGTAGAGCCGGTCGCGGCGGATGACCGAGACGTTGCCGCCCGCCATGTCGCGGCCGCCGACCTCGATCACGATCGGTGCGCCCTTCTTGACCCAGCCCCAGCGCTTGGTCGCCGCCTTGGCGGGTTTCCGATCGAGCAGCGCACGGACCGGCTCGCCGAGCGCGGACTGCTTGGCGAGTTCGGCCTGAAGCGACTTGCAATAGTCGACGATCGCCGCGTCGTCGGGATTGTCGCGCAGCATCGGCACGATCACCACCTGCCACGGCGCGATCATCGGCGGCACGCGCAGGCCGTCGTCGTCGCCGTGAACCATGATGACGCCGCCGATCATCCGCGTCGACACGCCCCAGCTGGTTGTGTTGGCCAGCTCAAACTCGCCAGCTGCGTTCTGGAAGCGGATGTTCTGCGCCGAGGCGAAATTGGTGCCGAGGAAATGCGAGGTGCCCGCCTGGAGCGCCTTGCCGTCCTGCATCATCGCCTCGATCGAATAGGTCGCGACCGCGCCCGGGAAGCGCTCATTCTCGGGCTTCTCGCCCGCGATCACGTGGAGGCCGAGGCACTCTTCGGCGAAGTCGCGGTAGACTTCGAGCATCTTGAGCGTCTCGTCGCGCGCCTCGTCGACGGTTGCGTGCGCGGTATGCCCCTCCTGCCAGAGGAACTCGCTGGTGCGCAGGAACATGCGCGTGCGCATTTCCCAGCGGACGACATTGGCCCACTGGTTGATCAGCACGGGCAGGTCGCGCCACGACTGGACCCAGCGCGCGAACGCGGCGCCGATGACCATCTCCGACGTAGGGCGCACGACCAGCGGCTCCTCGAGCTTGGCGTCGGGATCGGGCACGAGCCGGCCATAGCCGTCGGCCTTCAGCCGGTGATGCGTGACGACCGCCATTTCCTTGGCGAATCCGTCGACATGCTCGGCCTCCTTCTCGAAATAGGAGAGCGGGATGAAGAGCGGGAAATAGCAATTTTCATGCCCCGTCGCCTTGATACGGTCGTCGAGCAGTCGCTGGATCCGCTCCCAGATGCCATAGCCCCAGGGGCGGATGACCATGCAGCCGCGGACGCCGGATTCCTCGGCGAGGTCGGCCTCGGTGATGACGGCCTGGTACCAGGCGGAGAAATCCGCCTCTCGGGTGACGGGGAGTGCGCGCTTTATCATGGCGTCGCGGATAGCGGGTGCGACTGGGTTCGTCACTATGCGTTGCGGCGTGGATCCCACGCTCCGCCGTCATCCTGACGAAAGTCAGGATCCAAGATACCACCCGTAGCGCTTCTGGCTCTGGATCCTGACTTTCGTCAGGATGACGGATGTTTCGGGTGGGATCGCGGGCGCGGTTTGCGTAGGTGCAGGCCATGCCCTCGGACCGCATCCTTCCCGCCATCGGCATGCGGTTGCTGTCGGTCGTGATCTTCGCGCTGATGAACACCGCGATCAAGCTGGCCGAACGCCACGGCGCGAGCGTGTCGGAGATCCTGTTCTTCCGCCAGTTCGGCGCGTGCCTGCTGGTGTCCGGGGTGATCCTCGCCGGGCCTGGCCTGCCCTCGATCGCGACCAAGCGCCTGCCCGCGCACGTCATCCGCGCGGTCGTCGGGCTGTCGGCGATGGCGTTCACCTTCAACGGGATCGTCGCGCTGCCGCTGGCGGAAGCGACGACGATCGGCTTCACCGTGCCGATCTTCGCCACGATCCTTGGCGCGCTGGTCCTGCGCGAGCCGACCGGCTGGCATCGCTGGGCGGCGGTGGCGGCGGGGTTTGCGGGCGTGCTGATCGTCGCGCAGCCCGGTAGCGGCGATCATTTTCCGTTATGGGGTGCGGGCTGTGCGCTGGCGGGCGCGTTCGGGACGGCAAGCGTGTCGATCCTGCTCCGGCAGATCGGCAAGACCGAGAGCGCGCTGACGACGGTGTTCTGGTTCTCCGCGCTGTCGCTGGTGCCGCTGTCGGTGATCTACGCGCGCGCAGCGGAGTCGCATGATCTCGTGACCTGGGCCTGCCTTGCGAGCGTCGGGGTCTTCGGCGGCCTCGCGCAGATCGCGATGACGACCTCGTTGCGGCTCGGGCCGGTGTCGGTGGTGGTGCCGATGGATTATTCGAGCCTGTTATGGGCGACATTGCTCGGCTGGCTGGTGTTCGACACGCTGCCCGCCGAGGCGACCTGGTTCGGCGCCCCCGTCATCGTCGCGAGCGGCCTCTACATCGTCTGGCGCGAACATGTCCGCCGGCAGGACGAAACCGATCGCGCGATCGCCTGAACTGACGTGATCTCCGTCATCCTGACGAAAGTCAGGACCCAGAGTCACAAACGGTAGCGCTCGGTTACCCTGGGTCCTGACTTTCGTCAGGATGACGGGAGCGGATGGGATGACGGAGCGCGTAGGGCGCGCTCCGTCTCCGCCATGTTTCGGAAAGCCGGGGTGTCGCTGGCTCGGGGCCTACTCCGCCGCCTGCGCAAGCGGCACGGGATCCTTCCAGACCAGCACGGGCTTGCGCGCCGCGAGCGTCTCGTCGAGGCGCGCGCGGGGGGCGAAGTGCGGCGCGGTCTTGAGGCTGGGGTCGCCCGCCTTGGCGCGTTCGGCGACCGAGCGCAGCGCGGCGATGAACTGGTCGAGCGCCGCCTTCGACTCGGTCTCGGTCGGCTCGACCAGCATCGCGCCGTGGACGACGAGCGGGAAGTACATCGTCATCGGGTGGAAGCCCTCGTCGATCAGCCCCTTGGCGACGTCGATCGTCGAGAAGCCCTCGGCGAGCCCCGAGTCTGAGAACAGCGCCTCGTGCATGCACGGACCCGATGGGCCGAACGGCGCGTCGAGCGTGTCGTCGAGGCTGCGCAGGATGTAGTTCGCGTTGAGCACCGCATCCTCCGACACCTGGCGCAGACCGTCGGCGCCGTGGCTGAGGATGTAGGTCAGCGCGCGCGTGAACATGCCCATCTGGCCGTGGAACGCGACCATGCGGCCGAAGCTGCCGGCATGGTGTTCGCCTGCGGTTTCCTCCTCGACGAGGACGAAGGTCTCGCCCTGCTTTTCGACGAAGGGCAGCGGGGCATAGGGCGTGAGCGCCGCCGAGAACACCACCGGACCCGAGCCCGGACCGCCGCCGCCATGCGGGGTCGAGAAGGTCTTGTGAAGGTTGATGTGCATCGCATCGATGCCGAGATCGCCCGGGCGAACGCGACCGACGATCGCGTTGAAGTTCGCACCGTCGCAATAGACGAAGCCGCCCGCCGCATGCACCGCGTCTGAAATCTCGCGCATGTCACGCTCGAACAGCCCGCAGGTGTTGGGGTTGGTGATCATCACGCCCGCGACGTCGGGGCCGAGCCGGGCCTTCAGCGCTTCGGTGTCGACGCGACCCTCGGCGGTGGCGGGGATATCCTCGACGCCATAGCCGGCGAATGCCGCGGTGGCGGGATTGGTACCGTGCGCGCTCTCGGGGACGAGGATGACCTTGCGGTGCCCCTCACCCTTGGCTTCGAGCGCGGCACGGATCGCGAGGATCCCGCAGAGTTCGCCGTGCGCGCCGGCCTTCGGACTCATCGCGACGCTGGTCATGCCGGTGAGCGTAACGAGCCAGTGCGCGAGCTGGTGGATGACCTCGAGCGCGCCCTGCACGGTGTCGACCGGCTGGAGCGGGTGGACGTCGGAGAATCCGGGCAACCGCGCCATCTTCTCGTTGAGGCGCGGGTTGTGCTTCATCGTGCAACTGCCGAGCGGGAAGAAGCCGAGATCAATGCCGTAATTCTGGCGCGACAGGCGCGTGTAATGGCGGACGGTCTCAGGTTCCGAAAGACCGGGGAGGCCGATCGGGGCCTTGCGTGCCAGCGGGCCGAGCTTGCTGGTCGTCGCACGTGCGGGCGCGGTCGCGAAGTCGACGCCGGTAGTGTGGCTGTCGCCGATCTCGAAGATCAGCGCTTCCTCGAGCATCAGCGCCTTGTTGCCGGTGACGCTGGCGGGGACGTTGCCCTTGCCCTGCTCGGGCGCGGTCGGGCGCCAGCCGCTCTGGTTGATGCTCATGCCAGTATCTCCTGGAGTGCGGACGCAAGCGTTTCGACGTCCTCCGCGGTGATCGTTTCGGTCACGGCGACGACGAGGCCGTTCGCAAGATCGTCCTTGCCGGGATAGAGCCGCCCGAGCGAGACACCCGCGAGGATGCCGCGATCGGCGAGCGTGCGGACGACGGGACGCGCCTCGACCGGCAGCTTCAGCGTGAATTCGTTGAAGAAGCTGTCGTTGATCAGTTCGACGCCGGGGATCTGCGACAGTCGCTCGGCCGCGGCCACAGCACCTGCATGGTTCACCTCGGCAAGCTGGCGCAGGCCCGCTTCGCCGAGCAGCGTCATGTGGATCGAGAAAGCCAGCGCGCACAGCCCCGAGTTGGTGCAGATGTTCGACGTCGCCTTTTCACGGCGAATATGCTGCTCGCGCGTCGACAGAGTCAGCACGAAGCCGCGGCGGCCATCGGCGTCGACGGTTTCGCCGCAAAGCCGGCCGGGCATCTGGCGGACATATTTGTCCTTGCACCCGAACAGGCCGACATAGGGCCCGCCGAACTGGAGGCCGACGCCGAGCGACTGCCCCTCGCCGACGACGATGTCCGCGTCCATCTCGCCGGGCGAGGTGATCGCGCCGAGCGCGACGGGCTCCGTGACGACCGCGATCAACAACGCCTTCTTGGCATGGCAAGCATCCGCGAGCGGACGCAGATCGGCGATGCGGCCGAGGATGTCGGGATACTGGACGACCACGCACGACGTGTCGTCGTCGATCTTCGCGATCAGCCGGTCGAGGTCCATCTCGGGCACCAGCCGCGGGTCGGTCGTATCGAGCACGTCGCCGGTGAACCTGGCCATCGTGTTCGACACCGACACGTAATGCGGGTGCAGCCCCGCCGACAGGATCGCCTTGCCGCGCTTGGTGATGCGACGCGCCATCACGATCGCTTCCCAGCACGCGGTCGAGCCGTCGTACATCGACGCGTTGGCGACGTCGGTGCCTAGCAGCCGCGCGACCTGCGTCTGGAACTCGAACAGCATCTGCAACGTGCCCTGCGCGATCTCGGGCTGATACGGCGTGTAGGCTGTCAGGAACTCGCCGCGCTGGATCAGGTGATCGACGCTGGCGGGAACATGATGCTTGTACGCGCCGCAGCCGAGGAAGAACGGGGCTTCCCCCGCAGTAAGGTTCTTCTTGGCGAGCGCCGACATGTGGCGTTCGACCGCCATTTCGGAGGCATGCATCGGCAGGTCGCGGACGGGGCCGTCGAGGCGGGCGGCTTCGGGCACGTCGACGAACAGGTCGTCGATCGTCGCGGCACCGATGACGGCGAGCATCGCCTCGCGGTCGGGCTGGGTCAGGGGAAGGTAGCGCATGGAACTCTCCTTGCCCCTCCCCTTCAGGGGAGGGGTTGGGGGTGGGGCGTTTCCACAGGCGGCGCGTCTGTCGCACTGCCCCACCCCAACCCCTCCCCTGAAGGGGAGGGGCTTTGACGAATTAAAGCCCTTCGACGAACGCCGCGTAGGCAGCTTCGTCCATCAGGCTGTCGAGTTCGGCGGGATCGCTGAGCGTCAGCTTGAAGAACCAGCCGGCGGCTTCGGCGTCCGAATTCACCAGGCTCGAATCGTCGGCGAGCGCGGCGTTGCCCTCGATGACGGTGCCCGACACCGGCGAATAGACGTCCGACGCGGCCTTAACCGATTCGACGACTGCGGCATCGGCGCCCTTGGTCAGCTGCTTGCCGGCCTCGGGAACCTCGACGAACACGACGTCGCCGAGCTGGCTCTGCGCATATTCGCTGATGCCGACCGTGCCGACGTCACCGTCGACATCGACCCACTCATGATCCTGCGTAAAATAACGGCTCATATCACTTGGCTCCTGCGCGGACGTAGCGGTGGGGAATGAAGGGCATCGCGGTGACGGTCGCGCTATGGACCTTGCCGCGCTGTGCGATCTCGATGCGGGTGCCCGGCGTCGCCAGCGCGAGCGGCACATAGGCCATCGCGATCGGCTTCCCGAGCGTCGGCGCGAAGCCCCCGCTGGTGAGGCGGCCGATCGTCGCGCCGGTGTCGTCGATCACCTCGGACCCCTCGCGTGCGGGCTGGCGGCCCTCGACGATCAGGCCGACTCGCTTGGTGGCGGGGCCATTCTCGCGCTGCGAGAGGATACGTTGGGCGCCGGGGAAGTCGGCAGCCTCACGGCGGCGCTTCGACAGCGCGAAACCAAGGTCCGCCATGACCGGCGTGGTCTCGGGATCGAGATCGTGGCCGTAGAGCGGCAAACCGGCTTCGAGGCGCAGCGAATCGCGTGCGCCAAGGCCGATCGGCTTGATCTCGGGCAGTGCGAGCAGCGCGTCGGCGAACGCGACGGCATGCTCGGCGGGGATCGAGATCTCGACGCCGTCCTCACCGGTATAGCCCGATCGGCTGATCCAGAGCGGTACGTCGTTCCAGTGGAACGCGCCCGCGGTCATGAACACGAGGCTGTCGATGCCGGGGACGATCCGCGCGACCGCGTCAACCGCCTTGGGGCCCTGTACCGCGAGCAGCGCCTGGTCCTCGAGGATGTTGATCGTGACGTCGTCGGGCAGATGCTCGATCAGATAGCTGACATCATCGTACTTGGTCGCGCCGTTGACGACGACGTAGAAGCTGCCGCTCGCGGTCGGCGACGGGTGCAGCGGGTCGTACGCCTCGGGCTCGACGTCCTGCGCCGAGAAGGGCGAGGGCTGATCGTCGGGCAGGCGCGTCGCCATCAGGTCGTCGAGGATGCCGCCATCCTGCGCGAGCAGCAGCGAATAGCGCATCTTGCCCTCGCCAAGCCCGGCGATGTCGCCCGGCAGCACGGTTTCGAGCGCGCTCGCGACGCCTTCGCCCGAAAAGACGAGCTGCCCCATGTGGCTGACGTCGAACAGGCCGGCCGATTCGCGCGTCCAGGCGTGTTCGGCCATGATGCCGTCATACTGGATCGGCATCTGATAGCCGGCGAATTCGACCATCCGTGCGCCGTTCGCGCGGTGCCACGCGTCGAGCGGCAACGGCAGCACCTCGGGCTCGACGTAATCGTCGGCCTCGTCGATGATGCTGGCATAGTCTCGAATGTCGGCGTCGCTCATGTCGGTCTCCGTCGAAGGGGCGCGCGGCACCCTGTGGTGCTGCGATCCGACCCCCTCTGTCACGGAACCTGAGAGCTTTCACCGCCTGATTGGCGGCTTACCCCTTCGGTGGCCCTCGGCACGGAGCCAGGACGCTTTCCAGAGTGTCGATCAGCCCCGCGCGGTCTCTGGTGCCTGAGAGATTCCGGGGTGGTTGCTCCTTCGGCGGCCCCCTGCCCCTTTCAGGGCCGATCCTCAAAGGACCAGGAAACGCTCTCCCGCGCGGTGCCATGCCGGTTGCCCGGCATCGACGCGTCAAGCTGTGCCGCGCCGCACAATCTTAGTCAATCGGCGGTTTGGCGTGATCGTTCTTTTGCTGCGATCGCGGCGGCCTCATGCCCCGTCATCCTGACGAAAGTCAGGATCCAGGATCACGCACGGGCCGCAGCTTGGCTCTGGATCCTGACTTTCGTCAGGATGACGGGATGGTGGTGACTCAGCGGGTGGCGTTGTACTTCAGCTGGTCGGCGGTCAGCTGGAACCCGACCAGCGTCTCGAAGCTGGCGCGCAGCACCGCCTGCCGCACCTCGGGCGTGCTCAGCGGATCGACCGCCGCATCCTCGTCACCGGCCTTGCGCTTGCGCGTCAGCTTCTCGCGGACGTCCGCCGACAGCGTTGCCGCCGCGCGCGTGATCGTCGCGGTGCCCTGGGCATTCGCCTCCGCCCGCAGCTGGCCTGCATCGAAGTGCAGCGTCACACGGCCGACGCGCTTGGCAACGACCGCGCTGCCGCCGCGCACGACGGTCACGAAATAGGGCAGCACGACGTCGCGCGCCGCGTCGGCCCGCGCACGCCGCGCCTGGACAGTGAACGTCACGTTCGTCAGGATCGGGTCGTTAGCGTCGACGCAGGTCGAACGGACATTGGTCATCAGCGCGGTGACGTCGATCGCCGACTGGTCACGGCTGGTGACGGGGTCGAACACGGTGATGTCGCCGGTCGCGGCCGGCACCGCGACGGTCGGGCACGCGGTGCGGATCGCGGAGATGCCGCCGGTCGCGTCGATCTCTCCCTTGGAAGCGCAACCGCTTAGGGCGAGCGCGAGGATCGAAACGGCAAGGATGGGGGCTTTCACGGGGACGCGTACCTTCTCGAACGAGCGAAAGGGCCTGCGCAACCGCACCGGCCCCTGTCACCGCGCACCATAGGAACCGGCTTTCGTCCAGGCAAGCAATCGCGTAGAGCCCGACGACTATGAGCATCCCCCCAGAGCCCATCGCAACCCCCGCAACCTCGGCCGCTGAGCCGGCCGTGCGCGGCGACAAACCCGCGCTCGAACTACTGATCGCCGCGCCGCGCGGCTTCTGCGCCGGGGTCGACCGCGCGATCCGCATCGTCGAGCTGGCGATCGAGAAGCACGGCGCGCCGGTCTATGTCCGTCACGAGATCGTCCACAACAAGTTCGTCGTCGACACGCTGAAGGCGCAGGGCGCGGTGTTCGTCGAGGATCTGAGCGAGGTCCCCGACGATGCGCCGGTGGTGTTCTCCGCGCACGGCGTCCCCAAATCGGTGCCGCTCGACGCGCAGGCGCGCGGGCTTGAATATCTCGATGCGACCTGCCCGCTGGTCTCGAAGGTCCATCGCCAGGCCGAGCGGCTGGTCGCGCAGGGGCGGCACATCGTGTTCATCGGCCATGCCGGCCATCCCGAAGTGATCGGCACCTTCGGCCAGGTGCCCGAGGGCGCGATGTCGCTGATCGAAACCGTCGAGGATGCGGAAGTCTTCGCGCCGGTCGACCCCGCCAATCTCGCCTTCCTGACGCAGACCACGCTGTCGGTCGACGACACCGCGGCGGTCGTCGCGACGCTGCAGCGACGCTTCCCCGAGATGCTGCCGCCGCGCGGCGAGGACATCTGCTACGCGACCTCGAACCGCCAGGCCGCGGTCAAGGCGATCGCGCATGGGTGTGACGCGATGCTGGTGATCGGCGCGCCCAATTCGTCCAATTCGGTGCGGCTGGTCGAGGTCGCGCAGCGCGAGGGCACGCCCGCGATGCTGATCCAGCGCGCCAGCGAACTCGACTGGGATTTCCTCGCTGGAGTCGGCACGCTCGGCATCACCGCAGGCGCGTCCGCGCCCGAGCTGCTCGTCCGCGAACTCGTCACGCGCCTTGCCGAGCGGTTCGAGGTGTCCGAGCGCGAGGTCGAGACGACGCGCGAGACGATCGCCTTCAAGCTGCCCCGCGGGCTCGAAGCCGCCGCCTAGCATGGCGGTCTATACGCAGGTTTCGGCCGAGGCGCTCGGAACATTCCTCGCGCGGTACGACCAGGGTGCGCTGGTCTCCGCCAAGGGGATCGCCGAGGGGGTGCAGAACAGCAACTACCTGGTCGAGACCACTGCGGACCGGTTCATCCTGACGCTGTACGAGGAATGGACGTCGACCGACGACCTGCCCTTCTTCCTTGCGATGCTCGATCATCTGGCCGCGGCGGGCAATCCGGTGCCGCGCGCGCTGCCCGATCGCGACGGTCTCGCGATCCAGCAGCTCGCCGGGCGCTCGGCCTGTCTGATCGAGTTCCTGACCGGCGTGTCGGTGTCGCACGCGACCCCCGCACAGGCACGGGCGGCCGGCGCGGCGATGGGCCAGTTGCATGCCGGGCTGGCGGACTTCGCACCGACCCGCGCCAACCCGCTGGGCGCCGACACCTGGCGCCCGCTGCTCGAGCGGTGCGGTGCGGGGATCGACACGATCGCGCCCGGGCTGTTTGCACGGATCGAGGCAGCGCTGGCGCGGGTGCTGGCACAGTGGCCGCGCGACCTGCCGGTGGCGGCGATCCATACGGACTTGTTCCCCGACAATGTCCTGATGCTCGGCGACCGCGTGACCGGGGTAATCGACTTCTATTTCGCCTGCACGGACATCCGCGCCTATGACCTGGCGGTGATGCACAGCGCCTGGGCGTTCGACGCGACTGGCGAGCGTTACGATCCCGCGATCGGCGCGGCGCTGATCGCGGGCTATGAAAGCCGGTTCGCGCTGTCCGAGGCGGAGCGTGCCGCGCTGCCGATCCTCGCGCAGGGCGCCTGCCTGCGCTTCCTGCTGACGCGCGCCTGGGACTGGGTCAACACGCCGGCCGATGCGCTGGTGACGCGCAAGGATCCGCTCGCCTATTGGCGGCGGCTCGAAGCCTATCTCAAGGACGACCTGTTCGCATGACCGACGACGCTACCGCGACAACGATGACCAAGGTCGAGATCTACACCGACGGCGCGTGCAAGGGGAATCCGGGCCCGGGCGGATGGGGCGCGGTGATCCGGATGGGCGCGCACGAGAAGGAATTGTCGGGCGGCGAGCCGCAGACGACGAACAACCGGATGGAGATGACCGCGGCGATCGAGGCGCTCAACATCCTCACCCGGCCCTGCGCGGTGACGCTGTATACCGACAGCAAATATGTGATGGATGGCCTGACCAAATGGGTGAAGGGCTGGCAGCGCAACGGCTGGAGGACCGCAGACAAGAAGCCGGTGAAGAATGCCGAGCTGTGGCACGCGCTGCTCGCCGCGGTTGCGCGGCACAAGATCGAGTGGCAATGGGTCAAGGGCCATGCCGGCCACCCCGAGAACGAACGCGCCGATACGCTCGCCAGCAACGCCGCGATCGCCGCTATGGCACCGGGCCGCCGCTAGGCTGACACGAAACGGCGTTAGAAACGACGGGGCGAATAGCGGTGCGGATCGATCCGCGCCACCGCAGGATCAGGCGACGTCCCAAGCAGCAACGCGGCCGCAAGACGCGCCGCCGCCGGTGCAGTCTGGATGCCAAAGCCGCCCTGCCCCGCGCACCAGAAGAAGCCGGGTTCGCTCGGGTCGAAACCATAGACCGGCAGCCGGTCGGGCGCGAAGGTCCGCAGGCCCGCCCAGCGGCGTTCTACCTGCGTGACCTGCCAATCGACCGCCTGTTCGAGCCGGTCGATCGCGATCGCGACGTCGATCTCCTCTGGCGCGGCATCGCAGGGGTCGGTCGGCGTCTCGTCATGCGGGCTCAGCCAGAGCCGGCCGCCGGGCTCGGGCTTGAAATAAAAGCCACCTGAAATGTCGGCAATATGCGGCATGCCCGCCGCGGCTGCGGGATCAGTCCGCAGCTGGACCATCGTCCGCCGGTAGGGCTGAAGTCCGATTGGTACCACGCCCGCGCATCGTGCGACGGTATCGGCCCAGGCCCCCGCCGCATTGACCAGCACGGCGGCGCGAAACGTCCCCGCGGGCGTCTCGATGATCCACTGCCCCGAGTCGCGCCGGGCGGTCTGCAGTGCGGCCCCGGTGACGAGATCGGCGCCGCCCCGCCGCGCGGTCGCCAGGTCGTGCGCATGCAGCCCGGCGACATCGATATAGGCGCAGCTCGGCTCGTGCACGCCGAGCGTCCAGTCGGGGCGCAGCCCCGGAAGGAACGCCGCCGGATCGACCCGGTCGAGCTGCACGTCGCTATCGCTGAATTCGGCGAGGAACCGGTCGATCGCGGGCGCGTCCTGCGCACGGCCGATATGCAGCGATCCCAGCGGCTGGAGATGCCCCCCGGCCCTGAGCACCGGCCCCGAGGCGGTCGTCAGCGGCTGGATGTCGGGGCCACCATAGGTTTCCGACCAGAAGGCCGCGGACCGGCCCGTCGCGTGGTAGCCGGGCATGTCCTCCGCCTCGAGCAGCAGCACGCGCGCATGCGGCGCGAGCATCGCGGCGAGGCTGACCCCGGCCATACCCGCACCGACGATCGCGACGTCGTAGACGCTCATCGGCGCGGCACCGTGTCGTCGAGGAACGCGTCGAGTGCGGCCAGCGCACGGTCACGTACGGCATCCGATTCGCGCAGGATCTCATGCGCCGATTCAGGACCGAACCGCACCAGCCGCGCGTCGCGCAGCCGCTCGACGATCCGGACCGCGGCATGCGGATCGACCAGCTTGTCGGCATCCGCGAGCAGCATCAGCACCGGCGTCGCGATCGTCTCGACGCGCGGATCGCAGGCGAGCGCGGCGGACCCGGCAAACGCTTCGGACAACCAGGTCCAGCTCGGCGGACCGAGCTGCAGGTCGGGCTGCGCCTCGTGCCACCAGCGTTCGTCGTGATAGCGGTCGGCGTCGTGGGTGAGCAGACGCTGGCGCGAGGCTACGGGGCCGGGCCGCTCGTTCTGGCGCCAAGCCGCGCGGATCGGCGCACGCCGCGCCATGTAGCGCGCGATCCGGCCGCTCAGCCGAGCGCCGAGTGGAGAGCGCAGTCCCAGCATCGGTGCGACGAGGATCGCCGCCGCGGGGTCGATCGTCCCCGCCGTCAGCGCGCGCATCACCATCAGCCCACCCATCGAATGGCCAAGGATCGCCGTCGGGATGCCGCCATCGCCTTCGCCGCGCCACTGCCGCCAGAAGCCGGCGAGATCGGCGTCGTAGGTCGCGAAATCGTCGACATGGCCGACATAGGGGTCGGGGGACAGCCGCCCCGACCCGCCCTGCCCGCGCCAGTCGAGCGAGGTCACCGACCAGCCGACGCTGCGCAGATGCGCTATCGTCTCGAGATATTTCTCGAAACTGTCGCCGCGACCGGCTTGGAAAAGAAACCGTCCGCGCGGGTTCGGTGCCGGCCAGTCGAACCGCCTCAGGCTCCAGCCATCGGCAGCGATCCAGCGACTGACGCGAGCATCGTCGGGAATCGCGCGCCGACTCGCGGCTGGCACGATCGGTGCGACGGTGGTGCGGGCATGCGGACGGGCCGGACCGGAGGCGGGCCCGGAGGTCGGATCAGAATCGAACATCGGCGACACAGTTACTTTTTCGAAAGCCATACCCGCTAAATGTAGTGCATGGGGTCGACGTTTACTCTTCCAATTCTACTTTTTCTGCTCGCCGGGCTGCTTGTCCTCGCTGCGATCGAGGACGCACGGACGCGGGAGATCGCCAATGCGAAGACCGCCGCGATCGTGCTGCTCGCGCCATTATGGTGGTGGGCCAACGGCCTGTCGCCCTGGCCCGACATGGCGATCCAGATCGGCATCGCCGCGGCGGTCTTCGCGCTGTTCTGCATCGCCTTTCATTTCGGGCTGATGGGCGGCGGCGACGTCAAGCTGATCGTCGCGCTGTCGCTGTGGCTGCCGTTCGGCGCGTTCATGGCGATGCTGATGGTGATGTCGATCGCGGGCGGCGTGCTGACCGCGGGGATGCTGATCGCAAGGAAGCTGGCCATGCGGCGCGCCGATTCGGGCGTCGAAAACGCCGCGATCGAGGTGCCCTACGGCATCGCGATCGCCTTTGCAGGGCTCGTCGCGGTCCACGAACCACTCCTTAACTCCCTGCGGTAGATACTTAATGTTCGATCAATCACACGGCGCCCGAAAGGCACGATGAGTCATGGATAGTCGCAAGCTCATATTGCTGGTCGGTGCGTTGATCGTGGCGGCGGTCACGGCCTTCTTCGCCCGCACGCTGATCGCGGGCAGCGCAGCCCCGCAGGCGACCGCGGTGGCGATGCAGCCTGCCGTGATCGACGGCCCGGAAGTGCTGGTCGCGACTCGCGCGCTGCCGGTCGGCACGATCCTCGATGCGACCGCATTGAAGTTCCAGCCCTGGCCCAAGGAACTCGTCGACAACGCCTATTACCTGAAGGACAAGACCGACCTGAAGGCGCTGCAGGGCACCGTGGTGCGCAACATGATCACTGCGGGCCAGCCGGTGACGCAGGGCGCGCTGGTCAAGCCCGGCGACCGCGGCTTCCTGGCGGCCGCGCTCGGGCCCGGCATGCGCGCGGTGACGGTCCCCGTCTCGGAACAGGCGTCGGTCGCGGGCTTCGTGTTTCCGGGCGATCGGATCGATCTGGTCCTGACCCAGGCGGTTGCGGGCGGCGGCGACGGCGATCCGCTGAAGGTGTCGGAGACGATCATGCGCAACGTGCGCGTGCTCGCGACAGACCAGCGTACCGACAACAAGGTCGGCGACGACGGCAAGACCGTCGTCAGCACCTTCTCGACGGTCACGGTCGAGACGACGCCCAAGATGGCCGAGGAGATCGCAGTCGCGCAGACGGTGGGCACGCTGTCGCTGTCGCTCCGCTCGATCGCGGACAATGCGGGCGAACTCGAGGACGCGATCGCGTCGGGCAGCGTGAGCGTGCCCGCGGGGTCGGATCCCAAGGCGGAGCGCGCGATGCTGCTGCGTCTCGCGAGCCAGCCCTCGTCGGGAGCGAGCAGCTACGTCACCGGCGCGGACGTGTCGCGCTACCAGCGCAGCACCGTGCCGGGCAAGGCGGTCGCGTCCGGCGGTCCGGGCGGCTCGGCACAGATGATGATGCCGGCTGGCGTACCCGGCGGCGCGCCGGCGGGAGCCCCTTCGGGCGCGATCGCGTCGGGCCCGGTCGTCCGGGTCGCCCGCGGCAACAGCATGACCATCGTTCCGGTGGGGGGGAAGTAAGATGCGTACGAGCATGACAGGGATGCGGGCGTCGCTCGGCTGGTCGTTCGCCGCGGTGCTCGCCGCGGCAGGCACCGCGCCCTCCGCGCCGGCCATCGCCCAGGCGCAGGTCTCGGCCGCTCCCGCCGGGCTGGTTCAGGTCAATACCGGGCGTGGCCGGCTGGTGACGCTGTCGCGGCCGATGAGCGACCTGTTCGTCGCCGACGACACGATCGCCGACGTCCAGGTCCGCTCGCCGACCCAGCTCTACATCTTCGGCAAGAAGACCGGCGAGACGACGATCTCGGCGACGGCCAAGGGCGGCGCGATCGTCTACAGCTCGACCGTCCGGGTCGGCAACAATCTCGATTCGATCCAGCAGATGCTCGGGCTGGCGATGCCCGAGGCGCAGGTTGTCGCGACGCCGATGAACGGGTTGGTCCTGCTCACCGGCACGGTCGCCGCGCCCGAGGATGCAGCGGAGGCCGAACGGCTGGTGCAGGCGTTCGTCGGCGATGCAACCAAGGTCCTGTCGCGTCTCAAGACCGCGACGCCGCTGCAGGTCAATCTGCAAGTCCGCGTCGCCGAGGTTTCGCGCAACTTCGTCAAGACGATCGGCGTCAATATTGCGTCAGTCGATCGGACGGGCGGATTTCAGTTCGGCGTGGCGCAGGGCCGCGCCGGGACGTTCAACCCAGGAGGCCCGCTGGGGGTGGGCTTCAACATAGCTCCTTCCAATGGCAGCCTGCTGGAGAAAGCCACCAGCGGCAGCACCTTGGGGTTTGCCGGCAAACTTCTTGGTCTGGATCTTCTCGGTGCGCTCGATGTCGGTGAGACGACAGGACAGGTCTCCACGCTCGCCAACCCGAACCTCACCGCGCTGTCGGGCGAGACCGGGACGTTCCTCGCGGGCGGTGAAGTGCCGATCCCGATCGCGCAGGCGCTGGGCACGGTGTCGGTCGAGTACAAGCAATATGGCGTCAGCCTCGCCTACACCCCGACCGTGCTCTCGGACGGCCGCATCTCGCTTCGCGTCCGCCCCGAAGTGTCGCAGCTCGATTACTCCAATGCGGTCACGCTGAACGGCACGCGGGTGCCAGGGCTGACGACGCGGCGGACCGAGACGACGGTCGAGCTCGGCTCGGGCCAGAGCATGATGATCAGCGGGCTGCTGTCGAACAACCACAACAACACCTACGACAAGACGCCGGGGCTCGCGAGCCTGCCGATCATCGGCGCGCTGTTCCGGTCGAACAGCTTCCAGCGCAACGAGACCGAACTGGTGGTGATCATCACCCCCTATCTGGTCAAGCCGGTCAACAACCCGGCCGACATCGCGCTGCCCACCGACGGCTACAAGGCACCGACCGATGCCGGCCGGGTCCTGCTCGGCGATCTCGGCGGCGGAACGACGGGCGGGCGCCGGCCGGTGCCGAGCGTCGCGCCGATGGGCTATGCCAACCCCGCGATCGGCGCTGCCGCCCCGGTCGGCCC
Organism: Sphingomonas sp. CFBP9019; assembly: GCF_034045155.1. Lineage (NCBI taxonomy): Bacteria > Pseudomonadati > Pseudomonadota > Alphaproteobacteria > Sphingomonadales > Sphingomonadaceae > Sphingomonas > Sphingomonas sp. CFBP9019. The sequence continues at coordinate 332,945 of NZ_JAXCWK010000002.1, read as the reverse complement.
CGTCCCGACCCGCGACCCACAGCAGCCGGCCATCAAGACGGGCACCAAGCCGAACACGAAGACGAGCAAGGGCGCCGCACCGATGCCCGGCTTCTCCAACTGATCCCGCGCCGCGCCATGTTTCAAGGACTTCGCACGATGACGAAACACCCGATCCTGCTGCTATCGCTCGGATCCGCGCTGCTGCTCGGCGGCTGTATGGGAACCGAGAATCGGGGCCTCGAGTCGGTCCACCAGCCGGTCGTGAGCCGCGCCAATTATGCGCTCGACCTCGGCACCGCCGGCGGCACGCTGGCGCAGGGCGAGGCGCGGCGGCTGGCGGGATGGATGACGACGATGCGGGTCGGCTATGGCGACCGCGTCGCGATCGACGATCCTGCGGGCGAAGCACCGATGGCGCGCGCCGAGATCGCCGACGTCGTCGCGGGCTATGGCCTGTTGCTGTCCCCCGACACCCCGGTCACGCAGGCGCCGGTCAGCCCCGGCGCGATCCGGATCGTCGTCACGCGGATGCGCGCCGACGTCCCCGGCTGCCCCGACTGGTCGCGCGACGCGAGCATCGACATCGCCAGCCATACGTCGTCCAACTATGGGTGCGCGATGAACCGCAACCTCGCGGCGATGGTCGCGCGGCCCGAGGATCTCGTCCGCGGCTCCGGCGACGCCGAGACCTATGACCCGGCCTCCTCGTTCAAGGCGATTGATGTGTATCGCCGCGCGGTGCCGACCGGCGCGAACAACGCGCTGCGGTCCGAAACCGCAGGGGGCAAGTGATGAACGCACCCTGGAAGCCCGCTGGCATCGCGCACCGCGAACCCTTCGCCGCCTATGTCTGCGACGAGGCGACCGCCGAGGCACTGCGCCCGATCGCGGCCGAACTCGGCTGGTCGGTCGACAAGGTCAGCAAAGGCGGTCTGCGCAACGCGATCCAGTCGTTGTCGGTGTCCGCCAGCCCGCAGATCCTGTTCGTCGATCTCGCCGAATCGGGCGATCCGCTCAACGACATCAACGCGCTGGCCGAAGTGTGTGAGCCCGGCACGGTGGTGATCGCGGCGGGTCAGGTGAACGATGTCCGGCTCTACCGCGATCTCGTCGCCAGCGGGATCCAGGACTATCTGCTCAAGCCGCTGCACCCCGACATGCTGCGCGAGGCGTTCGGCCATGCGCAGGCGATGCTGAGCGCGCCCAAGCATGTCGAACATGCCCCCGCGCGACCGCAATGCTCGATCGCGATCATCGGCACGCGCGGCGGCGTCGGCGCATCGACGATCGCGACGTCAGTCGCCTGGCTGATCGCGGAGAAGGAACAGCGCGCGACCGCGCTGCTCGATCTCGACGTGCATTTCGGCACCGGCGCGCTGTCGCTCGATCTCGAGCCGGGCCGCGGGCTGACCGATGCGATCGAGAATCCGAGCCGGATCGACGGGCTGTTCATCGAGCGCGCGATGGTCAAGGCGTCGGAAAAGCTGTCGGTGCTGAGCGCGGAGGCGCCGATCAACGCGCCGCTGATGACTGACGGCGCCGCCTTCTACCAGCTGCAGGAGGAGATGTGCGCGGCGTTCGACTGCACCATCGTCGACCTGCCGCGCGGTATGCTGGTCCAGCATCCGCATCTGATCAGCGAGGTCCACCTCGCGGTGCTCGTCACCGACCTGACGCTGGCGGCGGCGCGCGACACGATCCGCCTGCTGTCGTGGATGAAGTCCAACGCGCCCAAGACCCGGGTGCTCGTGCTCGCCAACCGGATGCATGCCGGCGGCCAGCTCGAGATCAGCCGCAAGGATTTCGAGGGCTCGATCGAGCGCCGGATCGATCATGTCGTGGTGTTCGACCAGAAACTCGCGGCGCAGGCCGCCAAGCTCGGCAAGCCGATCGTCGAGGCCGGCAAGACGTCGAAGACGATCGCGCCGATCGTCGCGCTCGTCACCGAACTGATGGTCGCGGTCGATGCCACCGGTACGGAGGCTGCGAGCGCCAAGACGCCCCGCCGGTCGGGCGGCGTCTCGCTGCTCGGCAAGTTCAGCGACCTGAAGGGGCTGATGGCCAAGCGGGCGACCAAGTCGTGACGCCGCGCGGGTCGCGGATGCGCGCCGATCGGGCGCAGAGGGCCTAGGCGGCGATGGACATGCTTCCCGTCATCATGGTCGCGCTGGGCGGCTGCACCGTGCTCGGCCTGCTGGTGTTCGCCTTTGCCGGTCCCTCCACCGGGCGCGCCCAGACACGCCGGGTCGCGTCGCTGCGTCTGCGCCACGGCGATGGCGTTGCCATGCCCGAGGCGCAGATGCGGCGGATCGCGATGGCGGGCGACACGCGGATGGATCTGGCGGTCGGGCGGTTCCTGCCCAACCGTGCCGAGCTTGCCAAGCGGCTGGCGATGACCGGCAAGGACTGGACCGTCGGACAATATGGCATGGCGACCGCGGGGCTGACGCTGGTCGTCGCGTTCCTGATGCTGGTGCGTGGCATGCCGATCTTCCTCGCGCTGTTCGTCGGCCTGTTCGTCGGCATCGGCATCCCGCATCTGGTGGTCGGCAAGGTCCTCAAGCGCCGGGTGGCCAAGTTTACGCAGAAGTTTCCCGACGCGATCGAGTTGCTGGTACGCGGCTTGCGCTCCGGTCTGCCGATCAGCGAGACGATCGGCGTCGTCGGCGCCGAGGTCGATGGTCCGGTCGGCGAGGAATTCCGATCGGTCAGCGACAAGATGAAGATTGGCCGGACGATGGACGTCGCGCTGCAGGAGACCGCGGACCGGCTCGGCACGCCCGAATTCCAGTTCTTCGTCATCACCATCGCGATCCAGCGCGAGACCGGCGGCAATCTGGCCGAGACGCTCGCCAATCTCGCCCACGTATTGCGGATGCGCGCGCAGATGAAGCTGAAGATCAAGGCGATGTCGTCCGAATCCAAGGCGTCGGCCTATATCATCGGCGCGCTGCCGTTCATCGTGTTCGGGCTGATCTGGTTCATCAACGGTACGTACATGCAGAAGTTCTTCATCGACGAACGGCTGATGGTGATCGGCATGGGCGGGCTGTGCTGGATGGCGATCGGGTCGTTCATCATGTCCAAGATGATCAGCTTCGAGATTTAGGAGCAGGATGATGGGTGAGACCGCCGGACCTATGCTGCTCGGATTCGACGTCCTTTGGGTCGCGACGATCCTGTCGGGAATCGCCGCCTTCGCGGTGATGGTGGCGATCTATGCCGCCACCACGGTCAGCGATCCGATGGCCAAGCGGGTCAAGGCGCTCAACGATCGTCGTGAACAGTTGAAAGCGGGCATCACCGCCTCGACCAAGCGCCGTGCCAAGCTCGTGCAGCGCCACGATGCCGCCGACCGTATGCGCGGCTGGCTGTCGTCGATGAAGGTCCTGCAGGACAGCCAGGTCAAGGCGGTCCAGGTCAAGCTGGCGCAGGCGGGGATCCGCTCGAAGGAATGGGCGCCCGCGGTGATCTTCGGCCGGCTCGTCCTGCCGATCGTGATCGGCGGCGCGATGGTCATCTGGGTCTATGGCACGGACGGCTTCGCGACGTGGAGCCCGCTCAAGAAATACGGTCTCGTCGCGGTCAGCTTCATCCTCAGCTACAAGGCCCCCGACCTGTATCTCGACAACAAGATCACCAAGCGCACCGATGCGATCCGCAAGGGCTTGCCCGACGCGCTCGACCTGCTGGTGATCTGCGCGGAGGCGGGGCTGACGATCGATGCGGCGTTCCACCGCGTGGCGCGCGAACTCGGCCGCGCCTATCCCGAACTGGGCGAGGAATTCACGCTGACCGCGATCGAACTGGGCTTCCTGACCGACCGGCGCAGCGCGTTCGAGAATCTCGCCGGCCGTGTGAAGCTCGACGCGGTGAAGGGCGTCGTCACGACGATGGTCCAGACCGAGAAATACGGCACCCCTCTCGCCTCGGCACTCCGCGTGCTGTCGAACGAGTTTCGCAACGAACGGATGATGCGCGCCGAGGAAAAGGCCGCGCGGCTGCCGGCGATCATGACCGTGCCGCTGATCCTGTTCATCCTGCCCGTGCTGTTCGTCGTCATCCTCGGGCCGGCGGCCTGTTCGATCTCGGATGCGTTGCTCAAGAGCTGAGGCAACCCCAGCCGCAGCGGTTCGTTGAGCCCCCGTAACAGGAGGGTTTTCACGATGCCGTTGTTTTCCACACCGACGCAGTTCGCCGCACTGGGGCTGGTCCTGATCGCGGGCTGGCTGCTGGGCCTCGCCAGCCATCCCGGCGGCAAGAAGTGGAAGGCGCGCTATCTTGCCGAGCGCGATGCGCATGGCGCGACCCGCAAGGAGACTGACCTGCGCGCGAGTGCCGCCGAACAGCGTGCGGTCGAGGCCGAGCATGAGAATGCGCGGCTGGTGAAGGCGGCAGCGGCAGCGCCGGTGGCGGCCCCCGTGGCAGCGCCGGTCGCGCGGACGGCGGCGGCGCCCGTCTCGCGGGACCGGGACGTGGCCTATTCGGACGGCTATGCAACGGGCCGGCCGGGCTATGCGACCGACGGCACCAAGCGCGGCTGGTTCGACTTCAACCAGCGTCGGTGAGGATTCGGGGGGCGTTGTTCCCCCACTCCTCGTACTCCCGCGAAGGCAGGAACCCAGTCTGGATCCCCGCCTTTGCGGGGAGGCAGTCTCTTTTTCACTACCCCGGCGGAGGCCGGGGCCCAGATGGGAATGCTAGGTAACTATGGACGGTCCCTAGTTACTCTGGACATTCCACCTGGGCCCCGGCCTTCGCCGGGGTGGTGTGACGTTTCGGGTCGGCGTTACTTCTTTTCGAGCGCCGCCTGCGCCGCCGCAAGCCGCGCGATCGGCACGCGGTACGGGCTGGCCGAGACGTAATCGAGCCCGACCTTCTCGCAGAACGCGATGCTTGCCGGGTCACCGCCATGCTCGCCGCAGATGCCGAGCTTGATGCCCGATCGCGTCTTGCGGCCACGCTCTGCGGCGATCTCGATCAGTTCACCGACACCCTCGACGTCGATGCTGACGAACGGGTCCTTCGCATAGATGCCCTGCTCGACATAGGCGCCCAGGAACCGCGCCGCGTCGTCGCGGCTGACACCCAGCGTCGTCTGCGTCAGGTCGTTGGTGCCGAACGAGAAGAATTCGCCGACTTCCGCGATCTCGCCAGCCCGCAATGCGGCGCGGGGCAGCTCGATCATCGTGCCGACCAGATATTCGATCGTCCGGCCCTTGTCGGCGAACACTGCCTGGGCCGCCTTGTCGACGACCGCCTTCATCAGCTCCAGCTCGCGGCGGGTCGCCACCAGCGGGATCATGACCTCGGGGATCGGGGCCGCGCCGGACTTCTCCGCGACGTCGACCGCCGCCTCGAAGATCGCACGCGCCTGCATCTCGTAGATTTCGGGATAGGTCACGCCGAGACGGCAACCGCGATGGCCGAGCATCGGGTTGAACTCGTGCAGCTCGGCCGCGCGACGCTTGAGCGTGTCGACGTCGATCCCCGCCGCGGTCGCGACTTCGGCGAATTCGGACTCCTCGTGCGGCAGGAATTCGTGGAGCGGCGGATCGAGCAGACGGATCGTCACCGGCAGCCCGGCCATCACCTCGAGGATCTCGGTGAAGTCCTTGCGCTGTTCGGGGAGCAGCTTCTCGAGCGCGGCGCGGCGGCCCTTCTCGTCGCTCGCCAGGATCATCTGGCGGACGTTGGTGATGCGGCTGCTCTCGAAGAACATGTGCTCGGTGCGGCACAGCCCGACGCCTTCCGCGCCGAACTCGCGCGCGACCCGGCAGTCCTCGGGCGTCTCGGCGTTGGCGCGGACCTTGAGGCGACGAACCTCGTCCGCCCAGGTCATCAGCGTGCCGAAATCACCCGACAGCTCGGGCTGCACGGTCGCGACCGCGCCGATCATCACCTCGCCGGTGCTGCCGTCGATCGTGAGCAGGTCGCCCTCCTTCACCTCACGGCCGCCGCAGCGCATGATCTTCGCCTTGGTGTCGATCGACAGCGTCCCCGCGCCCGAGACGCACGGGCGCCCCATGCCGCGTGCGACGACCGCCGCATGGCTGGTCATCCCGCCGCGTGCGGTCAGGATGCCGCGCGCGGCGTGCATCCCATGAATGTCGTCGGGCGAGGTTTCGGTCCGGACGAGGATCACCGCGACGCCGTCGGCGGCCTTCTTCTCCGCCGCATCCGCATCGAACACCACCGCGCCCGAGGCCGCGCCCGGCGAGGCGGGAAGCCCTTTGGTCAGCACGTCGCGCTTGGCATTGGGATCGAGCGTCGGGTGAAGGAGCTGGTCGAGCGCCATCGGCTCGACGCGCAGGATCGCTTCCTCGCGCGTGATCAGGCCCTCATTCGCCATGTCGACCGCGATCTTGAGCGCGGCCTTGGCGGTGCGCTTGCCCGCGCGCGTCTGGAGCATCCAGAGCTTGGTCTTCTCGACCGTGAACTCGATGTCCTGCATGTCGCGGTAATGGTTTTCGAGCGTGTCGAACACGCCCGCGAGCTGGCCGTACACCTCGGGCATCGCCTCTTCCATCGAGGCGGCCTTGGCGCCGGCGTCCTCGCGCGCGACCTTGGTCAGATATTGCGGGGTGCGGATGCCCGCGACGACGTCCTCGCCCTGCGCATTGATCAGGAACTCGCCGTAATAGGCGCGGTCGCCCTTCGACGGATCGCGCGTGAACGCGACGCCGGTCGCCGACGTGTCGCCCATGTTGCCGAACACCATCGCCTGGATGTTGACCGCGGTGCCCCAGCTGGCGGGAATGTCGTTGAGCCGGCGATAGACCTTCGCCCGCTCCGACTGCCACGAACCGAACACCGCGCCGACCGCGCCCCAGAGCTGGTCGTGGACGTCCTGCGGGAAGGGCTTGCCCCAGAGCTTTTCAACAAGGCCCTTATACTCGGTCACCAGCGCGCGCAGGTCGTCCGCGCTCAGCTCGGTGTCGAGCGTGAAGCCCTGGTCTTCCTTGGCGATCTCGAGCGCTTCCTCGAACGCGCCGTGATCGAGCTCGAGGACGACGTCGGCATACATCTGGATGAAGCGGCGATAGCTGTCCCACGCGAAGCGCGCGTCCTCGGCCTTGGCGGCAAGGCCCTCGACCGTCTCGTCGTTGAGCCCGAGGTTGAGGACGGTGTCCATCATCCCCGGCATCGAGGCGCGGGCACCCGAGCGGACCGAAACGAGCAGCGGGTCGGCGGCGTCGCCGAACACCTTGCCGGTCACGCCCTCGATATGCGCGAGGCCGGTCGCGACCTCGTCGCGCAGGCCCTGCGGGAACTGGCCGCCCTCGTCATAATAGACCGCGCAGAAATCGGTCGAGATCGTGAAGCCCGGGGGCACCGGCAGGCCGATCGACGCCATCTCGGCGAGGTTCGCGCCCTTGCCGCCGAGCAGGTTCTTGTCGCCCTTGCCGCCGTCCGAAACACCGCCGCCGAAACGGTACACATATTGGGTCATCGCAGGTCCTCTAGGTGTTGTTGCGCGCAAGGCGGCAGAGATTGTCTTTGCAGGCGGGGCGGGTCAGCCCTCGATCTTCGAAAAGTCCGCGACGTTGTGCACTGCGGCGCGAATACGCTCAAGTAGCGCGAGACGGGCGGAGCGCTTGGCGGGATCGGGGTCGTTGACGATAACGCTATCAAAGAACGCATCGATCGGCGCCCGCAGCGATGCGAGCGCGGCCATCGCCGCGGCGAAATCTTCGCCCGCGATTGCTGCAGTTGCGCGGGGTTCGGCGGCGTCGAGCGCGGACTGGAGCGCGGCCTCTGCGGGTTCGGGCGCATACTGCTCCCTCTCACCTGCGCGGAGAGGGGGAGCAGAAGGGGCTTCCTTCTTCAGGATATTGGCGGCGCGCTTGTAACCGGCGAGCAGGTTCTTCCCGTCCTCGGTCGATATAAAATTCGCAAGCGCTTTGGCCCGCGCTTCGACCCGATCAATGCGGTCGTCGCTTCCAGTGCCCCAACCGGTGGAAGCTTGGACGTAATCATAGCGGATGCCGGCTTCGCGCAGCTGAACGCCGAGGCGATCATGCAGAAAGTCGGAGAGTACTATACCGAGCGCAGCATTCTCTTCCCCAGACCAGGCGCGAGCTGCCGCGTCGATCTTGAATTTGAGATTGGCCGTTTGAATCGTCCGCAAGACACCCAGAGCGGCCCTTCGCAAAGCGAACGGGTCTTTCGAGCCAGTTGGAAATAGCTTCACGGCAAAGAACGAGAATAGCGTATCCAGCTTGTCCGCCAGGCTGACCGCGACCGTCACCGGGTCAGTCGGGACATCATCGCCCTGCCCGACCGGCTTGTAATGGTCGCGGATCGCGGCGGCGACGGCGGGGTGCTCGCCCTGGGCTGCGGCGTAGTAGCCGCCCATCAGGCCCTGCAATTCGGGAAACTCGCCGACCATGCCGGTGACGAGATCCGCCTTGGCGAGACGCGCGGCGCGCTCGGCGAGGGTGGCGAGTTCCGCCCGGACCTCGGGCGCTTCTTCTGTTCCCCGGCGGAGGCCGGGGTCCAGGTGGGAAGGCTGTTGTGACGACGCGACGGCCTCAGCCAAGGCGCCGTTCCCAACTGGGCCCCGGCCTTCGCCGGGGAACGAAGAGGTAGCGGAGGACGAACTCGTACCCCCGACGATACCCTCTTCGACCAACCAGCGTGCGAGCTTGGCGACGCGGTCGACCTTGTCCGCCACCGTACCGAGCTTCTCGTGAAAGACGATCTTCTCGAGCTTATCCGCCTGCTCTTCGAGCGGCATCTTCAGGTCGGTGTCGTAGAAGAACTTCGCATCCGACAGACGCGCGGCGAGGACCTTGCGGTTGCCCTCGACGATCTTCGCGCCACCGTCGTGCGCAGCGATGTTAGCGGTACAGACGAACGCGTTCGCTAGGGTCCCGTCGACGCTGCGGCAGACGAAATATTTCTGGTTCACGCGCGCGGTGAGCTGGATCACCTCGGGCGGCACGTCGAGAAACGCGGGATCGAACCGGCCGAGCAGCGGGATCGGCCATTCGGTGAGCCCGGCATTCTCGGCGACGAGGCCCTCGTCCTCGATCAGTTCGAGCCCGGCCTGCATCGCCGCCTCGCGCGCGTGATCGCGGATCAGCGTCGCGCGCTCGTCCTGGTCGACGATGACGTGGCAGGCGCGCAGCTTCTCGACATAGTCGTGCGCGCCGCCAATCGTGATCTGGTACGGATGGTGGAAGCGGTGGCCGAGCGTGGCAGCGCCGCTTGCGATGCCGGCGATCTCGAACGGCACGATCGTCTCGCCGAGCAGCGCGACGATGCCCTGCAGCGGGCGGACCCAGCGCAGCGATTCGGTGCTGGCGGAGGCATCGCCCCAGCGCATCGACTTGGGCCAGGGAAACGCGCGGACGATCGCGGGGATCGCCTCGGCAAGCACGTCCGCGGTGGCGCGGCCGGGCTTTTCGGTGACCGCGAAGAACGTGCCGCCGCGATCGACCAGCTGCTCGCGCGTGAGGCCGGTCTTGCGCAGGAACCCTTCGAGCGCCTGCGGGGGTGCCGACGTCTTGGGGCCCTTCACCTCTTCGGAGACGGCGGCGGTCTCGATCGGCAGGTCGCGTGCGATCAGCGCCAGGCGGCGCGGCGTCGCGTAAGTGACGATATCGCTGGTGGCGATCCCGGCCTTGGCGAGCTCGGCGCTGAACAGCCTGGCAAGGTCTTCACGCGCCTTCGCCTGCATGCGGGCGGGAATTTCTTCGGAGCGGAGCTCCAGGAGGAAGTCGGTCATTCGGGCTCACCGGTCGGAGCAAAAACACTCTGCGCTCTCTGCGCCTCTGCGCGAGATTCTGTTCGCGCAGAGGCGCAGAGGACGCGGAGAGAAGAAGAGATACAGCCTGCGGCACGAGGACGGGTCATGCCGCCCATCCGTGCTTGTCCATCCACGCAGCGCAGGAGCCTTTGGCGAGGTCGCGGACGCGGCCCATATAGGCCTGGCGTTCGGCGACCGAGATCACACCGCGCGCCTGCAGCAGGTTGAAGATGTGGCTGGCCTTGATCGCCTGCTCATAGGCCGGGATCGGCAGCTTGGCGGCGAGCGAGTTCTCGCATTCGGCGACATGCTTGCGGAACTGGTCGAACAGCGAGTCCGTGTCGGCGACCTCGAAGTTCCACTTCGACATCTCCTGCTCGTTCTCCAGGAACACCTCGCCATAGGTGACCCCGGCGTCGTTGAACGCGAGGTCGTAGACGCTGTCCTTGTCCTGGATATACATCGCGAGCCGCTCGAGCCCGTAGGTCAGCTCGCCCGCGACGGGTTTCATGTCGAAGCCGCCCATCTGCTGGAAATAGGTGAACTGGGTCACCTCCATGCCGTCGCACCAGACCTCCCAGCCGAGCCCCCACGCACCAAGCGTCGGGCTTTCCCAGTCATCCTCGACGAAGCGGATGTCGTGCTTCAACATGTCGATGCCGATCGCAGCGAACGAGCCCAGATACAGCTCCTGAAGGTTCGCCGGCGACGGCTTCAGGATCACCTGATACTGGTAATAATGCTGGAGCCGGTTCGGATTCTCGCCATAGCGGCCATCCGTGGGACGGCGACAGGGCTGGACGAACGCGGCGTTCCACGGTTTCGGACCGAGCGCGCGCAGCGTCGTCGCGGTGTGGAACGTGCCCGCACCCATTTCCATGTCATAGGGCTGCAGGATCAGGCACCCGTGATCACTCCAATAGTCATGGAGCGTGAGGATCATGCGCTGGAAGCTAAGAGGCTTTTTCAGGGGCTGGGTCACGCGCGGGCTTTGGCGGATGGGGGTGCGCGAGGCAAGTGGTGCGTTGCGATCGCGCATCCTACATGGGGCCGACCAACGATGAGGATGCCCTCCCCTTGAAGCTGTTTTCCCGACTCGCGTCGCTTCGCTCCGCCCCGCTGCGCTCGACGCTGTCCGCCATTGCGATGGCGTTCGCGCTGCCCGCCTGCGCGCAGGTCGCGCCGAAACCGGCGCAGGCCGCCAACGATGCCGATCCCGCCCTGTGGGTGGTGAAGGACAAGGACACGACGATCTACCTGTTCGGGACGATCCACGTGCTCAAACCCGGCATGACCTGGTTCGACGAGGCGGTGAAGACCGCGTTCGACCGCTCGCAGCAGGTCGTGCTCGAGCTGGTGATGCCCGATCCCGCCAAGATGCAGACCCTGGTCATGGCGACCGGCGTGACGAAGGACGGGCCGACGCTGACCGAACAGCTGCCCGCGGAGAAGCGCGCGGCCTATGCCAAGGCGGTGACCGATCTGGGGCTGCCGGCAAACGCGTTCGACCGATTCCGGCCCTGGCTTGCGGCGACCAACCTGTCGATCGCGCCGCTGTCGAAGCTTGGCTATGACGCCGCGAACGGGCCCGAGCAGGTGATCACTGCCGCGGCCAAGGCGGCGGGCAAGCCGGTGACCGGCCTGGAGACCGCGGAGCAGCAGCTGGGCTATTTCGGCGGGCTATCGCAACAGGCACAGCTGCAGTTCCTCGGCAGCACGATCGACGAACTGCCCAAGCTCGAGACGACGATGGCGACGATGGTCGACGAATGGGCGAAGGGCGATCCGGAGGCGCTCGCGCGCGAAATGAATGAGAGCCTGAAAGATTCGCCCGAGGTGGCAAAGGCCCTGCTGGTCGATCGCAATGCCCGATGGGCGGAGTGGGTCGCGAACCGGATGAAGTCGCCGGGGACGGTGTTCGTCGCGGTCGGCGCCGGGCATCTTGCGGGCGCCGATAGCGTTCAGGCACAACTGGCGAAGCTCGGCGTGAAGGCGGAGCGGGTACAGTATTGAGCGACTTACCCTCTCCCCTCGGGGGAGAGGGAGGGAGGAGCCGTAGGCGACGGAAGGGTGAGGCACGCGTTTGTGGCACACCGTGCCCTCACCCTCCCACGTGCAAATGCACGCGGGCCCCTCCCTCTCCCCCGAGGGGAGAGGGTGTAGTTGATTAAAACGTGCACTTCCGCTATGCGCCCGCGCTTCCGGTCCATGGTCATCCCTGGAGGCGTGGGCGGGAAGAACAACAAACGAGTTTCGGAGAATATTGATGAGCGACCAGTTGACGCTCGCAGCCGAGACGCGTGACCGGGTTGGCAAGGGAGCCTCCCGGGCGCTGCGTCGTGATGGCCGCGTGCCTGCCGTGATCTACGGCCTGAACAAGGAACCCACCTCGGTTCACCTCGAGGAAAAGGCGCTGATGAAGGCGCTGATGACCGGCCACTTCATGAATTCGGTCGTGATGGTCAACGGCGTGCGCACGCTGCCCAAGGACGTTGCGTTCCACCCGGTCACGGATCGCCCGATCCATGTCGATTTCCTGCGCATCGGCGAGCATTCGACCGTCACCGTCGCGGTGCCGATCGTGTTCACGGACGAAGACGATGCCCCCGGCATCAAGAAGGGCAAGGGCGTCCTCAACATCACGCGTCATGAGATCGAGCTGGTCGTCGACGCATCGGACATCCCGAGCGAGATCTCGATTTCGCTCGCCGGCATGGAAATCGGTGATTCGATCCACATCAGCGACGTGACGCTGCCCAAGGGCGCGACGCCCGCGATCGACGACCGCGACTTCGCGATCGCCACGATCGTGCCGCCGACCGTCCCGACCGTCGAGGACGAAGAGCTCGAGGCTGAAGTCGCCGAGGCGCAGGCTGCCGAGGCTGCTTCGGACGAAGAGCCCGTGGTCGAGCCTAACGACGATCACAATGACGACGACAAGATCACGCCGCAGAAGAAGGACTAATCTCCTTCGTCTTCGGATGATCTGGCGGGCGGGAAAGCTAGGGCTTTCCCGCCCGTTTCGTTTTGCAAGCCATTCCGCCCACCCAAAAAACCGTCATCCCCGCGCAGGCGGGGATCCAGACCCTCGGACCTTCCTATGGAATCGAGAGGTTTGCCACTATGGGTTCCCGCCTCCGCGGGAATGACGGTTTGGGGCGCGGGCAACGATCGTTTTTGGAGAATCACACGTGCAGATCTGGGCGGGACTCGGCAATCCGGGGGCGCAATATGCGATGCACCGGCACAATGTCGGGTTCATGGTCGCCGACGCGATCGCCGCGGTGCACGGCTTCGGCGCGGTCAAGAAGCAGTTTCAGGGCTGGACCCAAGAAGGCCGGATCGGATCGGAAAAGATCCTGCTGCTGAAGCCCGCGACCTTCATGAACGAGAGCGGCCGCGCGATCGGCGAGGCGTTGCGCTTCTACAAGCTGGACGTCGATGCGCTGACGGTATTCCACGACGAGCTCGACATCGCCCCCTTCCGCGTCAAGGTGAAGACCGGCGGCGGGACTGCGGGGCATAACGGGCTGCGCTCGACCGACCAGCATCTCGGCCCCGATTTCCGCCGCGTACGGCTCGGCATCGGCCATCCGGGGCACAAGGACCGGGTCACCGGCTATGTGCTCGGCAATTACGCCAAGACCGAGATCGAGCCGCTGTCCGACATGCTCGGCGCGATCGCCGCGGAGGCGGCGTGGCTGGCGGCGGGCGACGACGTCCGCTTCATGAATGATGTCGCTGTGAGGATGCAACCATGACCACCCGTTCGCTGTTCGCCACGCGGTTTTACGAGGCCGATCTCGGCGACGACGATCTGGTCGAGGAGCTGGAGGACGCGGCGCTCGAACTGTCCAAGGCGGATCGCGCGGGCGTCGCTTGGTCGAAGGCACATGGCTATCGCGGGTATACGTCCTACGCCTCGCTGAACGACCTGCCGCTGCGCGACCCGCGCTTCGCCGATCTGGTGCGGCTGCTCAACAAGCATGTCGCCGCGTTCGCCAAGGACTGCGCGTTCGATCTGGGCGGGCGCAAACTCAAGCTCGACAGCCTGTGGGTGAACGTCCTGAAGCCCGGCGGCGCGCATTCGGGGCATATCCATCCGCACAGCGTCGTGTCGGGGACGATGTACGTGACGATTCCGGAGGGCGCCGGCGCGCTGAAGCTCGAGGATCCGCGGCTGCCGATGATGATGGCGGCGCCAACTCGGCTCGACGACGCGCCGGAGGATCTGCGGACGTTCGTTTATGCGGTGCCGAAGCCTGGGAGCGTGTTTCTTTGGGAGAGCTGGCTCAGGCATGAGGTCGTGCCGAATGCTGCGAAGGGCGAGCGGATCAGCATCAGTTTCAATTATCGGTGGTGAGGTAGGTAGGCCTCACCCCTCCCGTCATCCTGACGAAAGTCAGGATCCAGAGCCAAGCAGCGTAAGAGCCTGTAACTCAAGGTCCTGACTTTCGTCAGGATGACGGAGGTGGCGGCGGCACCCACCACTCGTTGTCATTCCCGCAGAGGCGGGAACCCAGACTGGCTGGCCTTGGCGATACTCGCTCGGGGTTGCCAGTCTGGATCCCCGCCTGCGCGGGGATGACGGAGATAGAGTGGTTACGCAGTCTTCATCGACGCCATGTCGATGACGAAGCGGTACTTCACGTCGCTCTTGACCATGCGGTCATAGGCCGGCTCGATCTCGTCCATGCGGATCATCTCGATGTCCGACACCAAACCGTGCTCGTTGCAGAAATTGAGCATTTCTTGCGTCTCCGCGATCCCGCCGATCAGCGAGCCTGCCAGCTGGCGACGGCGGAAGATCAGGTTGCCGACCGAGGGCGACGGATGCGGCTCGGCAGGCACACCGACCAGTGTCATCGTACCGTCGCGCTTGAGCAGCTCGAGGAACGGGTCGAGATTATGTGGTGCGGCAACGGTGTTGAGGATGAAGTCGAAGCTGTTCGCATGCTCCGCCATCGCATCGGCATCCTTCGACACGATCAGGTCCTTCGCGCCGAGACGCTTGGCATCCTCGCGCTTGTTCGGCGAGGTCGAGAAGACATAGACCTCAGCACCCATCGCGTTCGCGATCTTGACGCCCATGTGACCGAGACCGCCCAGACCGACGATGCCGACCTTCTGGCCGGGGCCGACCTTCCAGTGCTTCAGCGGTGAGTAGGTGGTGATCCCGGCGCAGAGCAGCGGCGCGACCGCGGCGAGATCGGCCTCGGGATGCGTGACCTTCAGCACGAAGCCCTCGTCGACGACGATATGGTCCGAATAGCCGCCGAAGGTGTGGCCGCCGAGCACGGGATCGGGGCCGTTATATGTCCCGACGAACCCGGTCGTCTCGCAATATTGCTCCTCGCCATCGGTGCACGACGGGCACTGGCCGCAGCTGTCGACCATGCAGCCGACGCCGGCGATGTCGCCGACCTTGAACTTGGTGACGTCGTCACCGACCGCGGTGACGCGGCCCACGATCTCATGGCCCGGAACGCACGGATACAGCGTGCCTTCCCACTCGCCCTTGGCGGTGTGGAGATCCGAATGGCAGACGCCGCAGAACGCGATGTCGATCGCGACGTCGGTCTTGCCCGGCGCGCGGCGTTCGAAGCTGAACGGTGCGAGCGGCGTCTCGGGCGACTGGGCGGCGTAGCCCTTGGCGGTGGTGGTCATGCTATTCCTAAATCTGACTGGCAGAGCGCGATATACGCACGGGACTCGTAATATCTACCGAGCGGTACGATAATTTTGCTGCATTGCGGCAATCGCTTGGGTCGATCAGTCGGGCGTGCCCGGCAATCTTTCCGTCATCCTGACGAAAGTCAGGATCCAGAGTAACGAGTGGCGCCCTTTGCGACCCTGGATCCTGACTTTCGTCAGGATGACGGGAGAGTTGGTCCGAGGGACCGGCCGAATGCTGGCGTTCCTTCTCGCCCTGCCCTAAAGCGCCCGCACATTCTTATACCCCAATCTCAAACTGAAGGCATATCATGGGTTTTCGCTGCGGCATCGTGGGGCTGCCGAACGTCGGCAAGTCCACCCTCTTCAACGCGCTGACCGAGACGGCCGCGGCGCAGGCGGCGAACTATCCGTTCTGCACGATCGAGCCGAACGTCGGCAATGTCGGCGTGCCCGACAAGCGGCTCGACGCGCTGGCGAAGATCGCCGGCTCGCAGAAGATCATCGAGACCCAGCTCGGCTTCGTCGACATCGCCGGCCTCGTGCGCGGCGCGTCGAAGGGCGAAGGGCTCGGCAACCAGTTCCTCGGCAACATCCGTGAGGTCGACGCGATCGTCCATGTGCTGCGCTGTTTCGAGAATGGCGACGTGACTCATGTCGACAACAAGGTCGATCCGATCGCCGATGCCGAGACCGTCGAGACCGAGCTGATGCTGAGCGATCTCGAAAGCCTCGAGAAGCGCGTCCCCAACCTCGCCAAAAAGGGCATGCAGGGCGACAAGGAGGCCAAGATCGGCGCCGCCGTGCTCGGCCAGGCGCTCGAGCTGCTCCGCGAGGGCAAGCCCGCACGGCTGACGGTGCCCAAGGACGAGGACGAGGCGCGCGTGTTCGCACAGGCGCAGCTGCTGACCGCCAAGCCCGTCCTGTACGTCTGCAATGTCGACGAGGGCGATGCCGCGAAAGGGAATGCGCTGTCGGCGCGCGTGTTCGAGAAGGCTGCGGCCGAGGGCGCCGAGGCGGTCGTCGTGTCGGCGGCGATCGAGGCCGAGATCGCGACGATGCCCGTCGAGGATCGTGGCGAATTCCTGGGCGAGCTGGGGCTGGAAGAGACCGGCCTCGCTCGCGTCATCACCGCAGGCTACAAGCTGCTCCACCTGCTGACCTTCTTCACGGTCGGCCCGAAGGAGGCACGCGCCTGGACCGTCCATGCGGGCGCCACCGCCCCGCAGGCGGCAGGCGAGATCCACGGCGATTTCGAGAAGGGCTTCATCCGCGCCGAGACGATCGCGTTCGACGACTTCATCGCGCTGGGCGGGGAATCGAAGGCGCGCGAGGCGGGCAAGCTGCGCGCCGAGGGCAAGGCCTATGTCGTCCATGACGGCGACGTGATGCACTTCCTGCACAGCTGATCCCAACAATGTCGCGGCCCCTGCGTGCGTAGTCACGCGCCAGGGGCGGGCGTAGCGAGCAGAACAGACGGCATGAGACACGCGACGTTTTCAGCTCTGGCACTCGCGCTCGGGGGTTGTGCCTATCCGGCCACGCCCCCTGCCCTGGCGCCGGTGACCCAGGCTGCCCCCGCGACCGCCACCGCCGCTCCTCAGGGCGCGCAGCCGCTGGCGGTACGGGCACCGGTGACGATCCTCGTGTCGATCGATGGCTTCCGCCCCGACTATCTCGACCGGGGCGTCACGCCAAACCTGAACAGGTTGCGCGCCGGCGGCGTCTTTGCGGCGATGCGCCCCTCCTTCCCGAGCGTCACCTTCCCCAATCACTGGACCCTGGTGACCGGGCTCAGACCCGATCGCAGCGGCATCGTCGGCAACACGATGGAGGATCCGACGCGGCCCGGTGAGAAATTCACCATGGCGAGCGACGATCCCTTCTGGTGGAGCCAAAGCTCGCCGATCTGGGTCGACGCCGAAAAGGCGGGAATCCGGAGCGCGACGATGTTCTGGCCGGGCGCCAATGTCGCGGTCGGCGGCACGCCGAAGCCCAACAGCCACGGCGCGATCGACGGCGGCACCCGGCCGCAGGACTGGCAGCAGTTCAACCAGCAGATCAGCGCCACGCAACGCGTCAACGCCGTCCTCGACTGGATGCGGCGACCCGCCGCGATCCGACCGAAGCTGGTGACACTGTATTTCGATACCGTCGACATGGCCGCGCACGACAATGGCCCCGACTCCCCCCTGACCACGCAGGCAGCCGCCGAGGTGGATGGCAGCATCGGCAGCCTCGTCGAAGGGCTTGCGACGCTCGGCCAGCCGGCCAATCTGGTCATCGTGTCGGATCACGGCATGGCGGCGACCAGCAGCACGCGCGTCGTCGCGATGGACCGGATCGCGGCGCCGGCCGATTATCGCCTCGTCGAGACGGGCGCCTATGCGACGCTGTTCGCGGTGCCCGGCCATGAGGCCGCGCTCGAGGCGAGACTGCTGCGCAAGCACGACCACCTGCAATGCTGGCGCAAGGCGGAGATTCCGGCACGCTTCCATTATGGCCGCAATCCGCGCGTCCCGAGCTATCTGTGCCTCGCCGATGTCGGATGGCGCATCGATCGGACGACGCCCACCAAGGTCTCGGCCGGCGGCTCGCACGGCTATGACAATGCCGCCTCGGAGATGCGCGCGCTGTTCATCGCGAACGGTCCTGCGTTCATCGGTGGCAAGACCATCGCGAGCTTCGACAATGTCGCGGTCGAGCCGCTGCTCCGCGACCTGATCGGGCTGCCCGCGGAACCGGGGCTGGACGGCAACGACGCGCCCTTCCAAAAGGTGCTGCGACGATAGGAGGAGCAGCGGGCGTGCAGTATTTCGAAGATATCGCAGTCGGGGCGACCGCGGCGTTCGGCCACTATCCGGTGACGCGCGACGAGGTGATCGCCTTTGCCGAAAAATACGACCCGCAGCCCTTTCATCTGTCCGACGAGGCCGCGGCAAAGACGCATTTCGGTCGGCTGTCGGCAAGCGGCTGGCATAGCTGCGCGATGACGATGGCGATGCTGGTGGAGCACATCCGTGAGCACCGTCAGGCGAGTCTCGGATCGCCCGGGATCGATGAACTCAAATGGCTGAAGCCCGTCTATCCGGGGGACACGCTGCGCTGCGTGACCGAGGTGCTCGGCAAACGGGTTTCCGCCAGCCGCCCCGAAATGGGGATCGTGAAAAGCCGGATGCAGGTGTTCAATCAGGACGATGTCATGGTGATGACGTTCGTGTCGAACGCGCTGATGCAGACGCGCCCGACCGGCGCGCCTGCATCCTGATCCGTCACTTCGGGACGGGGACGTTCATATAGGCGCCGCCCCGGCCGCCGCCGCCGCCACGACCGCGGAACCCGCCGCCATTGCCGCGCTCCTGACGATATTCACGCCGGTCCTGACGTGCCTCGCCGCGATAGCTCTGCCGCGCTTCACGCCGTTCGCCGCGATATTGCTCGCGCGTGATCTGACCGTCGCGCAGCTGGTTGCGGTCCTCGCGCCGACCCTGACGGAAGTCGCGGTTCGCGCCACGCCGGTCCTGGCGATAGTCGCGCGCGGCGGGGCTGTTGCCGCGGGCGAAATTGCCCCAGTTGCCGGCACCGCGATAATTGCCGCGACGCCCCTGCCAGTAGCGCTGCTGCGCACCGTTCCAGCGGTGCGGACGACGGTTGCGATCATAGACGTATCCGCCGGTACCCGGATAATAATAGTCGCCATACCAGCCATAATAGGAGCCGAGCCCGACGCCGGCATAACCGGCCCCGTATCCGCCGCCGTAACCATCATAATAGCCGTTGCCGTAGCCGCCGCCATAATAGGGATCGCTCGCATAGCCGATCCCGCCGCCGCCATAGCCATACCCATCGGTGCAACCGGCCACGCCGAGGCCGACACCAATGGCGAGACTGACCAGTCCTAGTCGCTTGAAAAACATCGAAAATCTCCCGTACCTGGAGAGCGGACCCATCGCGCCGCCATTGGTCGCACAACAATACCGACCTACCGCAGGTTCCATGAACGACGGCTGACGCGCGCCGGGACCACAGGTGGGCCATGGGGGCGTGGCGCCGGGACACAGGCACGGACACGGGCAGCCAGCGGGTCGCCAAACGCGAAACGGCGGACCGGGTTGCCCCGATCCGCCGTCCTTCACGCCCTGATACCGCGATAGCCGCGGCGTGGGATCAATGCTTCACGTCACGCCAGACGTTTTGATAGGCGCCCCAGGCAAGGCCGCAGAAGACGAGGATGAAGAGGATCGACGCGACGCCGACGGCGTGCCGCGACTCCAAGTTCGGCTCTGCCGTCCAGGTCAGGAAGGCCGAGACGTCTGCCGACATCTGTTCCTTCGTCGCCTTGGTCCCGTCCGCATAGGCCACCTGATCGTCCGCGGTGATCGGCGGTGGCATCGCGATGTTGAGGTTCGCGAAATACGGGTTGTAGTAGAGACCCTCGGGCGTCTTGATGTCCGGGAACTGCTTGAGCAACGCCGCGGGCTGATCGGTGTAGCCCGTCAGCAGCGAGTGGACATAGGCGGTGCCCTCCTCGCGCGCCTTGGTGATCAGCGAGAGATCGGGTGGCAGCGCGTTGTTGTTGGCGGCGCGGGCAGCGACCTCGTTGGCGAACGGCGACGGGAAGCGATCCGACGGGATGTTCTTGCGGGTCGCGGCCTCGCCGGTTTCGGGGTTGATCGTCGGCTGTTCGATCACCCACTGGTTGGCGATCGCCTTAACCTCGGGCTCCGAATAGCCGATCTTCTGGAGATCGCGGAACGACACCAGCCGCAGCGAGTGGCAGGCTGAGCAGACTTCCTTGTAGACCTGGAACCCGCGCTGGAGTTGACGGCGGTCGAACTTGCCGAAGACGCCGTTCGAGGCGAGCTCGAGCTCCTTGGGATGCTTGTGCGCGACGCTCTCGGCAGACGGCGCGACGGGGTCGGTGATGACGCCCGACACGCTGCCGAAGAGCGCGATGCCGAGCACCAGCACAAAGGCGGCGCCGACCAGGGATGCGATGAGACGAACCATATATGTATCCTCTAGTCCGTATCAGTGCGCGGGCTTGGGGGAGAGCGCGGTGTGCGCCGGGCTCGTCCCGCCACGCTTGGCCAGCACCGCCTCGGTGATCGAATTGGGCAGCGGCCGGGGCCGTTCGGACCGCGAGATCAGCGGCAGGATGATCAGGAAATGCGCGAAATAATAGGCAGCGCAGATCTGGCTGAGGATCACATAGGTCGCCGTCGCCGGTGCACCGCCGCAATAGCCCAGGATCAGGATGTCGGCGACCAGCACCCAGAACGCGATCCGCGCCTTGGGGCGGTAGTTCATCGAGCGGACCGGCGAATTGTCGAGCCACGGCAGGAAGAACAGCAGCAGGATCGAGCCGAACATCGCCAGCACGCCCCACAGCTTTGCCGGCAGGATGAAGTCCGCGGTAAAGGCGCGCAGGATCGCGTAGAACGGCCAGAAATACCATTCGGGGACGATGTGCGCGGGCGTCGAAAGCGGGTTTGCCGGGATATAATTGTCCGGATGGCCGAGATAGTTCGGGAAGAAGAACAGCAGGCCGGCGAACACCAGCAGGAAGATGCCGAGCCCGAAGCCGTCCTTCGCAGTGTAATAGGGGTGGAACGGCACCGTATCCTGTTTGCCCTTCACGTCGACGCCGGTCGGGTTGTTCGACCCCGGGATGTGCAGCGCCCAGATGTGCAGGATGATGACGCCCGCGATCACGAACGGCAGCAGATAGTGCAGCGAGAAGAAGCGGTTGAGCGCGGCGTTGTCCGGCGCGAATCCGCCGAGCAGCCAGATGCGGATGGTGTCGCCGACCAGCGGAATCGCCGAGAAGAACCCGGTGATGACCTGCGCGCCCCAGAAGCTCATCTGCCCCCAGGGAAGGACATAGCCCATGAATGCGGTCGCCATCATCAGCAGGAAGATCGTCACGCCGAGCAGCCAGACCATCTCGCGCGGCGCCTTGTACGAGCCGTAATAGAGTCCGCGGAAGATGTGCGTGTAGACGACGATGAAGAACATCGACGCGCCGTTGGCGTGCGCATAGCGCAGGAACCAGCCCGCATTGACGTCGCGCATGATGTGTTCGACCGAGTCGAACGCGACCGCGCCGTTGGCGGCGTAATGCATCGCCAGCGTGATGCCGGTGATGATCTGGATCGCCAGCGCGGCGCCGGCAAGGACGCCGAAGTTCCAGAAATAATTGAGATTGCGCGGGACCGGGTAACCGGCGCCGACCGCGTTGTAGACGAGCCGGGGAACGGGAAGCCGTTCATCCAGCCACCGCGTCAGCGGCAGCTTCGGTTCGTATTGCTTGGCCCAGGGAAAGCTCATGGTTGTTTCCTCAGCCTACCGTGACGACGGTGTCGGAGTTGAAGGCATAGTCCGGCACCTGAAGGTTGGTCGGTGCGGGGCCCTTGCGGATGCGCGCGGCGGTATCGTAGGCCGAGCCGTGGCACGGGCAGAAATAGCCGCCAAACGGGCCCTTGTTCTCACCCTCGCCAGCGCCGAGCGGGACGCAACCGAGATGCGTGCAGACGCCCAGCGTGATCAGCCAGTTCTTGTTGCCCGCCTTGGTCCGCTCCGCGAGCGTCTGCGGGTCGCGCAGCGTCGATACGTCGACCGCGTCGGCCTCGCTGATTTCCTTCGGCGTCAGGTTGCGCACGAACAGCGGCTGCTTGCGGAAGCTCGTCTTGATCGCCTGGCCCGGCAGGATCTTCGACAGGTCGATCTCGGTGGTCGACTGCGCCAGCACGTCGGCCGACGGGTTCATCTGGTTGATCAGCGGCAGGACGATCGCGACGGCGCCGACCCCGGCGAAGGATACGGCGGCGATATTGATGAAATCGCGGCGGCGCGGATCGTGCGCCTCTTCGTGAAACGGTTCAGGCGACTCGCCGGGTGGAACCATGTCGTCGACTATCGCCATTCATCTCGCCCTTGCAGTTTATCTTTATTCTCGTGGCCCGATGCGCATGCCGGTTCGCCGCACCGCACGCCCATCCTGCCCGACCGTCCCCACGGAGGCCTATAGGTGATAGACGGCGCAAGCCCGCTTTGCCAACAGCATTTTGACTGCAGCGCGTTCCGGATTAGAGGCAACGGTATGCGTATCGCCCTCTACCAACCTGATATCGCCGGCAATGTCGGCGCCATTTTGCGGACCGCCGCCTGTCTCGGACTCGCGGTCGATCTGATCGAGCCGATGGGGTTCACCTGGAACGAAAAGGCGGTCGCGCGCTCCGGGATGGACTATGTCGGCGCGGTCGAGATCGTCCGGCATGTCGACTGGGCGGCGTTTCGCGACCAGGTCCGCGGGCGCATCGTCCTGCTGACGACGAAGGGCGCGGTGCGACTTGACACAGCGACGTTCCAGACCGACGACGTGCTGCTGATGGGCAGCGAGGGCGCGGGCGTGCCCGACGACGTCCATGCCCGCGCCGACCTGCGCGTGCTGATCCCGATGCGTCCCGGCCTGCGGTCGATGAACATCTCGGTCGCGACCGCGATCGTCGCGGCAGAGGCGTTGCGGCAAACAGACGGCTGGCCCGCCTGACCTACCGGGGGGAGTGTCGGGCGAACGCGCCCCTTCCCCGCCCCGACCAGGATTTGTAGGACGGTACCATGACCGAGCTCGACCCCCAGCAAGCCGCCGCCCGCATTTGGTTCGAATCGCTGCGCGACCGGATCTGCGCGGAGTTCGAGACGATCGAGCGCGAGGCCGGGTCGGATGCCGTGTTCGACTATACCCCCTGGGACCGGATCGATCCGTCGGGTGAACCCGGCGGTGGCGGCGTGCGCGGCGTCATGAAGGGCAAGGTGTTTGAAAAGGTCGGCGTCAACGTCTCGACCGTCGGCGGCATTTTCGAGGGCGAGTTCGCCAAGTCGATCCACGGCGCGGGCGAGGATCCACGGTTCTTCGCGACAGGGATCAGCCTGGTCGCGCACATGGCCAACCCGCACGTCCCCGCGGTGCACATGAACTGCCGCTTCCTCAACACGACCAAGCGCTGGTTCGGCGGCGGCGGCGATCTCAACCCGCCGCTGCCGATCGCCGAGGACACCGCCGATTTCCATGCGACGATGAAGGCCGCCTGCGACGCGCACGACCCGGCCTACTACCCGCGCTTCCGGGACTGGGCGGAGACCTATTTCCAGATCCCCCACCGCAAGGTGAACCGCGGCGTCGGCGGGATCTTCTTCGATCATCTTGACGGCAATTTCGATGCCAATTTCGCGTTCACGCGCGACGTTGGCGAGGCGTTTCTCGACGCCTATCCGCGGATCGTCCGGCGGCGGATGGACACGCCGTTCACACCGCAGGACGAGGCCGCGATGCTCGAATGGCGCGGTCGTTATGCCGAGTTCAACCTCGTCTATGACCGCGGCACGCTGTTCGGGCTGAAGACCGGGGGCAATATCGAGGCGATCCTGATGAGCCTGCCGCCCCGCGCCACATGGTCGTGAGCGGGGGCCGGTGGCGCTGATCCCCGTCGCGGACGACGTGCTCGCCACGATCGTGACCACGCTCGAAATGCCGCGCAAGCCGCCGCTCAGGCCGATGCCGACGTCGCGACTGCGGCTGCTGCGCTGGGAGCGGCCGACGCTGGAGGGTTATCGCGCGCTGTTCGCCCGGGTCGGATCGCGCTGGCTGTGGTTCTCGCGGCTGGCGATGGACGATGCCGCGCTCGCCGCGATCCTTCGCGATCCGGGCATTGCCGTGCATGCGGTGATCGATCCGGCGGGGATCGAGGTGGGGATGCTCGAACTCGACCTGCGCCGGACGGGCGCTTGCGAGATTTCCTATTTCGGGCTGATCCCCGAACTCGCCGGCCAGGGACATGGCCGGTGGCTGATGGCGGAGACGCTTGCGCGGGCCTGGACCAGGGGTGTCGAGCGGGTCTGGCTGCACACCTGTACGCTCGACCATCCAAACGCGCTCGGCTTCTACCGCGCGCAGGGATTCGTCGCGACGCGGCGGACGATCGAGACCTTTCCCGATCCGCGCGCCACCGGGATGCTGCCCGCCGATGTCGCGCCGCAGATCCCGTTTCTGGGCGGACGCCGCTAGACCCGCGGGCGGATCACGCCGGTCCGCGACCGCCTAGCGCGCCAGCCGCCGATAGACCGACACCGCGATCAGCGCCATCGCAACCCCCGAGGCGGTGGCAGCCGCCGCCGCGCCGGCATCGACGAGCGCGATCGCCACCGGATTACCCTGTCCACCATCGCGCATCGCGCCATCGAGCGCCATGAAGGGCATGCCGAGCAGCCAGCCGCTCATATAGCCGAACGCGGCGAGCGACATGAGCGGCAGGCCGGCGCCGCGCGTCAGCGACAGGCTGCGCCGGATCGCGGCGAACGCGCCGATCGGGCCCTCGGCGACAAGCACCGGCCCGGTCATCATCGTCCGGCCAAGAATGTAGAGGCCGGGAATCGCATAGAGAAGCAGCCCCGCCCCCGCTGGCAGCGACACCAGGATCATCGCGAGCAGATAGCGCGGCAGGAGCGTGGCAGAACGCCTGAGCGCTGTGCCGATATCGACCCGGTCACGGTCGAGATACAGCGTATAGACCGCCGCCATGCCGAAGAAGCTGAGCGCATAGGCCAGGCAGTACCAGCCGCCATTCGCCCCCGCCCAGTCGGTCACCGCCTGCGCCCAGACCAGCGCCTGCGCCTCGTCGCCGCGCGTCGCCGCATCGGGCAGCGGCGGGTCGGGCACGACGAGCGCGAGCGCGAAGGCAGGCAGGAACAGGAAGGGCCCGGCGATCCGGAGCAGCAGATCGCGGTCGCGCTTGAACAGGGCCCAGGCGTCTTTCAACACGCCCGTAAAGTCGATTTTCATTCGGTGATCGGTTTCTCTCGGGTGGCGACATAGAGCTGTGCCGTGAAGACATAGGCGAGCGCCATCAGCGCCGCACTGGCAAGCGCGCCGGCGATCCCGGCAAGGAACATCGCGGTCGGGATCTGGTCCCCGCCGAGGATCAGGCGAAAGACGAGCCCGACAACGGCCTGAGCGGCGAAGGTGGCGATCGCGAACACGATCCCGAACAGCAGAAGCACGCCGATCAGCTTCCAGGTGAGCCCGCGGGTCAGCGCGATCGAGCGGCGGATCGCGCCGAGCCCGAGCCGTTCGTTGAGCACGACCGCGGTCAGCAGCATCAGCCGCGCACTGGCCCAGATGGCGAGCAGGATCAGTGCAAGGCTGTAGAGCACGACGAACATCGCCGTCGCACGCGGCAGCTGCGGCATTCGCGCGGGCGCGCTGGCGGCAGCGGACGCGGCGGCAAAGTCGAAATGCGACGCGATCAGCGCGATGAACACCGGCGCCATCAGGACGAGCGCAATCAGCCCGACGACGAGCGACACGCCGAGCGCGGGCAGCAGCCGCGCCCGCGCCTGACGATAGGCCTCGGTGCGGTCGGTAGAGGGTTGCGTCGCCAGCGCGAGGATCGCGAGCGACCCCAGGATCGCGAGCAACGCGGACGCCACGGCGACGATGCCGGCGACGAGCTGCACCGCCGGCTGCGGCGGAACGAGCAGGACGAGCGCATTGTTGACGACCGGCGGGAGGACCAGGGTCGGCAACGCCACCGCCGCGATCTGGCCGCTACGCCCGGACAGTACCTCGGTGGTACGATCCCAGACCGTGCCGATTTTTACGCCTCTTCCCATCCGCCTGTTCCCCGTTCGCCGCCTGGCACGCATGCCCGATACCGCCGCGACGTAGCCCAAGCCCCAGGCCTTGACCACTCCCGCGACGGTTGGACCAGCCGGCGTGACAAGCCCCCGCCCGCTTGCATCACCGGCGGCGAGTGCGCAGATGGGTCGCGTGACCGCTTCCCCCTTCCCGACCTCCGGCCGCCTCGCGCCCGCCGATCCACTGTCGCGAACCGACGGGCTCGAATGGCGGACCGATACCGGCCTGACCCCCTATGCCGCCGCGCTCGCCGAGATGGAGGCGCGCGCCGCCGCGGTGACCACCGGCGATGCGCGCGAGCTGATCTGGCTGCTCGAGCACCCGCCGGTCTACACCGCGGGGACGAGCGCGGATCCGGTTGACCTCGTCGATCCGCGCTTTCCCGTGTTCGATACCGGACGGGGCGGCAAATACACCTATCACGGGCCGGGGCAGCGGATCGGCTATCTGGTGCTCGACCTCGGACAGCGCGGGCGCGACGTCCGGCGGTTCGTCCACGCGGTCGAGGACTGGGTGATCGCGGCGCTCGGCGAGGTTGGCGTCGCCGCGTTTTCGGTCGAGGGCCGTGTCGGCATCTGGACGCGCGATCCCAATCTCGGCGGCCGCGAGGCGAAGATCGGTGCGATCGGCGTGCGCGTGAAGCGCTGGGTGACGCTGCACGGCTTTGCGGTCAACATCGATCCGGACCTGACGCATTTCGGCGGAATCGTGCCGTGCGGGCTTGCGGAATACCCCGTTACCAGTCTGAAATCGCTCGGTACGAATGTCGACATGGCAACTTTTGACGCTGCCCTGACGTTGACGAGCGGCGTGTTCCTTGAAACACTTTCTTTGGCTCAAGAAAACGAGGCTTGAGGGCCAGGCCTTTACAGATTAATGTCCACTACGATTTGGGTATATACCTGGCCTCCAGGCCTACCAAATCCTCTATCTAGGGAGCTTCCAAATGCGTTCACTCATCTCCAAGGTTCTGACCGGTTCGCTGATCGCCAGCGCAGCGCTTGCCGTTTCGGCATGCGGTCCGAAGACCGAGACCACGACCGACAACACGATGGTCACCGACATGAATGCCACCGAAGGCATGGACACGATGACCGACAACATGACCGCCGTTGACGGCGCGATGAACGACGGCATGATGGCGAACGACACGATGATGTCGAACGACACCATGATGACCAACAACATGATGTAATTTTCCGGTTTCGGAAAATTACATGATGCGGGGGGCCGTCCGGGAAACCGGGCGGCCCCTTGTCGTTGGGGCCAAGTCGACCGCGCGGCGGCGGGATGCGCGATGCCATCCCGAACCCGGTCGACCACCCGCGATGTGCGATCTCGTTTCGGCTGCGACGGAAATCTGCAGCCCGCACCATGCCCGGAGCCACGATCGGCCGCAGGGCCCCTCAAAACAGTTGGGAGTTGGCAAGAAACGCTTTAGAAATCTCGGGATGGAATGCCCGGGGAGTTGGGAATGAAGATGGTGCGTAATGCGCTGGCGCTCTGCGCGGCGAGCGGCTCGATGGCGTTGGCTCAGCCCGCCTCGGCCCAGTTTTTTCTGCAATCGCGCGATTTCTCCGCGCCGGCGGTGACCGGGGACGAGGCCGATCTCGGCCAGGCGATGCCCGACGCCACTAGCGCGGAGAAGCGCGCGGCGATGGTCTGGCACATGCGCGCGGCGCTGAACGTCGCGGCCCTCCAGTGCCAGTTCGAACCGACGCTGCTGACGGTGTCGAACTACAATGCGATCCTCGCCGATCACGGCACCGAACTGCAGGGCGCCTTCGACACGCTCGGCAAATACTTCCTGCGCGTCAACAAGGCCAAGGGCGTCAAGGCCGGTCAGGCTGCGCTCGACCAGTTCGGCACGCGCACCTATTCGAACTTCGCGACCGTCGCGGCGCAATATGGCTTTTGCCAGACGACCGCGTCGATCGGCCGCGACGCGCTGTTCACGCCGCGCGGCCAGTTCGGCGATCTGACGCTGCAGCGCACGCGCGAGCTGCGCAACAGCCTGATCCCCTGGGGCGAACAGCGTTTCCCGCGCTATATCGGCCGCGACCGGGTGAAGATGCCGCGGCTCGACCCGATCTGCTGGAACAAGAAGGCCGAATGGGTCGCCAAGAAGTGCGGCGCGCTCGACTGGCCCCCCGCGGCGGGCGTGGGCATCGCCAACCGCTGACGATCACCCCCGGCCCTTGAGCCGGGGGCTTTCCCTGCCGGAGCGGGAAGGCGGCCTAGCGCAGCCCCAGCATCTTGTGCGTCTGCAGCGACAGACGCCATTGCGGACGCTCCATCACCAGCGCGACACAGGCATCGCGATTGGCATCCGCCTGCGGGTCGTCGAGCGGCTGGAGCAGCAGGTTGGCGAAGTCCCATGTCTCGATATCCGCGATGTCGGTACCGGGCTGCGGCCAGACCAGCTTCAGCTCGTCGCCATGACGCTGGACGACGACGCTGCCCGCCTTGGGGCTGATGCACACCCAGTCGATGCCGGGATGGACCGGCAGGGTGCCGTTGCTCTCGATCGCGATCCGGAAGCCCGCCGCGTGAAGCGAATCGACGATCGCATCGTCGATCTGGAGCATCGGTTCGCCCCCGGTGAGCACGACGAACCGGTCCTGCGTGCCCGTGCCCCAGAACCCCGCAACCGCGTCCGCCAGTGCGCGCGCATCGGCGAACTTGCCGCCGCCCAGCCCGTCGGTGCCGACGAAATCGGTGTCGCAGAACCGGCAGACCGCGGTGGCGCGATCCTGTTCGCGTCCCGACCAAAGATTACACCCGGCGAAGCGCACGAACACCGCCCGGCGGCCGGCATTCACGCCCTCCCCCTGCAGCGTCAGGAACATTTCCTTGACCGCGTAACTCATGTCAGACCGGCTTGACCGCATAGACGGTGGGATCGGCGATCCCAGCCTCGTCGAAGCCGCGCGACCGGAGCCGGCAGCTGTCACACTCGCCGCAATGCTTGCCGTCGGGCGTCGGGTCGTAGCACGACCAGCTGAGCCCGAGGTCGAGCCCGAGCCGCGTCCCCTCGCGGACGATGTCCGCCTTGGTCATGTGCTGAAGCGGCGCCTGGATGCGGAACGGATCGCCCTCGACCCCCGCCTTGGTCGCGAGTTCGGCCAGCCCCTCGAATGCGGCGATGAATTCGGGACGGCAATCGGGATAGCCCGAATAATCGAGCGCATTGACGCCGATATAGATGTCGCGCGCGCCCGCCGCCTCGGCCCAGCCGAGCGCGAGGCTGAGGAAGATCGTGTTCCGCGCGGGGACATAGGTGACGGGGATGCCACCCGCATCGTCGGTGCCGACGCCGTCCTTGGGCACGTCGATATCGGCGGTGAGCGCCGAACCGCCGAACGCGGACAGGTCCATCGGCAGGACGATGTGGCGTTCGGCGCCGAGCGCGGTGGCGACGCGGCGCGCGGCGTCGAGCTCGACGCGGTGGCGCTGGTTATAATCGAACGACAGCGCGAGCAGGCGCCGGCCGGATTCCCGCAGCATGGCGGCGGAAACCATCGAGTCGAGGCCGCCCGAGACGAGGGCGACCGCTAAGGGAGCTGATGATGTCATGATGCGCGACGCGCTAGGCCAGACCGCGGCAAAAAGAAAGGGCCGCCCGAAGGCGGCCCTGAAAGGTTGGCGCTTAAAGCAGCCTCAAGGGAGAAACGTGCTGAAATCTCTAAAGCACGAGGGAGGTATAGCCCGGCGCGGTAAACAGCGCATTAACGCCGCGCAATTTCCCGCCGTCGCGCGCCTGAGAAACGCGTCATTCCTCGACCGGAACCGGAAATTTCTTTGCACAGAATGCGCAGTCGACCTGGATGAAGCCGCTCTCGTCCGCCATGTCGCGGCGTTCGTCGATCGGGAATTTCGCGATCACGCCCCGGATATAGTCGGGATCGCACCGGCAGCCGCGCGTGATGGGAATATCGGCGAGGATGCGGACGTCGCTGTCCTCGTTGAACAGCCGCCACACCAGCGTCTCGAGCGGCAGCATCGCATCGGTCAGCTCGTCCGCGCCCATCGTGTTACCGAGCGTCGCGACATGCTCCCATTCGGGATGGTCGAGCTTGGTATGCAGCCGCTCGCGGCCGTCCTCGCCCTCAGGCAGATGCTGGAGGAACAGGCCGCCCGCGACGCAGCGCCCGTCGGGGCCCTTCGCCATGCCGGTGCGGACCATCGTCGGGATCTGCTCGGACTGGGTGAAATAGCTCTGCGCGGCCTCAGACAGCGTATCGCCGTCGAGCGGGACGATGCCCTGATAGCGCTCGTTGCTGCTCGCCATATCGAAGGTGATCGCGAGATAGCCTTGGCCGAACAAGGCGAACAGGGTCGGCTCGACGGGCGCCTGGGCAAGCTTGTCCGCATCGTATTCGATATAGCCGCGCACCTCGCCGCCGCGATAATCACAGACCAGCAACTGGACGACGCCATTGTCGGTCCGGGTCTGCATCGTCAGCTGGCCGCTCGCGTCCTTCAGCGTCGAGCCGATGAGCGCGGCGAGCGTCAGCGCCTCGGCGAGCAGCTTCTCGATCGCAGGCGGATAGGCGTGCGCGGCGAGCACCTCGTCGAGCGCGGTGCCGAGCCGGACGATTCGGCCACGAGCGCTGCGCGCGGGGATCGCTAACGCCAGCGCGCGGTCGAGATCGGTCATGTTGGGGTCGTTCACCATCGTTCCTTCGGCATCCCCCGTCGCGGCGTCATCCCCGCGCAGGCGGGGATGCAGAGCGACATACGCTGGTGGTCTGATCACCAGCTCGGAGTTTATGGATTCCCGCCTCCGCGGGAATGACGGAAATGGGGGCTGACCTGCGCCCGATCAACCAACCGGGCGCTTCAGCCGATCTGCCCGAAGCACCAGCGCAGCACCGATTTCTGCGCGTGGAGGCGGTTTTCGGCCTCCTGCCAGATCAGCGACTGCGGGCCGTCGATCACCTCGGGCGTGACCTCCTCGCCGCGATGCGCGGGGAGGCAGTGGAGGAACTTCGCATCGGGCCGCGCGAGCGCCATCAGCGCGGCGTCGACCTGATAGGGGGCAAGGGCCTTCAGCTTGCTCTCGGCATTGGCCTGCCCCATCGAGATCCAGGTGTCGGTGACGATGATGTCCGCACCTTCGACCGCCTCGCGCGGGTCAGCGACGACGCGCGCGTGCCCCGAGGCGCGGACGATCGCCTCCTCCTCGGGCTGAAACCCCTGTGGGCAGGCGGCGACGACGTCGAATTGCATCAGCCCGGCGGCCTCGACGATCGAGGCGAGCACGTTGTTGCCATCGCCCAGCCACGCGACCTTGAGCCCGGGCAGCGCCTTGCCGCTCTCGATGATCGTCAGCAGGTCGGCCATGATCTGGCACGGATGCGATGCGTCGGTCAGCCCGTTGATGACGGGGACGCTGGCATGATGCGCCATCTCCTCGACCTTGGCATGATCGTCGGTGCGAATCATGATCGCGTCGACATAGCCCGACAGCACGCGCGCGGTATCGGCAATCGATTCGCCGCGCCCGAGCTGCATGCTGCCGGCATCGGCGACGATCGACGTCCCGCCGAGCTGGCGGATCGCCATGTCGAAGCTGAACCGCGTGCGCGTCGAGTTTTTTTCGAACACCATCGCCAGCGTGTGGCCGGCGAGCGGCGCATCGGCGTCGGCGCGGCCCTTGGTGAAGCCGGCGCGCGCCGCCTTGCGATCGAGCGCGTCGGCAAGCATCGCGGCGACGCCGTCGGGGCCGGCGTCGGTGAGATTCAGGAAATGGCGGTTGTTCATGGTAACGACCCCGTAAGAAGTTCCGTTCGTCCTGAGTAGGGGCTGAGCGAAGCCGAAGACCCATATCGAAGGACAGTGCCCCAAGCGGGCCAGTCCTTCGATACGCCACTTCGACTTCGCTCAGTGGCTACTCAGGACGAACGGGGTTTAGTGACCGCGCAAAGGCGCTCAATCGTCGGCGGCGGGCACATAAACGCGCGCGGCGGTCGACAGCTTGTCGATGCATTCGGCGATATGGCTCTCGTCGATCACCAGCGGCGGCAGGATGCGGATGACGTTCTCGCCCGCGGCCACCAGCAGCAGATTGTGATGATCGCGTGCGAACGCGACGAACGCACGGCTGTCGCTTTTCAGCTTCAACCCGAGCATCAGCCCGGTGCCGCGCACGCTGTCGAACAGGTGATCGTGATTGGGGATCATCTGCTCGAGCCCCTGCCGCAACCGATCGCCCATCGTGGCGACATGTTCGAGGAACCCGTCCTCGAGGATCACGTCGAGCACCGCCTCGCCCGCCGCCATCCCGAGCGGGTTGCCGCCATAGGTCGAGCCGTGCGTGCCCGCGACCATGCCCTTGGCCGCCTCCTCGGTCGCAAGGCACGCCCCGAGCGGGAAGCCGCCGCCGATCCCCTTGGCGACCGACATGATGTCGGGGGTGATGCCGTAAAGCTCGTGCGCGAACAGCTTGCCCGTCCGGCCATAGCCGCACTGGACCTCGTCGAGCACCAGCAGCAGGCCATGCTCGTCGCACGCCTTGCGCAGGCCCTGGAGGAATTCGGGGCTCGCCTGGCGGATACCACCCTCGCCCTGGATCGGCTCGACCAGGAAGCCTGCGGTGTGGTCGTCGATCAGCGCGAGCGCACCCTCGAGATCGTTGAACTTGGCATAGGCGAATCCGGGCAACAGCGGCTCGAACCCGTCGCGCATCTTGGCCTGATTGGTCGCCGAGATCGTCCCGAGCGTGCGGCCGTGGAACGCGGTGTCGAACGTGATCAGCGTATGACGCTCGGGATTGCCGTTCACAAAATGATAGCGGCGCGCGGTCTTGATCGCGCACTCGACCGCTTCCGCACCCGAATTGGTGAAGAACACGGTGTCGGCGAACGTGTTGTCGACGAGCCGCTGCGCGAGATGCTCGCCCTGCGGTGAGCCGTACAGGTTCGACACGTGCATCAACGTCGCCGCCTGGTCGGCGATCGCCTTGGTCAGGTGCGGGTGGCCATGGCCGAGCGCGTTGACCGCGATACCACTGGCGAAGTCGAGATATTGCTGGCCGTCCTCACCGAACAGATAGGCGCCCTCGCCTCGGACCGGACGCACGCCACACCGCGGGTAGACGGGCATGAGCGGGGTGATGGTCACAGGCGCTTCCTCTTCGAAACGAGAAGGGCGGCCCGTGATGGACCGCCCCGGAGGCGCCTAATACCGGTGACGGGGGATGGGCGTCAACACCGCGGACGTCCGACGCAGCCCTGTCTGATCCGTACCAAGGCGCGGACTCCGCTTGCGGCGCCCCGGCAGCACGCGCAATCTTCCCCTCGGCTCCATCCGACGTCGCAAACGCGCCGGCGCAAGCCCAGTCGCGTCCCCATCGAGAGGAGGTTGACGTATGAAACGCTATGCGACCGGCCTGGCAGTGATGCTGGCCATGGCTCTTGCCACCACCCCCGCGCTTGCCAAGGGCGTGTTCGACGGCACCTGGAAGGGAGATGTGAAGGCGAGCCAACCCGCGGAGAATCCCTCGATCATCCTCCTGCAGGCGGGCACCTTCAGCTGCACGACGTGCAAGCCCGCGCTGAAATTCCCCGCCGATGGCGCGTTTCACCCGATCGTCGGCAATCCCTATTATGACGAGGCATCGGTCGCGGTGGTGGATGCGACGACGGTCAAGCGCGCGTTCCGGAAGAGCGGAAAGACAGTCGCCGAGGCGACGGTGACGCTGGCCGCGGACGGGCAGAGTTCGTCCTCCGCCTTTGTCGACCGGACCGCACCGAGCGGCGTGGAGGTGACGGGAACGACGGTCAATGCGCGCGTCGCACCCGCCCCGGCGGGTGCCCATGCCTTATCGGGTGCGTGGCGCGAAACTACGGATACGCAGGTATCCGACACGGGCCTCGTCTTCACCTTCGCACAGGACGGTAAGACCATGGCCTTCTCGACGCCGACCGGCATATCCTATGCCGCGACGATCGACGGTCCGCCGGCAACGGTGACCGGAGATCCGGGCTGGACGAAGGTCGCTTTGAAACAAACCGGACCGACGACTCTGTTCGAAACCGATTACGAGGGCGACACGCCGATCGGTACGTATAGCATGTCGCTCTCGCCCGACGGCACGACGATGACCACCGCGGTCAACGACCTGAAACACGGGAAGACCTCGACGATGGTCGCGCACAGGCAGTGATTCCGGAGGCAAGCGGGGGCGTCTATCGAACGGCCCCCGCTTGCCCCAATGGTCACGCGTCGATCGCTTCCTCGTCGAGCCGGCCGGCATTTTCCTGAATGAAGGCAAAGCGGTGCGCGGGGTTGTTGCCCATCAGGCGGTCGACCAGGTCCTTCACCCCTGCCCGCTCCTCATATTCCTGCGGCAGGGTGATGCGCAGCATGCCGCGGGTGGCGGGGTCCATCGTGGTCTCGCGGAGCTGGCCGGGGTTCATCTCGCCAAGGCCCTTGAAGCGGCCGACATCGACCTTCTTGCCCTTGAACACCGTGCGTTCGAGTTCGGCGCGGTGTGCGTCGTCGCGCGCATAGAGCGACTTGGTGCCCGAGGTCAGGCGGTAGAGCGGCGGCTGCGCGAGATAGAGATGCCCGCGGCGAACGATGTCGGGCATCTCTTGGAAGAAGAACGTCATCAGCAGCGTCGCGATATGCGCGCCGTCGACGTCGGCATCGGTCATGATGACGACCCGTTCGTAGCGCAGATTGTCCGCCACGCAGTCCTTCCGCGTGCCGCAGCCGAGCGCCAGCGTCAGGTCGGCGATTTCCTGGTTCGCGAAGATCTTCGCACTGGTCGCGGACGCGACGTTCAGGATCTTGCCGCGGATCGGCAGGATCGCCTGCGTCTTGCGATCGCGCGCCTGCTTGGCCGAGCCGCCAGCCGAATCGCCCTCGACGATGAACAGCTCGGTGCCCTCGGGCGAGTTGGCGGAACAGTCGGTCAGCTTGCCGGGCAGCCGCAATTTGCGGGCGGACGTCGCAGTCTTGCGCTTGACGTCGCGTTCCTGCTTGCGGCGCAGGCGTTCGTCCATCCGCTCGAGCACATAGTTCAGCAGCGCCTTGCCGCGATCCATATTGTGGCTGAGGAAATGGTCGAAATGGTCGCGCACCGCCTTCTCGACGAGGCCCGCGGCCTCGGGGCTGGTCAGGCGATCCTTGGTCTGGCTCTGGAATTGCGGTTCGCGGATGAACACCGACAGCATCAGCTCGCTGCCGATCATCACATCGTCCGCGCTGATATCCTTGGTCTTCTTGTTGCCGACCAGATCGCCGAACGCGCGCAGGCCGCGCACCAGCGCCTGCCGCAGGCCCTGTTCGTGCGTGCCGCCATCGGGGGTCGGGATGGTGTTGCAATACCAACTGTACGAGCCGTCGCTCCACAGCGGCCAGGCGATCGCCCATTCGACGCGCCCCTGCGTCTCGCCGTGCGCGCTCGGGAAATCCTGCGAGCCCGAGAAGAAGTCGGCGGTCGCGCATTCGCGGCCCGCGACCTGATCGCGCAAATGGTCGGCGAGCCCGCCGGGAAACTGGAACACCGCCTGCGCGGGCGTATCGTCGCTGATCAGTTCGGGCGCGCAGTGCCAGCGAATCTCGACGCCCGCGAACAGATAGGCCTTGGACCGGACGAGCTTGTGCAGCCGCTGCGGCTTGAAATGCAGCTCGTTGCCGAAGATCTCGGTATCGGGGGTGAAGGCGACGCTGGTGCCGCGGCGGTTGGGGGTGGTGCCGAGCCGCTCGATCGGGCCGAGCGTCTGCCCCTTGGCGAAGCGCTGGCGGTATAGCTGGCGGTCGCGCGCGACCTCGACGACAGTGTCGGACGACAGCGCGTTGACGACGCTGATGCCGACGCCGTGCAGACCGCCCGAGGTCGCATAGGCCTTGCCCGCGAACTTGCCGCCCGAATGCAGCGTCGAGAGGATCACCTCGAGCGCGGACTTGTCCGGAAATTTGGGATGCGGATCGACCGGGATCCCGCGGCCATTGTCGACGATGGTCAGCCGGTTGCCCGGCTCGAGCGTGACCTCGATCCGCGTCGCATGACCCGCGACCGCCTCGTCCATCGCATTGTCGAGCACTTCGGCGGCAAGATGGTGCAACGCGCGCTCGTCGGTGCCGCCGACATACATGCCCGGGCGGCGGCGGACGGGTTCGAGCCCCTCGAGCACCTCGATCGAGGAGGCATCATAGGTCGGGGCGGTCTTGGACGGGGTCGTGAACAGGCCTTCGGGCAGGTCTTCTGGCATGACGTGGTATATGGCTTAGCCAGCGATCCGTGCAAGCGCGCAACCGCTGTTGCGGAAAAGCCACAACATGAACTTTCTGTCATGTTCGCGGATATATTGGCGGGACGCCCCGTTTCTTGGCTGTCTTAGATCAATCATATCCGGAGCTTACATGCGCACATCCCTCTATGCCGGCCTCGCTGGCGCGGTCATTCTCGGTCTCACGGCATCGCCGGCATTCGCGCAGGAGACCACCGAGGACGCACCGTTCAACGGTCTCTATGTCGGCGCAGCGGGTGGTTATGACGTGCAGCGAAACGATGCAGGATCGTCGATCCTGTTCGACCGCAATCTCGACGGGCGGTTCGGGGATGCGGTGACGACGGCAGCCGGCGCCAACGCGTTCAGCAGCGGGTTCTGCAACGGTGCGACGACCGCCACGAC
Organism: Sphingomonas sp. CFBP9019; assembly: GCF_034045155.1. Classification (NCBI taxonomy): domain Bacteria; kingdom Pseudomonadati; phylum Pseudomonadota; class Alphaproteobacteria; order Sphingomonadales; family Sphingomonadaceae; genus Sphingomonas; species Sphingomonas sp. CFBP9019. Next base: position 296,191 of record NZ_JAXCWK010000002.1, on the reverse strand, counting down.
GCTGACCGGTGGCCGCGGCTGCCGCAAGGACAAGGACGGCGCCGCTTATTATGGCCGCGTCGGCATGGACACGCAGCGCGGCAACATCGTCGTCGGCGTGGTCGGCGAATTCGGCAAGAGCGAGATCACCGACAGCGTCACCGCCTTCTCGACGACGCCTGCCAGCTACGTGATGACGCGCAGCGTCGACTGGGAAGCCTCGATCCGCGGCCGTGCAGGCTATGCGGTTAACACCACACTGTTCTACGGCACGTTCGGTGCGGGCTATGCCAAGATCGACCGGGATTTCTACAGCACCAACACCGGCAACGCCTATCAGCAGAGCGGCAAGCGCCAGCAGTTCGGTATCCTCGGCGGCGGCGGCATCGAGCAGAAGGTCACGCCGAACATCTCGGTCGGCATGGAATATATGTTCCACCAGTATCAGGACGACGACTTCCGCGTACGCGTGACGCAGGGCACGCAGCCGGCGACGAACCCGTTCGTGCTGGCCCCGAACACGACCGGCACGGACTTTCGTCGCAGCGACGACAAGTTCCGCTGGCACAGCCTACGCGCGACGGCGGCATTCCGGTTCTAAGCGCAGGGTAAGGTGACGCCAGAAGGCGTCACCTCACCCGAGCTCGGCCGGCGTCGCACCAGCGACGTCCGACGACGCGGCTTCGCCGCGGCGCGGGTAGGGACAGAGGGTCGCTTCCCACACGGGAGGCGGCCCTTTTTCGTGAATATGGTCTCCGCAAAACACCACCCCGGCGAAGGCCGGGGCCCAGTTGGGGGACCGAGGCAATTACGCGTTGCCAGCCGTTACTACGGCCTTCCCAACTGGGCCCCGGCCTTCGCCGGGGTGGTGCTGGGGTGTTCGGCGGCGGGACCCGCAGATCTTGAGTTTAGAGCCTGGCAAATCCAAGAAAAAGGCCGCCTCCCAGCGAGAAGCGGCCCAACGTTCTGGTCAGCGATACCCCAAAATCCACCCCGGCGAAGGCCGGGGCCCAGTTGGGGACCGAGGTAACTACGTGTTGCCCGCCTTTTCTACAGCCTTCCCAACTGGGCCCCGGCCTCCGCCGGGGTGGTGCTGGGGATTGGCTCCGCTACAGGCATACATCCGAAGCACGGAGAGCGAGACCGCCCCCCCCATCTTAGCGTGCGCGCGGGCCGCCGAAGGGGAGTGGCGGCGTCGGGCGGCGGTCGCGGCGGGGCAGCTGGGCCTGATAGGCGTGACCGCAATGCGCGACGCAGTAGGGGAAGCCCGGGTTCACCTTGTCACCGCAAAAGTGGAAATCGGGCTCGCCCGGATGGCCGAGCGGCCATTTGCAGATGCGGTCGTTGAGCTCGAGCAGGCTCGTCTTGCCCGCCATTTCGGGCGAAGGCTTGGCGGGGACGAGACGCCGCGGCGGGGCGGGCGTGCTCGGCGGCTGCTGCTCGCCGGGCGCCTGGCGGAGAAAGCCGCCGGGTCCGATCGAGCGGAGGATCGGCTGCGGTGCGCGGACCGGTGCGGCGGCGGGTTCGACCGCGTCGTCGTCCTCATCCTCGTCCTCGTCGGCGTCCTCATCCGCATCGGCGGCGACGGGTGCCGTTCGCGGCGCCGGCTCGGGTGCGGCGGCAACGGGAGCGGGTTCAGGCGCCGGAGCCGGCGCTGCGGCGACAGGTTCGGCGGCGACCGCGGGCGGCGTGTCGACGACGGGCGACTCGGCCGGCCTGGCCTCGGCCGCCTTCGCCTCCGCGACCTTCGCTTCTGCGTTCTTCGCGTCGGGATCGTTGGGCTTCACCGGCGACGGGCGCGCCTGAAGCTCAAGGCGGTGCGCCTTGCCGATCACGGCGTTGCGGCTGACGCCACCCAGCGCTTCGGCGATCTGGCTGGCGGTCTGGCCGGCTTCCCACATCGTCTTGAGCGTCTCGATACGCTCGTCGGTCCAGGACATGTTCGTTCCTCAGTCTTCGGGTCGGCCGGTATAGTCTTCGTCAACCGGGTTGCGGGCGACAGCGGCAGCGATTACCCGCAACCCCCATGAGCAGCCAGCCCCCAATCGGTGAAATCCAGTCGGCGGTGCAATCCGCCCCCGGCGTTCCCGTCATTCGCAACGTGAACTGGGAGGGACTTCGTACCCTCTATATCAAGGAGGTGCGCCGGTTCTTCAAGGTCCAGCTGCAGACGGTGTGGGCGCCGGCAATGACGACATTGCTGTTCCTGATCGTTTTCACCATCGCGACGGGCGCCAAACGCCCCGTGCTGGTCGGCGGCGAGACCGTGATGTTCGCCGATTTCATCGCCCCCGGGCTGATCATCAGCCAGGGCATGATGGGCCCGGCCTTCGCCAATGCGAGCTTCTCGCTGCTGGTCGGCAAGATGCAGGGCACGATCGTCGACTACCTTCAGCCGCCGCTGTCGACCGCCGAGCTGCTCGCCGCGCTGGTCGGCGGTGCGGTGACCCGTGCGGTGCTGGTCGGGTGCGTCGTCTGGGCGGCGATGGCGCTGTATCCGGGCGTGCACGTCACGCCGCATGCGCCGCTCGCAATCCTGTGGTTCGGCCTGCTCGGCGCGACCTTCCTCGCGCTGCTCGGCGTGCTGACGTCGATCTGGGCGGACAAGTTCGACCATGCCGCCGCGGTCACCAACTTCGTCGTCGCGCCGCTCTCGCTGCTGTCGGGCACCTTCTATTCGGTTGACACGCTGGCGCCCGCGTTCCGCGCGTTCAGCCACGTCAATCCGTTCTTCTACATCATCTCGGGCTTTCGCTACGGCTTTCTGGGCGTCGCCGATTCGCCGGTGCTCGTCGGCGGCCTCGTCATCCTGGCGATCGACGTCGCGCTCGCCACCCTGTGCTACATGCTGCTGAAGAGCGGCTGGAAACTGAAGAACTAGGCTCATGACAACCGACATTGCCATCGCCCGCAGCGTCGCGCTGCGCCCCATCGCGCGGGTTGCCGACGCGCTCGGCATCCCCGACGACGCGGTCGAGCCCTACGGCCGGTTCAAGGCCAAGATCGCACTCGACTGGCTCGAGGCGCATGGCCGCCGCGAGGGCGCGCGGCGTGGCCGGCTGGTGCTCGTCACCGCGATCAACCCGACGCCCGCGGGCGAGGGCAAGACGACGACCTCGGTCGGGCTGGCCGACGCGCTGAACCTGACGGGGCGCAAGACCGTGCTGGCGCTGCGCGAACCGTCGCTGGGGCCGTGCTTCGGCACCAAGGGCGGGGCGACCGGCGGCGGGCGGGCGCAGGTCGCGCCGATGGAGGACATCAACCTCCATTTCACCGGCGATTTTCACGCGATCACCGCGGCGCACAACCTGCTCGCGGCGATGATCGACAATCATATCCATTGGGGCAACGCGCTGCAGATCGATGTGCGCCGCGTGGTGTGGCGCCGCGTGCTCGACATGAACGACCGCGCGCTGCGCGACATCGTCCAGTCGATCGGCGGAGTTGCCAACGGCTATCCGCGCGAATCGGGGTTCGACATCACCGTCGCCTCCGAGGTCATGGCGATCCTGTGCCTCAGCGAAAATCTCGCGGACATGGAGCGGCGGCTGGGTGACATCGTCGTCGCCTACACGCGCGATCGCAGCCCCATCACCGCGCGCGACCTGAAGGCGGACGGCGCGATGGCGGTCCTGCTGGCCGAGGCGATCAAGCCGAACCTCGTCCAGACGCTCGAGGGCAACCCTGCCTTCCTTCACGGCGGGCCGTTCGCCAATATCGCGCATGGCTGCAACTCGCTGATCGCGACGCGCGCGGCGCTGGCGCTGGGCGACTATGTCGTGACCGAGGCGGGCTTCGGCGCGGATCTGGGCGCGGAGAAGTTCTTCGACATCAAATGCCGCCAGGCGGGGCTGTCCCCCGATGCGGTGGTGATCGTCGCGACGGTCCGCGCGCTCAAGATGAACGGCGGGGTCGCCAAGGCCGATCTGGGCGCGGAGGACGTCGAGGCGGTCCGCCGCGGCGCGGTCAATCTCGTCCGCCATATCGAGAATATCCGCCAGTTCGGCGTCCCCGCGGTCGTCGCGATCAACCATTTCCACACCGACAGCGAGGCCGAGATCGCGGTCGTGCACGAGGCGGCGAGCGCGCACGGCGCCCGCGCGATCCTGTGCCGCCACTGGGCCGAGGGCGGCGCGGGGGCAACCAAGCTCGCCGACGCGGTGGCCGAGCTGTGCGACACGCATGCCGCGAATTTCGCGCCGCTTTATGGCGACGAGCTGTCGCTGTTCGACAAGATCGATACGGTTGCCCGGCGCATCTACCGCGCCGAGCATGCGGTCGCGGAGCCCAGCGTGCTCGCGCAGCTCAAGCGCTGGGAGGATGCCGGCTATGGCCACCTGCCCGTCTGCCTTGCCAAGACGCAGTACAGCTTCTCGAGCGACCCTGCGCTGCTCGGCGCGCCGACCGGGCATATCGTGCCGGTGCGCGAGGTTCGGCTGGCCGCAGGCGCGGGCTTCGTCGTCGCGATCTGCGGCGAGATCATGACGATGCCCGGCCTCCCGCGCGTTCCCGCAGCCGAAGCGATCCGGCTCGATGCGGATGGGCTGATCGAAGGGCTGTTCTAATCTGATCCTCCCCCTGGCGGGGGAGGATCGCTCACTTCTTCTTCGGGCGGCGGTGGCGGAGGCGGCGGAACAGGCCGCGCTTCGCGAAGCTCTCGAACATCTCCTCGGGCCCCTCGGGATCGAGTACCTCATTGTCCGCCAGCCATTCCTCGACCGCGGTCAGGTCGGGCGCCTCATAGGCGCGCAGCGACTTGCCCTGCCCGCGCAGCCGCTCGATCGTCTCGATCAGCGACCCGGTCTCGGCGATCATCGTGGTCACTACCTCGACATCGACCGCGAGATGTTCGGCGATCAGGTCGTTGCGGATCGCGGTGATCCCCGTGCTCGTCGCCTCGTCATGCGCGCGGATCGCGAGGTCGCATTCGGTGTCGAGCCGCAGCGAACGGTTGTTCATGTTCGACGACCCGAGCCGGAAGATCTGGTCGTCCGCGATCAGGATCTTGGCATGGCAATAGATCGCCTCCCCGCCGCTGGTGTAGGGATGATACATGCGCAGCCGCTTGTGGACGTCGCGGTGCGCCAGCGCGGTCATGAGGCGCGCGCGCGCGGTGTCCATCGCGATCGGCTCGAGCCACCCCTGCGCAGTCACCGGGTTGATGATCACGATTTCGGGCCCGTCCGCCTCGTCGAGACGGCGCGCGACCGCCTCGGCGATCTTGCGCGACGCGAAATACTGGCTCTCGATATAGAGATGCCGCTTGGCCCCGGCGATCTGCGCGAGGAACAGCGCCTCGCTCTCGTGCACCGGGACCTGATCATCCATCTCGGGTTCGGTCCGCGCGATCGCGACGTCGACATCGCGGAAATGCACGCCGAGCTCGTCGGGCCAGCAGGCCGCGCCAGGGTTCGCCTCGGCGATCGGCACGCCGCCTGCCAGCACCCAGCGGTCGCGGAACAGCTGCCCCAATGCGGTCGCGACGGGGCCTGCGACCGCGCTGATCGCGTCGTGCCACGGCTTGTAGGGACGGCCCGAGGGACGCCGCCGCCGCGCATCGTCATGGCGATGCTCGCGCGTGTCCCAGCGGTCGCCGGTCATGTCGATCCCGCCGCAAAAGGCGAGGCAATCGTCGATGATGACGATCTTCTGGTGATGCGACCCCGCGGTCGGATGATGCCCGTCGAGCTTGGTATGGATGCGCGGATGCCGCATCCACTTCATCATCGTGAACAGGGTCGAGCCGCGGAACAGCGACTTGATCGCACCGGTATCCCAGCGGAGCAGGAAGATCTCGAGCTCGGGCTCGCGTTCGACCAGCCACAGGATGAAGGCGCCGAGCGTCGGCGGTTCGCCGGGGCGGTCGACCCCGGGTTCGAGCTGGATCCGCGCATCGAAATCCCAGCCGATCAGCATGATCCGCCGCTTGGCGTTGAGCATGGCGACGCGCGCCTGGCGGAAATATTCCTCCGCATCGACGATCACGGACATCTGGTCCGCGCGTTCGATACGCCAGCATTCGATTCCGATCCGCACGTCCAGGTCCCCTTGTCGTCGCCGCTTGCGCCCGGCCGAATTCGTTCAACGCCGTAACGACGCTCTGTTTCCGCGCATCGTCAGAACCTATCTGCGGTGCAGATGGCCGCTTCTCCTACCCCGCCGCCGGTGCAGCGCAAGATCATCCATGTCGACATGGACGCCTTCTATGCCTCGGTCGAACAGCGCGACGACCCGACATTGAAGGGACGGCCGGTCGCGGTGGGTGGTTCGCGCGCGCGCGGGGTGGTCGCTGCCGCGAGCTACGAGGCGCGGACCTTCGGGGTGCACAGCGCGATGCCATCGGTCACCGCGCTCAGGCGCTGCCCCGACCTCGTCTTCGTGCCGCCGCGCTTCGACGTGTACCGTGCGGTGTCCGACCACATCCGCGCGATCTTCGCGTACTTCACCCCGCTCGTCGAACCGCTGTCGCTCGACGAGGCGTATCTCGACGTTACCGCCGATATCCGCGGGGTCGGATCGGCGCAGGCGATCGCCGAGGAGATCCGTGCGCGGATCAAGGCCGATACCGGGCTGACCGCCTCCGCCGGGGTCAGCTACAACAAGTTCATCGCCAAGCTGGCGTCGGACCAGAACAAGCCCGACGGGATCTGCGTCATCACGCCGAAACGCGGGGCTGCGTTCGTCGCGTCATTGCCGGTCAAGCGGTTCCACGGCGTCGGCCCGGTCACCGCCAAGCGCATGGAACAGCTCGGCATCCTGACCGGCGCGGATCTGCTCGAACGCCCGCTGGCGTTCCTTCAGGCGCATTTCGGCAGCTATGCGGACTATCTTTACGGGGCAGCACGCGGGATCGATCACCGCCCGGTGCGCGTCAACCGTGCCGCCAAGTCGGTCGGGGCGGAGCGGACGTTCGAGACCAACCTGAGCGACCCGGCGGCGCTGCGCGAGGCGTTGCACCGCGTCGCCGATGCGGCGTGGGTGCGGATCGAGCGGCACGACACGCGCGGGCGGACGGTCACGCTCAAACTGCGTCATGCCGATTTCCGGACGATCACGCGTGCCCGCTCGTCGAGCGCCGCGGTGGTCGACAAGGCTGCGTTCGTCACCGCCGGACTGGACCTGCTGATGGCACAGCTTCCGGTCCCGCAGGGCGTCCGGCTGCTCGGCCTGACGCTGTCGGGGCTGGTCGGTGACGAGCCGGACGACGCACAGCCCGTCCTGCTCTGACCCACCGCTCGCTTCGCGGGTGTGGGATCAGACGCCCGGCGACGGTGCCATGACGCGGGGCGCAGCGGCGGGATCCCCGCCGAGACCGCGTGCTTCCGCCATGGTCCGGGCGATCGCAGCAGGCACCGGGTGCGAGAAGAAGAAGCCCTGGAGATGGCTGGCCCCCGCCAGGCGCAAGGCCTGGACCTGCGCCTCGGTCTCGACGCCCTCGGCGATGACCCCGATGCCGAGTGCGCGGCCCAGACTGATGATCGAATGGACGATCGCCGCGCTTTCGCGCTCGCGGCCCATCCCCTCGATGAAGCTGCGGTCGATCTTCAGGCAGTCGAGCGCGAAGGTGCGGATGTTGTGCAGGCTCGAATAGCCCGTCCCGAAATCGTCGAGCGCGATGCGGAACCCCATGCGGCGCAACGCGCCCAGCGTCTCTGCCGCACGCTCGGCATCGTCGAAGATCGCGGTCTCGGTGATCTCGATCTGCAACCGGCTGGGATCGACCCCGGCACGGCGGACGCTCTCGCTGACATAGTCAACGAAATGGTGGCGCCGGAACTGTCGCGGGCTGAAATTGACCGAGACATACTGACCCGGCCACTGCGTCAGGACCGCGAGCGCATTGCGCAGCACCCAGTCGCCCAGGTCGTGAATGAGGTTCGATTCCTCCGCGATCGGCATGAACAGGCCCGGGCTGATCGGGCCGTAAGCCATCGTGTTCCAGCGCAGCAGCGCCTCGAACCCGACCACCTCGATCGATTCGCGCGACACGATCGGCTGGAACACCAGGCTGAGCTCGTTGTTCGCGATCGCTTCGCCAAGCCCGCTTTCGACCCGCCGGCGAAAGCGGATATCCTCGTCCATGCTCTCGTCGAACACGCGCGCCATGCGTCGACCGCTTCTTTTGGCATCGTTCAGCGCAAGGTCGGCCCGCCGCATGACGTCGACCGGGTCGCTGCCCTGCCCGCCATGCGTCACGACCAGCCCGGCCGAGGCGCCGCCCTGGACGGAACTGCCAAAGACCTGGAGGCTGACCGAACAGGCCGCGATCATCCGTTCGCAGGCGAGCAGGGCGCTGGTCTCGTCCGCAGTGCTGAACAACACGCCGAATTCGTCGCCGCCGAGCCGCGCGACCAGCGCGCCGTCGGGCGAGGACCGGCCGAGGATCGCGCAGATCTCGCGGATCAGCGCGTCGCCGGCAAGATGCCCCAGCGTGTCGTTGACCAGCTTGAACCGGTCGAGATCGATCATCACCGTCGCGAACCACCCGTCCGCGCGGGTGCGTTCGGCAAGCGCGCGGAGGAACGCCAGCCGATTGGGCGCGTCGGTCAGCGAATCATGCGTCGCCAGATGGATCGCACGGCTTTCATTGGCCGCCAGCTCAGCAGCCCGGACCTCGAGCTGCGCCACCTGCCGCACGAGCGCTGCACGCACCGCGTTGCAGTCATGGTCGAACTGCCAGCGCTGCGTCAGTGCCAGCGCGGTCTGGCGCAACTCGGCGCCGACGAACGGCTTGGCGATATGGAAGACCTTGTCGACCGGCCCGGCCACTTTGGCGATCCCGGCGAGCGAGGCACCGTCGAGCGCGGTGACGATCACGAAATTGATGTCGGGGTCCAGTTCACGGATCCGGCGCGCCGTCTCGCAGACGTCGAGCCCCGACGCCATCTGCAGATCGAGGAAGGCGACCGCGAACGGCGCGGGCTCGGCGATGGCGGATTCGACCGCGGCGATCGCGTCGATGCCGGTCCCGACGGAGGTTATCGAAAATGCGTCGGCCTGCGGGTCAGCCGCCGCTGGTTCCGTCCCGAGAATCGCACGGGCGTAGTCGTCATGAACTCCGGGTTCGTCGTCGACAATCAGAATACGCATCGGACACCGTTCCTCGCGATACCTGACCCCGCCCGTATAAGCGGTTTTCCAGGCCCTATCGCGCGGCCCGGTGGGTAGGCATCTGTAATTAATATGACATGAAGGCCGAGCTTCCCGACCCTCCGACCGAGTCACCAAGCGCTTGGCCACCAAGGATAATCGCGCCGAGCGGGCCGGCATTGCCACCGAGTGCCGGCGGTACGACGAACGTATCGACCAGCGTCGGCTCGGGCAATGCGATATACCCCCCGAGACTGCGCGTCAGCGCGGCACGGACCCGCGGAAACAGGTGACCGGCGCCCATCACGCCGCCACCGATGACGATCCTGCGCGGAATCCCGGTGAGCACGAGCGTGTGGCACAACTGGCCAAGCGCCTCCGCGACGCCTGTCCAGACCGGATGATCGGCGGGGGCCTCATCGGCGGGATGGCCGAGCCGCGCGGCAATCGCCGGCCCCGACACGAGCCCCTCGAGGCAGGCGCCGTGAAACGGGCAACTGCCGATCCAGTCGTCGCCCGGCGTTCGGACCGGCCGGATATGCCCGAGTTCCGAATGCATCAGGCCGTCGACCGGTCGATGCCCCGCGATCAACCCTGCGCCGACCCCGGTGCCGACCGTCACATAGGCGATGTCCGCCAGGCCCTGCGCCGCACCCCAGCGCGCCTCGGCCAGCGCCGCGCCGACGACGTCGGTATGGAAGCCGGTCGGCACCGCATATCGACGCTGCAGGCGCCCGGCGACGTCGGTCCCCGCCCAACCGGGCTTGGGCGTCGAGGTGATATGGCCGTAATCACCGCCGCGCCGGTCAATCCCGACCGGGCCGAAGCTTGCGATCCCGATTGCGACGAAACCGGTCCAGCGGTCGAGCACGGCTTCGATCGCGGCAAGCGTCTCATCGGGGCGAGTTGTCGGAATTCGTACGATTTCCTCGATCGCATCGGGCCCTCGCGCCAGGATACAGATGCACTTGGTCCCGCCAAGTTCGATCCCGGCCACCAATGGTATTTCGCTCATCCCTGTCCCCAAACCAATGCTTTGGCTGCAGCAATTCGTCCGGCGGGGCAGATCCGTCAAGTTGCTGTAATTTACTCCATGTTAACAACATAAGTCTATCGCGCAAGTCGACTCGTTGCGCATAATGCTGGCGACTGGAGCATAGAAATGCGGGCGTATGAAGAGGCGGCACGGCTTGATGCATTGCGCCAATTGCGCCTGCTCGACACCAGCGCCAGCGAAAGCTTCGATCGCATCACCCGGATGGCGGGCCAGATCTTCGGGCTGCCGATCGCCGCAATCTCGCTGACCGATAGCGACCGGCAATGGTTCAAGTCACGCGTCGGGATCACGCACGACCACATCGCGCGGGCCAAGGCCCCGTGCGCGGAGGTCGCCGAGACAACGCAGGGTCTGGTGATACCCGATCTGGCCGCCGACGGCTTCTATGCCAACAGCCCGCTCGCGCAGTCCGGCATCCGTTTCTATGCGGGTGCGCCGCTGATCACGCGGGAGGGCCATGGGCTCGGGTCGCTCTGCGTGCTGGGCGCCGAACCCCGAACCGCCTCGCCCGAGGAGCTTGCCGCGCTGACCGACCTTGCGGCGATGGTCATGGCGCAGATCGACCTCCAGCATGCGGTCGGGCGGGTCGATCCGGTCAGCGCGCTACCCAACCGCTTCCGGTTTCTGGAAGATCTCGACGATCTCGCGCGTGACACGCCCGGCGAGCAGCGCTTCGTCGTGCTGCTCGACCTCGCGCGCGCCGACCAGCTGAATGCGCTGATCCGGGTGATGGGCGCCGGCTATATCGAAACGCTGGTCAAGGAATCAGCGCGTACCTTGCGCGAGCAACTGGGGCCTGCGCGCACGCTCTATCACGTTGCCGCGACCCAGTTTGCGTTCCTGTCGTTACCCGGCGCAACGATGCCCGGCTATCTCGACGTGGTGAGCGCCGGGCTCGCGGTCAGTGCCGCGGGCTCGATCGCGCGGTTCGTGACGACGATGGCGGCCGGGATCGTCCCCGTGACGCTGGGAGCGATCCGGTCGCAGGAAATCCTGCGCGCCGCGCACAGCGCCGCACAGGATGCGCAGGCCAAGGACAGCCTGATCAGCGTCTATGCGACGTCGAACGATTCCGAATACCGGCGCAATATCGTGCTGCTCAGCGCGTTCGGCACAGCGCTGGAGGACGGCGCGTCGCTCCGCCTGGTCTATCAGCCGCGGATCGACCTCGGATCACGTCGCTGCGTCGGGGCGGAAGCGTTGCTGCGCTGGAACGACCCGACGCTGGGCGACGTATCGCCCGCGGAGTTCATCCCGATCGTCGAACGGACCACGCTGGCCAAGCCGACCACCGCATTCGTCCTCGACACCGCCCTGCGTCAGCTGGCGGCGTGGCAGGCGTGTGGCGTCTCGCTGCCTCTGTCGATCAACATCTCGGCGACCAATCTCGACGAGGACGGACTCGTCGCGGCAATCGCCGCGGCGCTCGACGCGCACAATGTCGCGCCCGACATGCTCGAGGTCGAGGTGACCGAAAGCGCGATGATGGAGAATTCGGCGCAGTCGCTCGCCAGGCTCGAGGCGCTGGCGGCGACCGGGGTCCGCGTTGCGATCGACGATTTCGGGACCGGCCACAGCAGCCTGGCCTATCTCCAGACGCTGCCCGCGAGCGTGGTCAAGATCGACAAGTCGTTCGTCGACCCGCTCGACACCGACGACGCCCGCAGCCGGACGGTGATCGCGACGATGATCTCGCTGTCGAAGAAGCTCGGTTTCCGCGTGGTGGCCGAGGGCGTGGAGACCGTCGGCGCCGTCGACACGCTGACGCGGATGGCGTGCGACGAGGCACAGGGCTATGTCTTCGCCCGCCCGCTCGAAGCGCAGGACGTCCTGCCCTGGATCGCGCGGTTCAACGGCGACGACCAGATGCCGCCATTGCCCCACCGCGAGGCGGCCTGAGCCCCGGCGCCCTTATTCGACGGTGACCGACTTCGCCAGGTTGCGCGGCTGATCGACGTCGGTCCCCTTGAGCACCGCGACGTGATAGGCGAGCAGCTGGACCGGCACCGCATAGACCAGAGGCGCGATCAGCGGGTGGACCTTGGGCATGGTGATCGTTGCCATGCAGCCCTCGCCCGCCGCCTGGATGCCGTCATAGTCGCTGATCAGCACGACCTTGCCGCCGCGCGCCATCACCTCCTGCATGTTGCTGACGGTCTTGTCGAACAACGGCCCCGACGGTGCGATGACGATGACAGGGACATGCTCGTCGATCAGCGCGATCGGCCCGTGCTTCATCTCGCCCGCGGCATAGCCCTCGGCATGGATATAGCTGATTTCCTTCAGCTTCAGCGCGCCCTCCAGCGCGAGCGGATAATCCGTGCCCCTGCCGAGATACAGCACGTCGCGCGCGCCGGCGACGGTGTGCGCCATCGCCTCGATCGCCTCATCATACGCCAGCGCGCCGTTAAGCGCGGCGGGCGCCTCGGCGAGGTGGCGGACGATCTCGCGCTCCTGCTCGCGGGTCAGCAGGCCCTTCGCGCGCGCCAGATTGGCCGCGAGCGCGGCGAGCACCGCAAGCTGGCAGGTAAACGCCTTGGTCGAGGCGACGCCGATCTCGGGGCCGGCATGCGTCGGCAGCAACAGGTCCGCCTCGCGCGCCATGCTGCTGGTCGGCACGTTGACGACGACCGCGATCTTCTGCCCTTCGGCCTTGGCATGGCGGAGCGCGGCCAGCGTGTCCGCGGTCTCGCCCGACTGCGAGATGAACAGCGCGAGGCCGCCCTCCTCCATCACCGGCGCGCGGTAGCGGAACTCGGACGCGACATCGAGGTCGACGGGGACGCGCGCGAACTGCTCGAACCAGTATTTGGCGACCATGCCCGCATAGAAGCTCGTTCCGCACGCGACGATCGTGACGCGCTTGATGGTCGACAGGTCGAATTCGGGGATCGGCAGCGAGACCTCGCCCTCCATCCGCTTCAGATACGAACGCAGCGTCTGCGCGACGACGATCGGCTGCTCGTAGATCTCCTTGAGCATGTAATGCTTGTGATTGCCCTTCGAGATCACCTCGCCGGTGATCCCCGACAGTGTGATCGCGCGCTCGACGGGCGCGTTGTCGCGGTCATAGACCTGCGCACCGTCGCGCGTCAGCACGACCCAGTCGCCCTCGTCGAGATAGGCGATACGCTGAGTCAACGGCGCGAGCGCGAGAGCATCCGAGCCGAGGAACATCTCGCCCTCGCCGTGGCCGACGACCAGCGGCGAGCCGAGCCGCGCGCCGATCAGCAGGTCGGGATGCTGGCGGAAGAGGATCGCTAATGCGAACGCGCCGTGCAGCCGCGGCAGGATCTCGCGCACCGCCGAGATCGGATCACTGCCGGCCTCGATCTTCTCGCTGATCAGGTGCGCGACGACTTCGGTGTCGGTCTCGCTGGTGAAGGTCCGGCCGCGCGCGATCAGTTCGTCGCGCAGCGGTTTGAAATTCTCGATGATGCCGTTGTGGACGACCGCGACCTCGCCGGTGGCGTGCGGATGCGCGTTGTTGGTGGTCGGTCCGCCATGCGTCGCCCAGCGCGTGTGCGCGATCCCGGTCCTGCCCGGCAGCGGATGCGCGGCGAGCTCGTTCGCCAGGTTGACCAGCTTGCCCGATGCGCGCCGGCGCTCGATCGCGCCGTCATGATCGGTCGCGATGCCAGCCGAGTCATAGCCGCGATATTCGAGCCGCTTGAGACCGTCGAGCAACCGCTCGGCGACCGCATCATTGCTCAGGATTCCCACGATGCCACACATGCTATCTATCCATTCGTCTTGTCGGGCGAGGCGTGCGACACGCTCCGCATGATCCTGGTCAGGTCGGGAACCGCGTGCGATCGGTCGCGCGGAGCGTCACCGACGAGCGGCTTTGCGGGCCACCATCATTTCGCGGAATCGCGCTGCCCAGCCGGGCTTGTCGACCTGGGGCGGACGGACGAGCGCGAGTGCGTCGGCGTCGACGTCGCGCGTGAGCACCGACCCCGCCGCGACGATCGCGCCGCTGCCGACGCTCACCGGCGCAACCAGCGCGGAATTCGAGCCGATGAACGCGTCCTCGCCGACGACGGTACGATATTTGAAATAGCCGTCGTAATTGCAGGTGATCGTGCCCGCGCCGATGTTCGCGCGCGCGCCGATTTCGGCATCGCCGATATAGCTCAGATGATTGACCTTCGCGCCGACGCCAATCGTCGCCTTCTTTACTTCGACGAAATTGCCGACGCGTGATCCGGCGCCGAGATCCGCGCCGGGCCGCAGGCGCGCGAACGGGCCGACATCCGCCTTTTCGCCGATCACCGCACCCTCGACATGGCTGAAGGCACGGATGACCGCACCATCCGCGACGCGAACGCCCGGGCCGAACACGACATTGGGCTCGATCGTCACGTCACGCCCGAGCAGCGTATCGTGCGCGAACCAGACCGTATCGGGCGCGATCAGCGTCGCGCCGTCCGCCATGGCGGCGGCACGGCGCGTCGCCTGCCAGGCCGCCTCAACCGCGGCGAGCTCGCCGCGGCTGTTGACGCCCGCCACCTCGCCTTCGCCCGTCTCGATCACCGCCGAGGCCCGGCCGTCGGCGGCGGCGAGCATGACGATGTCGGGCAGATAATATTCGCCCGCCGCATTGTCGTTGCCGACGCGCGCGAGCAACGCGAACAGGTCGCGCGAATGGACCGCCATCAGCCCCGAATTGCACAATGTCTCGGCACGCTCGGCGTCGGAGGCGTCCTTATATTCGACCATCCGGTCGATCCGGCCGGCGGCATCGGCGATGACGCGACCATAGGCACCGGGATCGGCGGGGCGGAAGCCGAGCACGACCGCCGCGGGCGCATCGTCGCCATGCAACCGGTCGATCATCCGCTGCATCGTCGCGGCGGTGACGAGTGGCACGTCGCCATAGAGGATCAGCACATCGCCCTCGAACCCGGCCAGCGCGTCGCGCGCCTGCGCCACGGCGTGGCCGGTGCCGAGCTGTTCGGCCTGCAGCGCGGTGGCGATCCCCAGCGGGGCGACCGCACGCTCGACCTGCTCGCGCCCGGCACCCGTCACCACGACGGTGCGCGCCGGGTGCAGCGTCGCCGCGCTCGCGACCAGATGGTGCAGCATCGGCCGCCCCGCGATCGGGTGCAGCACCTTGTGCAGGTCGGACTTCATCCGGGTGCCCTTGCCGGCCGCCAGGATGATCACCGCGATGGACTGGTCGTGCATATGCGTCGTCATGGAAGGACCGCTGCCACGAAAGCCTTGCCAATTCCATAGCCGCGCTGGCAGGCATCACGGCGATGACGTATTTTTCATTCGATATCGTCGGGTTCGACCTTGACGGCACCCTGCTCGACACCAGCGGCGACCTGACCGCGGCGGTCAATCATGCACTCGCGCTTGCGAACCGGCCGGCGCTGAGCGTCGAACAGGTCAAGCCGATGATCGGCGGCGGCGCGCGGCACATGCTGAAACAAGGGCTGACCGCGACCGGCGGCTATGACGAGGCGATGCTCGACCGGCTGCACGCCGCGCTGCTCGCCTATTACGAGGCGCATATCTGTGTGCTGACGCGGCCCTATCCCGGGGTGATCGAGGCGCTCGACGCGCTGGCGGCACGCGGTGTCACGATCGGGATCGTCACCAACAAGATCGAACGATTCGCGCGCACCGTGCTCGACGAACTCGGCCTGACCGACCGGTTCGCCTGCATCCTCGGCGGCGACACCATGGCGGAGGGCAAGCCGTCGCCGATGCCGATCCACGAAATGGTGCGCCAGTGCGCCGTGGTGGCGGACGCGAAGCGCGCCGGGGCGCAAGGTGCCGCCCCCCGCGCGGCGTTCGTCGGCGATTCGATCTTCGATATCCAGGCGGGACAGGCGGCAGGGTTGCCGACGATCGCGTGCAGCTTCGGCTTTCTGATGCAGCCGGTCGACGAGCTTGGGGCAGAGGCGGTGATCGACGGATTCGATGCGCTGATCCCCGCGCTCGACGACCTCGCCCGGCGCACCGCAGCGTGAACGGCCGCGACCGCGACCTGACCGGGTTCTTCAAGATCGCGCTGGCGCTGGCGATCCTCTTCGCCGTGACGATGGCACTCCTCCCCAAGCCGCCGCACCTGCCGATCGACCAGTTCGGCGACACGTTTAAGCACATGCTGGCCTTCGCGACGCTCGCCGCGCTGGCGTCGTTCGCCTATCCCGCTGCGCGCGGACGCAAGGTGCTCGAACGCCTGTCCTTCCTCGGCGCGATGGTCGAGGTGGCGCAGTCGATCCCGTCGCTGCACCGCGACTGCGACATTCGCGACTGGATCGCCGACACGATCGCGATCGCCGTCGTCGTCGCCATCATCGCGATGGTGCGGCGGACACGGCCGCCGCGGCTGCGCACGCTGCACTGATCCCCCGCGCGGGCGCTCAGGCCTTGCGCCACTTCGTCCACAGATGGCGCGTGAGCATCGCCGGTGGCATCCGCAGCGCGTGCGACCGGACGTAGAAGGCCAGCCGCGTGACCGGGCGGGTCGGCCGCCCCCAGCCGTCGCGCGCGGTCAGCCGCCGCACATAGAGGCGGTCGCTGCCCGCCAGCCGGCCCCCGGCGAAAACGCTGTCGACGAGGCGCAGCGCGCGCGAGACGGGACGGCGCAGACCATGCCGCGCCGCCTCCTCTGCAAGCCCCTCGGTGCCGAATTCCTCGACCAGACAGCGAATGTCCCACAAATTGCGCAGGCCGCCCGCCAGGTCGCCGTCCGCGAACAGATGCGCGGCGGCATGGACGATCATGCCATTGGGCGACAGCGTGCGCAGGCCGTTGCCGAGCGGCACGCTGTCCGCGATCAGGCGCGCAGGATCGGGCGTGACCCGCGCGGTGAGCGGCAGGATCGTGTGATGGACGTCGATCATTCGGTCGCGCTCGCGGTGAATCAGCGGCGGCAGCTCGTGCATCCAGCGCCGGTAATAGGCGTCGTCATACGGATCGGGCTTCACCCATTCCCACCCCGCGCCGAGCACCGCCGCCTCGACCCGGTCGAGCGCCGCCCGCGGCACGATGATGTCGAGATCGCCGATCGACCGGCCCTGCCCCGCCATCAGTCCCGCTGCGGCATAGGCCGTCCCCTTGAGGAGCACGACCGGGCAGCCGAGCGGTGCGAGTGCGCGCCGCGCCATCTCCGCCTCCCACAGTGCCGCGCGGCGACCCTGTTCCGCGGCGGCGCGTGCATCGCCGAGGATCGCTTCGACCGCGCGCGGCAGCGGCAGGCCATCGAGACGCAGCGCCAGCGTCCCGATCAGCTGTTCGGCCCGGGCGATCGTCAGAAGGCTGGTCCAGCCTTCCGCGTCGAGCGCCATGACGCGTCCCGGATCGGCGAGCGCACCGGCGAGCAGGCTTGCGTCCGCCACCACGGTATGCGGGAGGTCTGTCACAGCGCCGCGCATAACGCCTCGACCTGCGCGACCCCGCTGGCACCGTCGGGATAGTCGATCGCGACCGCGGGGATCTGCGCGATCAGGCGGGTCATCGCGGTGAACCCCGCCTCGCCAAGCGCGACATAGTTGGTCGAGGCCTGCGTCATCCGCACGAACGCCTCGGCGGGCGGCACCGGCCGGACCGCCGCCGCATCGCCGTAGCGGGGAAACAGCAGCAAGGCGGGGGTCGCCGGCTGGTCCATCGCGGCGATCGCGCGTGCGTCGGGGACCATGTGGCGGATATCGCCCTTCGGAGTCGCCGCCATCAGCGGCCCCATCCGCGCGTCTGGCCAGGCCGCCTCGGCCGCCGGGATCGCCGCATTCTTCAGGCTGATCAGTCGCGGAAAGGCGTGAAGCAGCCCGGTCGCGGGGTCGAGCAACGCGAACTCATCGCCCATGAACCGCCAGCCCCGCGCCGCAAGCAGCGTCGCCAGAGTCGATTTGCCCGCACCCGACACCCCGGTCATCAGCACCGCCCGGCCATCGCGTTCGACCGCAGAGGCATGGAGCAACAGGTGGCGGCGTGCGCCGAGCGCCATCTGGAGGTTCATCGCCATTTCGGCGGCCAGCAGCCCGTGCCGCAGCGGCAGCGGCGCGGCCTCGGGCAGCATGTAATCGCCGCCGATCTCGACCGACGGGCGAAGCCACCGCCGCCAGGGTCGACGTGCAAAGAGACGGACGGTGTAATCCGCCACCCCGTCCTGCGGCGCGGGATAATCGCGGTAGAGACTGCGCAGCTGGTCGATCGGCGCGCGCCAGTCCGATCCGATCCGGAATCCGATCGGACCGATGCGCAGCGCGAAGGCGTGTCTCACGACGTTGCGACAAGCCCGGCGGCGACCAGCTCGTCGAGCCGCGCCGCCAGCGCCGAAGCTGTGGCGTCGGCGAGATCATAGTCACCCGCCAGCCGGTCGAGCAGCGCCTCCAGCAACAGCCCGGCCTCGCCGAGGATCGCCAGGATCTGCGGCGCGGGTTCGGTCAGCAGGTGAGTCATGCCCGATCGCCGGTGATAGACCGCGGTGAACGCGTCGAGCGGGGCGAGGACCAGCCCGCCGGGCGGGTCGGCGCGGTAGATCGGCCCCGGTGCGGCGTCGTCCACGGCCTCAGCCGCGCGGCATCTGCAACGAGGCGAAGCAGGTGAAGCCGCCCTGGCCGCGCTGCAACCGGCGGATGTAATTTACATAGGCACGGCTGCGTTCGGAATCGGTGCCGGGCAGCTGGCCGCCGCTGTTGAGCACGCGCCGGACCTCCTCGCCCTTGAACGGCCGGCTGGCGCCCGCGAAAGCGCCCTTGGTCCCCGATGGCACGATTTTGCCCTGCGCATCGATGAAGCTGCCCGCGCGGCCCGCATCGGGCACCGGAATGTCGCAATTGAGCACCGATCCCGCGGTCTGCGCCAGCGCCGGACGGATCGACACGACCGCAGCGGCACCGACCGCGCCGAGCGTCAGGACGCGGCGGCGCGACGGCGTCGTCTCGATCGGATCGGTGTCGGGGCGCGTGTCGTCGCTCATCGGGTCTCCGCTAGCATCATGCCCTTTCACAATCATGAACCTCGCGCAAGCAACCGGGCTTTGCAGGGGGCGATGGGGCCGGCGCTGTGCCGCTACGGGACGGGCTGGCGCGCGGGGCAGCGAATGGCCTAGACACGCGCGCATGTTGACCGGATTTGGACTGCGCACCTTTTGGGCGATCATTGTGGCCGGCGGTGCCGCAATCGCGGTATTCGCGATCGGCACGTCGATCCAGGCGGGGCTGGTCGCGCTGGTCGGCGGGATCGCCGCCGCACTGGTCGCCGCCGGGACCGGGGACGAGCCGCCCGCCGCTGCCGATCCCGCGCCGGTCAATCCGGCGATCCTCGACGAGACGCTCGACCTGATCGTTGAGCCCGTGCTGCTGGTCCGCGACGGCCGCGTTGTGCTCGCCAACCGCGCCGCGCGTGCGCTGCTCGGCGAACACATCATCGGCGACGATGCGCGCGTGGCGATCCGCCACCCCGCCGCGGCCGAAGCGCTGTCGTCCCCCGCCGCGCTGGGCGAGACTCCGCCGATCGAGCTGGTCGGCCTTGGCACCCGCGACCAGCGCTGGGAAATGCGCGTCGGCGAATTGTCCGACGGCCAGCGCATCGTCCATCTGATTGACCAGACCGGCAATTATGCCGCCGAACGGATGCGCGTTGATTTCGTCGCCAATGCGAGCCACGAACTGCGCACGCCGCTCGCCTCGATCCTCGGCTTCATCGAGACGCTGAGCGAGGAAGCGGGCGAGGATCCGGCGATCCGCGCGCGCTTCCTCAAGGTGATGGACGACGAGGCCAAGCGGATGCTGCGGCTGATCGAGGATCTAATCTCGCTCAGCCGGATCGAGGCGGAGAAATACCGCGTCCCCGACACGCCGATCGACCTGGCCATTCTGGTCGGCGACGTGCGGGCCGAACTGGCCGACGGCGCGGGCAACCGGGGCCTTGATCTGGTCGCGACGATCGAGCCCGCCGTCCCCCCGGTGTCGGGCGACCGCGTGCAGCTGTCGCAGATGCTCCACAATTTGGTGGGCAACGCGATGAAATATGGCCGCGCCGGGACGCCGGTGACGATCACCCTGGCGCGCGACGTGACCGGCATGGTCAGGCTGGCGGTACGCGACGAGGGCGACGGCATCGCCGCTGTGCACATCCCGCGGCTGACCGAGCGATTCTACCGCGCCGATGCCGGGCGCAGCCGTTCGCTCGGCGGCACCGGACTGGGGCTGGCGATCGTCAAGCATATCGTCGAGCGGCATCGCGGTCGCCTCGACATCGCGAGCCAGGTCGGGGTCGGCACGACGGTCGCGGTGATCCTGCCGCCGGCTGGTGCCGGCCCCGCCAATTCGTCGCGTGTCATCAAACGGTAACGCGACTGTCACACAGGATCCGGTCTAGCCGCGCTATCGGGCAGGCATGACGGGAATTGACGTGCAGCGTTTCGGGGCGATTTCAGGACTGGCGGTCACGGCACTGGCGGGCGCGACGCTGATCGGCGGATGCGTCGATCAGGCGAATGGCGGCGGCGCGGGTTCGCGCGATCAGATCACCGCGGTCGGATCGTCGACGGTCTACCCCTTCACGACGATGATCGCCGAACAGCTCGTCGCCAACGATCCCGATGCCAAGGCACCGGTGATCGAATCGACCGGCACCGGCGCGGGGATGAAGCTGTTCTGCGCAGGCATCGGCGCCGGCCATCCCGATATCGAGGATGCGTCGCGGCGGATGAAGGCGAGCGAGTATAAGGACTGCGCGGCCAACGGCGCCGGCCAGATCCTGGAAATCCAGGTCGGGATCGACGGCATCGCCTTTGCCGAGGCGAAGAACGGCCCGAAGATGCAGCTCACCCCGACCGACCTGTACAAGGCACTCGCCGCCAGCCCCGGCGGCCGGCCCAACACCGCGCGCGTGTGGCGCGACGTGAACCCCGCGCTGCCGCCGGTGCCGATCCAGGTCTATGGCCCGCCCGCGACCAGCGGCACGCGCGACGCGCTCGCCGAGCTGATCCTGACCAAGGGCTGCGAAGCGAGCGACCCCGCCGCCAAGCCGCTCGCCAAGTCCGATCCCGATGCGCACAAGGCGCTGTGCACCCGCGTCCGCGAGGACGGGATGTATGTCGATGCGGGTGAGAACGACAATCTGATCGTCCAAAAGCTCCAGTCCAACCCCAATGCGATCGGCGTGTTCGGCTACAGCTATCTCGAAGAGAACAAGAACGACGTGAACGGCGTCGCGATCTCCGGTGTCGAGCCGACCTATGCGACGATCGCGGACACGCGGTATCCGGGGTCACGCCCGCTCTACATCTATGTGAAGAAGGCGCATCTGAGTGCTATTCCGGGACTGCGGACGTTCCTGAAACTCTATGCCGCCAACTGGAGCGCGACCGGGCCGCTGGTGAAGCGCGGCCTGATCGCCGCGCCACCCGCGGTCCAGGCCCGGTCGGCAGCGATCATCGCCAACGAGACGATTCTCGACCCGGCGGTGCTGTCGTGATGCACTACTGGAACACGACCGCCGCCCCGAAACCGGTGGAGACGGCCTGATGTCGGCACTCGCCCTCTTCTTCCTCGTTCTCGGACTCGGCCTGATCGCGTGGCTGAGCGCACGGATGCGTGCCGCACGGTTCCGGGTCGGCAACACCGCGCGGTTCAGCTCGCTGCCCGCGCATCACGGCTGGTATGTCGCGCTGTGGACCGCGATCCCGCCGCTGCTGTTTCTGGTTGGCTGGTCGATGGTCGTACCCGCGCTCGTCACCGATACCGTGCTGGCCAGCCCCGCCGCGGTGCAGCTGCCCCCGCCCGGCTTCGACCGTGCCTCGATCCTGTCCGAGGCGCGCAGCCTGGCGGAGGGACGAAGCTTCGGCGCGTTCCACGAGCTCGCGCGCGTCCTGTCACCGGTCTATGCCGCCGCGCAATCGCGCTACGACTGGATCGCGACCGCGCTCGCGCTGCTGCTCACCTTTGCCGGCGGCGCGTTCGCGTTCCTGCGCGTGCGGCCGGGCTTCGGCGCGCGGACGCGGGTCGAGCGGATTGTCATGATCCTGCTGCTCGGCGCGTCGCTGATCGCGATCCTGACCACGGTCGGCATCGTCGCCTCGCTGCTCTACGAATCCGCGCGCTTCTTCTCGATCGTGCCGATCACCGACTTCCTGTTCGGCACGCACTGGAGCCCGCAGGTCGTCGACGCGCGCGATCCGGGGGCGTCGCTCGGCGCGGTGCCGCTGTTCTGGGGGACGTTCTTCATCGGCGCGGTGATCGCGATGATCGTCGCGATCCCGTTCGGGCTGATGAGTGCGATCTACCTCACGCAATATGCCGCCCCGACCACGCGCAAATGGATGAAGCCGATCCTCGAGGTGCTCGCGGGCGTGCCGACCGTCGTCTATGGCTATTTCGCCGCGCTGACGGTGGCGCCAGCGGTGCGCGATTTCGCGGTGTGGATCGGGATCAGCTGGGCCTCGTCGGAGAGCGCGCTCGCCGCCGGGCTCGTGATGGGGATCATGATCATCCCGTTCGTGTCGTCGATGGCCGATGATTCGATCGCCGCGGTCCCCTCGTCGATGCGCGACGGCAGCCTTGCGATGGGTGCAACCTCGTCCGAGACGATCCGCCGCGTCCTGCTCCCCGCCGCACTGCCGGGCGTGGTCGGCGGCGTCCTCCTCGCGGTCAGCCGCGCGATCGGCGAGACGATGATCGTGGTGATGGCCGCCAGCGGCGTCGCGACGCTGACGCTCAACCCGTTCGCCAGCACGACGACCGTGACCAAGCAGATCGTCGATCTGCTGACCGGCGAGGCCGAGTTCGACAGCGCCAAGACGCTCGCCGCCTTCGCGCTGGGGCTGACGCTGTTCGTCGTCACCCTGCTCCTCAACATCGTCGCGCTGACGGTCGTGAAACGGTACCGCGAAGCCTATGAATAGCGTGACCCCCTTCATCGGTACGCCAGACGCTACGGCCTCGGCGAAGCCCGCCACGGCGCGCGTGCCGACCGACTGGACCACCACGGCGATGCAGAGCCGCATCCGCCGCCGCTATGCCGCAGAACGCCGGTTCCGCCTCGCCGGGCTGGCCGCGGTCTGGCTGTCCGCGGGCTTCCTCGCCTTCCTGCTGTCGTCGATGCTGTGGCAGGGCGCGAGCGGGTTCGTCGAGACGCGCGTCGCGCTGCCGATCGATTTCGCCGCCGCCGCACTGCCGATCGAACCCGCGCGGCTGACAAGCCGCGGCGCCGATCTCGCGCTCGCCAGCGCCGGTCTCGAGGGTGCGGTCGACAGCGCCGCGACGCGCGCGTTCGGCAAGGACGGCGAAGGCCTGTTGTCGGACGGCGCCTGGGTGACCGTGCGCGATGCGCTCAAGGCGGATCCCGGGCTGCTTTCACGCAAGACGGTGATCGCGGTGCCCGTCGCCAGCCCGGTCGACATGGCCGCCAAGGGCGATGGCCCGCCCGAGGCGGAGGCGGTCGTCGCCCGGCTCAAGGCGCGCGGCGTGCTGACGCGCGGGCTGAGCATGACGTTCCTGACCACCGCCGATTCGACCGATGCGACGCGGGTCGGCATCTGGGGGGCGTTCAAGGGTTCGCTGCTGACGATGATCGTCACGCTGCTGCTCGCCTTCCCGATCGGTGTCCTGTCCGCGTTGTATCTCGAGGAATATGCCCCGAAGAACCGCTGGACCGACCTGATCGAGGTGTCGATCAACAACCTCGCCGCGGTCCCTTCGATCATTTTCGGGCTGCTCGGGCTCGCGGTGTTCTTGGGTACCTTCGGGATGCCGCGATCGGCGCCGCTGGTCGGCGGGCTGACGCTCGCGCTGATGACGATGCCGGTGATCGTGATCGCCGGGCGCAACGCGATCAAGGCGGTGCCGCCCTCGATCCGCGACGCAGCGCTTGGCATCGGCGCGTCGCCGGTGCAGGTCGTGTTCCACCACGTCCTGCCGCTCGCGCTGCCCGGCATCCTGACCGGCACGATCATCGGCATGGCACGTGCGCTCGGCGAGACCGCACCGCTGCTGATGATCGGCATGCGCGCGTTCATCGCCGCGCCGCCATCGGGGCTGCGCGATCCCGCGACCGTGCTGCCTGTTCAGATCTTCCTGTGGTCCGACCAGGTCAGCCGCGGCTTCATCGAGAAGACCTCGGCCGCGATCATCGTCCTGCTCGTCTTCCTGCTCGCGATGAACGGCGTCGCGATCTACCTCCGCAACAAATTCGAGACCCGCTGGTGATGACCAACCACAAGATGACCGCGCGCGACGTCAGCGTCTATTACGGGCAGAAACGCGCGATCGACAATGTGTCGATCGACGTCGACATGGACAATGTCACCGCGTTCATCGGCCCGTCGGGCTGCGGCAAGTCGACCTTCCTGCGCACGCTCAACCGCATGAACGACACCGTCGCCAGCGCGCGGGTCGAGGGGAAGATCGAGCTCGACGGCCACGACATCTATTCCCCCGACATGGACGTGGTCCAGCTGCGCGCACGCGTCGGCATGGTGTTCCAGAAGCCGAACCCCTTCCCCAAGTCGATCTATGAGAACGTCGCCTACGGCCCGCGCATCCACGGGCTCGCGGGTGCCAAGAGTGACCTCGACCAGATCGTCGAGAAGTCGCTGCGGCGTGCGGGTCTCTGGGACGAGGTGAAGGATCGCCTGACCGACAGCGGTACCGCCTTGTCGGGCGGGCAGCAGCAGCGGCTGTGCATCGCGCGCGCGATCGCGGTCGATCCCGAGGTGATCCTGATGGACGAGCCGTGCAGCGCGCTCGACCCGATCGCGACCGCCAAGATCGAGGAGCTGATCCACGAGCTGCGCGGCCGCTATGCGATCGTGATCGTCACGCACAACATGCAGCAGGCGGCGCGCGTCAGCCAGCGCACCGCCTTCTTCCACCTCGGCACGCTGGTCGAATATGGCGACACCTCCGCCATCTTCACCAACCCGCGCGAGGAACGCACCAAGGATTACATCACCGGCCGCTACGGCTGATGGGGACGGGATCGATGAACACGCACACCGTAAAGGTCTTCGACGACGAGATCGGCCGCCTGCGCGGCCTCATCTCGCAGATGGGCGGCCTCGCCGAGGACGCGATCGCCAATGCGATGAAGGCGCTCCAGCGTAACGACGTCGCGCTCGCACGTGAGGTGCGCGCGGCGGACAAGCAGATCGACGCGATCGAGGCGGAGGTCGAGCGGCTGGCGGTGCAGATCATCGCACTGCGCGCACCGATGGCGATCGACCTGCGCGAGGTCGTCGCCGCGCTGAAGATCGCGGGCGTCGTCGAGCGGATCGGCGATTATGCCAAGAACATCGCCAAGCGCGTGCCGATGATCGAAAGCGAGCACCGGATCGATCCGATCTCGATCCTGCCCGCGATGGGCCGGATGGCGAGCGAGATGGTGCATGACGTGCTCGACGCCTTTGCCGCGCGTGATTTCGAGGCGGCGATGCTCGTCGTCGAAAGCGACGCCGCGCTCGACGATTTCTACGACAGCATCTTTCGCACGCTGGTGACCTACATGGTCGAAAATCCAAAGACGATCAGCCAGGTCGCGCACCTGCTGTTCGTCGCGAAGAATCTCGAACGGATCGGCGACCACGCGACCAACGTCGCCGAGATGGTCTATTTTGCCGCGACCGGCACCCAGATGGCCGACCGCGACCGCGGCGGCATACAGGAGTAATCGACATGGCCCGTGCAAGGATGCTGCTGGTCGAGGACGACGCGGCGCTCGCCGAACTGCTGGTCTGGCATTTCAAGCGCGAGGATTTCGAGATCGCGCACACCCCCGATGGCGAGGAGGCGCTGCTGCTCGCGCGTGAGAAGGTGCCCGATATCGTCCTGCTCGACTGGATGGTCGAAGGCCTGTCGGGGATCGAGGTGTGTCGCCGCCTGCGTCGCGCGCCCGAGACGCAGAACGTGCCGATCATCATGCTGACCGCGCGTGGGGAAGAGGAAGACCGTGTCCGCGGGCTCGAGACCGGCGCTGATGATTACGTCACCAAGCCCTTCTCGCCGCGCGAGCTGGTCGCGCGCGTCGGCGCGGTGCTGCGCCGCGTCCGCCCCGCGCTTGCCGGCGAAGCGCTGAGCTATGCCGACATCGAGATGGACACCGTCGGCCACAAGGTCCGCCGCTCGGGCGAGGTCGTCGCACTCGGGCCAACCGAGTTCCGGCTGCTCAAGCATTTCCTCGAACATCCCGGCTGGGTCTTCTCGCGCGAACGGCTGCTCGATGCGGTGTGGGGCCATGATTCGGACATCGAATCGCGCACCGTCGACGTGCATATCCGGCGGCTGCGGAAAGCGATCAACACCGGCGAACGTCCCGACATCATCCGCACGGTGCGCTCGGCTGGCTATTCGCTTGATACTGGCGGGTGAAAGTCGGGGTGCTGCAAGCGGTCGCCGACCGCGTCATTAGTGCAGGACCAAGACAAGCCGGTTAGAATCGGACGCGAAACGAAGGACCCAAGCTGGTTTTAGTGCGTTCAACCGTGGCGCTAACGAATTTGCGCTCCAAGTATTCAGGAGATTCGCATGAAGTCCATTCTTCTCGCCGCTGCAGCGTTGCTCGCCTCGCCCGTGCTCGCGCAGACCGCGCCGCAGACGATGCCGCCAGCAGACCCGGCCGCCCAGACCGCGCCCGCTGATCCGGCAATGGCACCGCCAGCCGCAGATCCTGCCGCTCCCGCCGATCCGGCGATGGCAGCCGATCCTGCAGCCCCTGCCGATCCGGCAATGGCACCGCCGCCGCCCGCAGCGCCCCAGGCTCCGATGGCTGCACCCGGTGGTGCGAACATCGTCTTCGGTCAGCCGACGGTGACGCCGCCGACCCCGGCGCCTGCCGAGTATCCAACCTGCTCGCGCACCGTCAAGGACGGCTGCAAGAACCGCGGCGGTAAGTAAGCGGTTCGCATCGGTGCGGGCCGTGGCTAACGCCGCGGCTTGCGCCGACTGCTTTACGTTCTAGGAAAGGCGCTCCACGATAAGAGAGGGGCGCCTTTTTCCATGTCCGACAGCTTTGGATCCTTCGGTTTTGCTGGCCGCGTCGCGATCGTCACCGGCGCAGGCGGCGGGCTCGGCCGCGAATATGCGCTCGAGCTGGCCCGGCGCGGTGCGAAGGTCGTCGTCAATGATCTGGGCGCCTCGCGCGACGGTACGGGACAGTCTGACGCAGCGCTGAAGGTCGTCGAGGAGATCGAGGCCGCGGGCGGCGAGGCGATCGCCAATGGCGGCAGCGTCACCGACTATGACCAGATGGTCGAGATGGTGGCGCGTGCGTCCGAAAAATGGGGCGGCGTCCATATCCTCATCAACAATGCCGGCGTGCTGCGCGACAAGAGCTTCGCCAAGATGGAGCCCGCCGATTTCAACTTCGTCGTCGACGTCCATCTGAACGGCTCGGCCAACGCGACCAAGGCGGTCTGGGACGGGATGCGCGCGCAGAATTACGGCCGCATCCTGATGACCGCGTCGTCGACCGGGCTGTACGGCAATTTCGGCCAGGCCAATTACGGCGCCGCCAAGCTCGGCCTTGCCGGTCTGACGAAGACGCTCGCGATCGAGGGGGCGAAGAACAACATCCGCGTCAACACGATCGCCCCGACCGCGGGCACGCGGATGACGCAGGACATCTTTCCCGAAGAGGCGTTCAAGGCCTTCTCCCCCGACAAGGTCGCGCCGGGCGCGGTCTTCCTGGTGTCGGAGGATGCCCCGACCAACATGATCCTCGGCGCCGGCGCGGGCGTGTTCCAGGCCGCCTATGTCACGCTGACGCCGGGCGCATTGCTGTCGGGCGAGAACCTGTCGGTCGAAGGGGTGGCGGCCCACTGGGCGGCGATTACCGACCGCAACGGCGAGATCGTCCCGCAATCGGGCGCCGACCAGGCGATGACCATATTGGCAAAGCTCCAGCGCGGCTGATCGCCGCGCTGGCGGACTCAGCTTTCGACGAGCTTCATCAGCCGTCGTTCGACCGGGGCGAGGATCGGGCCGAGGTCATGGCCCCGCTTGATCACCGCCCCGCCTTCGCCGACCAGGGCCCACATGCCCTGGCGGTTGCGAAGCGCGGGGCGTTTCTCGATCCGGAATTCGGGGCGCTCGGCCGCGCGGCGGAAACAGGCGAACACCGCTGCCTCGCGGCCGAGATCGATTGCATAGTCCCGCCAATGCCCCGCCGCGACCATGCGTCCGTAGAGGTCGAGGATCCGCATCAGTTCGAGCCGATCGAAGCCGATCTGGGTGGGGGCGGTATTGCGGGTCGGGAAGGGCGTGACGTTGTTCATCAGGACGGATCAGGCCCGATCGCGCAGATCCTGTTCGACCGGGCCGCGGCGGAGCCCGTCGCGATCGGTCGACAGGTCCTGATCGGCGAGCAGAGAATCCAGACGCTTGCGCATCATCTCCAGCTCACAGCGCATGATCTCCATCTTCTGCGTGGCCGGGTCGAAGGCCTCGGTGCACGGCGTGCCATAGGGCACGAAGCGCGGGGCCTCGGGTGCGGCGCCGCCCTCTACCGTCGTCGCGCGCGCCGGGATGCCGACGACGGTCGTGCCCTCGGGGACGTCGCGCGTCACGACCGCATTCGCGCCGACTCGCGAGCGGCGGCCGAGCGTGATCGGCCCGAGCACCTGCGCGCCCGATCCGATGATCGCGCCGTCCGAAATGGTCGGGTGGCGCTTGCCCGCAACGCCATTGTCGGGGCTCGTCCCGCCCAGCGTCACGCATTGATAGATCGTCACGTCGTCGCCGATCAGCGAGGTTTCGCCGATCACGACGAAGCCGTGGTCGATGAAGAAGTTGCGACCGATCTTCGCGCCGGGATGGATGTCGATCGCGGTCAGGAACCGCGACAAATGATTGACGCACCGCGCGAGGAAGAAATTCTGACCGCTATACAGCCGGTGTGCGATGCGGTGCATCCCCAGCGCCCAGACGCCGGGGTAGAGCATGATCTCCGCGCGAGAATGCGGCGCCGGGTCACGCGCCCGGATCGAGTCGAGATAAGCCCCTAACCGGCTGAACATGCGCATTCCCCTTGGCGGTCCGCTCATTTAGGCGTTCACAGGGGCGATTTCCAGCGGGCGGGGGCAACGCCGCGGCGGACGCCCTGCGCTGACGGCCTCATTATCGACCCGGCATGGACAAAAGGGGGTGCACGATCGATATGGGCGATCAATGGCTGCAACCTATCTCCCCACGCTCAAGCAACTGCAATATCTCGTCGCGCTGAAGGACCATGGCCATTTCGGTCGTGCCGCCGAGGCGTGTTTCGTGACCCAGTCGACGCTGTCGGCAGGCCTGCGCGAACTCGAGACGCTGATCGGGGTGGTACTCGTCGAGCGCACCCGCCGCGTCGTCCGCTTCACTCCGTTGGGGGATCGGATCGCGGACAAGGCGCGCCGCGTGCTGCGCGAGGCGGAGGAACTTGGCGATATGGCGCGCGCTGCCGGCCGGCCGCTGTCGGGCGACATGCGGATGAGCGTGATCCCGACGATCGCGCCGTTCATGCTCCCGCGCATCCTGCCGCGGCTGCGACGCGACTACCCGGACCTCAAGCTGTTCCTGCGCGAGGAGCCGAGCGGCGCGGCGTGCGAGGGGCTGCACAACGGCCGCACCGACTGTGTGCTGCTCGCCCTGCCCTATGCCTGCGGCGAAGTCGCGTTCGAGCCCCTGTTCGACGACCGGCTGTTCGTCGCCTTCCCGACCGAGGATGTGCCCGCGGACCGGACCTCGATCCCCGCCTCCGCCATTCCCGCCTCGGCGATCGACGAGACCCGGCTGTTGCTGCTCGAGGACGGGCATTGCCTGAAGGATCATGCGCTCGCCGCGTGCAACCGGCCGGAGATCCGTGCCGAGGCGACGATGATGGGCACGTCGCTCCACACGATCGTGCAGATGGTCGACAACGGCCTGGGCATCACGATGCTGCCTGAGATGGCGCTGAACGCCGGGATCCTCGAAAATACCGGGATCACCGCGCTGCCGCTCGATGCCGAGAACGCGTTTCGCCGGATCGCGCTGGTGTGGCGCAAGGCCTCGCCGCGCGAGAAGGATTTCCAGCTGCTCGCCAAGGCGCTTGCCGAGGCCCGCTGACCGGCCGCGCTGGCCTGCACTGCAACAATTTCCGGGCTCAACCGTAGTTGCGGTTCGCAAGCGCCCGTTTGAGGAGATAGATTTCGATGTCGAACATGCGCCCCCTGTATATTGGCCTGGGCACCACCGGTCTCGTCGCGCTCGCGCTCGCCGCGTGCAGCAGCGGCAACAGCGACCTTGGCACACCGACCGCGCCGCCCCCCGCCAACCCCGCACTGGCGACGCCCAACGGGCCGATCGCCGTCGCCAACCCGACCGTCGGCGGCGTGCCGATGATCGCGACGCGGACGATCGTCGACAATGCCTCCGCTGCGCCCAATCTCGCAACGCTGGTCACCGCGCTAAAGGCTGCGGACCTGACCGCGACGCTGTCCGGGACCGGGCCGTTCACCGTTTTCGCACCGACCGACGCCGCGTTCGGCCGGCTCGCGCCCGACATGGTCCAGACGTTGCTCAAGCCCGAGAACAAGGCATCGCTGGCGAAAGTGCTCACCTATCACGTCGTGCCAGGCGACATCACCGCTGCGGATCTGAAGGCGCGTGTCGCGGCGGGTGGCGGCACCGCCGCACTGACGACTGTCGAAGGTGATGCAATCACGGTGACCCTCGTCGGAGATATCATCGCACTCACCGACGTCAACGGTAACAAAAGTTATATTGAGACCGCCGATGTGCGTCAGTCGAACGGCATTGTTCATGTCGTCAACGGGGTAATCGTACCCCGCTTGTCTTGAGCGAGGTGTGGCAGCGTGCCAACACTTCGTCGCGTCAACGGCGCACTTGGTCCTGTTGGCGCGTCCGTAACTTGGCAAACCGCCGCGTGACTCCATACGTTCTATCGCAGAATTTATTTCACGATTGTTTCAGCTAGGAGAAATCCATGATCACCAAGACCCCTCTCGTCCTTGCCGCAACGCTTTTCGCGGCCGCACCGGCAATCGCGCAGGTCGCGCCGAGCGGCACGACGCCCGCACAGACCGCGCCAACTGGCACGGCGCCCGCGCAGACCCCGATGCAGACCCCTGCACAGGCTGGTACCGCCGCACCGATGGCCGGCGCTCCAGCGGCACCCACCGCGGCACAGCCTGCAGCGACCGCGACGATCGCGGCAGCGCTGCCGACGCTTCCAAACCGCGCGACGCTCGCCAAGCTGGTGACTGCAGCCGGCCTCGGCACGACGCTTGCGGGCCCCGGCCCTTTCACCGTTTTCGCACCGAGCGATGAGGCATTCACGCGGCTTCCCGCCG
Organism: Sphingomonas sp. CFBP9019; assembly: GCF_034045155.1. NCBI lineage: Bacteria > Pseudomonadati > Pseudomonadota > Alphaproteobacteria > Sphingomonadales > Sphingomonadaceae > Sphingomonas > Sphingomonas sp. CFBP9019. The sequence continues at coordinate 264,776 of NZ_JAXCWK010000002.1, read as the reverse complement.
GCGCGCTCGACACGCTGATGAAGCCGGAGGCGAAGCCCACGCTGGCGACGATCCTGAAGTATCACGTCGTCGCAGGCGCCGTGACGTCGGATCAGCTGAAGGCGCAGATCACGTCGGGTGGCGGCAAGGCCGTCCTCACGACGCTGGCCGGCCAGCCGCTGACGGCATCGGTGGGTCCGAACGGCAATATCGAACTTACGGACGTTGCCGGCAGCAAGGCCTATGTCGACACGGCAGATGTCAAGGCTACCAACGGTGTCGTCCATCTTACCAACGGCATGAGCGTTCCCAAGATCGGCTAACGCCGTCTAGGAGGTCCAGCGCGCGGCGGCGTCCTTGTCGGCGTCGCGCGCTTCGACCCAGCTGGCCTGTGTGCCGCGGGTCTCGCGTTTCCAGAACGGCGCATCGGTCTTCAACCGATCGATCAGATAGGAACAGGCCTCGAGCGACGCCGCACGGTGTGCAGACGCCGCCGCCACGAAGACGATCCGTTCACCCGGATGCATCGGCCCGACCCGGTGGACGATCGTCACCGCACTCAGCCCCCAACGCTCGATGGCACCCGTCGCCACCTTGGTGAGCGCAGCCTCGGTCGCACCGGGATAATGTTCCAGTTCGAGCGTCTCGACGCCGTCATCTGCGCGCACGAGACCAGTGAACGTCGCCACCGCGCCCGCGCCGCGTTCGCCGGCAGTTTCGGCCTGAGTGATCTCCGCCAGCACATCGATCGGCGCGGTCTGGACGATGATCCGGATCATCCGCCCGTCACCGGAGGGAAGAGTGCGATCTCGCGCGCGCCGGCGATCGGGGTATCGATCGGCACGAACGCCTGATCAAGGGCGGCGCGCAGCCGGGCGGGATCGGCAAAGGCGGCGGCATGGCCCGGGCTGGACAGCGCGAGCCAGTCGACCAGTTCGGCGATCGTGGTCACCGATGCGGGCGGATCGACGCGTTCCTCGCCCGTCCCGATCCGTTCGCGGACCCACGCAAAATACACCATCGTCACCGTCATGCGCTCAATCCATATGCTTCAGGCCGACGCGCAGGTAATCCCAGCCCGTCACCAGCGTCAGGACCGCAGCCCCCCAGAGCGCGGCGAGCCCGACGCCGTGCACCCACGGCATATCGGGCAGCGCGCCGGCGAGAATCAGTCCGCCCAGCGCGACCAGCTGCAACGTCGTCTTCCATTTCGCGAGCTGCGAGACGGGCACGGACACCTGCACCTGCGCCAGGAATTCGCGCAGGCCCGACACCGCGATCTCGCGGAGCAGGATGACGAGCGCGGCGATCACATGGACGCCCGCAATATCGCGCGTGCCGACCAGGATCAGGATGACCGCGGCGACCATGATCTTGTCCGCGATCGGATCGAGGAAGATCCCGAGGCGCGAGACCGCACCGTTCGACCGCGCAAGATAGCCGTCAAAATAATCGGTGATGCCCATCAGGCAGTAGAGCGCGAAGGCAATGCCGTAGCCGGCCGCCCAGCCGGGCCACCACAGAAAGCCGACGAGAAGGGGTACCGCGACAATGCGCGACAGCGTCAGAAGGTTGGGCAGGGTCCACACCCCGTCTTCCCTACTCCGGTCATGCCCTTGGCGAAACCGGGTTTTACCGATCGCGGCCGACTAATGTGCGGCCAGGCCGAACGCCGGACCGTGCCGCGGGCCCTCGTCCGGATCCCGTACGCGGACACCCGGCCGACGCGGGCGGCGCTAAACCATTGGCCTACTGCCCCCGCTGGGCTAAGGCCGCGGCAGTCTTATTGCCACGATCAGGGCCTTTTCTCGCATGCGCAACGCACTCGGGTTGCTGAAGCAACGACGCTTCCTGCCCCTGTTCACGACACAGTTTCTGGGCGCCTTCAACGACAATCTGTTCAAGACGTCGATGGTGTTGTTCGCGACCTATGCGATCTTCAACGATCCGCGGATGGAGGCGAATTTCAACGCACTCGCCACCGGAATTGCGATCATTCCCTTCTTCCTGCTCTCGGCACTCGCCGGGCAACTCGCGGACAGCCATGACAAGGCGCGGATCATCCGGCTCGTGAAAAGCGCGGAGATCGGCATCATGGCGCTGGGCGCGGCGGGGCTGATGGTGGCGCGCAGCGGCCATTCGACGATCGGCCTCGGGCTGATGCTCGGGGCGGTGCTGTGCCTGGGGGTGCATTCGACGTTCTTCGGGCCGATCAAATACGCGATCCTGCCGCAGCATCTGCCGCCATGCGACGTGCTCGGCGGCACCGGGCTGGTCGAGGCCGGTACCTATCTGGCGATCCTGATGGGGACGATCACCGCCGGGTTCATGACCGATCATATCGAGCGCGCGGCGATCGCGGTGCTGGCGATCGCGGTGATCGGCTGGTTCGCGGGTCGCCAGGTGCCGCCGGCGCCGCGCGAAGGGCCGCCGCTGGTGCTCAACTACAACCCGTTCACCGCGTCGTGGCGGCTGATCAGCGCGACGATGCATATCCCGCGGCTGTTCCTGGCGATCTGCGCGATCAGCTTCTTCTGGACGATCGGCGCGGTGCTGATCGTGATCTTCCCGCCGCTGGTCAAGAACGTGCTGACCGCCGACGAGCGGGTCGCCAGCTTCGTGATCGCGGTGTTTTCGATCGGCGTCGCGATCGGTTCGGTGGTGATCAACACGATGCTCAAGGGCCGGATCTCGGCGCGCTACGCACCCGCCTCGGTGATCGCGATGGGCGGATTCGTCGTCATCTTCTCGGTCCTGGTGCGGACCTGGACCCCGGCGGCGCCGGGCCAGTTCTACGATTGGGCCGGGTTCCTGGCACAGCCGCGCGCCTGGCCGGTGCTCGGCACCCTGATGATGATCGCGATCACCGGCGGGATGTTCGTCGTCCCGCTCTACGCCTTCCTGACGACGACGGTCGAAAAGGATCAGACCGCGCGGACGGTGGCGGCGAACAACGTCGTCAATTCGGGCGCGATGACGATCGGGTCGATCGCGGTCATCGGCATCACGATGGCGGGCGTGACACCCGAGGACCTGCTGTTCCTGGTCGCCGGCATGTGCCTGGTATCCGCCTGGATCGCCCAGAAACTGCACCGCGCCTGCGACGACGATGCCGAAACCTGCCTGCCCGTGATCAGAAAATGAAGCTGTAGAAGCAGGTGAAGAAGGCCGCGAAGCTCAGCACGAACAGCTTGACGTCCTGATCGTCGCGCCCGCCCGGCGCAGCGATCACGGGCGGGGGCAGCGTCCGTCGAAACGGGTGGCGCGCGGCTTCGTTGGTCAGGACTAGGCGTCGGGTCATGGCGACCGGTTAACGCGGTGTTTACCTTTTCGACCAGCGACAAAATCGTCCCGTTTTAACCCGTCCGCGAATGGGACAGAATTCAGGAGTTTCGACATGCTGCGATACGCCGTCCTTGCCACCCTGTTGGGCAGCACCCCGCTTGCCGCGCAAGAGGTTCCACCGGTGCCAGCGCCTGTCACCGGGCCCGCAGATGCGTCGTCATCGGTGCCCGCTGCGACGCCGCGCCCCGCGACTATTGGCGTGACGCTGACCACCAGCCTCGGCCCGATCGTGCTCGAACTCGAGAAAGAACGCGCACCGATCACCACCGCGAATTTCCTGCGCTATGTCGACGCGCGCAAGCTCGACGGCACGACCTTCTATCGCGCGCTGCGGCTGGGGCCTGATACGGGACTGATCCAGGGCGGGATCGAGGGCAATCCCAAGCGGGCCTTCCCGCCGATCGCGCACGAGCCGACCAGCAAGACCGGCGTGCTCCACACCGACGGCACGATTTCGCTCGCACGGCTGGCGCCGGGGACCGGGCGCGCCGACGTCTTCATCACCGTCGGCGCGATCCCCTTCCTCGACGCACATCCCGAGAAGCCGGGCGACAATACCGGCTTTGCCGCGTTCGGGCACGTCGTCCAGGGCATGGACATCGTCCGCGGCATCCTTGCCGCGCCTACCTCGCCGACCAAGGGCGAAGGCGTGATGAAGGGCCAGATGATCGCCGCGCCGATCCGCATCCTGACCGCCCGGCGGACGTCGCCCGCGACACGGTGACGCCCGTCGTAAAGGGTAACGGATCGGGGTTAAGTAACGGACTTAAAACCATTTTGGGCTAGTCCGCGGTGATGCAGACGCGACATGCCGTAATCCCCCGCCCCTTGCCAGCGGTGGAAGCCGCGCCAGGCACCGGATCGATGCCCCCCAACGTCTTGCTGGCGATCGCGATGACCGCGGTCGCCGACGGCGTCGTGGTCTTCGACGCGGCGGAGCGGATCGCGCTGGTCAATCCGCGCGTGGCGGCGCTGTTCCGCTTCGACCCGGACCGCGTCATGATCGGCATGGACATGGCGAGCTTTCTCGGGGTCGTCGGCACCGCCGTCGGCTGGTCCGCGGCACGGATCGCGACCGTGGTCGACAATCATCGTCGCTGGCAGGCCCGGCAGGAAAGCGTCGATATCGATCATCATTTCGACGACGGGACGATCCTGCATATCAATTTCGCCCCGCTGCCCGGGCACTGCGCGGTGATCACCTACCGCGACGTCACGGTCGAGCGACGGCTAACCGACGTCGTCGCGGCGCAAGCCGCGCAGGCGGAACGGTTCCGCGAGGAGATCGCCACCGTCGTCACCGAAGCCGATGCCGCGGCGGCGGAGAGCCAGGCGATGGGCCGCGCGGGCGAAGCCGAACTCGAACTGATCGTCCGCGATTTGGGCGACGTCGTCGTCGCCGCGCAGCAATCCACCGCCGCGATGCAGGATGCCGCACAGACCTCGGCGATGATGGCCGGCATGATCGACACGGTCGTCGACCAGGTCCGCCACACCAGCAGCGCCGCCGGCGGCGCGATGGCGCATGCGCACGAGACGGTCGCGCTGTCTCAGGGGTTGTCGGACCATGCCGGATCGATCGGCTCGATCCTCGACATCATCCGCGCGGTCGCCCGGCAGACCGGTCTGGTCGCGCTCAACGCCGCGATCGAGGCGGCGCGCAGCGGAGAGGCCGGGCGCGGCTTCGCGGTGGTCGCAGCCGAGGTGAAGACGCTTGCCACGCAGACGTCCGATGCGGTCGCGCGAATCGAACCGCAGATCTCGGCGATGCAGATCGCGACGCGCGACGTCGTCGCCGCGAATCGCGCGATCGTGCACGACATCGCCGATATCCAGACCCGCGCGGTCATCGTGACCGACACCGCACATAGTCAGAGCGAGCGCATCCTCGCGATCACCGCCGCGATCGACGAAACCGCGCTCACCGCGCGCGCGATGACCGACAGCGTCGAGCATCTCGAAGTCCGAAACCAGCGCTTCATCAGCCTGGCCCGGCGGATCGGCCAGCAGCTCGAATCCGTACACGCACTGACCCATGGTCTCAGCGTCGCCACCGAGACCTTCCAGGCGACCTATTGACGCCCGTCACCGCACAACGGCAGTACGACCCGCTGCGGGGTATCCATCATAAATAAGGGACCGCGACCGCGTCGCGTATCAACGAGAATGGTGGAGCCGAGGGGGATCGAACCCCTGACCTTTCGCATGCCATGCGAACGCTCTCCCAGCTGAGCTACGGCCCCATTCCCGTTGGGAGGCGGCTCACTAACCGGAGCCGCCCGGGTTGGCAAGCGGCGTAAACGCCGCCTGCCAGATTTCTTTATCTCAACGCTCGTGCTCGTCCTGCGGCGTCTCGACGCCAAGGTCGTCGTCGCCGCCCAGATCGACTTCGTCGTCCGCGGACGGCTCTTCGTCCTCGCCGGTGATCGAGGCGATATCCTCTTCCTCGTCACCCTCGAGATCCGCATCGGGCTTCTTGGTGTCGGGCTTGGCGACCTCGAACGGCAGCGGCTGCTTCGACTTCAGGATCGGCTCGGGCTCCCACGCATACCCGCATTCGATGCAGGTGACGGGGTCGGCCTTTTCGAGGTCGTAGAAACGCGTCGCGCATTTCGGACACGAACGCTTCGTGCCCCATTCCGGCTTGATCATGCCGATAGAACCTTTCGAATGGATAGATTGTGGGGGATGCCCCCGCAAAGTGGGCGCGCCTTGCCATAGCGCAAGGCCACTGTCAAAAGCCCGGCCCCATGACACACCCCCTCCCCCAACCGCTGGACGTCGTCGCGCGCGGTCCGTTGACCGGTTCGATCGCGGTCCCCGGCGACAAGTCGATCAGCCACCGCGCGCTGATGTTCGCGAGCCTCGCGGTCGGGACCAGCCGGATCACCGGCCTGCTGGAGGGCGAGGACGTGCTCGCCACCGCGGCGGCGATGCGCGCGATGGGCGCGACGATCGAGCGGCAGGACGACGGCATCTGGGTCGTCGACGGCGTCGGTGTCGGCGGGCTGCTCCAGCCCGAGACCGCGCTGGAGATGGGCAATTCGGGCACCTCGACGCGGCTGCTGATGGGGCTGGTGTCGAGCCACCCGATCACCTGCACCTTCACCGGTGACGCCTCGCTGTCGGGACGACCGATGGGCCGCGTGATCGAGCCGCTGTCGCAGATGGGCGCGGACATCACCGCGTCGCCCGGCGGCAAGCTGCCGCTGATGGTGCGCGGGATCTGCCCCGCGGTGCCGATCACCTACACGTTGCCGGTCGCGTCGGCGCAGGTGAAGTCGGCGATCCTGCTGGCGGGGCTCAACACGCCCGGCATCACCACGGTGATCGAGCCGGTCGCGACGCGCGATCACAGCGAGCGGATGCTGACCGGGTTCGGCGCGCAGCTGACCGTCGAGGAAACGGACCAAGGCCGCGTGATCTCGATCACCGGCGAGGCGGAGCTGACCCCGCAGGATATCGTCGTGCCGGGCGATCCGTCGTCCTCAGCCTTCTGGCTGGTCGCGGCGTCGATCGTGCCGGGGTCGGACATCGTCGTGCGCAATGTCGGGCTGAACCCGACACGGATCGGCATCGTCACGGCGCTGCGCATGATGGGCGCGGACATCACCGAGCTCGATCCGCGGACCGTCGGCGGCGAGCCCGTCGCCGACCTGCGCGTCCGCCATGCCGCGCTGACCGCGATCGAGGTGCCGGCCGATCTCGCGCCGAGCATGATCGACGAATATCCGGTGCTGTTCGTCGCCGCGGCGTTTGCGTCCGGCACGACCGTCGCCAGGGGCGCGCACGAGCTGCGGGTGAAGGAATCGGACCGGATCACGACGATGCGGATCGCGCTCGAGGCGTGCGGCGTGACGTGCGAGGAATTCGAAGACGGCATGGCGATCACGGGTTCGGGCGGGGCGGCGATTCGCGGTGGCGCTCGGGTCGCCTCGAAACTCGATCATCGCATCGCAATGAGCATGGTGGTGGCTGGACTTGGCAGCGCCGAGCCCATCACGATCGACGACATATCGCCGGTGGCGACGAGCTATCCCGTGTTCTTCCGGTCGCTCGACGAATTAACGGGTCGGGCGACCGGCCAGGGGAATTAAGATGATCATCGCAGTCGACGGTCCGGCGGCATCGGGCAAGGGCACGATCGCGCGCGCCCTGGCGAAGCATTACGGCCTCCCCTATCTCGATACCGGCTTGCTCTACCGCGCGGTCGCGCTGAACGTGGCGCGGATGGGGCTGGACCCCGAACAGGAAGCCGATGCGGTTGCCGCATGCGACTTCGACGATGCGGTGATGACGGACCCGGCGCTGCGCGACGACGATGTCGGGGCGATGGCCTCGATCGTGTCCGCACATCCGCTGGTCCGCGCGGCGCTGATGCAGCGGCAGAAGCGGTTTGCCGCGCAGGCGGGTGGCGCGATCCTCGACGGGCGCGATATCGGCACGGTCATCGCGCCCGATGCGGATGCCAAGCTGTTCGTGAAGGCGACCCCGAACATCCGCGCGCAGCGGCGCCATGCGGAACTGCAAGCACGTGGCGGCACGGCGAGCAAGGACCGCGTGCTGGCGGACATCCGGGCGCGGGATGCGCGCGACAGCGGCCGCTCGATCGCACCGCTGGTGATGGCGGCGGACGCGGCGTTGCTCGATACGAGCTTCCTGTCGATCGAAGCGTCGGTGCAGCGCGCGGTGGCGCTGGTCGAGGCGCAGCGGGCGAAGAAGGCGGGTTAGACCTCTCGCTCACCAAGAGGGGAAAACCACCCCGGCGAAGGCCGGGGCCCAGTCGGAAAGGTCGCAGTAACGGAGCGCTGCCCTTGGTTAGCGACGTCCCCCAACTGGGCCCAGGCCTTCGCCGGGGTGGCTTTTGGTTGGGCTAGTGTACCGTAAAACAACGCTGTTTCCCCGCGAAGGCGGGGACCCAGACTAGGCTCCCGCCTTTGCGGGAGAACAAGGAGGCGCTCAGACGCCCGTTACAAAGCCGTCGCCAGCGTAATCGCCCCCAGCACCACCCCCGGGAAGTTCGCCACCGCGATCGGCCAGTCGCGCTTCGGCTTCAGCACGCCATACGCCACCCACAGCCCGCAATTGACCATCGTTGCGAACGGCTGGACCACCGATCCCTTCTGACCGGCCAGGTTCAGCATGATCTGGTCGATATACGACAGGTACATCACGATCGCCGTCGCCGTGGCGATCCAGCCCAGCACGAGAATGCCGCGTTCGCTCAAATCTTCGCTCCTGTTGTGAGCCGCCCCTAACGCTGCAGCGGCGAACTTGCTCCGAGACGGGGTTTCCGCTACACAGGAGCGTCCGGCGAGCGATGCTCGTGGAGGAAGGCGCGGAGACCTTTGAGTCTCACGCGCCGTTTTCGCATTCAGCGTCTACATCCTCTGCGCCTCGTGCCGTCCGGATGCCGTGCCGGCGTTCGGTCGTCGCGGCAACGAAGGCCAAGACCAGCGGATCCAACCGCTTGGCCGGAAACAGACTAGGATTACTGAATTCTATGGCAACCCAGGTAATGCCGTCGCGCGACGATTTCGCCGCGATGCTGAACGAGACGCTCGGCGACGCCGACAGCTTCGAGGGCCGCGTGGTGCATGGCACCGTGACCGGCATCGAGAACGACATGGCCGTCATCGACGTCGGTCTGAAGTCGGAAGGCCGCGTGCCGCTTCGCGAATTCGCAGCGCCGGGCCAGAAGGCTGACCTGAAGGTCGGCGACGAAGTCGAAGTCTATGTCGACCGCGTCGAGAACGTCCATGGCGAAGCGATGCTCAGCCGCGATCGTGCGCGCCGCGAAGCCGCATGGGACAAGCTGGAAACCGAATTCTCGAAGACGACCCGCGTCGAGGGCGTGATCTTCGGCCGCGTGAAGGGTGGCTTCACCGTCGACCTGAACGGCGCCGTCGCGTTCCTGCCGGGCTCGCAGGTCGACATCCGCCCCGTGCGCGACGTCACCCCGCTGATGGACATCCCCCAGCCCTTCCAGATCCTGAAGATGGACCGCAAGCGCGGCAACATCGTCGTGTCGCGTCGCGCGGTTCTCGAAGAGACGCGTGCAGAGCAGCGTTCGGGCCTGATCCTCAGCCTCGCCGAGGGCCAGATCATCGACGGCGTCGTCAAGAACATCACCGATTATGGTGCGTTCGTTGACCTCGGCGGCATCGACGGCCTGCTGCACGTCACCGATCTCAGCTACAAGCGCGTCGGTCACCCGAGCGAAGTCCTGAACATCGGCGACACCGTCAAGGTGCAGATCATCCGCATCAACAAGGACACCCAGCGCATCAGCCTCGGCATGAAGCAGCTGGAGAGCGATCCCTGGGATGGCGCGATGGTCAAGTATCCGGTCGGCGCGAAGCTCACCGGCCGCGTCACGAACATCACCGAATATGGTGCGTTCGTCGAGCTGGAAGCGGGCATCGAAGGCCTGGTCCACGTGTCGGAAATGTCCTGGACGAAGAAGAACGTCCATCCGGGCAAGATCGTCAGCACTTCGCAGGAAGTCGACGTCATGGTCCTCGAAGTCGATTCCGAGAAGCGTCGCATCTCGCTCGGCCTCAAGCAGGCTCAGGCCAATCCTTGGGAGGCCTTCGCTGCCGCGCATCCGATCGGCTCGACCGTTGAGGGCGAAGTCAAGAACGCGACCGAATTCGGTCTGTTCATCGGCCTCGACAACGACGTCGACGGCATGGTCCACATGTCCGACATCGCCTGGGGCGTTTCGGGCGAGGACGCGCTCAACCTGCATCGCAAGGGTGAGACCGTCGAGGCCGTCGTGCTCGACATCGACGCCGAGAAGGAGCGTATCTCGCTCGGCATGAAGCAGCTCGAGCGCGGCGGGCCTTCGGCCGGCGGCATCGCAGCAGCAGGCGACAAGCTGAACAAGAACGCGATCGTCACGGTCACCGTTCTCGAAGTCCGCGACGCGGGCCTCGAAGTTCAGCAGGGCGACGATGGCGCGACCGGCTTCATCAAGCGCACGGATCTGGGTCGCGATCGCGACGAGCAGCGTCCGGAGCGTTTCCAGGTCGGCCAGAAGTTCGACGCGATGGTGACGGGCTTCGATCGTTCGAAGAAGCCGACCTTCTCGATCAAGGCGATGCAGATCTCCGAAGAGAAGCAGGCCGTCGCTCAGTATGGTTCGTCGGACTCCGGCGCGACCCTCGGCAACATCCTGGGCGAGGCTCTCAAGGCCCGCACGGAAGCCGAAAAGAAGTAAGCGAATTGGGACCGGGATGCTCGATGCATTTCGGTCCCTTTTGCTTTTGGCTTGAAACTCATTTGGTGCTATCGCCCCAATTACTGACCTAAATCAGTATTATCACATATGGGCGGGGGCTCGTTACCATGATCAGATCTGAGCTTGTTCAAAAACTGACGGATGCGCATCCGGACCTGGAGCCGCGCGAGGTCGAATTGATCGTCTCGTGTTTCTTCGACGAGATCTCGAAGCGGCTGGCCGCCGACGGCCGGGTCGAACTGCGCGGCTTCGGCGCATTTTCCACGCGCGCGCGCGATGCGAGGACCGGACGCAATCCCCGGACCGGCGAAGTCGTCGCCGTCGACGCCAAACGCGTCCCCTATTTCAAGCCCGGCAAGGAAATGCGCTCGCGTCTTAACGTCGATTGAGCGGCACCTGCGGGTCCAACATGGGTTGACCCTGCGCTCGACCTCGTCTTTCTGACTCCCGTGTGCGGACGTGGCGAAACCGGTAGACGCAGGAGACTTAAAATCTCCCTCCCCTGGAGTGCGGGTTCGAGTCCCGCCGTCCGCACCATCACGCTTGCCTGTGCCGCCGCGCTGCTCTTCGCACCGGCGGCCTGCAACCGGCGCCGCGACTCGGGGGCTGTCGTCGTCAGCGCGATCGGTGGGGTGCCTGCTGCCGCGGATGCCCGCCGGGGCCCGATCGACCTCCCCTCGCGCCTGTTGATCGATTCGACGGCGCAGGGGCTGGTCCGGTTCGATGCCGCCGGCCAGATCGAGCCTGGCCTCGCCGAACGCTGGATCGTCATCGATGATGGCATGAGCTATATCTTCCGCCTGCGCGAAGCCACGTGGAGCGACGGTAGCCGCATCACCGCGGATCAGATCGTCGCGATGCTCAAACGCCAGATCGTGCCGGCATCGCGCAATCCGCTCGCCCCCTTTCTCAGCGCGGTCGACGAGATCGTCGTGATGACGCCGCAGGTGATCGAGGTCCGGTTGTCGCGACCGCGTCCCGACCTGCTCAAGCTGTTCGCACAGCCCGAACTCGCGTTGCTACGTCTGCGGCCGACCGGCGGCAGCGGCCCGTTCCGCATCGCCCAGCCCGGCGCCGCGCCGCTGCTGCGCCCGGTCTATGACCTCAACCGCGCCGACCCCGAAGACCAGCTCGAGATGCAGCCGGAACGTGACGTCCGCCTGATCGGCGAGCGTGCGGCACGGGCGATCGCGCGGTTTGCGCATCGCGACTCGGATCTGGTGAGCGGCGGCAGCTTCGCCGACTGGCCGCTTCTCGCGACGGCCGATATCGCCCCCGCCGCGATCCGGGTCGACCCTGCGGTCGGGTTGTTCGGGCTCGCGATCGTCTCGCGGACGGGCTTCCTTGCCGAGGCAGCGAACCGCGCGGCAATCTCGCAGGCGATCGATCGCAGCGCGCTGACCGCCGCGATCGCCCCCAATTGGGAGGCGGCCGACCGCATCCTCGCCGAACCGCTCGACTCCGCCGGGCTCCCGCAGGTGCCGTCATGGACGCTGCTGAACCAGGACGAGCGCCGCGCAGGTGCCCGGTTACGGGTCGCGACGTGGCGCGAGCAGGCGCAGAGCGGGCCGATCGCGATGCGGATCGCGCTGCCCGCCGGATCCGGCGCGACGATCCTCTACGCGCATGTCGCAGCCGCCCTGCTCCGGATCGGCATCCTGCCCGAGCGCGTCGCGATCGACGCCCCCGCCGATCTGCGGCTGATCGATCTGGTGGCGCCCTATGACAGCGCGCGCTGGTATCTGGCGAACGCGTGCATCGTCTGCAGCGCCCCCGCGCAGGCGGCGCTCGACGCCGCGCGTGCCGCGCCGACGCTCGCCGAACGCAGCCAGCGGATTGCGGCGGCCGATGCCGCGCTGAACGAGGACGTGCCCTTCATTCCGCTCGCACGGCCGCTCCGCTGGTCGCTGGTCGCGACGCGGCTGCAGCAGTGGCAGCCGAACAGCCGCGCGTGGCACCCGTTGAACAGGCTTCGTCCCGACACCAAGTGAGTCGCATGACCAACAATGCCACTCGCATCGATCCCGCCACGCTGGCCAGCAGCTTCGCGATCGGTCAGGACCCGGCCTCGGTCCGCGCCCGGGTCGAGGCGCTGGAGCGCATTCTGGAACGCGCGTTCATGGTCCCCGGGATCAACCGCCCGATCGGGCTCGACGCGATCGTCGGGCTCATCCCCGTCGTCGGCGACCTGATCGGTGCACTGATGGGGAGCTGGCTCGTCTGGGAGGCGCGCAACCTCGGCATGTCGAAGTTCCAGCTTGCCCGGATGATGGGCAATGTCGGGTTCGACGCAGCGCTCGGGCTGGTGCCGTTCGTCGGCGACGCCGCGGATTTCATGTTCCGATCGAACACGCGCAACCTGCGGATCATCAAGCGTCACCTCGACAAGCACCACCCCTCGACCGTCACGCTGGCCGGCTGAGTGCGGGTCAGGTCTCGCCGCGCCAGATCCTGATCGGCGTGCCCTGCGTGACCCCGCCTGCGTGCGCGGGGCAGCGCTTGTAACGGAAGGCCGTGTCGAGACAGATCCATAGCTCGTCGAGCCAGCCCTGCTTGGTCGTCGTAACCCGCATCATTGCCGCGTTAAGACCGGGATTGACCTTCGCCATCGCCGTGGCGAACTGCCCGGCGGTCAGCGGGCTTCGCGACAGAGTGTCCATGTCGGGATAGCGCAGCTTGGCGTAGAGGCTGCTCGACTGGCGGAAATAGCGTGCGGGCTGATAGCCCGGCATGCAGGTCCCGTGCTTGGCCCATTCATGCTGGATCAGCTGCGCCGACGGCGTCGTGCAGAGCTGACGCTTGATCACCGCCTGCGGGACGATGGCGGTCGCGCGGCAATATTGCGGCCAGGTCTTGCCCGCGCCGTCGGGCCACAGGCCGTGGAGCGTGAAGCCGAACCGGTTGCCCGCCCCGCACTGGAACCGGGCGCTCGGCTGGTCGCCTTTCTCGCGGCAATATTGCGGGGCCCAGGTGATGGCGAGCGTATAGCTCGCGATCGGCAGGATCCGCGCAGGTTCGCGCGTGGACGGCAGGTCGGGGCGGACGCGGTCGATGCCGCCGATGGGCGCCGAACAGCTATAGGCCTGCGCCGCGGCAATGCCCGGCACCGACAGCCCAGCGACGATGATCATGCCCGCGAGCCGGTTCATCCGCGTCATGCCTCGATCTCCTCCTCGGCATCGTCATCGATGCCGCGGTCCGCGACCTCGTCGAACCAGGCGCGCGCTCGGGGCCGGAACAGCAGGACGATCGGCAGGATCGTCAGCACGAGCTGCGCGATCGTCAGCATCCCGATCAGCCCTGTCGCAAGCACCCCCGTCGCGACCTGCAGCATCACCCCAGCGGCGCCGAGTACCGTCAGCGCGACGAGCAGCCACAGGGCAACCCGGCTACCCCTGCGCGTCGTAAGGATCAGCAGCAGCAGCGACAGTCCGACGCCGAACGCCGTCACCCCTGCCGCCAGTGCAAAGCCGCCCTGCGCAACCGCGGCATCCCAGGTCAGCACGCTGACCGCGATCAGCAGACCGATCGAGGCGAGATACAGCCATTCGGCCAATATAACGGATTTGGGACGCATCTTCACCCTGTTCATTTCGCGATCATGTCGTGGCGGCACGATACCGCGTCTCTACCCACGCGCCAGTCCCCGCGCGCCAATCAAAGCGTCGCGAAATCGAGCCCGATATCGGCGGCGGGCGCGGACTGGGTCAGCCGTCCGACCGAGACATAGGTGACCCCGCTCTCGGCGATCGCGCGGATCGTGTCGAGCGACACGCCGCCCGATGCTTCGGTCGGCACGCGGCCATCGACCAGCGCGACCGCACCGCGGAGAATCTCGGGTGGCATGTTGTCGAGCAGCAGATGCGTTGCCCCCGCCGCCAGCGCGGGCTCGATCTGGTCGACACGGTCGACCTCGACGATGATCTGCGCGATGCCCGCATCCCTCGCCCGACGCACCGCCTCGCCGACGTCGCCGGCGACCGCGACGTGATTGTCCTTGATCATCGCCGCATCCCACAGCCCCATGCGGTGGTTCTGCGCACCGCCCATGCGGGTCGCGTATTTTTCGAGCACGCGCAGCCCGGGGATGGTCTTGCGCGTGTCGAGCAGGATGGCGCCGGTGCCCTGCATCCGATCGACATAGGCCTGCGTCATCGTCGCCACACCCGACAGGTGCTGGACGGTGTTCAGCGCGGACCGCTCGGCGGTCAGCATCGCGCGCGCGCGGCCCTCGATCCGCATCAGCTCGGTACCCGCAGCGACCGCCTGCCCGTCCTCCACGAGATGCTCGATCCGGACCTCGGGATCGAGCGCGCGGAAGAACGCATCGGCGAGGGCGAGGCCTGCGACGGTGATCGCGTCGCGGCTGTCCATCACCCCGGCAAAGCGCGCCTCGGCGGGGATCACCGCCGCAGAGGTGATGTCGCCGATCGTGCCCAGATCCTCGGCCAGCGTCGCAGCGACGAACCTATCGATGTCGAAGCCCGCCAGCGCTGCGCTCACGAACGCGTCCCGCTGGTCTGCGCCGGGCCGAGATCGCCCATCCCGACCGTGCCCGAGGCCATCGCCAGCATCGTATCGAGGCTCTTCTTCGCCTGGAGCCGCAGCCCCTCCTCGATCTCGATCCGCGGCGACAGATCGCGCAGCGCAACGTACAGCTTCTCCATCGTGTTGAGCGCCATGTACGGGCAGATATTGCAGTTACAGTTACCGTCGGCGCCGGGCGCACCGATGAAGCGCTTGTTCGGCAACGCCTTTTCCATCTGGTGGATGATATGCGGCTCGGTCGCGACGATCAGCGTGTCGCCGGGCATCGCGATCGCATAGTCGAGGATGCCGCGCGTCGACCCGATATAATCGGCATGGTCGAGGATGATCGGCGGGCATTCGGGATGTGCGACGATCGGCGCGCCCGGATTGGCGGCCTTGAGCTTGAGCAGCTCGCTTTCGCTGAACGCCTCGTGGACGATGCACACGCCCGGCCACAACAGCATCTCGCGCCCGGTCTTGCGGACCAGATAGCCGCCGAGATTGCGGTCTGGGCCGAAGATGATCTTCTGGTCCGCGGGCAGCTGCGACAGGATCTTCTCGGCCGACGAGGACGTCACGATGATGTCGGACAGCGCCTTCACCTCGGTCGAGCAGTTGATGTACGTCAGCGCGATGTGATCGGGATGCTTGGCGCGGAACGCCGCGAACTGTTCGGGGGGACAGCTGTCCTCGAGGCTGCAGCCGGCATCCATGTCGGGCAGCACGACGATCTTGTCGGGCGACAGGATCTTGGCGGTCTCCGCCATGAACCGCACGCCGCAGAACGCGATGACATCCGCCTCTGTCGCCGCCGCCTTGCGCGACAGGTCGAGGCTGTCGCCGACGAAATCGGCAATGTCCTGCAATTCGGGCTTCTGGTAATAATGCGCGAGGATGATCGCGTTCTTCTCCTTGCGGAGCCGCTCGATCTCGCCGCGAATGTCGATGCCCGCAAAATTCTGGTGGAGTTCCATTGTCGTATCCCGGTTTAGTTGCGGTTCCCTAGCACGTCCTGCAGCGAACGCGACGTGTCCCATCGCTCGGTCGACGCCTGCGCCTCGTCGGCGAAGCGCACGCTGACGGTCGCATCCACTCCCGCCGCGCGCAGCGGCATCGCGAAGCTACGCTCGACCGCACGCCGCGTCGCGTCGCGCGCCAGCCGGATCATCGCGGGCTCGCGCGCCTGGCGGACCAGCTCGATCTGGCCCGCGCGCCGGTTGGCGGTGTCGAGCCGCTTCTCCGCATCGGTCAGCGTCGCCAGCACACCGCCCGAACCATATTCGCGCAGCGCATTGAGGTCGATTTGCGGCCCCTCCACCTCGACCGGCGGCAATCGCACCGCGAGCGTCCGCGTCGCGGCATCCCAGGCGACATCGCGCTGCGACAGCTTGTCGAGGTCGACCTCATAGCGGACCATTCCCGGCATGATCAGCGTCTTCTCGGTGGTGAAACCCAGTTGCGACTGGCGCGACGTCACCACCGCGACGAACCGCGCGGCAAAGGTCGACAGCCGGTTCTGTTCGCGCAGCCCCTCCAAGCTCGCACTCGCGATCGTCGTCGGGTCGGGCGTCAGCCGGCTCTGCACGTACCGCTGCACGCCCCACAGCGCGATCAGCGCGGCCAGCGCGAGCAGCACCAGCACCCCCGCCGCCTTGGCCAGGAACGACCCGACCCCGCCACGCCGCGCAGACTCCGTGCCGCGGCTGTCCTCGTTCACGCCATCCGCCATGCACCATCCCCTTCCGTCTCGCCGACCAGCCCGCGACCGCGCAGATCATACAGATGCGCCAGCACCGATCCCTCGGCGCCCGGCACCAGCCGCGGATCGAGCCCGACATACATGCGCTCGACCAGCGCCGCGACACCCCGCGGCGCCTCGCGCAGCAGACGGAGGATCTGCCCCTCGCGCTGCTTGCGGTGGCCGAGCATCCCGCGCACCAGCCGCTGCGGCCGCTCGATCGCCTCGCCATGCCCTGGATAATAGACACGGTCGTCGCGTCCCAGCAGCCGCTCGAGGCTCGCCATATAGTCGGTCATGTCGCCATCGGGCGGCACGACGACGCTGGTCGACCAGCCCATGACGTGATCGCCCGAGAACAGCGCCCCGCTCTCGCGCAGGGCGAAGGCGAGATGGTTCGACGTGTGGCCCGGCGTTGCGATCGCCTCGAGCGTCCAGCCCGCCGCGCCGACCGTCTCGCCGTCCGCCAGGACGCGATCGGGTGCATAGAGCGCGTCGAACGAACTATTGGCCGCGACACCGGGCGCGAACGCGGCGGCGCCGACGATCGGCGCGCCGGTCGCGGCCTGCAACGGGCGCGTTGCCGGACTATGGTCGCGGTGATGATGCGTGACAACGATCGCGGCAAGAGGGCGGCCATCGATCACGCGCAGCAAGGCATCGAGATGCGCGGGATCGTCGGGCCCGGGATCGATCACCGCCAGCGCGGTCGTCCCGACGATATGCGTCTGCGTGCCGGTGAAGGTATAGGGCGACGCGTTCGGCGCGAGCACGCGGACGACGAGCGGCTCGAGCTGGATCGGGATGCCGGTCGGATGCTCAGCCATGCCCCCGAAATGGCGGCTGGCGGCGCGCATGGCAAGACCCGAACCCAAGACCCCGCCGCCCGACCCTGTGATACCACCCCGATCCCGTCATCCGGACGAAAGTCAGAGTCCAGGGCCGCAGGCACCGCCCCCTACCCCAGAATGCCGGTCAATCCCGCTTGGCGATGTCCGCCTGGACCTCGGCCAGACCCTCGTCGATGCCGGCAAGCGCCTCGCGGCGTTGCGCAGCGGTCATGTCGGTGTTCTTCTCGATCGAGGCCCGCGCGATCTTCAGACTGGCGAGTGCGGAGGCGTAGGCGCTCGCCTCGATCTCGCGGCTATTGATCGCCGCGGTGGCGGCGTCGGCGGCGGCCTGTTCGATGCGATTGGTGCAGATGACCATCTTGCGCACGCCGCCTTCGGTCCGGTCGATCACATAGTGCTTGCCCGGCCCGTCCTTGCCATCGACGCAGGCGCGTTCGGTCACCTCGGGTACCATCCCCGACGCGACGATCGTGCTGCCCGGCTTCGCACGGATGACCCGCGTGCTGACGGTCTTGCCGTCGCGCGTGACGATCGTCGTGACCTGACGCGCGTCGGCGGGGCGTGCGGTAAGCGGCGCAGCGGGCGCGACAGGCGCCACGGGTGCGACCGGGGTCAAGACTGGCATAGATGGCAGAGGTGGCAGAGGTGGCAGGGGCGCCGCCGGGACGACCGGCGCCACGCGGTCCTCGACACCGGCACGGATCGCCGTGGCGGCCTTGGTGCCCGAAGCGGTCAGCGCGAGCCCCGTCGCGACCAGCAGGCCGACCGAGGCCGCCCCCGTCGCGATCCGGCCGCGTGAAATCCGAGAAGTCGTCAACATGCGCAATCTCCCTTTCAGATCGGTGATGGTGTGGAGGTGACACGCGGCCGACACCGCGCCGCCATGCGCCGCCTTGACGATCGCGCAGGCATAGATGTGGCGGTCGACCGCGGACCGGCCGGCGAGCACGCGTGCGTCGTTGGCAAGCTCCTGGTCCGCGCGGAACCGGCGAAACGCATGCCAGGCGACCGGGTTGAACCAGTGGAGCGCGAGCACGATCAACGCCACCCAGTTGGCGAACAGGTCGCCGCGCTGGTGATGGCCAATCTCGTGTGCCAGCGCCAATTCGCACTCGTCCGCGTCATAGCGATCCGCGAAATCACGCGGAAACGCGACGTAGCGGCGGACGAGACCGAAGGCGAGCGGACCCGGCGCCGCCGCGGTGGCGATCACGCGCACCCCGTCGCGGTCGTCGAGCCGGTCCGCGCTGTCGAGCATCCGCCGGCAGAACCGTCGATGCTGAAGCAGATGCCAGACGAGCAGCCCAAGCGCCCCGACCGCCCATGCGGCCCCCAGCGCGCTGCCGAGCCCGCCCCCGAACACTCCCGCAACAACAGCGCCGAACGACGGTTCCACCACATCCGGTGTCGCCGCAGCCATCATTGCCCCCGTCGTCGCGGCCGTTGCAGCGGGCGCGATCATGTAGACGCTGATCGTCTCACCAGCGCGGGTAATGGGCGTCGCCGCCGCGTGCCACGTCTCGGGCATCGACGGCAGCACGAGCCGCAACACGGGCAGCGCCCAGAGCGCATAGGCGACCTGCGCCCCGAAGGCGCGGCGCACCGGCGCGCGGACCAGCAGCACGACGAGCATCAGCAGCGTCGATGCGATCAGCGCGTCGCTCGCCCAGCCCGCGAGCGCGGCCGTATCGATCGACTGGAGGGCGGCGGCGGGGCCGTCTCCGATCCCCCCGGACAGGATTGGCCCCGCGCTCATGCCTTGAGATCCTTCAGCAACGCCTCGATCTCGGCAATGTCCTGCGCGGTCAGTTCGTCGCGTTCGGCGAGATGCGCGACCAGCGGCGTCAGCCTGCCGCCGAACAGCCGGTCCATCAGCCGCCGCGATTCGCCCGCGACATAATCACCGCGCGCGACGGTCGGACGATAGAGATAGCGCCGGCCATCCTCCTCATGCGTGATCGCCGATTTCGCGATCAGCCGCCCGAGCAACGTCTTGACCGTGTTGGCACTCCAGCCGCGCGCCGGGTCGACGCGTTCGGCGACATCCTGCGCGCTGAGCGGGGATTCGTCCCACAGCACCTCCATGACGCTGTGTTCGGCATCACTGATCCGTTCGGCCACGACTCACTCCTTACTGACTACGCTTGTAATCAGCTCGTTTACGGTCGTAGTCAATGTCAGTTTCTTACGGTTTCGCGATCGACGCCGATGACCGTCTGTGTCGGGTTTCTTTACGATCAGCGGTCGGCGCTGCGGCCGATTAACCACCGAGACCGGCGAAAGTCCGCAACTCGGGCTAACTGGCACATCGCCTGCACCGTCTCATGCGTTACCGCGCGTTCAGCGCTTATGCAGGGTGGACGGGTCGCTGTCATTCAGGTCTCGCACCGGTCCACCCTCACCCGGTACCCTGCAAGCCCCGACCGCGCGGCGGCCAGATACCCCCGCGCGATCCAGAGCCTCGTCTAATACTCAGCCTGCCGCCTTCTGCGCGTCCAGGACCTGCTTCAGTTCGCCGCTTTCGTACATCTCCATCATGATGTCCGATCCGCCGAGGAATTCGCCATCGACATAGAGCTGCGGGATCGTCGGCCAGTCCGAATAGGCCTTGATGCCCTGGCGGATGCCCTGGTCCTGCAGCACGTCGACGCTCTCGAACTCGACCTCGAGATGGTTGAGGATCGCGATCGCGCGGCTCGAAAACCCGCATTGCGGGAACAGCGGGCTGCCCTTCATGAAGAGTACCACGGGGTTGGCCTTCACCAGCGCATCAATGCGCGCGTGCGTGTCGTCAGTCATGTCGTCGTCCTTATGCAATCACGGTGGTCAGTTGCAGCGCATGAAGGACGCCGCCCATGCGGCCCCCCAGCGCGTCGTAAACGCTCTTGTGCTGCTTCACCCGGCTCAGCCCGGCAAAACTCGCGCTGGTCACGCGCGCAGCATAGTGATCGCCGTCCCCGGCCAGGTCGGTGATCTCGACCTCGGCATCAGGAATGGCGTCGCGAATCATCGTGCGGATATCGTCGGCGGTCATCGGCATTGGATTACTGGGCCTCCATCAATTGGCGACGCGCCTCGATCATCTGCGTCGCCAGCGCACGGCGCACCGTCGCCTCGTCATGGTCAAGACCCGCGGCAGTCATGTCGCCGACCAGCTTGCGGACGACATCGTCGTCGCCCCCGCCTTCGAGATCGGCATGCACCAGCGCGGTGGCATAGGCGTCGCCCTCCTCGCGGGTCAGCCGCATCTCGGCCGCGGCCCATTGCCCCAGCAACCGATTGCGCCGCGCCGTGACACGGAATGCGAGTTCATCGTCGCGGGCAAATTTTGCCTCGAAAGATCGCTCGCGATCGTCAAAAGTCGTCATGGCGCACGTGTTCCCTCCGGCGTGTCGAGCTTAGCAGATAGGTAGCGGTCCACGGCTCCGCAATAATTTGGTGCGGCTCTGGAACAATGCCGGCACATCCATCATCTATAAGACAGTCACGTGACACAGGGCACGGGCATGGAGAGTAGAATGACTGGCCACCATCCAAGGAGCATTTCGCCGCCGTCCGACACCGCCGTATCGCGTCACCCCGCAGCGCCGCCGATCGGTGCCAGTGGTCATGGTCGCGGTCGATTCCCTTCGATCGCGCATGGCATGGCACTCGGTGCGGCCGCATCCGCGATCCTGTGGATGGCGATCGTTATGACGATCTCGCGCCTGCTCTGAACCGGCACGGCGCGAGAGACATCATCAGCCGAGTTCGACGACCAGCTTCCCGATCGCGGCGCGTGCGGCCATCTTCGCGATCGCCTTGCCACCGTCCTCCAGCGCGAACCGCTCGGTCACCCGCGGCGCGATCTTGCCGTCGCGCCACAGCTCGAAGAGCGTTTCGATATGCGCCTGGTTGGCCTTCGGGTCACGGGCAGCGAACGCACCCCAGAATACGCCGCACACGTCGCAGCTCTTGAGCAAAGTCAGGTTGAGCGGCAGCCGCGGGATACCGGCGGGGAAGCCGACGACCAGATACCGCCCCTCCCAGGCGATCGAGCGCAGCGCGGGCTCGGCATAGTCGCCACCGACCGGATCATAGATCACATCGGCACCCGCCTTGCCGACGGCTGCCTTGAACTGCTCGGCCAGCGCCTTGGACTGGTCCTTGTCGAACGGCGCGCGTGCATAGACGATCGTCTCGTCGGCACCCGCCGCACGCGCGGCGGCCGCCTTCTCCTCGGACGAGACAGCAGCGACGACCCGCGCACCGAACGCCTTGCCAAGCTCGATCGCCGCCAGCCCGACGCCGCCCGCCGCGCCCAGCACGAGCAACGTCTGCCCCGCTTTCAAATGCCCACGGTCGAGCAAGGCATGGATCGTCGTGCCATAGGTGAGGATCAGCGAAGCGCCCTCCGCAAAGTCGCGCCCCTCGGGCAGGCGGTAGAGCTTGGCCGGGTCGGCAACGACCTTTTCGGACAGTCCGCCATGACCGAGCATCGCGATCGCCCGGTCGCCGACCGCCCAGCCCTCGACCCCGTCACCGACCTCGGCGACGATACCCGCGATTTCGCCGCCGGGTGCAAAGGGGCGTTCGGGCTTGAACTGATATTTGTCCTCGATGATCAGCACGTCGGGAAAGTTGATCGCGCAGGCCTTGACGGCGATCACGACCTGGCCCGGCGCGGCGACCGGATCAGGCAGTTCCGACAATATCAGAGTTTCAGGTCCGCCCGACGCCTTCGACAGCAATGCCCGCATAACCGCTTTCCCTCTCCAGAAAGGGGCGATGTTCGGCCACCGCCTCCTCGAATTTTGAAATCGCGATATCTCTTGCCAGTGTCAGCCCGACCTCGTCCAGCCCCTCGATCAGGCATTGCCGGCGAAACGCGTCGAGATCGAAGACGAAGCGGTCCTGGAACGGCGTGGTGACGGTCATCGATTCGAGGTCGATCGTCACGCTGTCGGTCCGTGCAACCTCGATCAGCCGGTCGATCGCATCCTGCGGCAGGACGACGGCGATGATGCCGTTCTTGAACGCGTTGCCCGAGAAGATGTCCGAGAAGCTCGGCGCGATCACCGCGGCGATGCCCATGTCGGCGAGCGCCCAGGCGGCATGCTCGCGGCTCGACCCACAGCCGAAATTGTCGCCCGCGATCAGGATCGGCGCGCCGGAATAGCGGGGATCGTCAAACACATTGTCCGGCTGCGCACGGACCGTCTCGAACGCGCCGCGCCCGAGCCCCGTCCGCGTGATCGTCTTCAGCCAATGCGCGGGGATGATCACGTCGGTATCGACGTTCTTCGCCCCCCAGGGATAGGCGCGCCCCGAAACCGTCGAGACGGGCTTCATCGCGGGCCGGTTTCGGCCGGGGCGACACGTCCGGTGCCCGGCAGCGTCCGCGCCGCCGCCATATAGGCTGCAACGCCACTCATCACCGCGCCGGCCATCAACAGCATCATCACACGCTTCATAACTCATGTCCCATCAGGTCGCGCACGTCGCTCAGCCGGCCCGTGACCGCGGCCGCGGCCGCCATCGCGGGCGAGACGAGATGCGTGCGCGCACCCGGCCCCTGCCGTCCGACGAAATTGCGGTTGCTCGTCGAGGCGCAACGCTCGCCCGGCGGCACCTTGTCGGGATTCATCGCCAGACACATCGAGCAGCCAGGCTCGCGCCATTCGAAGCCCGCGCCGGTGAAGATCCGGTCTAGCCCCTCGGCCTCGGCCTGACGCTTCACGAGGCCCGATCCGGGGACCACCAGCGCGCGGACACCATCGGCGACCCGCCGACCGTTCGCGATCGCCGCAGCCGCGCGCAGATCCTCGATCCGGCTGTTCGTGCAGCTGCCGATGAAGACATGCTGGATCGCGACGTCCTGCATCGCGGTACCCGGCGTCAGCCCCATATACTCGAGCGACTTGCGCGCCGCCGCCTGCTTGGCGGGGTCGGCAAAGCTCATCGGGTCAGGGACATGGCCGGTGATCGGCACGACGTCCTCGGGACTGGTGCCCCAGGTCAGGCCCGGCGCGATATCGCTCGCCTGCAACACGACCGTCTTGTCATAGGACGCCGCCGCATCACTCGGCAGCGTCCGCCACCAGGCCAGCGCGCGCTCCCACGCCTCGCCACTCGGCGCCATCGGCCGGCCCTTGATATAGGCGAAGGTCGTCTCGTCCGGCGCGACGAGGCCGGCCCGCGCCCCCGCCTCGATCGACATGTTCGCGACCGTCAGCCGCCCCTCGATCGACATCGCGCGTATCACGTCGCCGGTATATTCGATCACGTGACCGGTCCCGCCCGCAGCACCGAGCCGCCCGACGATCGCCAGAATCACGTCCTTTGGGCTGACGCCGAAGCCCAGCGTGCCGTCGACGCGGACCTCCATCGTCTTCGACTGGCTCAGCAACAAAGTCTGCGTGGCGAGAACATGCTCGACCTCGCTGGTGCCGATCCCGAAGGCGAGCGCGCCGAGTGCACCATGCGCCGAGGTGTGGCTGTCGCCGCAGACCAGCGTCGATCCGGGCAGCGTGAAGCCGAGTTCGGGCCCGACGACATGCACGATCCCCTGCTGCACCGCGGTCGCGTCGATATAGTCGATCCCGAACTCGGTCGTGTTGCGACGCAGCGCGTCGAGCTGCTGCGCGCTTTCGGGATCGGCGATCGGCAGCGGCACACCCGCGGCGTCGACGCGTGCGGTCGTCGGCAGATTATGGTCGGGCACCGCCAGCGTCAGATCGGGCCGCCGCACCCGCCGTCCGGCGACGCGCAGGCCTTCGAACGCCTGTGGGCTGGTCACCTCGTGAACGAGGTGGCGATCGATATAGATCAAGCAGGTGCCATCGTCGCGCCGTTCGACGACGTGCGATGCCCAGATCTTTTCGTAGAGGGTCTGCGGACGGGTGGCCATGCGGCCCCGTTAACCGATAATGCCTGCCGCGCAAAGGTTCGCGGCAATTTTCATGCGCCGGACCATGACCGGATCGCGTCGATGCGTGGTCCGCGTGACGAACCGCGCGGCGCTGGGATCCGTCGTTACGCGTCTGCCAGCATCTGCTCGGCAAGGCGTCGGCCGGATAGCCAGCCGCTCTCGATCCGCGGCGCCAGCAGCCAGTCGCCCGCCGCCCCGATCCCCTCGCCCGCATTCCAAAGGCAGCCGGACTCGCCCGCCACGGCGCGGGCATAGCGCCAACGATGACCGACACGGACGATCGGCACGGGCAGCGCGTCGGCACACTGCGCCGCGAGCGCCGCCTGCAGCTGATCGACCACCGTCTCCGCCGCGTCTTCCAGATGATCGCGGGACCAGTCTGGCGTCGCCTGGACGATCCAGGCCTCCGGACCATCGCGTCCCGGTTTCGCGCTGTTGCGCGCGGCCCAGCCGATGATGCCGCGATCCTTCAGCACGTCGTCGGAAATAGCGAGCGGCGTCTCGAATGCGAACATCGCTGTCCAGCACGGTGCCGACCGGCTGTCCGCTGCGACGCGCGCCATCGCCGCGTCATGCGGTGCGAGGAGAGCCGCCGCCTGTTCAGCAGGGATCGCGACGACGACGCTGTCGAACAGCGCCGCGTCGCCCGGATCGAGCTGCCACCCCGTCGCCGTCTTGCGGAGCGCGGTAACGTGGGTGTTCCAGCGGACGTCCGTCTGCGCCGCAAGAT
This sequence comes from Sphingomonas sp. CFBP9019, assembly GCF_034045155.1. Taxonomy (NCBI): domain Bacteria; kingdom Pseudomonadati; phylum Pseudomonadota; class Alphaproteobacteria; order Sphingomonadales; family Sphingomonadaceae; genus Sphingomonas; species Sphingomonas sp. CFBP9019. The sequence goes on along the minus strand of NZ_JAXCWK010000002.1, from coordinate 239,450 downwards.
GCCCGACGATCGCGTTCATCCCCGGCGTCCCGACCCAGGCATCGGGCCCCGCCGCGGGCCAGCGCGCGACGACGCCCGCCGCCGCCCAGCCCTGCATCGCCGCCACGAAATCCGGGTCGCGCATCGTCAGATATTGCGCGCCATGGTCGAACGCGATCGTGCGGCCGGGCGTCTCGATCCGCCGCGTCGCCATCCGACCACCCGCACCGCGTCCCTTGTCGAACAGTGTCACCACGCAGCCGTCCTGCTGGAGTCGCAGCGCACAGCTGAGGCCGGTGATTCCTGCACCAATGATCGCAACCTTCATGACGTCTCCGATCGACGATCCGCGGGGTGGCCCGATACCGCCCCCGGACCTAACCGACCAGCCGGAAATCCCCCGGGGCCTATCGACCGTAGTACCGGTCAGATCGTCTCGGATCGCATCGTCCGCACCGTATAGACCTCGACCCCCTGCCATGTGTCGGACTCGAAGCGGACGCGGATTCTCGATTTGCCGCGCGTGGTTTCGGGCGGCAGCGTATAGGTCCGGACGTTGCGGGCGGCGGTGACGTCACCCGTGAGCCGCTCGCGCGCCAACGGCGTACCATCGACCGAGATCCGGAAATCCTTGTTGCGCTGCCCGCCGCCATATTCGACCTGCAGCGTCAGCGGCCCCGGCGCAACGGTCAGGTCGAATTCGAAATACCCGATGTTCACGTTGCGGCTGCGGTCGGCGACATGCGACACCGCCGCCGAGTTGCCGCTGTCGGCGAACGCGTGATCGACCTCGGGCTGCTGCTCGCCCAGCCGGATCACATCGACCGTCCGCGCGGCCAGCGCCGCCCGCTCCTGCGACGCACGCGCCCAGGCGAGCTGCGCGGTCGGCCACTCGGCGGTACCGAACCGGCGAAAATAGACGGCGGTGCGGTTGTCATGCTGCGCAAAAAACGGTCGCAGCGTCAGGTCGCCCGGCTTGCCCTGCCCGCCCAGTCTATACCGGTGCAATCCGGTCGCCTTCACCAGCTCCGGTTCCGTCCGGTCGGTGACGAGCGCGGGGTCCGGCCCGTCGGACCGACGGTCCCCCGCGCCCATATCGGCCGCAAGGACCAGCGGGCCGCTGAGGAACGCGACCAGCCTTGGATCGTCCGGCATCGCTTCGACGCGCACCGGCATGGGCAGCGACAAGGCAATCCGGTCGCCCGCCTTGAGCCCGGTCAGCAGCAGATACGCGCCGTCGCGCACGCCGGCCGTTCTGCCGTTCACCTGCAACAGCGGGGCGGTGCACCAGCCGGGCACGCGGAGCGCCAGCGTCCGTGGCGCCGTCCTGACCGCGATCCGCACCGTGTCGCCGAGCGGGAATTGCGTATCGATGTCGAGCTTCGCCTTGGGGGCATCCAGCGTGGAGGCATAATAGAGGTTGATCGCAACCGCATCGCCGCGCTTCCAGTAGATGCTCTCGCCATGCTTCGAATGGCTTTCCATGCCCGACCCGACGCAGCACCAGAAATCCTCGGTCGGGCTCGAATGCACGCGCCCCATGCCCGGCGCCAGCGCGGTGAAATAAGTGAACATCCCCGTATCGGGGTGCTGCTGGCTCATGATGTGGTTGAGATGCGCGCGTTCGTAAAAGTCGAAATAGCGCGCATCACCGGTCCAGCCATAGAGATGCCGGGTCAGGCGCAGCATGTTGTAGCTGTTGCACGCCTCGCACGTCTGCTGGTCGAGCCGCTGGGCAAGCTTGCGCGGCTCGCCGAAATGCTCATGGTCCGAATTGCCGCCGATGACATAGCTGTGGTCGCGCGTCACGATCGTCCAGAATGACCGCGCGACCCTGGCATGATCGGTATCGCCGGTCAGCTCATGCAGCCGCGCCTCCCCCACGATCTTCGGGATCTGGGTGTTGGCATGATGCCCCGCGAGGTCGTCGCGCGCGTCCCTGAGCGGGTCGACGATCGCGTGATGCCGCAGCCGTTCGGCCAGCGTCAGCCAGCGGCGATTGCCGGTTCGCGTGTACAGCTCGGCATAGGATTCGGTCAGCCCGCCATGTTCGGTCCGCAGGATGTCCTGCACCTGGACGTCGCTCAGTCCCTCCAGGATCGTGCCGAGATAGGTCCCGAGCCCGATCGCCACGGCCAGACCCTCTGCAAGTCCGGCATGCCGGTGCGCGTCGAGCACGCCCGCCATCACCTTGTGATAGGTGTACAGCGGCACCCACCCTTCGTTCAGGCTGAACCCGGTCGACCGGATCTCCCGCTTGCGCAGCTCCTCGTACACCACCTTGCCATCGACGGTCTTGCCGCCGCGCTCGACGGTTGTCCCGCCGGCATAGCCATCCCCCTGCTTCCGCTGGATCGCCTTGAGTTCGGCGACGATATAGGCCGCGCGGTCACGGAACGGCTGGTCCCCCGTCTGCGCGTAGACCAGCGACAGCGCGCTAAGATAATGGCCGAGCGAATGCCCGGCGATCCCGCGCGACTCCCATCCGCCATAGACTTCGCCCTTGGTCGGCAACCCTGCCCCGGCATGGAAATTGTGCAGCAGACGGTTCGCATCGAGTGACAGCAGATAGCGCTGGTTCGCCTGCACCGACGTCAGGAAGATCGACGGCCGCAACCGCACCTGCGACAGCGGAAAGGGGGTCGCTGCCGAGGGTGCGCCCGCCGCCGCCAAGGCGAATGGCGGCACCGCCCCCAGTGCGATCCCCGCGCCTAGCGCGCCGCGACGCGTCCAACCCATGTCACTCTCCCAGCCACGTCTTTAGACACAGGCTATCGGCTTCACTTGTCGGAGTAAATCCCGGGACTGACATGAGCTGACGGTGTGATTGTGATCATCAGTGCGCCGTGATCCAGACCCGGCCGAACCTACGCAAACGTCTCAGTCGCGCGGCGCACGAGCGATCACCGCCTGCGCGGCCCGGAGGCGGGCCTTCCAGATCTTGACCGACGGATGCCCGGCCGCGAGGCCGGCGAGCCGCCCCTCGATCTGGACGGCCTCGCGCTTGGCTGCGTCGAGCTCGGCGGCTGTCGGCGCAGGCTGGATATTGGCGCGCGCGTGTGCGCCGGTGCGTCCCTTGCTCTTGGTCATGGCCAACGCGATGGCCCCGGATGCCGCGCCGCGTCAATGCGGAACGGTAGCGACACGGCCCGCCGTGGCGCGCGGGACGCCCGAAGACTTGCTTTAGCGCTTCACGCGTTCCGCCATGGCAGCGTTGCCCTGCCCGGCCGCGACCGAACCTGCCGATCGTCCCGCCGCATCCTGGATCGTCCGGTCCGCACCCGCCGCCAGCAACAGGTCGACCTGTGCCCGGCGATTGAACAGCGATGCCATCATCAACGCGGTCTGCCCGGCATGATTGCGCGCGTTCACGTCGCACCCTGCCTTCAGCAGCCGTGCCGCGATCGCATCCTCGCCCTTGAACGCGACACCCATCTGCGCGCTATTGCCTTGGTCGCGATCCGGACGGCAGGCGTCGGCGCCCTTGCCGATCAGCGCGTCGACTGTAGCAAGCTGTCCGTTATACGCCGCCAGGATCAGGGGCGTGAAACCGCGCTCGTCATAGGCATTGATGTCGGCGCCGGCCTTGAGCAGCGGATCGATCATGTCCGTGCGGCCGAGCCGGGCCGCCTCGAACAGCAGCTGCTGGCGACGCTCGGGTGTTGGCAAGGTCGCGACCGAAGGAGGCGCCTGTCGCTCGGTCGCAGCGGCCTCTGGGCCAGCCGCGGCGAGCAGCGCGGCAAGATAAGTCAGCATCGTCGGTCTCGTTTCCTTGAAGTCTGCCACGGCAGGAGGCGCGCGCCATGCCGCGCCTCCTGCCCCGGGATCAGCGGGCGCCCTGGCCCGGGTTGGCGGCGCGATAGTCCGCCACCGCGCGCGACACGTTGGCGATCGGCACGTTCACCGCGGTTGCCAGGCGCGTGCCGAAGTCCTTGTCCGCCTGGTAGAAGTAGCTGACCATGATCGTCTTCGTCCGCGCCGACGTCACGACATTGAGATCACCCGCCAGGTTGGTGACCAGATCCGCCTTGTCCTGCGGCTTCAGCGCCCGGTAGAATTCGCCCGCCTGCGCGAAGTTGTTGGTCTTGGCGACTGGCTTCGCATCGACGGTCGCGTCGATGCCATAGGGCGCGGCACGGAAGCGGGCATCGGTCGACTTTGCCGCGGTCGCCGCCGGGAAATAATTCACGTCGGACGCGCGGTTGGCGTGGTCGAGCTGGCCGTCCTGGTAATTGTTGACGACGCTCGCGAGCGGACGATTGACCGGCAACTGCATCGCATTGGCGCCGATGCGATAGCGCTGCGTGTCCGAATAGGAGAACAGCCGCCCCTGCAGCATCCGGTCCGGCGACGCCTCGATCCCCGGCACGAGGTTGGCAGGCGCGAACGCCGACTGCTCGGTATAGTCGAAGAAGTTGGTCGGCACCTTGTTGAGCGTCATCTCGCCGATCTTGCGGAACGGCACGCCCAGCCATTCCTTGGTGTCGTCGAACGGATTATAGTCGAGCTTGGCAAACGCCGATGCCGACATCGTCTGCACCATCAGGTCCCAGACGGGGAAATTGCCCTTGCCGATCTCGCCATAGAGATCGTCGGTCAGGTAGTTCCAGGTCGCGGTCGCCACCTGCGCGCCGTTCAGGTTGCGCACGCCCTGGCGGCTGATCCAGCGGAACTTGGCGAACATTGTTTCGCCCTTGGCATTGACCAGCTTGAAGGCATGGACGCCGTTGCCGTCCATCGTCCGGTAGGATGCCGGCGTACCGAGGTTCGAATAGACATGCGCGAGCATATTGGTCGCCTCGGGCGTCGCCGAGAAGAAGTCGAAGAAGCGATTGGGGTCCTGCTTGTTCGTCACAGGCGAGGGCTTGAGCGCGTGGATCATGTCCGGAAACTGGATCGCGTCACGGATGAAGAAGATCGGCAGGTTGTTGCCGACCAGATCCCAATTGCCCTGATCGGTATAGAATTTGGTCGCAAAGCCGCGCGGATCCCGCATGCCCTCTGGGCTGCCCGAGGGGTGGATCACGGTCGAGAAGCGGACGAACACCGGCGTCTGCTTGCCGGGCATGAACAGCGATGCGTCGGTGATGCTCGAAATGTCCGCGGTCGCGGTGAAGACGCCGTGGGCACCGGTTCCGCGGGCATGGACGACGCGCTCGGGCACGCGCTCCCGGTCGAAGCGTGCGAGCTTCTCGATCAGCGTCGTGTCCTCGAGCAGGACGGGGCCAAGGTCACCCGCCGCCTTCGAATGGCGGTTCTCGCCGATCGGCGCACCATTGTCGCGGGTCATCTGCGGTGCGGCGACACTGGCCGAATCACCCTTGGCTTCGACCGTGCCGGCCACACCGGCCTGCGCCAGCGCGGGCTTGCCGGCGCTGGACGGTGCCGCAGCGGTCGTCATGCGGGTTTCCGCCTGCGTCTCGGCCGGCGCCACCGTCTGCGCGGCAACCGGCTGAATCATGGCACCAGCCGATGTCGCAGCCAGCAGCATCGCCGTCACGGCCTGACGGCTCTTCACGTTCTTCATCTCGATCCCTTAATCCTGCATGCCATCAGCGTGGCATCCCCGCACAGAGCGTGCGGCACCGCCGCCTCCTGATCGAGGACGCGCATCGCGCCAAACGGAGCTTCTGGATCACAGCAATCGAGCAGGACGATCGAGCCGCCATCGTGCCGCTCGCCGGACGATTGCCGAACGATCCTGACCGGGATAGACCGGCGCCGCTGACCTGTTCGATCCGAGCAGGACGGCATGATCGCGTCGGTGCCCCGGAAGGGGCTTAATAGGGAACGCGGTGAGGGTGGTTCGCCACCTGAAGCCGAGGCTGTCCCTGCAACTGTAAGCGGCGAGCGCGATGCATTTCGCTTCTTCCTGCAAAGGAAGGGGCAGCCACTGGGCCAGACGTTGCGTCATGAGGGCCTGGGAAGGCCGTGCATCGTGTGGTGACCCGTGAGCCAGGAGACCTGCCGGCGTCTGGTCGCTCTTGCCTGGCCCAGGGGGTGGCCGCGGCACGGTACTCCGTCGAGCGACGACGTGTGCGGTGGGGACCGCACGGGCATGCGTGCCGGTCGCAATCGCGTCCGGCTGGCGCGGATGTCGGCCGTTCGCGGGAGGTCCCTGCCGGGTTCGCCAGACGCCCGGGGGATTACCGTAATGCCGTTCCTATTGTCTCGCCTCGCGCTCGCGGGGGCTATTCTGTCGCCTGTCTTCGCAGCACAAATCCACGCCCAGTCCGTGCCGGATCCCGATACCAAGGACATCCTGATCGTCGGACAGCATGCCCAGGACACGCTCACCACGCCGAATGCGACCGGCAGCCGCCTGGGCCTCACGCCGCTCGAGACCCCCGCGACGCTCTCGGTCATCGATGGCGCCACGATCCGCGCGCGTGGCGACCTGTCCGTGATCGACGCGACGAGCCGCGCACCGGGCATCAGCAACGCGGGCAATCCCGGTAATGGCGGCACCGCACTCGCCGCGCGGGGGTTCAGCGGTCAGGGCTCCGTGCTCCAGCTCATCGACGGCATCAGGCTGTTCCCGGCGGCCGGCACGATCACCTTTCCGACCGATCCGTGGATGGTCGAGCGGATCGACATCCTGAGCGGCCCGGCCTCCGTGCTCTACGGCCAGGGCGCACTGGGCGGCGCGGTGAATGTCCTGATGCGCAAACCCGATACGCAGCGGACGCACGTGGAGGGCGAGATCGGCTATGGCTCGCAGGACAGCTTCCATGTCGCGGCGGGCGCAGGGGGGCCGATCACCGAGCGCCTCTCCTACCGCATCGACGGCAGCTATCGCCGGTCCGACGGCTATGTCGATCGTGGCCAGTCGCGCAGCCATGCCGTCTCGGGCACGCTTCGCTGGGCACCGACCGACACGCTCGTCGTCACCGCGCGGGACGATTATGGCGACCAGAAGCCGATGCGCTATTTCGGCACGCCGCTGATCGAAGGACGGCTCGACGACCGCATCCGGGAGCGCAACTACAACACACGTGACGGCGTCATCCGCTACCGGGACAACCGTACCAGCCTGCAGCTCGACTGGACGCCGAGCGATGCGGTCACCGTCAGCAACCAGGCCTATCGCCTCACCTCCAAACGCTCCTGGCGCAATCTCGAAACCTATTGCTGGATCGCCGCGGACGGCGTCTGCGCCAACGGCAGCGGCAACACCGGCACTCCCGGCAGCATCCTGCGCACCGACATGACCGGCATCGTCCACGACCAGACGCAGTGGGGCGATCAGGGGAGCGTGACGTTCAGGACGGACGTCGCCGATGGCGTCGGCAACGACCTTGTCATGGGCTTCGACGTCAACCTCATCAAGCTGACCTACTCCCATAATTTCGGGTCTGATCCCCAGGTTTCGGAGGTCGATCCCTTCGCGTTCGATCCCGGTCTGATCGTCGACACGCAAGGCATCGCACCGCGCTACCGCACGCGCACGACCGAATATGCGGTCTTTGCCGAGGATCGGCTTAAGCTCGGCACGCACGTCTCGATCGTTGGCGGCGTGCGCTACGAGCGCGACACGATTCGCCGCTGGTCGATCGACTATCCGGGCGGCGCCGGTACCGAGACGTTCGTGCTCGACAAGCGGCTGCACAATCTGACCTGGCGGATCGGGAGCGTCTATCAGCCGATCCCGATGGTGTCGCTCTATGCGCAATATGCCACCGGCGTGGACCCGCTGGGGACGCTGACGACCTATTCGACCGGGCAGGTGCAGTTCAGCAACGCGGTCGGCGACCAGGTCGAGGTCGGCGCCAAGGCAGTGTTCCTCGACGGTCGCGGCAACGCCACCCTCGCCGCCTACCGCATCGTCAAGAAACGCCTGCTGGCGCAGCTGACCCCGACGAGCCCGGTCGAGCAGGTAGGCCAGCGATCGGCCAGGGGTATCGAGGCCGCGGTATCGCTCGATCTGCCTTACGGTGTCGGGATCGATGCGAACGGCAGCATACTCGACGCGACGTTCGACGACTTCGTCTCCGGCGACACGCGCTTTGACGGCAATACCCCGCCGGACGTGCCCGAGACGCTCGCCAATCTCTGGCTGCGCTGGAACGCAACGCGTGCGCTCCAGGCGCGCGCCGGGCTGCGCTACGTCGGGCGCCGCTATTCGGACAACGCCAACAGCTTTCGCGTCCCCAGCTACACCATGGTCGATGCAACGCTCTCCTATGCAGTGACGCCACGGCTCGCGGTCGACATCCACGGCTACAATTTATTCGACCGAAACTATGCGATCAGCACGTACAACAACCAGCAATGGGTGCTCGGCCGTCCCCGCGCGGTCGACGTCTCGCTTCGCGTCGGCTTCTAGCGCGCCCCGCGGCCGGCAGCCCTTGGGACGGGCCGCCGGCGATGTCGCCCCCCGGGAAAACCCCGGATAGCCGGTCGCGCGCGCGCCCGCCTAAGCCGCATGGCCACCCCATGAGGAGACATTGCGCATGCCGTTTTACCGGGCTTCCGAGCTGTTTACCCTCCGTCCCGTGCCGCCCACGCTCGGCAAGCCGGCATGGATGAACCTGCGCGCCGTGCCGCGGGCACCCTGGGCGGGGGAGCCGGAGGCACTGCGCGGGCCCGGCATCTACGGCATGTTCCATGACGACCGGCTCGTCTATGTCGGCCTATATGCCGGCAAGGCCGAGCGGCCCTTTGGCGGATCGGTCCTCGAGCGCTGGGAGAAGCACGTCACCTATCAGACGCTGCGCTCGCCCTATGTCACCTTCGCCCGTCGGCATCTCAAGCATCTGCATGCGCTCGCCGCCGCAGAGCCCAACGGACCGATCGAGACGATCGTTGCGATGCTGGCACTGAACGGCGATGAAAGCCCGCTTCTCCAGCGCAAGGGCGGCAGCTGCACCTTCGCCAAGGCGCAGCTCGCAGCCGCACACTGGGATGTGTTCGGGCCGGGGAACGAGGCCACGATGCTCGATCACCTCGGCTTCACCTATCTCCAATTGCCGCGCGACCTGGCCGCGACCATGCTCCCCGAGCCCGGGCAGCGGCCGAGCGCATGGGTGAAGAAGCACTGGCTTGCGCCGATCGAGCGGGACCTCATTGCCGCGTTCATGCCGCCCTGCAACGACGGCACCGAACCCGGCGACGCGCCAGCGGTCGATCCGGTCGCGTTCGAGGAGCGGCTCGCCCGGCTGCTCGCCGACCGCCCCGCACCCGCCGTCGAGGATCTGGCCGGAGAGAGCGAGGCCGATGATGAAACCGATGGTGACGAGGAAGCGCTGCGCACCGAACCGACCGCCGCGCCGAACGAGCGCGAGGCGCTGCTCGACGATCTCGCCCGGCTCTGCCCCGGCGCGCTGGAGATCTATTATACTGACGTTCCCGATCTGCGCATCCGGCCGCGCTCGCACGCACGCCGGGTGCTGCTGAACGTCTTTGCACATGGCGGCGGGCTCGCCTGCAGGACCAAGGCGAGCGTGGCGGCCTGCCGCGCGCTCGGCTTCGATGCGAACGACGCGCCGGCGGGCGTGTCGATGAGCGCGGCGTTTCCGATCGACCTGTCCCGCCACTCCGCGGCGGATCTGTTCGCAGTCGCCGGTGCCGCCCTCCCCGGCGACTGACCAGCCGGTCGGGGGGGCCGGCCATTGCATGATGTGCCCTGGCGAGCCACAAGCCCGTCAGGGCGCCCGCCCTGCTGCGCAGACCTTCCGATTCCGCGTCTAAACGCGGTTGCCTATGGATCGCTCCAGCGCCTGGCCCCCCACAGGATCAGATCACGGCCGACGAACACGACGCACACGTCGCCAATGGCAAACGCCAGGCCCAGCCATGTCCATCCATGAGATAGCAGCAATGCGGGCCACGCGACGGCGAGCACGATCAGCAGCACGCCGATCGGCCGCGTCAGGCGGTTCCACCACCGCCGCGGCACGACCTGATGGCTGTAGACGATGACGCTGCCATCCTCCTGGTACCAGAGCTCGCGCACCTCGTGAATCGGATCAGGTCCTTCCGTCATCGTACGGCTGCGCCCGTTACGCGGTGACGATTCCGCGATCGCGAGACACTATGGGCTGGCATCGATACATTCCCGGGGCTGGCTCGCGATCATCATGGCCATCGCCGCCGCGCCGAAAACCCGGGAATTTCCCCGATGGCCTATCGGCGCCGGATGCGGCTAGGCAGCCCTCAATGCCGCTGCCTCCCTCTCCGCCCCGCCTCTCGATCGGTGCCGTAGCCGGCAAAACAGTGCCACGACTGGCCGACCTTCCCTGGCTCATCGGCTATGCAGCGGCGTTCGCGGCCGCGCACCAGGCCGCGGCAGGCTGGGGCGGTCAGGGCTTCTACTCGCTGCTCTATCCCGCCGCGGGCGTCAGGCTGGCGCTGCTGTGGAGCCGTGGCCCGCGGCTGACGCTGGCGGTGATGGCGACGGAACTGATCGTGCAGACGATCGCCGGCATCATCGTTCCGGGTCAGGCCGGCTGGCTGACCGCGGCAAACGGCGTCGCCCGGCCCGCGCTGACCTATGGCATCGTCGTCTGGCTGGTCCGCCACGTCGCGGCGCGGTCGCAATCGAGCCTCGGCGTCGCGCCGATGCCGCTCGGCCTCGCCGCAGTCACCGCGCCGGTCGCGGCGACCATGGCGGCGCTGCCCTGGACCTTGTTCAGTCCCGAATTAACGGGCGTCTCGGGCCTTCGTCAGACGGTGGCATCGCTGACAGGCTTTGTCGTCGGCGACCTGCTCGGCGTGTTGCTGATCGCCCCGCCCTTGCTCTGGGTGGTCCATGCGGGGCAGGACCGGCCCCGGGCACTGCACCGCCCGACGCTCCGCCAGCTTGCCGGACTGGCCGAAGCGGCCCTCGTCCTCGGCGCAGCGATCGCCGCGAGCACGCTGCTGGCAGAGATCGGGCTGGGCGTGCCCGCCGCCCCAGCGCTGCTCGCGGTCGCCTGGATCGGCTTGCGCTTCGGCCGCACCGCAGGCTGGTGCGCGATCGTGATCGTCGCGGCGATCGTCCTCCCCTTTACCGCGACCGAACTGCCCGTCGCCGAACGGCTCGCCTTGCACATGAGCCTCGCATCGATCGTCGTCGTCGGCTACCTCGCCGGCAGCTTCGCCGATGCGCAGGCGCGGGCCCAAAGCGACCTGTCGCGGCGCGACCGCATGCTGTTCCAGGCGGAACGGCTGAAGACGCTGCGCGCCATGTCGGTGGCGGTGATCCACGAGATCAGCCAGCCGCTTTCGACGCTGGCGATCGAGGCCAAGCACCTGCACGAGATCACCGTCGCCGCCGATCCGGACATCGCCCAGACCGCCGCGCTGATCGACCGCAAGGCGGCGGCGCTGTCCACTCTGGTCCGCCGGCTGCGCCGTTTCGGCGGTCGATCGGTCGACGAACCGAGCGCCCTGCCCCTGTCCGCGCTGGTCGAGACCGTCACGGCATTGACCCGTGCCGAGGCCAGGGCGGCGCGGGTCGTGGTGGAGGTGTCGCCCATCGATCCCGACTTGGTCGTCTTCGGCCAGGAGATTGAGCTCGCGCAGGCGGTGGTCAATCTGGTCCGCAATGCGGTGCAGGCGTGCGACGGTCGTGTCGCGCTCTCCGCCCATCAGAACGAGGACCGGGTCATGGTCATGGTCGCGAACCGCTGCCCCGATCGGCGGGAAGCACGCCCCGGCATGGGCGTCGGGGCGCTCGTGGCGCGGGCGATCGTCGAAGCCCATGGCGGCACGGTGGAGCGTGTCACGCACGCCGACGGCACCATCTGCGCGACGCTATCCCTCCCGCGCCCCGGAGCCGAGTCATGACACTCCCCGCCAATCAGCCGGATCGTGCCGCCGTCTATGTCGTCGATGACGACCATGACCTCGGCGCGGCCGTCGCACGACTGCTCTGCCGTCACGGTCATGCCGCCGAACCCTTTCTCGACCCGGTCATGCTGCTGTCGGTCTACGCAGAAGCACCGGCGCTGTGCATCGTCACCGACATCATGATGGGCGACCTCGACGGCTTCGGCTTTGCCGACCGCGTGCGGATGATCGACCCCGCGGTTGCGATCGTCTTCATGACCGCGTGGCCGACGACCGCGAATGCCGTGGATTCGGTGCGGCGCTATGGCGGCCTCGATTATCTGGAAAAGCCGCTCGACGAGACACGCCTCCTCAGCGCGGTCGACGAGGGGGTCGCGTGGTCCCGGCGCCAACGCAGCATCCGCGCACGAACCGCAGCCCTGTCGGCGCGCGAACGTCAGGTGTTCGACCTGCTCGTGCAGGGACATAGCAACAAGGCCGTTGCCGACATCCTCGGGCTCAGCCCCAAGACGGTCGAAGATCACCGCGCGGCCATCGTCGCCAAGACCGGTACCAACGGTCTTGCCCAGTTGATCGCGCTCGCGCGGTGACCGCATCCTTTGACGGAGGTTTCATGCCGACCACCACGGCGATCGACGAGACGATGATCGAACGGGCCATTCTCGACCTGCTCAAGACCCGCCGCGAGATCTATCCGTCGCATATCGTCGGCGAATTGCGGCGCAGCCATGCCGGACTGCCGTTGGACCGCACGCGCGACGTGCTCGAGCGCCTTTTCATCGAACGACGCGTCGCGCGCTTATGGCATCGCTACATGCTCCCGGCGGACGTCGAGGCGGTCCGCGCCAAGTGGCTCCGCCTGATCGAACGCCAGGCCGAACGGATCGACGCGGTCGCGGTCGATCCCGCAACGTCGCGCGACGCGCGGGATCTCGTGATGCGCTGGGACGGATGGTCGATGGAGGGGTGTGATTTTGCCGCCTGAGACGCTCTCGCCATCGCGCCTCGCCGCGTTCGAGCGGTGCCCGCGGCAATCGTGGCTGATGACGTTTCGGCCCGACAGCGCAGGCCCGACGAACGATGCCGCCGATCGTCGGGCGACCGCGCATGCGATTGCTGCCGAGGCGCGGCGGCAAATGCCTGACATGGTCATGATCGACCCCGCCTCCGGTCGATCGGCAGCGTCAGCAGCGACCGGCGCAGCGATTGCGACCCGCCAGACCATCGCGGGCGCGCAGTTCTTCCACGACGGCGTGCAGGCGATCGTCGATATCCTCGAACCGGATGGCGACGGCTGGCGCATCATTGCCGTTCGCGGTTCGACCAAGGCAAAGCCGGACCATCTCGCCGCACTCGCGACTCAGGCCTGGGTCGCCGCCGCCAACGGCCTCCGCATCACATCGGTTCACGTCCGCCACCTCGATCGCGACTTCACGCTGGACCGCTCGGGGGACCGCGGCGGGCTGTTCGTCGATACCGACGTGACCGCGCTGGTTGCGCCGATCGTGGCGACACAAGGCGCGCGCATCGGTGCGGCCAAGGCCTTGCTGACACAAAGCGAACCTGCGGCGATCGTCGGCGATCACTGTCACGCGCCGTACACCTGTGTCTTCACCGACTATTGCCACGCAGGTTTGCCGGCGGGTCCGTACTGGCCCGTGACGATCCTGCCGCGCGGCGCAGGCAAAGCGTTCCTGCGCCGCGGCATCGACGACCTGACGCTCGTCCCAGTCGAGGATCTGCGCTCCGACACCGACCGCCGCGTCCACCGCGCCACGATGACCGGGCAGGTCGAGCATGACCCCGCGGGCGCTGCGCAGGTGATGGCCGGCTGGTCGTATCCGCGTACCTGGCTGGACTTCGAAACCGTCAGCGACGCGGTGCCGGTCTGGCCCGGCTGCGCGCCCTATGAGCAGGTGCCGTTTCAATTCGTCGCGGATGTCGAAGCCGCTGACCACGGCATCGTACGGCGCGAGTTCCTCGATCTGAGCGGCAAAGATCCGCGCCGCGCCTGTGCCCAGGCGCTTGCCGCACTGCCACGGACCGGCGCGGTCATCGCCTGGCACGCCCGTTTCGAACGCAACGTCGTGCTGCGCCTCGCGCGTGCCTATCCCGATCTCGCCGCCGTGCTCGACGATCTCGCCGCGCGCATCGTCGACCTGCTGCCCGTCACCCGCGACCATTGGTACCACCGGGACCAGCGCGGAAGCTGGTCGATCAAGGCGGTCCTGCCGACGATCGCACCGCATCTCGATTATGCTACGCTGGCCGTACGGGACGGCGGCGACGCGGTCGCGGCGTATCGCGAAGCGGTCGACGTCGCATCTACGCCAGAGCGCCGCGCCGAACTCGATGCCGCCCTGCGCCTCTATTGCGGCCGGGATGTCGAGGCGATGCGGGTCGTTGCAGAACGGCTGATTGAACCGGGCCCACCTTCCCCCGTTGCATAGACACGTCCAAGGCCCTCTTGCCACCGAACCGTTGCGTCTTCGGCCATCCAGTTTGCGTATCAAATCAGAGACTTCGGGATTGACCTGTTGCGGAGAAACCGTCAGCGTTAGCGCTATCATAAGAGAGGATGTGCTGTGGAAATTACGCGACGCACCGGGCTGGCGATGCTGACGGGTCTTGCCGTATCGGCCGGCGCCCGTGGAACGGCCGCACCTGCGCCGACCGGCCTGCACGGCATCGCCGCGGCCAAGGGGATGCGGCTGGGGTCGAGTTTCGCATGGGGTGCCCCAGGTGCCGATCGCGGCTCGTTCGCGAACCCGGCCTACGCCAACCTGCTCAAGCGCGACTGCGGTCTGCTCGTGGCCGAAAACGAGATGAAGTGGCAGGCGTTGCGGCCGAGCGCGACCGCCTTCGACTTTACCCGCTTCGATGCGATGATGGCCTGGGCGGACGCCAACGCACTGCCGGTGCGCGGGCATAATCTGCTGTGGCATCAGCCCAAATGGATGCCGCGCTGGGAAGAAGCGCATGATTTCGGCGCGCGCCCCGCGCGCGCCGCAGAACATCTGCTGGTCGATCATATCACCACGGTATGCCGCCGCTATGGCACGAGGATCCGCAGCTATGACGTCGTCAACGAGGCGGTCGATCCCAAGGATGCGAGCCTGTACCAGACCGCTTTGTCGCGCGCGCTCGGCAGCCCCGAGGCAACGCTGGACCTGGCCTTCCACACCGCGCGCCGCGTCGCGCCGCACGCGCAGCTGGTCTATAACGACTATATGAGCTGGGAGCCCGGCAACGCCACGCACCGCGCCGGCGTGCTCAAGCTGCTCGAAGGGTTCAAGGCGCGCGGCGTGCCGGTGGATGCGCTGGGGGTGCAATCTCACCTCGTCACCCAGGGAATCGACGCGCGTGCGACGATCGCAGGGCTCGAGGGCGAGTGGCGCCGCTTCCTCGATGCGGTCACCGCGATGGGCTATGGGCTGGTGATCACCGAGCTCGACGTCCGCGACAACGCACTCCCCGCCGATTTCACGGTCCGCGACCAGGCGGTGGCCGATTTCACGCGCGGCTATCTCGACGTGATGCTCGCCTATCCGCAGCTTCGCGACGTGCTGCTGTGGGGGATGACCGACCGATATAGCTGGATCGAGGGGTTCGAGCCGCGCAAGGACAAGGCCCGCCGCCGCCCCTGCCCCTATGACGCCGCGTTCAAGCCCAAACCGATGTACACGGCGATCGCCGCCGCGCTTGCTGCCGCCCCGCCCCGCACCTGACGCCCGAACAAAAAAAGGGCACCGCGGTTGTCGCGCGGCGCCCAGGGGGGAGAACGGGAAAAGGATCGAAAGGGTCGGCCGCCCCGGCCGACCCTTTCGCGCTTATCTGAACGACGCGCGGATCGAGAAGGTGAAGCGGCGATCCGCGATGAACCAGTTGCGCGGCCGCGTCAGCAGATCATCGTTGATCACATATGACGTGCGCGTGATCGAGTTGGTCAGGTTGACGCCCTGGAACCCCATCTTGATCGCTGGCGTCACCGCGTAGAAGATCGAGGCGTCGAGCTGCCCGTATTTCTCCGCGTAGACCGGCGAATTCGGCACGATCACGTCGCGGATCGTCAGCAGGTTCTTGGACCGCCAGTTATACGCGGCGCGTACCTCCAGCCCGTTACGCTGATAGAAGGGCGCGAAGTTGAACTGGTATTTCGACAGCCCCTGCAACGGCAGCCCGCTGGTGTCGACGTTGGAGATGATCCCGGCGGTGACGTTGGGATCGTCGGAGTCGAGATTCTGCTGCGACACGCCCGACGACTTCACGTAGGTGAAATTGGCCGCGAGACCGAACCCGCTCAGGAACCCGGGCAGGAAATCATAAGTCTGCTGATAGCCGACCTCGAACCCCTTCACGCGCCCCGTCTCGGTCGAGTTCAGCGGGGTCGTGATGATCCCGTCGAATGTCGCGCCGTTGTTGGTGAAGCTCTGACGCTGCAGGCTGTTGGTCTGCACGCCGTACAGGTCCTTCTTGAACAGCGACAGCGTGAGCTGGCCGACGTTCGAGAAATACCATTCCGCGGTGACATCGTAATTGTCCGCACGAACCGGCTTCAGAAACGGGTTGCCGACCTGGAAGGTCGCGACCGGCGCGCCGTTGAACAGGATCGTCTGGTCGCTCGTGTTCAGATTGATGTTGTAATAGGACCGGGTCAGCCCGAAATCCGGCGGAGCGACGCTCTTGGTGAACGCCGCGCGGAACTGAAGACCACCGCCCATCGCCAGCTTCACGTTAAAGCTTGGGAGGAAATAGTCGTAGCTCAGCTTGGCGTCGTTGGGCGTCGTGCTGCCGTTCTGGAACGCCGCCGCCGCGTCGCGTACGGCTTGCGGCAACGCGCAGAACCGCGAGACCGGCTGCCCGTTGGTCGGCGCGACGCAGCTGAACGACTGTTGCGGGAAGGCGAAGAAGCCCGACGAGACCCGATCCGTCTTGGTGTACCGCACACCGATATTGCCGCTCAGGTTCCAGCCGTTCGACAGGTCGTTGCCAAATCGCGCCATCGCATAGACCGCGTTGTTGCGCTCGCTGACCGGGTTGATCTCACCGGGCAGGAACGGCGTTCCGGCGACGACGCCGGCACGGCCCGCCAGCGGCACCCAGCCATTGGCACCCGACAGGTTGCTCGTGAAGTTGCGCCATTCCTGCGCGATCTGGCTGATCGCCTGCGTTGCCGCACCATAATCCTGGAGGAACGACCCCGGCACGAACACGCGCCCGCCGTTCGACGAGTCGTTCGCCTTGCCGCGGAAGAAGTTGTCGTAGAGGAAGGCCTGCTGCGGTCCGAGATTGCCCGTATTACGCGTGACGGGATTGCCGTCGATCGGGCGATCGAACCAGACCGGACCACCCGGGCCGGTCGGCGCCGCTGCATTGTCCTGGTTGTTGCCGCCGCCCCAGATCTCGCTGAGCACGCCCCAGTTATAGCCGGTTGAGCGGGCTTCATTCTGGCGATCGGCGAAGCGATAGCCGACGCGGACCGAGGTCAGCCAGCTATCCTCGGGGAAGGAATAATCGAGGTCGATGCGCGCAGCGTCCTCGTTGCCCTCGCTGTCCTCGATATGGTCCATCGCCGAACGGTAGAAGTTGTTATACGCATCGAGATAGCTCGGGTGCGCGGCGTTCTGGTAATTGTTCGGCGTGTTCGTCACCGGGATGAAGTTCACATAGGCCGGGTTGGTCCCGTCGAGCCGGATGTCGGCATTCTGGAAGGTCGTGCCCCAGACGGTCAGGTCGGTGACCTTCACCTGCGACCAGACATGCTGGTAGTCGAGGTTGATGCCGAGCCGGTTCGTCGCCTGCCACTTAAGGTTGAAGCTGGCGTCGTTGGTGCGGAAGCGTGACTGGTTGCCGCGCGAGATGTTGTTGCTCTGCAGGCCGTTGCTCGGCGTGCGCTGATCGCCGCCGTTCGCCGGATCCTGATCGGCACGATAGCCGTTCGGGCCGGTGATGATCCCGCTGGTGAAGACATTATCGTCGTCATAGGCAAAGCTGGTGCCGGGGAAGGGCTGCGTGTCGCCTGCCGCCAGCACGTTGTCGGTCGCGACCTCGATCGAATTCTCGGTCCACGCCTCGCGCGAGTCGGTCCGCAGGAACTGCGCGGTCGCGGTCATCGACTTGTCGGGACTGCGCCACTGGCCGGCGGCCGAATAGCCGTAGCGCGTGCGGTTGAACTCCTGGCTGCGGATCGCCGCGCCACGGGGCACGTAGACGGTGCGGCCGGTGTTGACCACGCCGGTGGTCGCGTCGACCGGCTGCAGCAGCGATCCGTCGGCGCCGATCACGCGCTCGCCCCAGTTCGAGATCTGCACGCTGTCGGCGCGGCTGCGGACCTGCGAGCGCACGAAGCTGGCAAGGATGCCGAAGTCGCCGATGCCGGTTTCCCAGCGATTACTGCCGAGCACCGAGACCGTCGGTGCCGACTTCTTGACGAAATCGCCGTAGTTGTTTTCGAGCGTCCCGCCCAGCACCAGTCCGGTGGAATCGAACGGCAGGCGCGTGCGCAGATTGACCGACCCGCCGATGCCGCCTTCGATCATGTCGGCGGACGGGCTCTTGAACACGTCGACGCCGCCAAGCAGTTCGGCGGGCACGTCGGCGAAGGACAGGCCGCGGCCGTTGTTCGCGCTGAACGAATCCCGGCCGTTGATCTCGGAGCGCGTGTAGCTGAGGCCGCGGACGGTGACGCCCGACCCTTCGGTCGCGAAGTGATCGGGATCGGCACCGGCCGAGAAGCGGCTGATCGACACGCCAGGCACGCGCTGCAGCGCTTCGGTGACCGAACGGTCGGGCAGCGCGCCGATGTCTTCGGACGAGATCGAATCGCCCACGACTTCGGAGTTGCGCTTGATCGCCTGAGCACTCTTCAGGCTCTGGCGGATGCCGGTGACGACGATGTCCTGATCGGCGGCTTCGTCCTGCGGCGTCGCGGTCGACTGCTCGGCCTGCGTCACCTCGGCACCGCCCGAGGGCACCTGCCCGTTGGCGGAGGGCTGTGCCGCGCCCGCCTGGGGCGCCCCGGCCACCGTCGCCGCAGTGCGATCAGAAGATGCGGTACGCCCGGCCGCGTTCGGCGTCAGCGTGGTCTGGCCGGCGGCGGCATCGGCTTGCTGAGCCAGAGCGCCGTTTGGCGCGGCGGCCAGGCACAGCGCAAGCAAGGAGGCACCACCTTTGAGGAGGTTCCCGCGACGCGCGGCGCGTGTGATCTCGAACTTGGCCATGACTCCCGGCATCCCCTCATTGTGTTAGCGCTATCATTTGTAAGCGCTTTTTTCTTACAATGTTTGGTAGCGAGAGGGATGAGTTCGGCCTAGACTGAATCGGACGGTTTTTAAGTGAATTGCTAGGCTTGTTGCATGATTGCAACATAGCCGGGGGGTGGAATTGGACGAACGTGCTCGGCTACGCATCGTTATCGTTGGTGGCGGTACCGCAGGCTGGATGACCGCGGCGACGCTCGGCCTAACGACCGGTACGCCGTCCGCGGCACGGCTGGCCGACATCACGCTGGTCGAGTCCGAGGAGATCGGCACCGTCGGTGTCGGTGAGGCCACGGTGCCACACATCCGTTTCTTCAATCAAAGACTGGGTATCGACGAAGCCGATTTCGTCCGGCGTACCAAGGCGACGTTCAAGCTGGGTATCGAGTTCTGCGATTGGGGTCGGATCGGCGACAGCTACATCCATCCGTTCGGCGATTTCGGGCATGACATCGACGGACTGCCATTCCATCAGCATTGGCTCCACGCGACCCGGGGCAGGCCGGATGAGACGCCCGCGCTCGCCGCCTGCTCGCTCCCGATCGTCGCCGCGCGTGCCGGGCGTTTCACGCCGCCGCTCGACGATCCGCGATCGGTCGGGTCGACCTATTCCTATGCGTATCAGTTCGATGCCGGGCTCTATGCCGCGTATCTGCGCGACTATGCTGAAGCCCGCGGCGTGACGCGGATCGAGGGTCGCGTCGAGCACGTCGAACGGGGCCCGAGCGGTATCGCGGCCCTTCGCCTGGCGGACGGGCAGCGGATCGAGGGTGATCTGTTCGTCGACTGTTCAGGGTTCCGCGCCTTGCTGATCGAAGGCGCCCTGAAGGCGGGACACGAGGATTGGGCGCACTGGCTGCCCTGCGACGCGGCCTGGGCGGTCCCGACGGCGAACACCGGTCCCCCCGTCCCCTATACCCGCGCCACCGCGCGCGACGCCGGCTGGCAATGGCGGATCCCGCTGCAGCATCGCACCGGGAACGGTCATGTCTTCTCGACGCGCTTCACCGATCCGGACCGCGCGCGCGCGGTGCTGCTCGACAATCTCGAGGGCGAGCCCCTGGCCGAGCCGCGGATGCTGCGATTCCGCACCGGGCGTCGGCAGCGCCAGTGGATCGACAATTGCGTGGCGATCGGCCTTTCCGCCGGGTTTCTCGAGCCGCTCGAGTCGACCAGCATCCACCTGATCCAGCTGGCCATCGGCAAGCTGATCGAGCTGTTCCCGAACGACGCCGTGCTCGACCCTGCGGATGCCGCGGAATTCAACCGCGCGATGGCGCTGGAATATGACCGCGTCCGCGACTTTCTGGTTCTGCATTATTGCGCGACCGAGCGTGACGACACGCCGTTCTGGCGCCACATGCGGACGATGGACCTGCCCCCCTCGCTGGCCGGGAAGATCGCTGCCTTTCGCGATCGCGGCATCGTCGAACAATATCGCGAGGGCATGTTCCTGCCCGCGAGCTGGCTCGCGGTCTATTATGGCCAGCGAATCATGCCCGAACGCATCCACCCCCTCGTCGCCGCACTGCCCGTCGCGGACGCGCGCGCGCGTGTCGCGGCGGTCGCCGACGCCTGCCGCCGCACCGCCGCGGGGATGCCATCGCATGCGGACTATCTTGCGCGGATCGGGGCTGCCGCGTGACAGCCACGGTCGCTGTGCTGGGCGCGAACCTGTGTGGCTGGATCGCCGCGGCAGCGCTGGCGCGGCGCTTGCCACGCGAGTCCTACCGCGTAGTGGTGATCGACGACGGCACCGGCGGCGATGGCCTGGGCGATTTCGCACCGGTGATCGCGGTGCCGCCAGCGCTCGCGGGCTTCCATGCCGATCTCGGTCTCGATGCGGCGGCACTCGTTCGGATGACGGGCGGCGGCCATGCGCTGGGCGTCGCGTTCGGCGGCTGGCGGGCCGACGGCGCGGCGACGTTCCTGTCTTATGGTGAGACCGGTGCGCCGCTCGAGGGCATCGCGTTCCACCAGCTCGCCGGACGGCTGCGCGCGGCGGGGCACCCGGTCCGGCTGGCCGATCACGCGCTGTCTGCGGTCGCCGCGCAGGCGGGCCGGTTCGCGCCCGGGGCGCCGATCGCGCATGCGCTGCATCTGCCCGTCGCGCCCTATGAAGCGCTGTTGCGCGGGGCGGCGCTGCGAGCGGGGGCCGAACGCGCGTCCGCGGACTTCGTCGATGCCGAGATCGCAGCGAACGGCATCGTCGAGAGGCTGACCCTTGCGGACGGTACCGGGATCGAACCCTGGATCGTCCTCGACTGTTCGGGAACCGACGCGCGCATCGCCAGCCGTACCAGCCCCGCGTCCGAAGACTGGTCCGGCTGGTTGCCCTGCAACCGCACGCATACCGAGACGGTGTCCGCGCAGGGCGCCCCCCCGCCCTATACGCAGGTCGATGCGCAGGACGCGGGCTGGACGGCGACCTGGCCGCTCGACGGCGCGGATGTGCGACTGACGTGCAGCGTTGGCGGCACCGGCAAGCCGTTCCACGCGGCGCGCCGCGTTCAGGCATGGCGGGGCAATTGCATCGCACTAGGCGCCGCCGCGGGTCTGCTCGAACCGCTGCACCCGACCGCACTGACGCTGCTGCTGCGGTCGCTCGCGCAGTTGATCCAGCTCTGGCCCGCTGGACCGCAGGCACCCGTCGAAGCCGCCGCCTTTAACCGCACCGCGGCCGGGGCGCTGCAGGGCGCGCGCGACTTCCTGATCGCGCACTATGCCGTGGCCGGTCGCGCCGGCGCGCTGTGGGACGACCGCCGCGCGGCATCGCTACCCGGACCAGTCGCCGCCAAACACGCTCTGTTCGCGGCGCGCGGGCGGTTGCCGATGTATGACGACGAACCGTTCGAGGAAGAGGATTGG
The DNA here is from genome assembly GCF_034045155.1 of Sphingomonas sp. CFBP9019. NCBI lineage: Bacteria > Pseudomonadati > Pseudomonadota > Alphaproteobacteria > Sphingomonadales > Sphingomonadaceae > Sphingomonas > Sphingomonas sp. CFBP9019. Next base: position 217,572 of record NZ_JAXCWK010000002.1, on the reverse strand, counting down.
GCGGTGATGTTCGACGCGATGGGCCTCATGCCGCGCCGTTACGATGCGCGCGCGGACATAGTGCCGCTGGCGGCGATCGAACGGCATCTGGCCGAGCAGCGCGCGCGGGTCATCGCGCAGGTCCGCGCGCTTCCCCCTTATGCGCAGGCGATGGCCGCGTTGCGGGCGCGCGCATGACGATCGGCGCCCCCGTCCGCCGCATCGTCATCGTCGGCGGCGGCACGGCCGGCTGGATGGCGGCGGCCGCGCTCGCACGGCTGATCCCGACCGGGGCAAGCATCACCCTGATCGAGTCCGACGCGATCGGCACCGTCGGCGTCGGCGAAGCGACGATCCCGCCGATCCGCGGCTTCAACGCGATGCTGGGAATCGAAGAAGCCGAATTCCTCGCCGCGACCGCGGGGAGCTTCAAGCTCGGGATCGAGTTCGTCAACTGGGGTGCGGTTGGCGAGCGCTATCTGCATCCCTTTGGCGGGTTCGGTTTCGATATCGAGGGTGTGCGCTTCCACCAATATTGGCGTCGCCGCCGCGCCGCCGGGATCGTCGAGGATATCGAGGCCTATTCGCTGTGCGCGGTCGCCGCGCGCGCGGGACGGTTCATACCCCCCTCGCCCGACCCGGCGTCGGTGCTGTCGCAGATGGCGCACGCCTATCATTTCGACGCGGGCCTTTATGCACGCTTCCTGCGCGGCCGCGCCGAGCGCGACGGTGTCGTGCGCGTCGAAGGCGATGTCGTCGATGTCGCGCTCGACGGCGAGACCGGCCATGTCCGCCACGTCACGCTGGCCGGCGACCGCGTCATCGAAGGGGACCTGTTCCTCGACTGTTCGGGGTTCCGCGGCCTGCTGATCGAGCAGACGCTGGGCGCGGGCTATGAGGACTGGACGCACTGGCTGCCCTGCGACCGGGCCGTCGCGATGCCGACCGCGAACGCCGGCGCGGCGATCACCCCCTATACCCGTTCGACCGCGCGCGCGGCCGGCTGGCAATGGCGCATCCCGCTGCAGCACCGCACCGGCAACGGCTATGTCTATAGCAGCGCGCATTGTTCGGACGACAAGGCCGCGGCGACGCTGCGCGCCGGGGTCGACGGCACCCCGCTCGCCGAACCACGCCTGCTGCGCTTCACCGCGGGACGGCGGCGCAAGCAGTGGATCGGCAACGTCGTCGCGTTGGGCCTTGCCTCCGGTTTTACCGAACCGCTCGAATCGACCAGCATCCACATGGTCCAGACCGGCATCTCGAAGCTGCTCGCCTTGTTTCCCGACCAGGGCTTCTCGCCGGTCGAGATCGACACCTATAACCGGCTGGCGGCGACGCAGTTCGACCAGGTCCGCGACTTCCTCATCCTCCATTACCATGCGACGCGCCGCGAGGATTCGCCATTCTGGCGCGAGACGCGTGCGCGGGCGATCCCCGACAGCTTGAGCGAGAAGCTCGCCTTGTGGCGTCGCCGCGGACGCCTGTTCCGGTGGGAGGACGATCTGTTCGCGGAGGCGAGCTGGGTCGCGGTGCTGCTGGGCCAGGGCATCGTTCCCGACGGCTGGGACCGGCTGGCCGATGCGGTCGACGCGCGGGAGGTCGATGCACGGTTCGACCGGCTGCGCGCGATGTTCGCCGATGCCGCATCGCGAATGCCCCGGCACGAGGACTATCTGGCCCGCATTTGCCCGACGCGGGTGCGCGCATGACCGGCACGCTCGGATCGGTCGTGATCGTCGGCGGTGGTACCGCGGGCTGGATGGCCGCGGTCGCGTTCGGCCGACTGCTGGGCCCGGCTGGGACGCGCGTGACGCTCGTGGAATCGGACGACATCGCCACGATCGGCGTCGGCGAGGCAACGATCCCTCCGATCCGCACCTTTCACGCGATGCTCGGGATCGACGAGGACGCATTCCTCCGCGCGACCGGCGGCAGCTACAAGCTCGGCATCCGCTTCGAGGGCTGGACGCGCCCGGGCGAATCCTACGTCCATCCGTTCGGCCAGATCGGGACCGACATCGCCGGCGTGCCATTCGCCGCGCAGTGGCTGCGCGCCCGCCAGGCGGGGGCCGCCGAAGCGCTCGGCGCCTATTCGCTCGAAGCCCGCGCCGCCCAAGCCGGCCGTTTCTCGCGCCCGATCGCGAACGGTGATTCACCGCTGTCGCGGATCGGCTACGCCTATCATTTCGACGCAGGCCGCTACGCCGTGTTCCTGCGCGCGCAGGCCGAGGCGCACGGCGTCATCCGCCGCGAGGGCCGGGTCGACCGCGTCGAGCGTGGCCCCGCCGGAATTGCCGCGGTCCATCTCGCCGATGGCAGCCGTGTCGAGGGCGACCTGTTCCTCGACTGCACGGGGTTTCGCGCGCTGCTGATAGAAGGCGCGCTGCAGGCGGGCTGGACCGACTGGTCACAATGGCTGCCGTGCGATCGTGCGGTCGCGGTCCCGTCGGCCGCCGACGCCGCGCCGCTCGCGCTCACGCGGGCGATCGCGGAACCCGCCGGCTGGCGCTGGCGTATCCCGCTGCAGCATCGCACCGGCAACGGGCATGTCTTTTCCAGCCGCCACTGCAGCGAGGACGAAGCGACCGCGACGCTGCTCGCAGGGCTGGAGGGTGAGACACTGGCCGACCCGCGCGTGATCCGCTTCGCCACCGGGCACCGCACCCGGTTCTGGAGCGGCAACTGCATCGCGCTCGGCCTCGCGGCGGGGTTCATGGAGCCACTGGAATCAACCAGCATTCATCTGGTGCAGAGCGGGCTTCAGCATCTGTTGCGAATGCTTCCGGCGGGCGGTCCCCCTGCCCCGGCGATCGTCGACCGATATAATCGCACGATGACCGGCGAGTTCGTCCGGATCCGCGATTTCCTCGTCGCGCATTATCGCCTCAATGCCCGTACCGAACCCTTCTGGCGCGAGCGCGCGGCGGCGCCGATCCCGGATGGCCTCGCCGAAAAGCTCGCGCTGTTCCGCGCCGGCGGACGCATTTTCCGCGAAGCGGACGAGCTGTTCAACGAGGTCAGCCGGCTTGCTCTGCTGACCGGACAGGACGCACCCGTGACCGGCCATGACCCAATCTGCGACGCGCTGCCGATCGCCATCGCGGCAAAGCGGCTCGCTCAGATCGAACGCGTCGTCGCCACCTCGCTGACGCACATGCCCCCCCATGCCGACGCGCTGGCACGGTTGGGCCAGGACAGGACAATCTGATGCCCATCGCCCTCTTCCTTGCCGCGGCCGTCATCAACCTCAACCAGCTCGGCTTCCGTCCCGAAGACCCCAAGCTTGCGATCGTCGCCGATCACGCGACGCGGCCGCTCGACTGGGTCGTGGTCGACGACGCCGGCAAGACCGTGCTGGCGGGACGCACCAGCGTCGGCGGTGACGACGCGGCGTCGGGCGATCATGTCCATGTCGCGCGCTTCACCGCGCTCACCCGCCCGGGCAACTACCAGCTGCGCGTCGACGGGACCGAAAGCGGCCGTTTCCGCGTCGGCCGCGACGTCTACGCCCCACTCGCGCTGGACGCGCTCAACTTCTTCTACCAGCAGCGCGCCGGCACGCCGATCAACGCGCGCTGGGCCGGTGCCCGCTGGGCGCGCGCGGCCGGACACCCGCGCGAGGTCGCCGCCTGTTTTTCGGGCGCGGACGAGAAGGGCAATGTCTGGTCCGGCTGCCCCTATACGCTCGACGTCACCGGCGGCTGGTACGACGCAGGCGACCATGGCAAATATGTCGTCAACGGCGGCATCGCGGTGTGGACGCTGCAGAATCTCTACGAAACCGGGCTTGCGCGTCGCGTGTTCGCCGATGGTCAGGCGCGGCTGCCGGAAGCCGGCAACCGCCGCGACGACCTGCTCGACGAAGCGCGGTGGGAGGTCGAGTGGATGCTGCGGATGCAGGTCCCCACAGGCACCCGCGTCGCACTCCCCGTCGGGCCGCATGATCGCTCGGGCCGGCTTGCACTTACGCCGGTCGACGCGGGCGGCATGGCGCATCACAAGGTTGCCGACGCGCGCTGGACGACATTGCCGACCGCGCCCGCCGACGACAAGGAACCGCGGCTCCTCTACCCGCCCTCGACCGCGGCAACGCTGAATCTTGCCGCGGTTGCAGCGCAGGCCGCGCGGCTGTGGCAGCCGATCGATCCCGCCTTTGCCGCGCGGTGCCTTGCCGCCGCGCGCGCCGCCTGGACCGCCGCGCAGCGCAACCCCGCGATCTTCGCGGCGCAGGGCTTCACCGGCAGCGGCGGCTATGGCGACGAGACGCTCGACGACGAACGCGCCTGGGCTGCAGCCGAGCTGTTCGCGACGACCGGCGATACCGCCTACCGCGCAGCGCTGCCGACCGGCGCGACCGGCGAACCCGGCTGGGCCAGCGTCGCACCACTCGGCATGATCACGCTCGCGACCGCAAGCGGCGTTCCCGCGACGATCCGCGATAGCGCACGTGCGGCGATCGTCGCGGCCGCCGACGGCTTCCTCGCCGAAACCACGCACACCGGCTACCGCATCCCCTACGCGTCGCAGACCTATAATTGGGGCTCGAATTCCAGCATCCTCAACCGCGCGATGCTGCTTGGCCTCGCACAGCGTTTCACCGGCGATGCGCGCTACCGCGCCGGCGTCGTCGATGCGGCCGATTATATCCTCGGTCGCAATCCGCTGGGCCAATCCTATGTCTCGGGGACCGGGTGGAAGCCGCTGACCAACCCGCATCACCGGTTCTGGGCGCATCAGCTGTCGGCATCTTCGCCACCGCCGCCGCCGGGGGTGGTGTCGGGCGGCCCCAACAACAGCGCGATGGTCGATCCGGTCGCCGTGAAACTGAAAGGCCGGTGCGCGCCGCAACGCTGCTGGACGGACGACATCAACGCCTATGCGCTGAACGAGGTGGCGATCAACTGGAACGCGCCGCTCGTCTGGGTCGCCGCCTATCTCGACAGCGACTGACGCTCAGCGGCGCTGGAGCGATTTGAGCAGATAGCCGCGCATCCGCTCGGTCCGGTCCTGGCTGGCCGGCCCGAGCACGCCGCGCGCGGGCGCGGGCAGATGATCGCCCGCCGCCGCCGCCTCGTCGGCGAACACATAATGCTCGAACCACGCGCGCCAGCCCGCCTTCTCCGCCGCGGGCAGGTCGCGCACCGCCATCATCGCGTGCACCACCGCATGGAACGCCGACACGCTCGAATCATAGGCGCGCCAATAGTTGCACAGCACGTTGAGCGTCCCGAACGCCTGGACGTGATGCCACCAGATCGCCGGGATGAAGATCGCATCGCCCGGCCCCAGATCGGCCACCACCGCGTGGCCGAGCGCCTCGGCATAGCGCGGATACTGCTTCAGATCGGGCGCGAGCGGATCGACCATGCTCGAAGGCGGCCCCGCCAGCGTCCGGTCGAGCGGCCCCAGATAGAGATTGCCGACCTGATCGGGGGGAAACAGCGTGAACCGCCGCTCGCCAGCGACCACGCAGGCGAGATTGGTCGACCCGTCATAATGCGTCGCGGTCTGTGATCCGTTGCCGATCCACAACCGCGGCGTCGCCCCGCCCATCGGCAGATCGAGCGGGTTCGCCGCCGCCCACCCCGGCAGATGCTCGGGCGCGGTCGCTGCGTTCGCATAGAGGATGTGCCGTTCGGCTTCGGGGACGTCCGACAGGCGCAGCAATTCGCTCAGCAACACGTTGAGCGGCGCCTTTTCGCGGTGAAAGTTGAACCCTTCCAGATTATCGCCGCGATAGAAGAATTTGCCACCGAACGCCGGGCCGCCGATCAGCACCTCCATCGGCTTGCCGCCATCGCCGAGCCCAGTCAGATACGCCGCCGTCGCGCGATCGCCACCCGCCGCAGCCCGGACGCTGGCCCAGTGCGCGACCTGGCCGCGCAACACGATCGGCGCGTCGCGCAAAGCGATCTCGGCGGCAAAGGTCGCGGCGTCGACTGCGGCGCGTTCCTCGACACGGGCATCGGTGGGGGCAGGATGCGATATCGTCATCCTCCTGCGATAGCAGGATAATGCGCCGCGCCCTATTGCGTTTGCCGGCCCGACGAACCGGCTGGCCATCGATCAGGGTCGCCGCGCCCATCCCGCGACGCGCGCGTCGATCACCGCCGCGATCCGGTCGGCAATCACGGTCTGATCCGCGAGCGAGGGGTGCGAGTGGCACCCGGTGAAGGAAAGGCCGTTGACCGGAACATAGGTGAGCCACGGCGCGCCGGATCTGCGCAAGGTCGCGGCAACCTTGGCCACCTCCGCCTGGATCTCGCCATTGGCCATGTCCGTGGCCCACAGCACGATCTGTGCGCGTGGATCGCGCGCGTGGAGCGCTTGCACGAAGCGCACATAGCGTCGTTCGTAATCGTCGTGGAGCGCGTCGCGGCTCGCCCATGTTTCGCCGGCGTGAAGCGGTGTGGTGAAATCGTTGGTGCCGAGCGAGACGATAACCACCTGCGGATGCCAGCCGGGCGCGTTGGCGCGGGATCGATGATCGAACAGGGTAAAGGGATAGGCTTCGGGCAGCGTGTCGGCCGCGAACCCGCCATAGTTGCGCACAACCCCGCGCCCGGAGATCGCATTGACCGCGTAATCCGCGCCGTAGCGGCGTGCGAGCAACGCGCCAAAGCCGCGCGACGTATCTGTCGTCGCCCAGACCTCGTCCTGGGTACATTCGCGTTTGGACGACGTCACACCATAGCCGACGCTATGCGAGTCGCCGACGAACTCGATCTGCCGCGCGCGCTGCTCCAACCTCGCTCCGACAGTCCCCCGCTCGGCAAAGAACGGCCCGATGCCGGTCGGACCGGACTGACTTTCTGAAGCGACCTCGATGCGCAACACGTGGCGGCCGGCGGGCATCCCGGCGACGCGGTACAGGCCGAGGACTGGCTTGACGAGCGTCGTGATCCTGCGCCCATCGACGAATACGTGAAGTGCCACCTCGCCTGGCCCCACGTCGAACGATACCGCCGAGCCCCGAAACGCCGTCTCGGCATAACTGCCCGGCCACTGGCGAACAAAGCCGGCGCCTTTCCGCTCGAAACGGCCGTGCATTGTGGCCGGCAACAGCGTCAGCGCGACAGGCCTCTCTGTCAGGCGCTCGACGCGAGGCTGTGCGGCAGCCTCGACCGCCGCCGCAAGGATCATCAACCCAGCCGCCATTCCTGCCATCCGACCATGCGTTGCCATTCAAGAACCTCCTACCGCTCCTGCACCTCCTATCCCTTTCGCGACGACCCGGCGACCGGCGTGGTGGACGCGACCGTCGACCTGCGGCCGCTGTTGCCTGAGCCGGGGCGACCAGTCCCGAACCCGCCGCCAGAGGCATCGCATGGGACAAAAAGAGCCTTTGGTCGTTCGTGAGGGGAAACGGTGGCGGATCTTGCTTGAGGTCCGATTTCGACGGAGGGATGACATGGGTAGAATGATCGACGGCGCGTGGCACGCGGGCAAGGTGACGGAAGACAGCAAGGGCGGCGCGTTCGAACGGCAGGATGCGGGCTTTCGCGACTGGCTGACCCCGGTGGGGAGCCCCGGCCAAGACGGACAGCCCGGCCATCCGGCGACGCCCGGTCGGTATCACCTCTATGTCAGCTATGCCTGCCCCTGGGCACACCGGACGCTGATCGTGCGCGCGCTGCACGGACTGGAGGATGCGATCGGCGTCTCGGTGGTCGATCCTGTCATGCTGGACAATGGCTGGACCTTCGGCACGAGCCGCGGCGGCAGTGGCGATCCGCTGCACGACGCCGAGTTCCTGTGGCAGTTGTACGCCCGCGCCAGGCCGGACTATTCCGGCAAGGTCACCGTACCCGTCCTGTGGGATCGCGAGACCGACACGATCGTGTCGAACGAATCGGCGGACATCATCCGGATGCTCGCGGCGTTCGCCGGATCCGGACCGGACCTCTATCCTCATGCCCAGCGCCGGCAGATCGATGAGGTAAACGACCGTGTCTACGACACGGTGAACAACGGCGTGTACAAGGCCGGCTTCGCCACGACGCAGGACGCGTACGAGGCGGCGGTGCGCCCGCTGTTCGAATCGCTCGACTGGCTGGAAGAGAGGCTGTCCGGCAGCGACTGGCTGGTGGGCGAGGCGATGACGGAGGCCGATATCCGGCTCTTCACCACACTGGTGCGCTTCGATGCGGTCTATCACTTCCATTTCAAGTGCAACGTGCGCCGCATCTCCGACTATCCGGCGTTGGACGCTTACGTCGCACGGATGCTGGCAGATCCGCGCATCGCCGCGACGGTGCATCTCGATCACATCAAGACGCATTACTACGCCAGCCACCGCGACCTCAACCCTTGCGGAATCGTGCCCGTCGGTCCTGCCCTCCCTTGGGCTCACCTCACCGCGGGAGGCGATCAGACGCTCACCTGACCAGCCGATTGGCAGCAGTGACATGTTGGCGATGAAATGCTCGACGCCCGCGGCGACGAAGATGGCGACGGGGCTTATGATCACGGCGACCTTGCCCGACAGCGTTCTGGCGGACATCGCCATCCATACGGTCAGACAGACCAGCATGTTCGCCAGGACACCCGATGTCAGCGTCGCGAGCGCAGGCTCGTCGAGCTTCGAATCCATCGTCGCGGCTGCAGCGTCGCCGATCGTTCATGCCGCGTCGGATCGACACCTATTCCGATGCGATGGGCTAGACAGCATTCTCTACCTGATCTCGTGTTACGATCGCGTGTCCTCGGAAGGGGAACCTGGGCAAACACCGGCATCCCGTTCGGGCGGGCTCTCGGTCGCCGCATGATCAGCGCTCTCTGCGCGAGCGTCCGAGAGGGAATACCGTCAAACCTCTTCGGCCCGCATCACCGGTCGTGTGCTGCGCGAAGACGATGCCCGCCAAGAACGACCGCTTTTCCATGGGCCAGGGCCAGTTCGATATGAACATTCTTGCTGCGGTCATCGATTGCTTCGCTCGCGCGCCTTCGTTCTTGCTCAGCCCGGTCGCGATGATAGGCAACTCTTCCAGTCTCAGTCATCGACCCCTCGTCCCAATCCCACAATATATTCGTTAACCAACATACGTGAGAGGCATGCCGAGGTTCCCTGTCATCGGATCTTTCCGTGATCACAGCGGTCGCGATGCAGGATTTTCAAATCATGGAGCCATCGTCGAGGAACGGGAAAGAGCATAAGTCGCTGCGGGTGCCACAACCGGTCGGTTTCGACAGTTTAAGAACGACCAACGTTGAGCTTGGCGGTGACGATGCTACAGCACAGTGATCCGCTAAACCTTTGGAGTCCGATGACCGAGCTGCCCGCGCACGAGAAGCAGAGACTGGCTGCCCTCGCAGAATATGACCTGCTGGACACTCCGCGCGAGGCGGCGTTCGACGAGATCGCCGAACTGGTGGCGGCGATCTGCGACGCGCCAATCGCGATCGTGAATCTGATCGGGGACGGCCGCCAGTTCTTCAAGGCGGAAGTCGGGCTTGGCGTTCGTGAGACGCCGTTGGAGACGTCTTTCTGCGGGCGTGCGATCCTCGAGGATGAATTCCTGCTCGTCCCCGATGCGACAGACGACCCACGGTTCGACTGCAATCCCCTGGTCACGGGTGAGCCGCACCTGCGCTTCTATGCTGGCGCCCTGTTGAAGTCGTCTGATGGCTTTCCGATCGGCACGCTCTGCGTTCTGGACTATCGCCCCCGCGACCTGACCGAGGTTCAGAAGCAGACGATCCGCGTCATGGCGCGACAGGTCATGGTGCAGTTTGAGCAGCGTGTTGCAACGGGACGCCTGATTGCCGCCGAAGCGCGCCAGCGGGCGATTGTCGATAGCGCACAGGACTTCGCCATCGTAGCCTGCGATCTCGAAGGCCGTATCATCGAATGGAGCTATGGCGCGGAACGGGTGCTGGGCTGGTCGGAAGACGAGGTGATCGGTCGAAGCGTCTTCCTGTTCTTCACGGATGAAGACCGCGCGGCCGGGGTGCCGGTACAGGAGATGGCCTGCGCCCGTGAGACGGGGCGGGCCACTGATGAGCGGTGGCACGTGCGCAAGGGGGACGAGCCTTTTTGGGCCAGCGGTGAGTTATCCCTGCTCCGGGATTCGGCCGGCCGCCATACCGGTTACGTCAAGGTTCTTCGTGATCGTACCGAAGAGCATCTTGCCGGCGAAGCGCTCCGGAAAGCGCAGCAGCGCTTCCAGACAATCTTCGACACGGTCGATGCGGCTTTCGCCATCGTCGAGGTCAAGTTCGACGAGGATGACAAAGCCGTCGATTACCGGTTTGTCGAAGCCAACCCCGCTTTTGAACGCCAGTCCGGCGTCAACTTGCGCGGCAAGTGGGTCACGGAATTCGCACCTGACCTCGAGCAGTTCTGGTTCGAGACATACGGGCATGTTGCCAAGACCGGTGAAGCAACCAATTTCGAGAATTATGCCGAGGCATTCCAGCGCTGGTTCGACGTACGCGCAGTAAGGGTTGGCGATCCCGCAGATCGACAGATCGCAATTATTTTCAACGACGTGACCGCCCGCCGAGAAGCGGAGGAACGCCTGCGTGTCAGTGAAGCCGTCGCACGTCAGAACGTCGAGCGGGTGAAACTCGCGCTGGAAGCCGGCGCCATCATCGGCACCTGGCACTGGGACCTGCCAAGCGATCAATTCACCGTAGACGAGGCATTCGCGCGTGCCTTCGGCCTTGATCCGGCGCTCGGCCGATCCGGCATTCCGCTCGCGCAGATTACAGCAACGGTACATCCCGACGATCAGGCAGGGCTGACTGAGGCCATCACCGCGGTGATCGCCCGCAGTGGGTCCTATGCGCATCAATACCGGGTCCGCCGTGCTGACGGCCGATATTACTGGATCGAGGCGAACGGTCGGGTTGACCATGCACCCGACGGAACGCCGCTGAGCTTTCCCGGCGTCCTGATCGACGTCGAGGAACGGCGGAGCATCGCAGCGGAGCGCGACCGTGCTGTCGCCGATCTGCGCGCGCTCGCCGAAACGCTGGAGCAGCGCGTCGCCGAGCGAACCGCCGACCTCGGCCAGGCCGAGGATGCGTTGCGCCAATCGCAGAAGGTGGAGGCGATCGGGCAACTCACCGGTGGGGTGGCGCACGACTTCAACAATCTGCTGACGGTCATCCGGGGTTCTATCGACCTATTGCGCCGGCCCGGTCTCTCCGACGAACGCCGGCAGCGCTATATCGACGCGATCTCCGACACCGCCGAACGCGCGACCAAACTGACCAACCAGTTGCTCGCATTCGCGCGCCGCCAGTCGCTCAAACCCGAAGTCTTCGATGTCTCGGAAAGCGTGCGGACGGTCAGCGACATGGTGCGGACGCTGACGGGCGCACGCATCAAGGTATCGCATCGGCTGCCGACGGAGCCTTGCTACATCGACGCGGACCGCAGCCAGTTCGACACCGCGATCGTCAACATGGCGGTCAATGCACGCGATGCCATGAACGGCGCGGGCGAGCTGGCCATCGTGGTGGCGGCAGCCTCCGGCATGCCCGCCATACGGTCCCATCCGGCCACGCCGGGCGAGTTCGTGACGGTCTCCTTGACCGACAGCGGTCCCGGTATTCCAGCCGACAACATTGAACGGATCTTCGAACCGTTCTTCACCACCAAGGGGGTAGGCGAAGGGACAGGCCTTGGCCTCAGCCAGGTCTTCGGTTTCACAAAGCAGTCCGGCGGGGGCGTCGTCGTCACAAGCGACGAAGGCGAAGGCGCAACATTCACCATGTTCCTGCCCCGGGTCGACGGGCTGGACGGCGGAGCGGCCGAAGAAGGCGACAACTCCCTGCCGCTCGGCGAAGGCGCCTGCGTGCTGGTCGTCGAGGACAATGCCGAGGTTGGCATGTTCGCGACCGAGGCGTTGGGAGAGTTGGGCTATCATACGGTCTTGGCGATGGACGCCTCCAAGGCACTCGCCGAACTGGCGACAGATGCAGGCAGGTTCGACATCGTCTTCTCCGACGTGATGATGCCGGGCATGTCCGGTATCGAGCTGGGTCAGGAGATCGGCCGGCTGTATCCTAAGCTGCCGGTCGTGTTGACCAGCGGGTACAGCGAGGTTCTGGCGCAGAGCGGTACGCACGGGTTCGAACTGGTGCATAAGCCCTATTCGATCGACACATTGTCGCGAGCCCTCAAAAAGGTGTCACGCCGTCGATGAAGCGTAAGCGGTCGCGCAACCGGACGGTTGTGACATTGCGCTTGCTGCAAAGAGAGCAATCGCAGGAACCGCAGTCGATCATCGTTGGATGCCAGCCATTTTTCAACGGTGTCGCCAAGCATGAACGAACGTCCGCAACCGGTCGCGGCCAGGCATGGTCGATCAATCTACGCTGCCCGGCATTCCCCTGCGGCACGCTCAGTGCCGGCTCAACAAGGTTTGCAACGTGCGTCCAACGTCTTCGGCCGAGAACGGCTTGTTGAGCACGGGATGGCCGGCGAACCGCTCCGGCAGGACGGTGGCGCTGTCGTAGCCGGTGGTGAAGACGAACGGGATCTTGCGATCTTGCAGGATGGCAGCAGCGTCCCACGACATTTCGCCATCGAGATTGACGTCGACGAGCGCGGCATCGATCGCTGCCTCGCAAGCAAGCTTTAAGGCTTCCGGCAGCCGCATCGCGGGACCGACAATGTCCCAGCCCAAATCGATGACCACATCCTCGATGAGCATCAGCACCATAGCTGAATCTTCAACGATCAGGATCCGCGGCGGATTGTCGGTAGGAATGTCTGTGACTTTCGCAGGGGCATCATGGGCGATAGAGGCGTGGGAGGCGGTGCCGCCAGACTGCGCCACCGACGCGGGCATGACGATCGCGCACGCCACCCCGCCCGGGTCGAACGTTAGAGTCGAAGATCCGCTCGTTTCCAGCGCCAAGGCCCGCTCGATCAAGGTCGATCCGAAACCGCGCCGTGTGGGCTTGCTGACCGGAGGACCGCCGCTTTCCTGCCATCGCAGCTCCAGTCCAGCCTGCGGGTCAAACTGCCAACGAATGTCGACATGACCGCCGGCGGCCGACAAGGCCCCGTATTTGCCGGCGTTGGTGGCAAGCTCGTGGATCGCCAACGACAGCGCCAGTGCCGCTTTCGGGAGAAGCATCACATCCGGACCGGTGATCGTGACGTTCGCATGCTCCGCCCGATACGCATCTAGCTCCTGTTGGATCAGCACGATGAGCGACACGCCTTCCCATCGACTTTGCGTGAGCAGACTGTGTGCGCGCGACATCGACCGAATCCGCCGGTCGAGCCCATGGGTGAAAGCAGCAAGCGACGACGCACTTCGGCTCGTCTGCGCCACCATCGCCTGAATGCTGGCCAAGGTGTTCTTCACCCGGTGGTCGAGTTCGGCCATCAGCAATTGTTCCTGCTGCCAGGCGCGCAGCCGTTCGCGTGCGGCAGCATCGATCCGCCGCAGGACGACCTCCAGCAGCGACACCCGCAGGTCGAACGCAGCATCGTTGTCGGACGGCGACCAGGGGGTCGACCGACCGCGCACGGTCTCGGTCCACGCCTCGAAGGATTTGCGCGGCGTCAGCCGGATGCCGTTCGGACCGACTTCCATGGGCTTGTTCGGATCGCCGCCCCATTGCACGGTCTCGACCACCTCGGGTCTGAACCACAGCACGAAGTCGCGCGGTTCGCGCGAGACGGACATGGCAAGCAACCCGGAGGCGATCTCCGCATAGGCCTTGGCCGGCGGATAGTCTTCGCCCAGCCGATCCGTGGCATACACCCCTTCGAACGTGCCCATGCGCAGGGTCAGCCAGTCTGTCAGGGCGCCAATCTGGTCGTCATCGGGCGTATTGCCCAACGCGGTGATGCCGCTGTTGACGCGGATGGCGACACCGCCACGGGTCTGCCCAACCCGCAGCGCAAGACCACCCGCGGATATGTAATCGAGCAGCTGCTGCTGCTGCGCGACCAGTCCGGCCCCGTAATCATCCTCGCTCGCCAGCGCGTGCATGATCCCGGACAGCGCCTTGCGGGACAGCAACCGGGCCTCGAGCTGCTCGGCGCGCAGCCGCACTTCCAGTTGCAGCGAGAACATCGATCCGAACAGCTCGCAGACACCGCGGAGATGACGCGGCAGGCGGCGCGGCGTATGATGGTGACAGGCGATCAGCCCCCAAAGCCTGCCTTCGAAGATGATCGAGATCGACATCGAGGCGTCGACGCCCATGTTGCGCAGATATTCCCGGTGGATCGGCGAAACGTCACGCAGGGTCGCGTGGCTCATGTCGAGCGGCAGGCCGCTGCGCGGATTGATCGACGGCAGCAGCGGCGCGGGCGTGTAATCGACTTCGGTGATCAGACGCAGCCAGCTGGTCAGATACAGCGTGCGGGCCTGTTTCGGGATATCCGACGCGGGATAGTGCAGATCGAGGAATGGCGTGATGTCGGCGTTCCGGGCTTCGGCGAACACCCAGCCGGAATCGTCGGGCATGAAGCGATAGACCATCACCCGGTCGTAGCCCGCGACCGCCCGCACCCGCTCGGCCGCCAGTTGGCAATAGGCCTGGAGATCGGGAGCGTCGCCAAGTCCGTCGAACATTTCCTGGACGCAGGCGAGCGGATCGACGGCATGACGGTCGCTCAGGTCGGCATCCTCGACCTCGATCACCAGCGCGCCATCGCTCAGATGGACGCTGGCATCGATCGCGCGGTCGGGGACGACCCGCAGCAACGGATCCAGCAGGTGACGCGGGCGCGCGAGGCTGGAGCTTTGCAGCAAATCGCGAAGCCGCTGAAGCTGCTCGGCATTCAGCAAGTCCGCCAAGTCCTGCCCGGTCAGCGACGCCGCATCCCTGCCGAACAGGCCGAGGGTGTCGCCTGCGACCTGCTCGACCAGCATCGTTGCAGGATCGACCACGAGCATCGCACCATGGGGGAGGATCGAGCCGGGAATATGGATCGGCTCGCGATCGCAGTTGGTCAGATCGACGGCACCGTCCATTTGCTGCGTCATGCCGGCATCCATTCCTCATACGCCGCAAACATCGACACCGCCGCTGCCGTTGCAGCAGGTCGGTCCTGCACGGCAGCGTCGGGTAGGTTGGTGTCCAGCCCGACGGCACACCGGCTCCAGTCACCGGCACTCAGTCCTGGTTCGGGCAGGCCCCAGACAAGGCAGCCGATCAGTCCACCGCCGACACCGAGCATGGGGTCGACGACGGTATTGAAACCGTATGTGTGGCCGAGAAGCAGACGATATTCGTCCCGGTCGGCCGAGCTTGCCGCCCGACGCGAAAGCACGGGATGATGATGCCGGCGTTCGTGAATGTCGCCCGTGGCGGTTCGCAACCCGGAGCGGCCCCTCGGTGTCGGCACGCTGCCTTGGCGAGCAGGCATCGGGGCTTTCGGATGCTTGCCGCGCAGGGTGGTTCCGACCGCAGCGGACGCCTGTAACACTGACGCGCGCATTGGATTCCTCGATCAAGACGTACGGTCGATGATTGCCGTGGCATTCCTCGACGTTGCCGTATCCACACCATATTTTCGAAATCTTGCCTAGCGAATGTTGCTTATCGGTTTGCCGCCGCAACAATCATCGCAATTATTCCCGTAGCGCCGTGCTCATGCCCTCGAACGAATATGTCATAATTTTTGACATGTTTACGTACAAAATTCTCAGCCAAGTCAGCGCATTGACGGCCAGATACGTCGATGGCGTCAACGAATGCTAGTAAGTTCCCACAAGACAGCAAAGGGAAAAACCATGGACCCAACACGCATCCCCGGCAACGAAACCGACCCTGCGATATGTCTACGGTACCAGGCTTCAAGACGCGACCGATAACCCAGCGGCGCATACGCTGCCTGACGATGATGCCGGTGACGTGGATGGCGTCGAGCTCACACGTGACGCTTGGTCGGCGACTGCAGAAAATTGGCTTTGGGGAGGCTCGGCGCTGATGCCGTTCCCTGAAGGACCG
The DNA here is from genome assembly GCF_034045155.1 of Sphingomonas sp. CFBP9019. NCBI lineage: Bacteria > Pseudomonadati > Pseudomonadota > Alphaproteobacteria > Sphingomonadales > Sphingomonadaceae > Sphingomonas > Sphingomonas sp. CFBP9019. The sequence continues at coordinate 201,660 of NZ_JAXCWK010000002.1, read as the reverse complement.
GATTTCGAGAAGCGACACGGCTTCCCGAAACGCACTTCGCATCGAGAAATACGATACCCTCGTGCTAGACCCGACCGGTTCGCAAAGGTCTGGACCAGTCGGTCCGGGCATTCGCCTCGGCATCACGGGCCGCTTGTTCCCAATCATAATCGACGGACAGAAACTCTACCACCCAGCCATCACCCTCATTGGACAATACCGCATAGCGCGCATGCGGCGATCCGCTTTCCACCAGGTGAGCGTAGGGTCGGTCATCGTCATATGCCGGAAGACCGACGCTTCCCGGATTTATGATCATGCGCCCGTCGTCGAGCGTCATCACCCGCTGGAGATGCGTATGGCCGCAGAGGATCACGGCCGCATCGACAGTTCCCGCACGGTGTCGAACTTCCTCGCGAGTGGCCTGACGAAGCCCCGCCTCCGTCACCGTCTCTAGAAAATAGGTCAGGTCGCTGTCCGGCGTGCCATGAACAAGCAGCACATCTTTGGACAGGCGCATGGTCGTGGGCAATGCTGTCAGCCACGCACGCTGTTCAGCGCTCAGCTGGTCGAAGGCGTGGCGATCGGACAATCCCATGCGCTCGCGAGGCTGATCCGATATCTGACGTTCGTGATTGCCGCGTATAGTGGGCAATCCCAGAGGCATCAATCGATCGGCTGTTTCCCGCGGGAACAGGCCCCCTGAGCAGATGTCCCCGAGGTTCACGATCTGGTCCACGTGCCGGGTGGCGATGTCGCCGAGAACTGCGTCGAGGGCAGCGACATTCCCGTGAATGTCGGAAATTGCAGCGATCTTCATTACGGACCTATAACGATCTCGCCGTACGATCGTAACCCCCGCGCTTCGGCAACGACAAACCTGAGGCCGGCTTCGGAACCGTCAGCAGCTTGGCGCCCCCCGGCGGCACGGATTACTGGTCCCAATAGATCGTCTCGAAATCGCCGACCGGAGCTGGAGAATCGGGAATGATCGTACTCAACGGACGGCCGCTCTCGACGATGCGAATTGCCTGCCAGAGCGTCGGTCTTTTGACGTTGGCAGCCCGGCCGTTTGCAGCCGGCCAGAGCGGGGCGATGCGGGTTTACGCTAATCGCCCAGCCACACGGCGGTGATCTCGCCGCTATGCCCCTCCGGCGCCAGCACCGCGCGCAGCGCTTCAAGCATAGGCGGCAGCGCCTGCGTGAAGGCGTAGGGCGGGTTGACGATATACAGGCCCGCGCCGTTGTAGATGCCGGACTGATCGGCATCGTACAGCCAATGCTCCACCCCCAGCACTTTGGGGATACCGAGCCTGCGCAACTGCCCCGTCCACCGCGTATGCGTGGCGCGGTCCTTCAGCGGATACCAGATCACCGTCACGCCATGCGCCCATTTGCGGTGCGCGGCGGCGAGGGTCGCTGTGATACGGTCGCGGTCATCGGGCTGTTCGTACGGCGGGTCGACCACCACCACGCCGCGCGCGGTGCGGGGCGGCAGCATCGCGAGCCAAAGCTCATAGGCGTCGCGCTCGTGCACCGCGGCGGGCGTGCCGCGCATCACCCCGCGCAGGGTATAGGCGTCCTCGGGGTGCTTCTCGTTCAGGATCAGCAAATCCTGCGGGCGCAGAAGCTGCGCGAGGATCCGCGGCGAGCCGGGGTAGAATTGCGGCTCGGTCCCGGAATTCACCGCCTGCACGGCGGCGCGGTAGTCGTCCAGCAACGGGTTCGGCTCGGCAAAGGCCCGCAGCACGCCCTGTAGGGACTCGCCGGTGCGTTGCGCATCCTCGCCGTCAAGGTCGTACAGCCCGCAGCCGGCATGCGTATCGATCAGCGTCAGCGCGCCCGGTTTCTGCTGCAGGGCCCGCACGAGCGCGATCAGCAGGCTGTGCTTCACGACATCGGCACTGTTGCCCGCATGGAAGGAATGGCGATAATTCATTGTGACGTAAGACCCTGACGCTCTGCCTGCATGCGGGCTGCCGGGCACGATTGCCGGGCGCGAGGTGACCGAAGTAACCGGTCCGGTGCCATTATAAAGTCGCGCGGAAACCTTCAACGCCGTTCTGATCTTGGCACGGGCCACATGCCCTGGCCTTGTGACGGACGATGATGATCCCGTCGCGATAATCGGTTATCGACCGTCGACGATGATGGATGGCATTGCAGATATGGCGCTCCGGCATGGCGATCGCCGCGCCCGGGCTTATGAACGGAATGAACCGGTGATCCGGTGCATCCAGGATGCGATCACCACCTATCGCCGCGACGGCGGCGATCGTGACGGTCGCCCGACGATTGGCGCGCTGATCGCCGCATGCACTGCTAGTGGCCTCACGGCGGCACGCGGCGGTCCGGTGACGCGCTATACGGTCTGTCAGGCGCTAAAGCTGACAGGCCTGTCCTGATGCGAGTCGACACGGGCAAAATGCACGAAGCGGCCGCGCAACGTACCGGCCGCCTCGTCTGTTCTCGCCGTTATGCCAATCGATCCTGACCAGACCGCCACGATCATCACCAGCCGGGCCATTCGTGCCGGCCACGAGCAGGATTTCGAACGCTGGGTGGAGGAACTGAACCGGCACGCCCGTGCGGCGCCGGGGTATCGGGCTGCGATCCGGCTCGGTCAGACGGCGGGTTTTCAGCACCTGCTCTTTCGCTTCGACGATCGCGCCGCAGCCGATACATGGCATGACGACCCCAAGATGCGCGCGCACGTCGCTGTCGCGGACCGCTTCTCCACCGCGCTCCGCCAGCTCGAAACTGGCGACGGCGTCACCTTCGAGCTGCCGAGCGATGCGAGTGCCAGCAAGTGGAAGCGGTTCGTGACGACATGGCTGACGGTGTTCCCGGTCCTACTCCTCATCAGCATGATGGTTCGCCCGGTGTTGAAGGACGCACCACTGCCGCTGCAACTCCTGCCCTCGTCCCTGCTGCTCACCGCGACCCTGCAGTGGATCATTCTCCCGCGCCTGCAACGTTATACCCGTTTCTGGCTGTTGCAGGACAGTTCGGGACGGCTGCAGCGGTGAGGATAAGGCATGACGGCGCGTTGCCGGACATCACGCGCGCCCTCACCCCACTTCCCAGCTTCGTATATTCATTCATCGTTGGGCTGACCGCTTTCGGCCTCTAATCCTTCGTCATACGCGTCGCGATCCGGGAACGAAAAAAGCCGTCAGGCAGGCTGAGGGCGGATCATTTGTCCTTCTTCCAGCCGAATGCCGACAGCATGATGTCGAAGAGCCGCGTGTTGGGCATGAAACCCCGGACCTTGTCCGCACCGGGGCCGCTCGCGGCGACGACGACCTCTTCGCCGGTATGGCCGGGTTCGACGCTGATCACCGACTTCGCATCGGGATCATATTGCGTCGCGAGCGGCGTCGTGCGCTTGCCGCCGGTCATCCGCAGGCCGAAGCTGTGGTCCGCGGTGAACAGGATCAGCGTGTCCTTGCCGGCAACCGCGCTGATCCGGCGGATCATGTCGTCCATCTCGACGACATGCCGCAGGCCTGCCTTGGGATCGTCGGTGTGCATGTCCCATTCGACCATCAGGAAATAGCCCTTCGGGTTGCGGGCGAGCTGCGCGACGGTCGCCTCCACGGCGGGAAGCGGCGCGAAGTCGGCATCGTGCAGCACCGCGGTCCGGGGCGCCTGGCCGACCAGCGCGGGATCCTCGCCGAAGCGGTAGCCGGCAGTCCTGAACGCCTGTTCGGCGCTCGTCCCCGGGCCGGCGAATGTCGCGACGGCGTCGGCACGGCCCTTGCCGATCAGGATATCGACGCCGTCGCCGAAGCGGGGCTTGAGCATCTGGCGGAATATCTCGCCCTTGTCCGCGCGCGCGGCGACATGCGCAAAGGTCGCGGCCGGGGTCGCGTCCCAGATGTTCATGTTGGTGACGACACCCGTCGACAGCCCGCGCTGCTCGGCATATTCGAGAAGGGTCTTGACCGGCATCGCGCGGCCGCCCGGTCCAGTGGGCGTCGTCGACACCATCGCGTTGTTCGTCTTGTGCCCCGTCATGATCGCGGTCATCCCGGCCGCGGAATCGGTCACCCATCGGTCGAGCGCGGACGTATCCGACAGCGCGACGTTGGGCATCGACTGGATGAACAGCGATTGCGGCCGGTCGTGCGCCAGGATGCCAGCAGCACCGAGCGTCGACAGGCCACCCGCGTCGCCGAGGAAGAGGATGACATTGCGCGCCTCCTGCGCTGCAGCGGGCGTGCTGCAGACCGTGAGCATCGCGCCAGCAAACGCCGTGCCGCCCAGGAATTTGTAAATCGCGGTTTTCATTGCAGAGGTCCTTGCATCGGGGCCGGTGCCGAGAGCGTTGCCGGGTCGTATTGCGGATTGATCGGGTCGTGCGGACGGGGATCGCCAGCGCCCGGTCTTGCGCTCTCGGTCCACGCCGGAACGAGCAGGTCACCTTGCAGCGATGCACCCGCCGCGCTGCGGCGATACACGAAGTCCCGTCCCTCACGGCTGGCCGGGTCTGCGAACACGCCGCGCGTTTCGAGGCCGACGAACCAACGATCTATCGGGCGGACTTGGGGCGCGGTCACGACGAAAAACTCTGAACCAGACTAAAGACGCCCATCCTCTAACCGCAGTAAATGTAAGTTTGGCGACACCTTGATCAGATCAGTTGCCGCGAGGTCTGTCGGCCTGACGATGATGATGACCCGGATCATCGCGAATGTACGCGCCGTCAGACGACACGCTCACAGCCCTCTGTGATCGAGTGCGATGATAGCTGTCGCCCGTATAATCGATTGGACAAATGTACCCGAGATCCGGCATTTTACCAACACGGTGGTAAAACTCATTAGGAGAGGACGCCAAGATGGCCGATTACGAACAGCCTAAGGCAAGCGGTTGCCCAATGGGCCCCCAGGGTGGCGGCGAGGTTAAGGCCCGCTCGCTCCTCGGTCGCACGAACAAGGATTGGTGGCCCGACGCGCTGCCGATCGACATGCTGCATCAGCACGGCGTCTCTCCCGACCCTATGGGCGAAGAGTTCGACTATGCCGAGTCGTTCAAGCAGCTCGACTATGCAGCGCTCAAGGCGGACCTGACGGCGCTGATGACCGACAGCAAGGCCTGGTGGCCTGCCGACTATGGTCACTACGGCCCGTTCATGATCCGCATGGCATGGCACGCCGCCGGCACCTACCGGGTGACCGACGGCCGCGGCGGATCGTCGTCGGGTCAGCAGCGCTTCGAACCGCTGAATTCCTGGCCGGACAACGGCAACCTCGACAAGGCACGTCGCCTGTTGTGGCCGCTCAAGCAGAAATACGGCAAGAACATCAGCTGGGCCGACCTGTTCATCCTCGCCGGCAATGTCGCGATCGAGAGCATGGGCGGTCCCGTGTTCGGTTTCGCCGGCGGCCGCAAGGACGTCTTCGCCTCCGAGGGCGATACCTTCTGGGGCGCCGAGGAGATCTGGGTCAACGAGGGTGCGCAGACGCGTATCAGCGAGGATATGCCCGAGCTCGAAGGGCCTCTCGCCGCGATCCAGATGGGGCTGATCTACGTCAATCCCGAGGGCCCGGGCGGTGAGCCCGACGCGCTCATGTCCGCACGCGACATGAAGGCGACGTTCCAGCGGATGGCGATGAATTCCGAGGAAACCGTGGCGCTGACCGCCGGCGGTCATGCCTTCGGCAAGGCGCACGGTGCCAAGGCCGCACCGCATTTCAAGGCCCCGTCTTCGGAATCGGTCCACATGCAGGGCCTCGGCTGGCTGACCGACAGCGAGGAAATCGGCCAGGGCCATATCACGACCTCGGGCATCGAGGGCGCGTGGTCGAACAACCCGACCAAGTGGACAGGCGACTATCTGCGCCTGCTGTTCAAGTACGATTATGAGCTGACCGAGAGCCCCGCTGGCGCAAAGCAGTGGCAGCCAGTCAACCCGGAACCGGAGGACATGGCCCCCGACGCGCGCGACCCAAACAAGCGTGTGCCGACGATGATGACCACCGCGGACATGGCGTTGAAGGTGGACCCCGAGTTCCGCGAGATCGCGCTGCGCTTCCGCGACGACCAGGCGGCGCTCGACGACGCGTTCGCACGCGCGTGGTTCAAGCTGACGCACCGCGACATGGGGCCACGGGTCCGGTACCTTGGCCCCGAGGTTCCCGAAGAGACGCTGATCTGGCAGGATCCGGTCCCCGAAGGCACCGCGCCGTCGGACGCTGACGTCGCGGCGTTCAAGGACGCCGTGCTGTCGAGCGGGCTGACGATCGGCCAGCTGGTCAAGACCGCCTGGGCGTCGGCTTCCAGCTATCGCCGGTCGGACCACCGCGGTGGGGCGAACGGCGCGCGCATCGCGCTCGCGCCGCAGAAGGACTGGCCGGTCAACGAGCCCGAGCAGCTCAGCCAGGTTCTGGCAAAGCTGAACGACTTGCGGGGCAGCATGTCGCTGGCCGACGCGATCGTGCTGGCGGGTTCGGCAGCGGTCGAGAAAGCGGCACGCGACGCCGGGCACGACGAGGCGGTACCGTTCCTTGGCGGCCGCGGCGATGCGACGCAGGAGTGGACGGATGTCGAAAGCTTCGTCTGGATGGAGCCGCAGGCCGACGGGTTCCGCAACTACCTGAAGACGCGTCACCCGGTGAAGACCGAGGAGCTGCTGCTCGACAAGGCTTCGCTGCTCGGCCTGTCCGCGCCGGAAATGACCGTGCTGGTCGGTGGCCTGCGCGTGCTCGGCGCGAACTTCGGCGATGCGCCCGACGGCGTGTTGACCAAGCGTCCGGGGCAGCTGACGAACGACTTCTTCGTCAACCTGCTCGACAATGACACGTTCTGGGATCTGGTCGACACGTCGAGCGACGAGAAGTTCATCGGCTATGATCGTGGCGGTCGTGAGAAGAAGTGGCAGGCGACCCGCACCGATCTGGTCTTCGGCTCGAACTCGCAGTTGCGCGCGACGGCCGAGGTTTATGCCGAGAACGGTCACGAGGACAAGTTCGTGCGCGACTTCATCCGTGCCTGGGTGAAGGTCATGAACGCCGACCGCTTTGACGTCACCGCCAAGCCGGTATCGTCGAACCAGGCGACGTAAGCGACGTCGGTGGCCGGATAGGCCGTGTCGATCGGGGAAGTTTCCGAACGTACACGGCTTATCCGTCACTGGCCTGAGTTATGAGATATAGATTCTGATCTTTACCGTGCCCTTTAGCCATGGGCTTCCAGGTCGCACTGCAGCCGCCGTTATCGTACTTATAAGGGTGGCGGCTTGTGCCCTTGGCCCCGACGGCAGAGCGACCCGCGCTGAATAGCGTTTGAGGCAATCCCGGTCGAAATCGTACGACCTGTGTACTGGTCCCGACAGCTGGGTGCATGGACCGGGGCCCGGACATTCGCGACGCGTTCGCCCCCTCAGCTCCTACCATTCGATAGGGGCACCGACTTTCAATCCCGGCCTTTGCGACGATCGCTTCCGAGCACCATCTTGATGATCCTTGCCGGCATACCGACCGGTTGGTATGCCGGCACTATGACGAGTCGAGGATCTTCCAATAGCGCTCGCGACAAGCTGTTGGACGCAGCCGTGACGCTCATCCGCCGCAACGGCTTTGCGGCCACCAGCGTCGACCAGCTTTGTGGGGCTGCCGGGGTCACCAAGGGCGCCTTCTTCCACCATTTCGTTTCCAAGGAGGCGCTGGGGGTGGCCGCCGCCGGCCACTGGCTGGCGATCACCACGCCGCTGTTCGCCGATGCGGACTATCATCGCGCACCCGCGGCACTGGCGCGCGTGTTGGGCTATCTTGACCTGCGAGAGGCGCTGATCGACGGCGGCACTGACGCCTTTACCTGTCTGGCTGGCACGCTCGCGCAGGAGGTGCATCAATCACACCCCGCGATTGCGCGCGCTGCTGAGGCGGCAATCGTCGGCCATACGCGCACGCTCGAAGGCGACGTCGCCGAAGCGCTGGCTGATCATGGCGTTGCCGACGTCGATGCAGCGAGCCTCGCGCTCCACTTTCAAGTGGTGCTTCAAGGCGGTTTCGTCGTCGCCAAGGCAACTGGTGATCCGCAAGCGGCGCGCGAGAGCGTGCGGCACCTGAAGCGCTACGTGACCCTATTGTGCCGAGGAGAGAAACGATGAGCAATATCCGTGAACTCAGCGTCGAGCGCCGTATCGCTGCCCCCGTAGAGGATGTCTGGCGGACATTGATCGATCGCTTCGAGGAGTGGTTCTGTCCGCGACCGTGGCGCGCCGAAGCACGCGAGATCGAATGGCGCCCCGGAGGCCGTAGCCTGGTGGTCATGCATGGCCCCGACGGTGAGGAGATCCTTAACGAGGGCGTAGTCCTCGACTATGAGCCTAACCGCCGCTTCGTATTCACCGATGCTTTTACAGCGGGTTGGCAGCCCAGTGGGCCGTTCATGGTCGGCCTGTTCGAGATCGCGCAAGACGGGGACGGCACCCGTTTTACCGCCGCGGCACGCCATTGGACCGATGAAGCGTGGGAGCGCCACCGGTCGATGGGCTTCGAAGCCGGCTGGGGCGCGATGGCCGATCAGCTCCAGACGTTGGCCGAGGGAGGTGCGCTCTAACCGCCATTGCTGTGTTCATGCTTTCGCAGGTGTTAGAGGACCGCCTGGCAAGCGTGGGGCGGGCGGTTCTCCCGTGATCGCAAAGTTCGCGCTAGCGGGTGAACAAAAAGCCCACCGCGATCAGAAATGTTGCGCCTTCCAGCAGCCCGACAAGGACGTTCCAGGTCGCGCGCACCAGGCTGATCCCCAACACCTGCGCGAACCAGCGCGTCTCGACGATCCAGAAGTTCACGATGCTCGATCCGACGAGCCAATGTCCAATGATGCGCGTCGTTTGATGATGGTCCATCCCGAAACTACTGCCGACGCTCAGACCCAGCGCAAAGACGGCCGCCGGATAACATTGCGCGTAAAATGGCTGCTGCAGGGAATTGCGATCGAGCTTGATCCTGCGTTGGCGCACCATGCGGGCTGCGAGGAATAGTGGGAAACCCGCGAAAACGACGACGCGGAGGACCAGGGCGCTGGCATTGTCGTTGACCAGGTCGGCCAGACCATGATGATTGGCGATGATTTCGTCGGTCTGGCCCAACGCCGTAGCGACGCTGTGCCCCAGCAACAGCGTGAGAGCCAGAAAAAGGGGCGGACTGAGTATCGACGCGTAGCGTTCATCGTCGGGCAGCGCGGCTTCGCGCTCGATCTCCTCCATCGTACGGATCGGTCGAAAGAGCGCCTGCCAAAGCGTAAGGGGAAAGAAGACCACCCAGCTCATCACTTCGTACAGAAGTTCGTCGAGCGAATTGAGCCACTTCATGAAGTCCATGCTGCATCATGTTCGATCCGGGCGTCTATCGCAACGGCTTGCCTTGTGCTAGACTCCGCCCCCTAGTGCTTGCCGAAGACGCACTCTTGCGGGTCCTGCCGTATGTGATGAAGACCGGCACCGACCAAACGGCTCTTCGGCCGAAGCGAGCATGCTCGCCGTCCAATTCCCATGGGCAGTCGGTGGCCGAACGCCGTTGACAGCGATGGACGCCGTCGCTCCCTTTTTATACAATCACTCAATTGATGATGAGGTGATTTCGAACGAACGGGAGAATCGCGATGCGTTGTCCGTCTGGCCTGTCCACGACCATGACCGCCCTTGTCATGGGCTCGGCATTTCCCACAATTGCCCACGCGCAATCCACGGGGCTCGAGGACATGGTAGGCGCCCGTGCAGGTCAGGCCGAGATGGAGTTGCAACGACGCGGCTACGTCAACATCCGGGGTGAGCAAGGCGACGATCGCGTCTATACCTATTGGTGGAACGCCGATCGCCGCCAGTGCGTGAGCATTGCGACGATGGAAGGCCGCTACAATTCCATCCAGCCGACCACCTCCCCCGATTGCAGGAAGCCCGCGAACCTCCGGCCCAACTCCGGCTATGGTGGTCAGGCTGCGCCACGACCGCGTCCCGACTATGACCCCGATCTGGCCTATGGACGCGCGCCAGCGGGCCCCGGCGGCGGTCAGGATCGCTATCCTTCGGGAGGACCTGTTGTTGACGGCAGAAACGTGGAACTCGGGCTCGTGTGTTTTGGGGACGGATCGAAAACGGGCTTTGCGAACGGGACGACCTGGAACTGGAACCGTGATCGTGACCGCTATGAGTCCGGCACGTATACCGAAACCAGGAAGGAGGTCTTCGATGCCTCGCTCATGGTACAGACCTGGGCCGGTGGCGGACGTATCCGGCTACCCAAGTCGCTGATCCCGCCGATCAATTCCCGTGGCAATCAGGGATGGTGGGATTTGTACGACGTGACTGTCAGCCCAGATACGGTCCGCGCGAGTTACCGCCTGAACGGCTTGAACAAGCCACGGCTCGTGATCGATCGGCGCAGCGGCCGCATCACGGTCACGGGCATGAGTGACTATGGCTTTCGGGGCACGTGCGACCTGATCGGACACGAACCACGCCGCTTCTAGACTATGCCGCGGGCGCTGCGCTCCCAAAACGAATGGTGAGGCAGACCACGAATACGAACCATCGCGCACATCAGTCGCCATTGGCTCGGTTGGAAACCCCATGCTATCCGGCTCGCGCAATACGGGTCTACGCGTACCCGCAACGTTGTTGGGGTACAGCGATGAAATTCAGGGCATTTCTGGCGCACATGGTGAAGGTCGCGGCAATCGCACTTGCGGTCAGCGCCGCGGCGCAAGCCCGGATCGGCCATGCCCCGTCGGCCACTGCGGCCCCGCTTCGGTCGCCGATCATATCGTCGGAATTCATATATGCCGATGCGCCTTACCCGCAGGCGCATGCCTCGACGATCGTCGAACTGCCTGACCGGACGCTGGCCGCAGCCTGGTTCGGCGGTTCCGGCGAAAGCCAGCCTGACGTCCGTATCTGGTTCGCACGACGCGGCGCGACGCGATGGGAGACGCCGGTCGCGGTCGCCGATGGTGTGTCCGCGGACGGTCAGCGATTTCCGACCTGGAACCCGGTGCTGTTTCAGCCTGCGGACGGTGCCCTGCATCTCTTCTACAAAGTCGGGCCGAATCCGCGGGCGTGGTGGGGCATGGTCATCCACTCGACCGATGGCGGACGACATTGGAGTCGGCCGCAGCGCCTGCCGGATGGCGTGTTGGGACCGATCAAGAACAAGCCCGTCATTGCGCCCGACGGCAGCTGGGTGTCGCCGTCGAGCCGCGAGGAAGGCAGCGCAGAGGCCAATATCTGGTCGATCCGGATCGAGCGGAGCACCGATCGCGGGAGAAGCTGGCAGGTCGGCGACGCGGTGGCCTCACCGATGCACATCGAGGCGATCCAGCCGAGCATCCTGTTTCACCGCGATGGTCGACTGGAGCTGGTGGCGCGGACGCGGCAGGGTGCGCTTGCGATGAGCTGGTCACGCGACGCCGGGCGCAACTGGTCACCAATCGCGGCGATCGACCTCCCCAATCCCAATGCGGGTACCGATGCGGTGACGCTGCGCGATGGGCGCCAGTTAATCGTCTACAATCACAGCGCGCATCTACCCGAGCGGCCGGGCGATGGCGCACGCTGGCCGCTCAACATCGGTTTGTCCGACGACGGCGTGCGGTGGCACAACGCTTTGACACTCGAGAGCAAGCCGCTACCCGACGGCTATGCCTATCCGGCGGTGATCCAGACGCGCGATGGACTGGTCCACGTCACCTACACGCATAACCGTACCAAAATCCGTCACGTCGTGATCGATCCGACACAGCTGCGCTGAGTAGGAGGTCACGCTCCGGCGCCCCGTCACGAGGTAAGATCTTCCCGGCGCCAGTCGCTGAATGTGATCGAGGCGGGGCTTGTTTTGCTTCGCACAGATGATCTGCGGACAGTTCGAGCGGAGCCGCCGGATCACCGCGCTGTTGTCGTCGTGGCTATTCGGCTACCAGCCAGCTGAAGGAGCGCTAAATGACGCAATGGACATGGATTTTGAGCCGGATCGTCCGGCAGGTCTGGTTCCGGGCAGCGATCATCAGCCTGCTGAGCGTCGCGCTGGCGATCCTCGCCGCTTTCGTCACGCCGTATCTGCCGTACACGTTCGATGCCGATATCGGGCAGCAATCTGTCGGCACGATCCTTCAGATCATGGCCTCGAGCATGCTGGCGGTCACGACCTTTTCGTTAACCGCAATGGTCAGTGCCTACTCCTCCGCAACGCAACTCGCGACGCCGCGTGCGACCCAGCTGATGGTCAGCGATCCGACGTCGCAGAACGCGTTGTCGACCTTCCTCGGCGCCTTCGTCTTCTCGATGGTCGGGATCGTTGGCCTGAACACCAGCGCCTATGGCCATGACGGCCGGATCATCCTGTTCGCAGCGACCGTGCTGATCATCCTGCTGGTGGTCGGCACGCTGCTGCGCTGGATCGGGCATATCACGGCGTTTGGACGGATGGCCGATGTGATCGACCGCGTAGAGGAGGCCGCGACCCAGGCAATGCAGGATTTTGCTGCACACCCTCATCTTGGCGGCCGTGCGGCTGTCGCCATCCCCGCCGATGCCGTCACAGTCACCGCGGTGCAGACCGGATATGTCACGCATATCGACATCACCGCACTTGACACGATCGCTGACCGCAATGACCTGACGGTGTATGTCGATGTCCTGCCTGGCGCGATGATGCATCCCGCTCGTACGCTTGTGCAGGTCTCGGGAAAGATCGACGACGGCATCCAGAGCGAACTGATCAAGACGTTCACCATCGAACGGCATCGGTCCTTCGACCAGGATCCTCGACTGGGGCTGATCGCGCTGTCCGAAATTGCCAGCCGGGCGCTCGCACCGGCGACCAATGATCCAGGCACGGGGATCGAGGTTCTCAATGCCCTGCTTCGCGTATTCCTGACGCTGAGCCCCGGCGCGGCGCGTGTCGATAAGGAGCCGGACTCCCCACGGGTTCACATCGGCCAGCCAACCATGGAGGATATGCTCGGCGATGCATTCGGCCCGATCCTGCGCGAAGGGATTGCAGAGGTCGAGGTGTCGTTGCGACTGACGGCTACGCTTGCAGCGATGCACGCAAGCCTGCCGGCTGCGCGTCGGGAAATCGAGCACTGGGCCAACCGCCACGCGAAGCGGGTGGCGACGACCATGGAAGATCCCGACGACCTGACGGCATTCAACGAAGCCTATCGCAGGCACTGGCCCGCTTGAGGCACGATCAGGCGGCATGCTGCCATCTGGTTCGACGACATCGCGGCCTCTGCCGACAACCTGAAGTCATTCAAGGACATGAGCACGCACCACGTCCCTGTGGTCACGAGGCAGCCCCATCGACCCGGATCGCCGCGTAACCCTGTCGAAATACGGCGTCACCAGCAGATGCGGCATCGCCAGTGCCGCGACGCCGGCAAAGAGCGACCGCACGCCCGAGGGGTCCCACCGCAGCAGCACTCCGCCCATGATTCCGACCAGCAGCACAGCCAGGCCGAGGATTGGTCCCGTGGCGCGGAGATACGCAATGGTCGTCACGCACCGTAACCGATCTCGACGCTCTTTCGTCTGCGGCACGGCGTGCAGCACCAGAAATCCGACCGAGAACCCGACGAGCGGGGGCAGAATGAGAAGCGCGGTCGTTCCGACCAGAAGACGTCGATCATGGCGCGCCGCGCCGATGATCACCAGGCAGGCGGCTGCTGCGTCACCCGCAACTGCCAAAATGCTGACCATGGCCGGCGCACCGGACTCTCGAACTCCAGCAAGATCGAGAATGCGGGCGAGGCTTGTCGCGTGCAGCGTCGCAGGCGTTGCGACCAGGCTTATGCCGCGGGCAATCCTTTCGAACGGCCTGCTCGCGGGGGCATCCTCAAGACCAAAATGGACTGCCGACGCCAGCAGGAATGCAGGGAGTGCGATCGCAGGATCGACGATCCACCACATAAGACAGACAAACAGTGCAGATACGTACAGCATCAGGAATGCCGGGCGCCGCCGATGCTCGACGATAGCGAGATCACTGGCACCGTGCGCCATGCCGACGACCCCGACAGCAAGGGCCGCGAACGCGAGCTGTACGGTGAGCACGCAAAACGAGGCGACCAAAGCCCCCGCCAGAAGGGAGCCCCAGCCAAGGGCCGGGGCGCGCCGTGTCATGCCCGGTGGCCGCGTTCGCCGTCATCCTGCGCCAACGCCTTGTCGAGGGTGGCTGCCGCGTAGAATGCGTAGACGACCTTGGCGATCACATCCATGATCAGGAACGCCCAGACCGATGCAGGATCGGTGATCAGCTTCAAACCTTCCGGTCCGATCAGGAAGACGATCGGATAGAGGAACCAGATGACGGTCAGGAAGGTGAGGTTCTTGCCATAGGCCATTCCCAAGGCAGCACCACGGCTGAGCGCCAGTGATCGCAATGGACCCCATAGAAGATACAGGACGCCCAGAAACGCGACGCAGGACCATCCGTACCAGATCCATTTCGCCATCGATGGTGCGGCAAGCGACGATATCAGCCCCGTGACGATCATCAGCACATCGAGCACGATGACCGAGGTCAGATACCCACCAACCTCACCCGTCTTCCCATGCTCGTGAAAAGCCAGCAGCACGAGACCCGACAACAGGATCGGCGTCGTCACCGACCAATCCACGTAGCGTGCCAGATATGTCAGCGAACCGTCGCTGTTGATAAGCGTGCCGATGCCAAAGGCCATTGCGAGATACGCGGTCGCCGCGATGAACGGCACGCTGGCGTGCAGGAGCGTATGATGGCCCGACGGCTGCGTCTTCTTACCCGTCGCATATATGGCCAGCGACGCGACCGACATCACGCTGAAGCCGATCAGGAAAGCGGTTTGATCCACCAGGGAGCCCCCTATCATGAGGACGACCCGGCGCCGACCTTGAGCCACCAACATCACTCAGATGTTTTGGGTCCTGGCTCGCGATAAGTTCATGAAGCTGTCATGTTTGACGGCGTCTCAACTGACGATTTCCTGTGTCCTCGGGAAGTGTACCGCCGCACGAAGACCCGGCGCGTTGTCGGTTAATGTCAGCGATGCACCATGAACGCGGGCCGCGACCTGTGCGATGCTGAGACCAAGGCCAGAACCTTGGGAATGCCGGCTCGTGTCGAGCCGAACGAAGCGCGTCACGACATGCTCGCGCTGGTCAACCGGTATACCCGGTCCCGTATCTGCCACGACGAGCGTGAACCCATCGATCTCATGCCCAAGCGTCACGCGGATCGACCCGCCGGGCGGCGTATATTTGATCGCGTTGTCGAGCAGATTGGCAACGATCTGCCCCAACAGCGAACGAACGCCCCTTATGGTCACCGGCGTCGTTTCGACCGTCAGATCCAATCCACGATCATCTGCCACGGGCTCGAAAAGCTCCACGGCCTCGATGACGATTGCGGCCAGATCGACAGGACCGAACTCGCTGGCCATCGTCGTCTCGGCACGGGCCAGTCTTAGCGTATCGTCGATCGTGCGAAGCAGGGCGTCGAGATCGCTGCGCATATCCGATGTCGCGTCACCATGCCCCCCGCCCAGTGCCGCAAGCTCGAGCCGAGACCGGATCCGCGTCAGCGGCGTCTTCAGGTCATGAGCAAGCGCATCCGTCGCGGTTCGCAGCGAATCCACCAAACGTTCGATCTCCGCAAAGCCATGGTTCAGCGTCGCTGCAAGCCGGTCATATTCGTCGCCGCGCCCCGTCACGGGCAAGCGCTCGTCAAGATGTCCCACCCGGAAACGATCGCCGGCAGTGCTGGCGGCATCGAGAAAGGCAAGCCCGCGCCGGCTGTACCAGAACCCGAAAAGCAGGCCGATCACTCCGGTGGCGGTCAGTGACCAGGCCAGTGCCGACACATAGCGGTCGTGCAGCAGGCGGCGATCGTCCGAGAGGCTGCCGACCAGTAGTCGATAGTCGTTGCCGAGAAGCACCGTGCGCGCGGCGACCTGTCGTTCGAACACCCTGCCGCGTGTCGTCGCGACCTGGGTCTCGAAGGTGCGATACCCGGTGTGGTCGATCTCGTCAGGCCATTTGGCGAGATTGCCCGCAACCGGCTGTCCCGAAGCGTCCGTCATCAGATAGATGAAGTCGGTGACGCGCGGGCGCCCGACCGCACGCGACACCGACTGCGCGACGGCAAATGGCCCCTCACTCTGATAGCGCTCGATAAGGCCTGCCGTCTCGTCGTCGACTGCCGCCTGGGCACGCGCGTCGAGCAGGCGTATCGTCTGGACATATTGAACGCTCAGGGCGATCCCCGTTGCGATGAGTGCGATCAGCGTGATCCAGAGCGCGCCGCGCAATGCGGCCGTTGAGGGCAAGCGCATCGTCAGACAGCATCCAGTCGATAGCCGGAGCCGCGCACCGTTCTGATCATCGGGACATCCTCCGGACCGTCGATCTTGGCACGCAGACGACTGACATGGACATCGACGACATTCGTCCCCGGATCGAAGTTATAATCCCAGATCGCCTCGATCAGCATCGTACGCGTCACCACCTGCCCGGCATGGCGGGTCAGATAGTCGAGCAGCTGATACTCCTTGTTGAGCAGTTCGATACGTCTGCCGTTGCGCATGGCCGTGCGGCCGAGCAGGTCGAGCGTCAACGAGCCCGTCTGCCGGGTACCTTGCGTGGCGTGCGTATCGCTGCGCCGCCGCACGATCGCCTCCAGACGGGCAACGAGTTCGCCGAACGAAAAAGGCTTGGCGAGGTAATCGTCGCTGCCGGCCTGAAGCCCTGCGATCCTGTCGTCCACCTGCCCCAGCGCAGACAGAAGCAGCACCGGCGTCTGGTCACCCTTTGCGCGCAGCGACTTCAGCACCGAAAGTCCGTCGAGCCCGGGCAGGTTCCGGTCCAGAATGATCGCATCGTATTTGCCGACGATAGCCGCAGTGAGACCGTCGATACCGGTGGCGGCATGATCCGACGCGTGTCCGAGTTCCACCAGCCCGCGGCGGACATACTCAGCGGTTTGTGCATCGTCTTCGATCAGGAGCAGCTTCAAGCGCGCGATAATCCTTTTCAGGTGTTCAGGGAGCGGACGCGTGTACCGCCCCCCGGTTCCACACGCTCAGGACTGGCCCGACGTTTCGCTGGCGATGCGCAGGTTCAGGGAGACCTGACGGCCGTTACGCACCACCTGCGTCGGGACGATCGAACCGATCCGAGCCTCTGCTACGGCTCGGGCAAGGTCGCGCCCGTTATCTACCGGCCTGGATCCGAAGCGTCGAACGACGTCGCCGCGCTGCAGGCCGGATCGGGCAGCGGCCCCGCCATCTTCGACTTCGGCGATAAGCGCGCCCTTGGTGACGTCCGAGCCCATCGCACGCGCGATGTCCGGTGACATGTCCTGCAAGGAAACGCCGATCCGCCCCCGCGACACGTGGCCGTTTTGCGCAATCTGAAGCGCGACCTTGCGCGCTATTGCGGCAGGTATCGCAAAGCCGATGCCCACGTTACCGCCCGTCGGCGAGAATATGGCGGTGTTCACGCCGACCACCCGGCCTGCACCATCGAACAAGGGCCCGCCCGAGTTGCCGCTGTTGATCGCAGCGTCGACCTGGAGGAAATCGTCATACGGCCCGGCCCCGATCTCACGGCCGCGGGCGGACACGATGCCGGACGTCACGGTATTGCCGAGGCCGAACGGGCTGCCGACCGCAAACACGCTATCGCCTACCCGGATATGATCGCTGTCACCCCATTTGACCGGGGTGAACCTGCCCTTCCCGTCGATCTTCACCACGGCGACATCGATCTTGGGATCGCGGCCCAGGACGCGACCGGAAAACTCCCGTCCGTCCGACATCTGGACGGTGACGCGGTCCGCGCCGTTGACGACATGGTTGTTCGTGATGACGATCCCGGAGGCATCGACGATGAACCCCGAGCCGAGCGATCCGCGCTGCGGGCCTTGCTGCTGCGGCGCTTCGAATTGCCCGTGACGATCCTGCATGCCAAAGCCGAACAGCTGCCCCAGACGATCGGCCAGTTCGCTATCGTCTGACCCGAACTGGGTCGGCTCGAATGGCAACGCCTGAAGAGCCGCGGGCTTGACCTGGATCTGAACGACGCTCGGTCCTACGGCCTCGACCATATCCGACAAAGAGGCGTGCACACCCGTCGACGCGACGGCAGCAGGACCGGATGCAATGAACCGGTCGGCGATATTCACGCGACCGTCGTCCGCAGCGATCGCGCCGCCCGCGACGCCGGCGAGTGCGGTTGTGCCAAGCGCGACGGCAGCGATCATTGGACGTACAGTCAGGCGACGCTTGAATATCACGATCCATGTCCTTGTTCAGTTAGAAGCAGATGCTACTTTCTGGACCCGGATGATGGGCGCAGCCTGTTTTGAACATTACATCCGTGCAATCTTGTCAGGATGTCACGCGCGAAATGGCAGCCGCAGCGGCTATGCGCCGCGCTCGCTTGTTTCCGCCGGAGATGAGTCCGTGTCGACCGACCATATCAGGCGCAGGCGACCGCCCGCACGCCCGGAGGCTGCCCTGCCCCCTCGCGCGACGATACCCTGTGCTATCGCTGTGCGCTGACGCAGGGTCCCGCCCAGCACGTCGACCGCCCGCGCGAACCGGGCGGATACCCAGGCTGCGTCGCCGAGCGTCTGATCGTCGATGACGCCGGATTTGATACCGACGTCCGGCAAGGCCACGTCGTTCGGGGGATTGAGACTGACATGCCAATCGGCGACCACCGCGTCCGCACGACGTTCCAGATCGCGATAGCCCGCGATGCCGAGACCCGTGAGGGGCGCTGCCGTCGCGCGGATCGTTCGCGCCGCCGAATCCAGCTGCACCGATGAAACGGGAATGCCCGCGATCAGCGCAACGTCCGCGATCGCCCTATCGCGCTCGCGTGCAACGCGCAGCGCATCGCCATTGCCCGCCCGCGCGATCTGCGCCGCCTCGACCGCGCCTGTCTCGGGCGAGATGCGGACCTGGTCGACATGGACATCGACCGGCCGCGACAAGCGTTGGCGAAGGTCCGCAGCGAGCTTGCGATCCGCCCCCGGTTCGATCCGCGGCGTCAGCATGACCGCACGAACGCGGACCGGGTTCGCGCCATGGTCGATCTCGACCTGGCTCAGCCGCGCGCCCGGGGGAAAATCCTCGCCCAGTGCATCGCGTACCTGCCGCTGGGCGACCGCCTCGAACGCAATGCGACGCAGACCGGCACCGAGGGGAATGGACAGGACTCCGATCGCGACCGCGAACAGCACGAGCTGCCACCCGGTGTGGTGCGGCGACAGATGGCTGCCGAACCCGTAACAGCGCGCGACGAGTGCGGCGGTCAGCGCGATGGTGATGGCATTGGTAAGGAACAGCAACAGCGCGCCCGAAAAGACCACCCAGTTCCACGTCGCGATGCCGAATCCGACCACCACCAGGGGCGGCATCAGGGCGATGGCGATCGCCACGCCGACGACCGTACCCCCGCGCCCGCGGATCAGCGCATAGCCCCCCGCGATTGCCGACAGCAGCGCGACGAGCAGGTCGAACAGCGTCGGCTGCGTCCGCCCGGCGATCTCGCTCGTGATCGTCTGGACCGGGGAGAGCAGGATCAGCACGACCGACAGCGCCACCGCGATGGCCGCGCCCAGCATCAACGCGGTCGCCGCGCGGCGTATCTCGTGGAAGTCGAGCGTCGCGATGCCGAAGCCCAGGCCGATGATCGGCATCATCAGCGGCGACAGCAGCATGGCGCCGATCAGCACCGCGACCGAGGGCATCAGCAGCCCGAGCAACGAGATCGCGGCCGAAATGACGATCAGGAAGGCGTAGCGTCCCGACCACCCCGCTTCCTCGGCAATCTGTCGCAGGATGCCGTCATGGTCGACGCTTTCGGTGGCCTTGGCCATCCACGCCCGGGGGAGCGTTGCGAATTTTGCAGGGTTCAGGTGGATCGGGTCGTCTCCGTCATGGCGAAGGTCTTCGATAGACCATGGTACAGCTTCTCGCGGCATACCCACTGGCTGGCCGCATCGGCGATGAACGCGGTCGCGAACATCGGCAGCATCAGGCCGCGGCTCGCGGTCGTCTCCGACAGGATGATGACCGCGGTGAGCGGCGCGCGGACGACGCCCGCGAAATAGGCGACCATGCCCAGGATCACGATCGCGCTGGCGGGCTCGCCGGGGAAGATCTCGCGCAGCAGATTGCCGACGCCAGCGCCGACGGCGAGCGACGGCGCGAAGATCCCGCCCGGCAGGCCCGCGATCGCCGTCGCGGCGGTGGCGACCAGCTTGGCCGGCCCGAACCAGAGCGGCGCATCCACGCCGACGATCATCGCGCGCGCCGGGGCATAGCCGGTTCCCCATGTCAGCCCGGTCACGACGCCGAGCACCGCGACTATGCCCCCGCAGATCCCGGCGAACGCGACGGGATGCGCGCGCGTCCACCCCGTCACGCGATTGCGGCTGACCGCCATCGCCAGGAGAATGCGCGAGAACAGCCCGCCGGTCATGCCACCCGCGATCCCTGCGACCGGCGCGACGATCAGCGCGGACAGCAGCGGCATATGCGCACCGATCGCGCCGAAATAGATATAGTCGCCCTGCACCGACTGCGCGACCATCCCGGCGATCACGATCGCGGCAAGGACGAGCAGCGTCACCCTCTGCTCATAGGCGGACGCGAGTTCCTCGATCGCGAACAGCAGCCCGGCGAGCGGCGTGTTGAACGCCGCCGCGACGCCTGCGGCACCACCGGCGATGAGGACCCCGCCCCGCAACGGCACGCGGACGAGACGGTGCGTAAATCCCATGACGGCCGCCGCCAGCTGGACGGTCGGGCCTTCCCGGCCGACCGAGGCGCCACCCAGCACAGCGCCGATCGTCAGCACCGCCTTGGCCGCCACCGTCCGGATCGAGATCAACGTGCCGGTCGCATCATTCGGATTGGATTGCGCCGCGATGACCTGGGGGATCCCGGATCCCCGCGCGAACGGCGCATAGCGACGGGTCAGCCAGACCAGCCCCATGAACGTCAGCGGCGTCGTGACCAGCGGCAACCAATGCCAGGTCTTTGCAAAGTCGCTGAAAACCTCGCCCGCCCAATCGGCCGCCTCCGCAAACAGCGTCGCGACGATCCCGATCAGGATCGCCCCCGCAAGAATCGCACCCCGCGTCCGGAACTGCGTCGATCGCGGCCCGCGCGCGCGCAGCAACGCCCGATACCGCGACGGCGTCCAGCGTTTGGACGGTAAGAGACGATTGAACAGGCCAGCCATCGGGCTCTTTTAGGTCGCGGCGCCAGTTAGGCCACCCCTGACACCAAGCCGTTGAACCAGGACGTGGTGTATGGCGTCGACCCCATCTGTCAGCTGAGCGCCCTCAGAACGCGTCATGCCACGCCGCAGCAGATCAAGCCGATGGTCGGCGTCGGAATGGAGGCTAAGGCAATATAGCTCGATAAACGAACGCCTGCTTCCGCTGATCGGCTCCCAAAAGCGGACTGGCTGCATTCCAGCACTAAATAGTGCTTTAAGAACTGAGGCTGCCTTCATATTATAGAATACATTACTTAGTTCATTATATACTTTTATATCGACAATTTTGAAAGTATCAACACTGGCATTATATCGCCGGTTATAAAGCTATATTCAAAAATATTTTAGTATAAACTATCCTACAGACCACGAACGCGGCCTAACCTGCCAAGAATCGCGCTTGCAGCGGCCGGGATCAATGCGGCGGCGATTTGGCATCTCTGCCGTTTGCGAGCACGTGATGCCCCCCTAAATGGCACCAGCGCTTGGCAATGATCCAGCACGGAACGCCGCCAGCCCCGCTAACCGCCATTCCGGTCATTCCCGATGCGAAAAACCAAATGGCTTGCATCCCGTTGAATTCCCACCATCGACAGCGATTGAGTTATCGGCCGACATCTATGCGTGCCGGCCGTTCGACGGCAGCGCGATATGGAACGTTAGTATTCTTATCCTAGGCTAGCAGATGGTACACGGTTCTGCATGACGCTGCATAACAACAGAGCAGCGGTCGTGCGTTCCGCTACGGGTGAACGCACAGGTCTAGCCCCGATAGCGCTGCGATCACGACGAGCGTTGCATTGTCACTGCCATCACGTTGCAGTGCGTTTTCAAGAATGCGGTCCGCCATGTCACCGATCGCCGCGGGCATCGTCGCGTAGTCGCGCGGATCAAGCGATCGCGAAACGCCGTCCGAGCACAGCAGAAATCGATCGTTCGGCTGGACTAGTGTGGTGACGCTATCCAGCGCTACGGCCGGCGCAACGCCGAGCGCGCGCGTGACGACATTGGCTTGCGGATGACGGTCCGCCGCGGCTTCCGTCAGGACACCCGCGTCGATCATCTCCTGCACGACGCTGTGATCGTGGGTCAGCCGCTCCGCCCCGCCGCCGCGCATCAGATAGGCCCGACTGTCCCCCGCCCAGAAGATCGTCGCCTCACTGCCCTCGATCAACGCGATCACGATCGTCGCGCCGCTGGTCGCATGCACGTCGTAGATAGCGCGATTGGCATGCGACACCGCGGCGCGCACCGCTGCCGCGTTGATCGGCGCCGGATCATCCGCCAATGCCTGCAAGACATCGACCACCGTTTCCGCGGCGGCGGCGCCGCCGCTATGGCCGCCCATGCCGTCGACGACCGCCCAGAGCCCACGGTCTGCCCGATCGAGAAGCCGATCCTCGTTGACGCTGCGCACCCGCCCGACATGGGATCGGTTTTGCGACACATAGACGGTTTCCTCAGCGAGCGACGGACCGCCGCGAGGTTTGCGTCGCAACAGGCTGGCGAGCTTCATGCGGGATCGCGGGCCATGGCCGTATCCGCGGCGTCATAGGCGAGGGCGAAGGCGCGATCGAGCGAGCCGGGTGCGGATGCCACGATCTGCCGTGTCAGGTCGGCATGACGGTCAGCGACTTCTGCCATCTGCAGGCTCGCACGACTTTTCAGCAGCGTCGCGCGGTCCGCGATCGCCGCATCGACAGATGCCGGCTCGAACGTGCCGATCGCCGCACGCAGGCTCCCCTGCAGGCCTGCGAACGTGGCGACCAGATGCCGCTTCACGTCACGAAACGACGCCTTCAGCGCCGCCGGGCCCGACAGGAACCCGGTGGAGCCCGCAAGCAGCAGGTCGATCGCCAGCCGCTGTGTCGGCGCCCATTTGAACGGATTATTGTCCGCGCCGCTGATGGTCGTGCGCGTCAATTGATAGCGTCCGCGCGCATGGTCGCGCTCGGCCATCAGGTCGCCGATCCCCAGCACCATCTGCCGATACACCGCACCCGCCCGCCGCATGATCTCGGTCGGCTCCTCTTCGGAGAGCAGCGAACAGTCCAGCCCGGCGCCCTCGCAAAATGCCTCCAGCAACGACCCATCGCCCAGCGGTCGCGCCTCACCGGCATCGGCCCAGTCGCTCGGCACCTCCACCGACGATCCCAGCGGCGGCGTCAGCACCATGGTCAGCGCGCCATCGACTTCCAGGTCGCCATGCGGGGCCTGCGTCGCGACCATCTTGAACCGGCCGAGCCTCAGCGCGCTCGGCACCGGCAGCACCACGTCGACCGCATCGGGAAACCGTTGCCCGGTATCGGCATCGAATACGCCATTCGCGCCGAGCGCGCGCAGTGTCAGCCCATCGCCGTCGACGCGCAGTTCACAATGCGCCCGCGACAGCGCGCAATCGGGGTCGGCGATCGGCCAGTCCGCCTCGGTATCGCGACCGATGCGGAGCAGACCCTCGCGGATCAGCCGCGCATCGAGCGGCTGGACCATGTCGTCTCGGTCGAAAAGCTGGAGCATGTACATCAAACGGATCCTCAGGCGGCCAGACGAGCGGACGGCACGACGCGGGTAGCGCGCATCGCGATGTCGGCCTGCGCGCCGGTACCCGCCAGATGCGGCTCGACTGCGGCGGCGGCGCGATTGAATGCGTCGAACGCGGCGCCGAATTCGTCGCGGCGGCGATGCGATATGCGCAGGGCGAAATCGGACTTCGCCGCCTCGTCCAGCGCCTTGCGCAGTCGGGCGAGCGGCCGGGCAACCATAGCGCCGCTCAGATAGCCGATCACCAGCACCACACCCATGATCACCAGCGACAGCACCGTCAGCAGCATCCGCGCATTGGCGATCGCGGCGTCCAGCGCGGTCCGGCGCAGCACCAGGTCGACCGTGCCGAACTCGGCCCCGGCATAGCGGATCGGCCGGACGAACCGCAGTCCTGCGCCCTTGCCCCGGTCGGGTGCCGCGGTCACGCCGGCGCCGCTGCCGATCGCCGCTTCGCCAACGGTGCGGCGATAGCGCGTGCCGATCAGCTTCGCGTCGTCTGCCGCGCGGACGATCCCGCCGGTATCGGCGACCACCATGTCGCGAATCTCCTGATCGCGCGAGGCCGAAGCGACGAAGGCCTGCAACGCGGTCCAATCCTGCTGCTCGGGCGCGAGCCCCGCATTGTCGGCAGCCAGCACCGCGGTGTTGCCGGTGACGAACGCCGCGATCGAGCGACCCGACACGATCGCCATATGCTCAAGCGTGCGTTGCTGCCGCTCCAGGATCGACGAGACGCTCGCGACCAGCGCGATCGCGGTTACTGTGACGAGCGCCAGCGGGAGCTTGATCTTCAGCGGCAGACCACGGCGGCCGGGTGCTGCCTCGGCGGTCGCCGCGATCTCGCGGGTCAGCGCCTCGTACACCGCATGGCCGTCGGCGAACCGCTGCTCGGGCTTCTTCCCCAGCAGCTTGTCGATCACAAAACGCAGGCCCGGCGGGCAGTCCGCGGCGGAACGCGCGATCGGCTCGACACGCTCCTGCGCGATCTGGATGGCCAGCGTCGCCAGCCCCATGCCGGGAAATGCGACCTTGCCGGTCACCATCTCGTACAGCACCACGCCCAGCGAGAAGAGGTCCGACCGCTGGTCGACGGGGATGCCGAGCGCCTGTTCCGGGCTCATATAGCGCGGCGTCCCGATCATCTGGCCGACCTGCGTGCGCGCAAGGCGTCCTTCGGTGCCGGACACGTCGATATCGCCGATCCGCGCGACGCCGAAATCGAGCAGCTTGGCGGTGCGACCGTCCGCCGACAGCAGGATGTTCGATGGCTTCACGTCGCGGTGCACGACGCCCGCCCTGTGTGCATAGTCGAGCGCCGAGGCGAGTTGCTGACCCAACGCCAGGACGCGTTCATACGGCAGTCGCCCTTGCGCCAGCAGCAGCGTGTCGAGCGGCTGCCCCTCGATCAGCTCCATCGCGATATAGGCGACACCGTCCGCCTCGCCCACATCGTAGACCGTCGCGATATTGGGATGGTTCAGCGCGCCCGCGGCGCGCGCCTCGCGCAGGAAGCGCTCACCCAGTTCGGGGTCGCGACCATATTCCGATTTGAGCACCTTGATCGCCACGGTGCGCCCAATTCCTGGATCGAACGCGCGGAACACGTCCGCCATCGCGCCCTCGCCCAGCCGACCGTCGATCCGGTAGCGTCCCAGCGTCTCGGCCATCACTTGCGCGCCTTCACGGTGGCGGCAATGCGCTCGGCACGCGTCAGGTCGCGCGCGATGACCGGGTTGCCGGGATCGAGCGCAGCGGCGCGGCGCAACAGGCCGACCGCGCGCACGACATTCCCCGAATTGAGCGCCGCCAGCCCCGTCGCGCGCGCCTGACGCGCGGCAACCCGATTGGCCGTGGGTGCGGTCGGCTTCGTCACCGGCGCCGGCCTGGGCGCGGCTGGCTTCACGCGGGTGGGAGCGGCCGGCACGGGTCGCGGCTCGGATCGCCGGGGCGCCTCGATGCGCGGGGGCTCGCCTGGAATACGGAGCGTCCGGCCAGCCACCAGATCAGCAGGCTTGGCGATGTCGTTATAGCGTGCGAGCTGATACGCCTTCAGACGATTGCCCAGGAACCGCTGCGCCAGTCCCGACATCGTGTCGCCGTCCCGCGTGGTATAGGTGAAATTCGTCGGCCCCAGCAGATCCTTCGGATCGCGGTCGATCGAATCGCGCAGCACCTGGACCGAAGGATTCATCGGATCGCGCTTCAACGCGGCGTTGATCCGCTTCTTCGCTGCACCACTATCGCCCTGATCCAGCAATAGCAGGATTGCGTCGATCTCGCTCGCCGGCGTCGTCTGCGGCGCAGGCGCCGGTTGCGGTCCCGCCTTGGGCCCATGCGAACAGGCGGTAATCGCAAGCGCGAGCGCCAGCGCGCCGGCCTGCGCGACCTGTCGAGGAGAGAAACTCATGCGGTAAGCCTTTCGGTGATCCGGTCCCGCATCGCGTACGGGTCGATGGCCAGCAACTTCGCGAGCCCGGCGGAATCGCGTGCGAACGCGACGAACTCCGCGCCCTTCAGCGGTGGCGAGAAATAATAGCCCTGGAAATGCGTGCAGCCGTGACGCAACAGCCACTCATATTCCGCGCGTCGCTCGACCCCTTCGGCGAGCACGCGGATGCCGAGCCCGCGCCCCAGCGCGACGATGCTCTGGCAGATCGCTTGGCTGTCGCGCAGCGTATCGACGTTCGTCACGAATTCCCGGTCGATCTTGATCTTGTCGAACGCCAGCGTGCGCAGCGTGCTGAAGCTGGAATAGCCGGTGCCGAAATCGTCGATCGCGATCCGCACGCCAGCCGCCCGCAACGCGTCGAACAGCTGGGTGGCGCGCGTACCGTCGCTCATCGCGACACTCTCGGTCAATTCGATCTCCAGCGCAGCCGCCCCCAGCGAATGCCGCGCAAGCGTGCGTGCGACCAGTGCCGCCATGTCGTCGCGGTCGAGCTGATGCCCCGACACGTTCACCGCGACGCGCAGCGCGTCCAGGCCCTGTGCCTGCCATGATCGCGCCTCCCGCGCAGCGGCGTTGAGGGTCCACATCCCGATTTCGTGCGCCAGCCCCATCGCCTCCATCACCGGCACGAATCGCGACGGCGAGACCTGCCCGAGGGTGGGATGAAACCAGCGGATCAGCGACTCCGCGCCCGACACCCGACCTTCCCCGGCATCGATCAGCGGCTGGTATCGCATTTCCAGTTCGCCGCGCGCGATCGCCTGGCGAAGGTCCTGTTCCAAGGCATACCGCTCGCTGGCCAGGGCTGCGAGATCGAGGACAGGGCTGGCGACCGCGACCACGGCACCGGGCTGTACTGTCAGTGACGCCAACGTGCGGGACAACATCGCCTGCGCGTTCACGCCGTCGGCCGGCATCCTAGCCTGCCGCACGCGAATTTCGGGCAGGATTTCCCGGTCGCCGTCGATCACCACGTCGCCCAGCGCGTATCGCAGCACATCCAGTTCGGTCTGCGCAGCATCCTCGACGACATCCGGGCCGAACCAGATCGCGACGCTGGCGCGATCGACATGCGCAATCAGTCGTTCTTCGGGCAACATCCGCGTCAGCCGGTCGACGATCGTCAGCAGCAGGCGTTCGCCCAGCGCCGGGTCAAACGCGCACAGCCGATCGAAGTCCATGAATCCGATGACACCGAGTACGCCGCGCCCGTCCGCCATCACTCGCTCGATCAACGGCTCGCGGGTAGGCAAGCCGGTAATCGCGTGGCGATGACTGGTGCGATGCTCGACAGCCTTCAGTCGATCCGCGATGGTCGCTACGCTCTGTGCCAGCCTCTCACCACGCGAGGCCGTCGGAGACGTCCCGGCGAGAATTTGCAAATGCCGGATCAGTCGCGACACCCGGCAATGCTGGGCAATCGAATACGCCATTGCTGCGAAAACGAGACAGACTGCAACGGACGCTATGGCGGCGACACTGCGATCGACGAACCGCCACGTGACGATAGCCGCCGCAATTGGTAGTAGCCCGATGCACCAACGCTGCGCAGGCGGAATCGCCGTTGAAAACCCCATAACGACCTGAATAGCGGCCATTATCATACGGATGTGTTAATATAGCCCCGCCTGTGCGTCAGACCTGATTCCCGGATGCTACGCCATTGGTGAATCAGCTCGTCGGACGGAGCGGAGCGATGCGGCAAGGCCGATTCATCGAGGATCACATCATCGGGGCGCGGCGTGAGCATAAATCTGACGTGAAAGCGGCGGAGCTCGTGGCAGGCTTCGAGCGGTACCGCCGTTCTCGTGCCTGTTCCAAGCGACTGGACGCGATCAAAGCTTCACAATCCGCTATCCGCATTCCGCGAGCACACGCCCAAACAGTCCCGGCTGGAGCCATCCGGCTGTCGGTGTTGGCGTCTTAAATCGGTTGATCGACCCAGTCCTGACGGAGCGGTGTCGACGCCAGCCACATGAGCAACGCGGCCACCAGATACAGGACGAGCCCCATGAGCATCGCATAGCGCAACGCTTCGTCGCCATAATGCGCGGCGAGACCGTCCGACAGTGCGCCAAGCGCAAAACTGCCGCCGCCAAGACCGATGAGGTTGTTGATCAGCAGGAACGTCGCCGATGCGGTGGCGCGCATATGCCCGGGTACCAGATGCTGGATCGCCGTGATGACGGGCGCGAGCCAGACATAGGCGAGCGCCTGGGGCACGAGAAAGAAGACGAACGCCGCCGTCACCGAGGACGACAGGATTCCTGCGGCAAACAGGGGCACCGCGATGACGAACGCGATCGCGGGGACGCGCGCGTACATCCGCCGATCGCGCGCACCCAGCCGGTCGCCGAGAATGCCGCCGAGCAGAACGCCGGCAACACCCCCCAGCAACAGCACGCCGCCGTAGAATTGCGCGGTCTCGATCAGGTCGAGCCCGAAGCTCCGCTGCATCAGCGACGGCAGCCAGAAGGCCAGGCCATAGCCAAGCATCGAGCTCGCCGAGGCGCCGAACGCGAGCAGCCAGAAGCTCGGCTTGCGCACGAGAATGCCGAACACGCGGCGGACGGGCTCGCGGTCGCACGCATCGGACCCACGAACCGGCTCGCGCACGCACAGCCGGAACACCGGTGCGAGCACCAGCCCCGCGACACCGACCACGATGAACGCGGTCCGCCAGTCGATCGACGTCGCGATATAGCCGCCGAGCATCACGCCGGCTGCCGACCCGAGCGGGATGCCGAGCGAGTATACTGCGAGCGCGCGCGCACGGCGATGGGGCGGGAACGTGTCTGCGATCACGGCATAGGACGGCGCGACGCCCCCCGCCTCGCCAACCCCCACGCCGATCCGGAACGCGAAAAGCTGCGCAAAATTGCTGGCCACACCGCACAGGGCAGTGAACGCGCTCCACACAGCGAGCGAGAGCGTGATAACCCAGGTGCGGCTCGTCCGGTCGGCCAGCCACGCCAGCGGGATCGCAAGCGTCGAATAGAGCAACGCAAACGCCAGCCCGCCAAGCAGGCCCAATTGCGTGTCGGTCAATGCCAGGTCCGCCTTGATCGTCGGCGCGAGGATGCCAAGGATCTGCCGATCGACGAAGTTGAACGTGTAGACCAGCAACAGCATGACGAGCGCCGTCACGCGGTAGCGGCGGCCCTCGCGCGGGGTCGCCGGGATATCACTTGCCATACTCTACTCCAGCAAACGGAGGGCGATCACCCGCCCCCCGGCTGCGCTCCATCAGAATTTCGCGGTGAGGGTCGCGAAGACCTGACGCGGATTGCCGTAATAGGCCGTCAGCACGCCGTCGCTGCCGAGCGATGGCCGCAAGGCGCCCGCCGCCGTTCGCAGATAGTCGCCGGTATCGGGGTTCTGCAGCAGGAAGTTGTAGCCGGACACGACATAGCGCTTGTTCGTCAGGTTCTTGCCATGCACCCCGATCGAGAAGCGCGCGTCGATCGTATAGACCAGGTTCGCGTCGAGCAGCGCATAGGCCGGCTGGTCGAGCAGCGGCGTGCGCAGTTCGAACTGCTGTGAATCGCTGCGAAAGGACAGCGTCGTACTCGCGTCGATCGCGCCCGCGGATCCGACCGGGACATGATAGGCGAGCGTCCCGCTCGCGGTCAGGTCGGGCGTGTTCTGGAACTTGCGATTGGCGGCGACATTGATCCCGCGGGAATCGATGAAGCGCGTGTATTTGGCATCGAGATAGCCGATCGTTCCCGACAGGTTGATGCGGTCGCCGGCGCCCGCAATGCCCTCCGCGACCGTCAGATTGGCCTCGCCTTCGACACCGTTGATCCGGGCGCGGCCCGCATTGGTCGTGATGCCGATAAAGGTCTGGATGCCGCCGACGGTGGCACCGACCGATCCGGGCACCTGGACGTCGGTATATTTCGAATGGAACCCCGCAATCGCCAGCGTCAGCCGGCGGTCGAACAGTGACGCCTTGTATCCCGCCTCGAAGCTTTCGACGCTCTCGGGCCCGAACGACAGGAAGTTGTAGATATCCTGCCGGTCGCCGCCGGCACCGGTGATGCCGTTGCCGTTGAGGTCGGGCGCCGCGGTACCGACCCCGCGCGGGTCGAACCCGCCGCCCTTGAACCCCTTCGACCAGCTCGCATACAGCGTGTTGTTGGCATCGGGCTTGAAGCTGACGGACGCGCGCGGCGTGAACTTGGCAAAACTTGCGGTCCCGCGGAAGTCGGTTTGTCGCGCGATCGGCGCGCTCGTGCCGCCGAAGAAGGGGGAAGCGCCCAGATATACGTTGCGCTGGATCTGCGACATGCGATCGTCCCAGGTATAGCGTCCGCCGACCGACACGCTGAGCATCGGCGTCACGTCGAGCGTGGCATCACCGAAGACCGCCACCGTATTGGTCCGCACATTCCCGAAGGTCAGCGCAGTGACTGTCCCCGGCAACCGTACGTCGAACACGGTGCGCGCCTTGGCATCGAGATAATAGAGCCCCGCCAGCATGTTGAACGGCCCGGCATCGACCAGCAGCTGCACCTCCTGGCTGAACTGCTCGTTATTGTAGAAAGCGGGGACGTCGACATCGACGGCGGGCAGCGCGTCGAAATCGATCGGCGTCGCGCTGTCGTCCTTGCGATAGCCGGTGATGCTGCGCAGCGTCAGATATGCGGCGGGCTTGAGTTCAGCGAAGAGCGACCCGCCATAGGCCTCGACCGACTGTTTCGGTGCGACCAGCCCGCCGCGGCTGTCGAACACGTCGGACAGCACCGGCGTGCGCGACACCAGCCCCGGGATCAGCCGATGCCCGCCGCGCGGATTGCTGTCGTCCTTCGTATAGTCCCCCGACAGGCGGAAGAACGCGCTGTCGCCCGCCTCATATTGCAGCGTGCCGCGCGCACCCCAGAAATCCTTGTTGTAATTGTCTTGGCCCGTGGTGAGGTTCGTGCCGAACCCGCCCCGGCTCAGTCGCGCGACCGCGCCGCCGATCCTGAACCCCGTATCGCCGATCGGCGTGCTCGCGCTGATGACACCGTCCGCCTGGTCATAGCTGCCATAGGTTGCGCGGATGCTCAGAGTCGGGTCCGAGCCGATCCGGCGGGTCACGTATTTCACCGCGCCGCCGATCGTGTTGCGGCCATAGAGCGTGCCTTGCGGCCCGCGCAGCACCTCGATCCGCTCGACGTCGTAAATGTCGAGGACCGCAGCCTGCGGCCGGTTGAGATAGACGTCGTCGAGATAGATGCCGACGCCCGCCTCGAACCCGGCGACGGGATCCTGCTGGCCGACGCCGCGGATGAAGGCGGTGAGCGTCGAATTGGTGCCGCGCGACGTTTCCAGCGTGACGTTCGGCGTGACAGCGGCGAGATCGGTGACGTCGAGCGCCCCCGACGCCTCGAGCTGCGCGCCCGTAAACGCGGTGATCGCGATCGGCACGTCGAGCAGCCGTTCCTCGCGGCGGCGTGCGGTGACGACGATATCGCCGTCGATCCCGGCCTCCTCGATGACGGGCCCGGCCTGAGCCGCGTCTGCTGCCGGCGCGACGGGTTGCGTCTGCGCGGACGCGGATCCCGCCAGCAACGCGCCGAGTGCAACACTGGCGTTCAACAAGATCATGACGGATTTCGGCTGTGCCACGGTGTCATCCCCTCCTGCGGCGCCCGCGTGATGCGCCCGGTATGATCCGGGTTGTGCGCCTTGGCTCCAGTCTATACTGAAACCTGAACCAGTATTCAACTTGTGTATCAGGGGCAGACGAGAATGGCGAAGGCGCAGGAGACGACGCCGTCAGACCCGGCGGTCATCGGCGACAGCAAGGCACCGCGGACCGAGCGTGGCCGCCGGACGATGCGCGCGATCCTCGACGCCGCCGCGATCGAGTTCGGCGACAACGGGTTCCACCAGGCCTCGATCAGCGACATCACGCGCCGCGCCGGAGTCGCGCTCGGCAGCTTCTACACCTATTTCGACTCAAAGGACGCGGTGTTCCGCGCGCTCGTCCGCGACATGTCGGACCAGGTTCGCGATCATGTCGCCCCGGCGATCCTGTCCGCACCCGATCAGATCGCGGCCGAGCAGGCGGGGCTTCGCGAATTCATCAGCTTCGTCCGTGACCACAAGGAAATCTACCGGATCATCGACGAGTCCGAATTCGTCGATCCAGAGAGCTTTCGCCTCCATTATGCGACCACGGCGGACCGGATCACGCGTCGCCTGCGAAAGGCGGCGGACCGCGGCGAGGTCAAGGGCGACGTCAGCGAGGTCCATGGCTGGGCGATCATGGGAATGAACGTGTTCCTGGGGCTTCGCTACGGCGTCTGGAGCGAAGACGAGACACCAGATGAGATCGCGAAGGTCGTCGCAAACATGCTGAAAGATGGCATCTTACGCAGCCCGGATGACCGAGCCATGTCCGAGGTCAAGACTTGAGTGGCCGATTGGGTACACGACCCATATTCGGTCATTCGCGCGGACTTCCCCGCTCCCCAACTTCAATCATTCGTTCATCTCCGCGCTGGCCGCTTTCGTTGTCCGGTGTTCGACCATGAACGTCATGATGGGAAGGATTGCTGGCGGTCCGCTTTCGGGAAGGCGGACCGCAATAACCGATATTGCGAGACTGCCCCTTTCTGCAAAGAGAATGGTCGATCGGGAATAGAATTCCCAGGCGATCCGCACGCCGATAACATCGTGCCAGCAACGATGGGGGGAGCTAATGCTGTGCCGACTATCCGCAGGCTACTATCAGTCGTTGCCGTCTTGGCTGCGTTGACGCCCATGACTATCTCCGCAGAGCCGATCGGTCGAATTACCGGTATCGGTGGCGTTTTCTTTAACAGCAAAGCGCCGACAGCCCTCATGGCGTGGTGTCGTGATGTTCTCGGCATCAAAGTTGAGGCGTGGGGCGGATTCGCTCTGCGCTATGACGCGCCAGAGCACCCGCCAGTACTCACTCTGAATGTTTTTCAGGAGGGATCCAACTATATGGAACCCTCAAAGCGCGAGTTCATGCTTAATTTCGCGGTAGATGACTTGGACGCGTTCGTTGATCGTCTGAAAGTAAAGGGCGTTGCGATACTCAAAAGGGATGACACCGACGCAAGCGGGAAATTTGCGTAGATCGTTGATCCGGATGGGACCAAGATAGAGTTGTGGGAGCCGAAGGCCGAGTCTTCATCAAAGTAGGCCCGTCTCAAAAGAAATGGGCAGTTTCGGACGCTCGCCGAGAATTGCGGTGGCGCGCGACCCGGCTCCGCGAACGCGAAATCGCTTTCTGCTGTGCGATTCTACCGCAACTAACAGCCGCGGAACGTACGCTATGAGAGAAGAACGGCCATTTGTTCAGGCTCAACGTCAGCAGCGCGGCGGTCAGGTTCGATCCACCGTCTCCAATGGAAGCCTGATAGGCTAAATAGCCACGAAATCGGGAAAATCGATGGTCAGGATCGCACCTCGCTCCGGAGCTTCGCGCGATCTGATGCTGATCTTTCCGCCGATTTCCATGACGATCTGCCGGGAGATATAAAGGCCAAGACCTGTCCCGCGATCCGTCTCCTTGGTGGTCATGAAGGCATCGAATGCCCGGTCCGGATGACTCAAAGACAGCCCGGCGCCATTGTCCACAATACTGATTCGAACGCCGCTCTCTGAGACAGTTACCTCCAGTTCGACGGCACCGGTCAGACTGGCGTCCTCGGCTTCGCGTCGCGTTGCGATGGAGTCGACCGCGTTCTGAATGGCGTTGACGAGCACCTGCTCGAGGCCGACGCGCGGAGCGAGGAGCAGAACCGGTGGCCCGTCTGGCAACGTCATTTTCACGCCGGCATCGTGCTGGATCAGCAACGGCCGCATGAAGGACAAGGTTGTGCTGACGACGTCGCCCAGATCAAGCGGTTCGGGGCTGTCATTCTCGATCCGAGCGTAGCGCGAAATGCGCGCAATGATATCGCGTGCGCGGTTTACCTGTTCGCTGATCCGATCAAACTTGTCGCGAGCACGCGCCGCGCCATCGGGGCTCGCCTGATCGAGCAACAAACGGCCATTCTCGGCAGAAAGCGAGATGGTGAAGAGAGGTTGTTTGAGTTCATGACTCAGGGCTGAGGCCATGCCCCCGAGCTCGACGAGACGCGCCTGCTGAAGCATCCGATTCTGCGCCAGCTTCGACTGCCGGAGGCGCACCAACCACCCCGAACGCCAATGGCCGGGAGCCAGGAGGTCGCGACCGACGAATAGATACCAATCACTCGATTCCTGGTCTGCGAGCCGAAACTCGACAAACGCCTCGGCATCATCGCAGATGTCCGCAAAAGCTAGACAATCATTGGTATGGATTGCTTCGGACCGCTCCTGTGCAACCCGTTCGATGTTCATGTCCAGAAAAGCGAGGGTGCCCTTGGCAGCGTCGAAGCGGATGTCCGCCGCAAGGCTCAGGTCCATTTCCTTTTTGAGTTCGATGAATGCCCGGGCAATTCGCAAGCGCTCTTGCACCAACTCGGCAAAGCTGTTGTTCGCGGTGACGATAGCTGCGATCGGGCGGTCGAACTCGTTGAACGTGAGCTTTTGAGGCAGCGAAAGGCCAGGCTGGCCGAACCCTTCCGCGACTTGCTTCCAGGCCTGCAGCGAACGACGCAGGGCGCGCGTGATGAGCAGCTGCAGCAAGATTGACACGACGAGAATGACGCCCAGGCCGAGCATCTCTAGAAGCACGACGCGATAGGCACTCTCGGCAGCGGGTCGGGTTGAGTAGAGATAGAAATATTTGCGGTCAGGAAACGTGTAACGGCCGAGCTGACACGCGGTAACCCAGTAGGCAAACGTATTGCGGTCGTTCGGCCCCGTCACTTTCGATCCATCATCGATCCGTGTGCAGCCGAAAAGCTGCATTGCTTGTGCGGAGCGCAGACTGCTTTCTTTGTCTGAGATAAGCAGTTTTTGGGGATGCCTTCCTGTATTGCGCGTTTTTGCCACGCCCAAGAACCCATTTCCGGTCACAAGCCCGCGACCGATCCGCACCTCAGCCAGACGCGCGGTTTCGGCCATGAAGGATTTGAATTCTTCCGGAAAGCGCCGGACACTGCTGACAAACATGACGAGCGCGCACGCGAGCACGATGAGTGTTATGGATGCCGGCAGGAGCTGGGCGAGGCTGATTGTTCGGCGGAGCGAGACCCGACCGGCTGGAAGGTTCACGACGAAGAGTGACAGCGCTAGATCGACCAAAGCTGCCATCAACACATCGTTGAGAAGCTTGCGGATCATCGTCAGCGCGAAAATCGTCAGCGACGCATCGTAGTTGATGCGCAGGAATAGAAACCCCGCCGCCGTCCCGATGGTAAGCAAAAAGACGGCGGTGGCGATGGCAAGTGAAGAGCCAGCGAAGCGGGTCCAATTGATGAAAACTACATGCCCCAGCGCCAGCGCGATGGTAAAGATATGGCCCCACCAGAACCAGGATGACGCCATCGTTAGCAGCACCATGGGAATGGCTAGCCGCAGACCACCCAACCTGTATGCGAGAAGGTAGAAAAGGGGGCCTAGATACATTTCGAACCCGGGCGCAAGAATAATGCGGAAGGAACTCGCGCCGATGGCCACGGCCAAAAGGACGATCGTCAGAGCCCATCCCTGGACGGTCATTTGCCGTAGCGGCTCTGCGGCTAGCTGAAACTCGCCGCCGTGCCGTAAACGGTTGACGATGTCATTCATCAACCCCGCCCGTCTTGTGTAAGCAGTGACAGGAGCAATTCTAAGTCGACTGGCTTGAAAAGGACATGAAGATCCTTCTTCTTGGTTTCATGCTCTATTTGTTCGGTCAGATCGGTGTGGCCTGTCATCAGGATTATGGTGTTCACCTTTGCCCGCAGGTCAGGGTCGGCTCGGATTGCGCGGACCAGGTCAAGGCCACTGCCGTCTCGCAAGCGGAGGTCCGTCAATAGGGTTACGTGGCTGGAACCTTGCTTTAAGCTCTCCAGCGCAAGGGCCACACACGCTGCGCCGCTAACCGCGAACGAGCGCAATTCTAACATTTCAACCAACTCCTCCCGGACGTCGGTCTCGTCCTCGACGACCAAGATCATTGTTGGGCACTTTCAATGGTGACGCAAGCTCAAGATAAGAACGCGAAGTTTTCAACGTGTAAATGGCGACGTGAATAAACGTCGACGTTGATGAGCCTGCGCCTTAATCGCGACGTCCCCGCTCGTACGGCGCTGCCGCAACACTTCTCTCGCAAGCAGATGCGCTGCCGACTACGAATGGCCGCGTCTCTCTCGCGGTCTACGTCACAGAGGCAGGCCTCTCTCCGCCACAGCGAGTGCGAAGGCCTGACGAAACGGTAGCTAAACCAATACAAAAAGCCGTTTTTCTGCTGGGCTTAAGATCGTCACCCGGGATTCGTGCTTCTCTCAGGGGTCGGCACGAAGCCGACATAAACAGATGTCCGGTACCGGCGCGCGCGAAACCGCGGCTGAGCGTCCGGGACTGGGAGCAGGATCGACAGTCTCAGCCGTGCATTCAGGTGTTAGCCGAGGCCCGCCCTATTCCAGCAGCGATAGCGCCGAGTGCCATTTCGATAGGCTGGCAATCTCATGCGACGCTTTGTGCGCTGAGACGCGCGCGGCCCGTCGGGCTGGATCTAGCTGGCCGAGTGCGACTCCCAAAATACAACAGATTTTAGCAAGAACCACAACCGATATGGTGCCATCCTCGAAATAGGGTTAATGTTTCGCATCCGGATCGATCCCGCTGGCAGGGAGCCCTTTATGGAAGACGCAAACGAGGACGGTCACAGCATCGAGCCTCTCGCCAAGGGGCGCCGCGCCGACTTTCTCAAGGCGGTTCCACATGGACGCGCCGCGCTGATCCAGATGGCGGAATACACCGGCGACCTGATCAGCCTTTGCGATGCCGGCGGTCGACTCGCCTATCTCAATCCGGCCGGCCGACGCCTCATCGGAGTCGAGGCGGCCGACATTTTCCCGATGCGGCTGACCGATTACGTTGTCCCAGAACAACGCCACCTCGTCGACGAGGTCGTCGTGCCGACGGCAAGGCGGGACGGCGTGTGGGAGGGCGAGATGCAGCTCGTCAATCTGAAGACCGACGATATCATCGACGTCCAGCGCTCGACATTCGCGACGCGCGATGAGCGGGGCGAAATCACCGGCTTCGTATCGGTCATGCGCGACATCACGCATGACAAGGCCCAGAAAGGCCGGCTTCGCCGCCAGATCGAGACGTTCGAAGCGCTGATCGCGAACAACCCCTTCGGGGTCTGCCTGGTCGATGCGGATTTCAGGCTGCGCGTGGTCAGCCGCGGCGCCCGGATGGTATTCGAGAACGTCCATCCGCTGATCGGCCGCGATTTCGCCGACGTTCTTCGCGCTCTCTTGCCCGAGCCCTTTGTTAACGAAGCGATAGCCCGCTTCCGACAGACGCTCGACACCGGCATGGCGTATGACGCGGCAACGACGCCGGAACAGCGCGCGGATATCGAGGCACGCGAGGCATATGGCTGGCGGATCGAACGTGTGACACTACCGGACGAATGCTACGGCATCGTCTGCTATTTCCATGATCTCATCGCCAAGGAGTACGGGACGCGGGCCTTGGGTCGCCGCGAGGCCGAATTGCGGGACCTGAATATTGACCTCGAGCGTCGTGTCCGTGCTCGCACTGCGGCACTGAACCAGGCCAATGAACGCCTCACGGCCGAGATTGAGCGGCGCGAAGCGGTACAGGCTGCGCAACTGCAAAGCCAAAAGCTCGAAGCGGTTGGTCAGCTCGTGTCGGGCATCGCGCCCGACTTCAATAACATTCTCGGCGCGGTGATCGGCGGGCTTACAATTATCCAGAACCGCAATGACGACCCGCGCATCGAGCAGATTGCGACGATGGGTCAGCGCGCGGCCGAGCGGGGTGCTGCGCTTGTACGACAGCTGCTCGCCTTTGCGCGCCAGGAGGATGTGGTTGCGCAGCGTGTCGACCTAGCCGGCGCGATTGGCGAGATGTCCGACCTCGTCCGGCACGGCATGCGCGGCAACGTCGCGCTCGCGATCGACTGCGATGACGATCTCTGGCCTGTGCTGGCAGACCCGACACAATTGCAGTCGGCGCTGCTCAACCTTGCCAACAATGCCAGCGATGCGATGAATGGCGGCGGCCACCTGCATATCGCCGTCAGCAATTGCGCCCGGACTTCAGCGGATCTTCCGCTGGAACTGGACGGCCAGGACGCGATCAGGATCGTCGTGGCCGACGACGGTCCCGGCATGGACAGCGATACCTTGCAGCGGATTACCGAGCCGTTCTTCACGACCAAGGCGCGCGGCAAGGGGACCGGGCTGGGCCTCGCGATGGTGCAGCGCTTCGTGGAGCAGTCGGGCGGTGCCCTGCGTATCGAAAGCCGCCCCGGCCACGGAACCACATTCTCGATCTTCCTGCCGCGTGCCGTTGATCCTGGCGGTTCCGATTCTGCACCCGGCAGCGACGAGACCGGTGTCAACGCGATCGGGCGCGCTTTCGAAACGGTCCTGCTGGTCGATGATGACGCCGAATTGTGCGCCATGATCGCCGAAGGATTGTCTGACCACGGCTTCGAAGTCATCGTCGCGCCGGACGCACAGGCGGCGCTGCTCGAGTTACGGACGCGGGCGATCGACGCGCTCGTGACCGACGTCCACATGCCGGACATGTCCGGTAACGACCTGGTCGCGCAGGTGCGCGCGTCGGGATCGGACATTCCCTGCCTGTTCATGACGGGGATCGCCAACGAAGCCGCTCTCGATGGCGAGACGGTCGTGCAGAAGCCCTTCAACCCCGCCGTATTGCACTATGCGCTGCGCCGCATCCTGATTGCACGGGACCAGCGTGCGTCCGATGCCGAGCGGCTCGATCGGCTGACGCTGCGCCTGAAGTCCGATTGCACCCGGTCATTGCTCGACCACTGGCGCGCCATCCGCGCAGGCCAAGTCATCCCGTTGTTCGAGACGTTCACGATCAATGCATGCAGCGAGCCGCACCGGATCGTGGTTGCGCAGATCGACTTGGGGAAGGTGCCGATCCATTTCACCTTCACGCTGGTCGGCGACACCTTGCGCAACGCTGTACCGCACAGCATCGCCGCCACCGAGATGCCGGTCAGTGGCAACGATAGCCTCGCGGCCCGCGAGGCGGCCTATCGCCGCTGCGCGCTGACCGGCAAGCCATCGCATGAATATGCCCGTATCAACCTTGGTGACGGGTATAGGGAAACATTCGAGCGGCTGTTGCTGCCCTTCTCGTCGGACGGGATCGTCGTCGATCATATCGTCGGTGCGGTTGTCATCGAACGTGAAGCGGTGGGGGAACGATGATGGTTGACGCCCGTGAGCTACCCGATTTCAACGAGCCCCAGCTGGCGATGGCGATAGAGGCGCTACCAAGCGAAACGGTCGACGCCTTGCCCTATGGCGCAATCCGGATCGGCGACGATGGCAAGGTCAAATATTATAGTGCGGCAGAGCGGCGCCTGTCGGGTTCCGGCAATCATGACCGCCTCGGCCTCGACTTCTTCAGCAGGATCGCCCCCTGTATGGACAATCCCGACTTTCGCGGTCGCGTCGAGCGTGCCCGGGTATCGGGCGTGCTCGATTTGGAGTTCAGCCACGTCGGCGACTTCGAGGACCGCGACCGGGAACTGACGGTGCGTATCCAGTCTGCCAGTACGGGCGGCTACTGGATATTCATGCGCCGCGATTGACCGCTTTTGGCGTCAGATTTTTTGTAAGTGTCGGGAATGGAGAGGAAGCGAACTTTCCACTTTTAGGGCTGCACCCCGGAAAACCAGCCACTGCATGGGCGTCCCAGATGCATCAGCCTTTTGCATCGGCGGAAGCCTAGATTTCATGCCGTTCTTGGATCAATGCAAAAACCGGTGATTTCTGCAGCTTGGATGGCAAGGTCCGATCAGTGAACTTTTCGGTGTCGTTATCTCGATCGATTCACGCTGTCCTATAATGCGCGCATGCATGTCGGCGCTTTTCCCTACCATCACGATCGGCGGCACAGGACTACGCACTGCCCCTGCGACCGAATTCGTCCAATCCTGGCTGTGCTGGCATCAGGGAACACGTGATCATGCCCCGCGATCTGATATCGCGTGGTTGGCTGGAACGGCTGGGAGACCATCGGCTCGATGGGGCGGCGCTGGACGGCCTGAAAACG
This sequence comes from Sphingomonas sp. CFBP9019, assembly GCF_034045155.1. Lineage (NCBI taxonomy): Bacteria > Pseudomonadati > Pseudomonadota > Alphaproteobacteria > Sphingomonadales > Sphingomonadaceae > Sphingomonas > Sphingomonas sp. CFBP9019. Next base: position 161,227 of record NZ_JAXCWK010000002.1, on the reverse strand, counting down.
CTGTTGCCGCGATTGGTGATCGCCGCTCTGGCGAGTTTGCTGTTGCTCACCCATCTGGGCTCTCGCGCTGCGATACAATGGATCAGCTTTGTCGGATTTGCGGAGCTGTGGTGCAGGCAATGCAGTATCCTGCTGGCGCGACCGGATGGCGTGCGCCTGCCGCTGCGGCTCAACTATATTGCCTCCGCACTCATGACGACGATCGCGTGGACGAGCTTGCCGGTTTTGCTGTGGTGGAGCAGGGTACCTGATATAGGTTCAGCGGTTATCGTCATGCTGATCTCGCAGCTGATCCACGCCCAGGCCTTTGCCTTCCGCGCTCCGTCGATAGTGGCGTTCAAGGTTGGTGTTCCCGCCAGCGCGATGCTCGCGCTGCCTTGGCTGGTCGAACCAGCAAGCTATTTTACCACTCTCACGTCGACAATCGCGTCGGGTCTTTGCATCAGTTATATCTTCGCAAGCGTGCGGGCAAACTGGCGGAGCGATGCGGCGCTACGCAAAGCTCATGACGAGCTCGAATATCTGGCATATTTCGACGGACTTACCTCCCTCGCCAATCGTCGACAGTTCACACGACACATGCGCAATCTCATCGCACTGTCCGATCGTCAAAAGTCCCGGTTCGCCTTGCTCCTGATCGATCTTGACCATTTCAAGGTCGTCAACGACACGTATGGCCACGATGCTGGCGATGCGCTCCTCGTCGCGGCAGGAGAGCGCCTGCGTGCTGCCTTCGGCGAGTTGACCCATGTCGCGCGGCTCGGCGGTGACGAGTTTGCCATACTCTTACCCGACGTCGGCAGCACCGCCGATATCGATGCGGCATGCGGTCGCATCGTCGATGGCGTCCAGCCTGCTGTCGACTTCAACGGAGAACAGATGAGCCTAAGTTTCAGCATCGGCATCGCGCTTTATCCCGGCGACGGCGACAGCATACAAACAATCCTGAAATCCGCTGACGTTGCGCTTTACGACGCGAAGCGGAGGGGGCGAGGCACGTGGTGCTTCAGTGACGGGTTCGGCAAGGTCGCGTAAGTCAAGTTTGAGACCTGCGGACGGTGCGCGTCTGATTCATTGCTTGCACTACACTGACATACTCGAACCAAATCCGGCCATCTCTGCCACCTTCCCCGCTCCCCGACTTCAAGCATTTCCCTGTTCGCGCTGACGGCTTTTGGCGGCTGATATTTCCTCATGGCCGCCGTGATCGAGAAGAAAGCGGCGCGTCCGATTTAGGGCAGTCGGTGGGAGGCCGCCGTTGGTTAAAACGGCTGCGAGAATGATAATCGGCGCCTTTCGGGTTGATCGCGGCGCGCACGTATTTGGACAAATGCTAAATACATCTCAGCCACTCTTTTTAAGCGACAAAGCGCTTCAGTACGACGAGTTGAAGAATTACCGTCCAGACTCCTCAGTCCAAGTGGACTCTGAAGAACTTCCTAATTCGCAACAATCTGCAGTTGGTTAGGGCCACCGGTGATGGATCCCCGCATATAAATGGTGACGTTTTTCCTGAGGCTGACGCCCTTCCTTTGGCGGGCATTCTATAATTGCTTGAGAAAGGTCGCCGTCTTATGATTACGCAGAACTTGGCCCGGCATATTGCGTCACTGCGCATAGGTCGGCCGTCGCTTCACACCACTACAGCCTTTTTTAAAACGCAGGCTCGCGTTCTGAGCATTCCCCTATGCATGGTTGTGGCGAATGGCTCGGCAGGCGCATCGACGGCGAACACGACGTTCAATGTGACGGCCAACGTCGTGTCGAGTTGCCAGATTTCGGCGACCGCGCTGACGTTCGGAACCTATACCGGGGCCCAAACCGACGCGACTTCGACGATCACCGCGACCTGCACGGATACCACCGCCTACACCATCGGCGTCAGCGCAGGCTTGGGCACGGGGGCGACCGTAACGAACCGGTACATGAACGGCCCCAGCGTCGATGTGCTCGCCTATGCCGTCTATCGCGACAGTGCGCGTACCAATAGCTGGGGCACGACGATCGGTACGGACACGGTCTCGGGCACCGGCAACGGCGGCGCTCAGGCCATTACCGTCTATGGGCGCCTTGCGGCGGGTCAATTGCCCGTTCCCGGAGCCTATTCGGATACTCTGACCGCAACGATCACCTACTGATGGCCCGGGGAAGTTTTTTTCGCTTCGAGAGGCTTCGTCGCTGGTCGATGGCGGGCGGATACGGGATCGTCCTGGCAACGGGCATCGCCCCGCTTCACGCACAATCCCTGTCGGTGAGCCCGGTCACGTTCAATCTTGCCGCCTCGCAACAGGCGACGAGCCTGACGGTTCGCAACGATGGCGCTGAGGAAACGGTGGTCCAGATCCGGCCCTTCGCCTGGACGCAACAGCCCGAGGATGTCCTTGTACCGGCCGACGATGTGGTCGTCAGCCCCCGCATCGTGACGATCCTACCCCATTCGAACCAGGTCTTCCGGGTGCTCGTGCGGCATAAGGCGACGTCCAAGGAACTGACGTACCGGTTGATCCTCGATCAGATCCCGCGCGCGTCCGAACCCGGTGCCGTACGTATGGTCCTGCGCATTTCCATGCCGATCTTCGTCGAGCCCGTCGCTCCGGCGAACCCCGGCGTTCGATTTCGGCTGGCGCACCGGGACGGTGACGCAGTGCTCGTGCTCGAAAATCCGGGAGCGCGCCATGAGACGCTGCGCAACGTTGTCCTGCGCGACACGAACGGCGCGCCGATCGCCGTCAAGAACGGTGGTTCACCCTATCTGCTGGCTGGCGCTACGCGGGAACTTCCGGTCCAGGACATGCCCATCCAAGCCGCCGCGGATGGCCGCTATCGACTGACGATGGACGGCGGAAAGGGCCCCATCACCGTTGCCCTCGCGCGGTAGCGGGGACGGGACCGTGCGATGCGCGCCAAAGCCCTCCGATCGACCTGTCGATTTCTCCTGATGATCTGCCTCGCTGACCATGCCGGGGCCGCTCCCGCACCGACGCTGCTGGAGGTCTGGATCAATGGGCGCCCGACCGGGAAAATCGGCGAGTTTGTCCTGCGGGGCGACGGACTGGCGGCATCGCCCAGGGAACTCGCCGAACTCGGTCTTTCGCCGCGCACGACGCCCAGCGAAGAGCTCTCGGACATCGTCGCCGACCGCGATTTCCAATGGCGCGTCGATCAGGCTACAGGCCGACTCTACGTGACCGCCTCCGAGGCGCGTTTGGTGAGAACGACGATCTCGGCCGCTGCCGATCCTGCCATGGCCGGAGCGGTGGAGAGCGGGACCGGTTCCACGCTGAACTACGACACGACAGTGACCGGCGATGCTCGTCGCCAGGCCCTTTCCGCGTACCTCGATGCCCGCGTCTTTTCAGGTCATGGGATTGTGGCTGCCCAGGCCTTGATGACCGCATTCCGTTCGGGGACGACGACGACCTATCGCGCGACGAGGCTTGATTTCAACTACACCGTTTCGCTGCCCGACCGCCTGCTGCGGCTCAGGCTGGGCGACTTCATAACGTCGGGAGCGGACTCGCAACGGGCGATCCGGCTCGGCGGCATCCAATTCGGTTCGGACTTCGCGCTGCGACCCGACCTGATCACGATGCCGCTGCCCGATTTTCGTGGCAACGCGGTCGTTCCCACCATCGCCGACATCCTTGTGAACGACACATCCGCGATATCCCTGCCTATCGACGCTGGTCCCTTCGAGATCCGCAACGTGCCGGTGCAGACGGGCAGCGGCAAAGTCTCGCTGAACCTCCAGAATTCCCTGGGACAATCCGTCAGGACGACGGTGGCCTATTATGCGAGCAATGCTCTGCTCGCACCCGGGTTGCACACGTTCGCTGTCCAGGCTGGCATGATCCGGCATCAATTCGGGAGCCAGAGCAACGCCTACGGACAGTTCGCGGCAAGCGGCAGCTACCGCTGGGGCGTATCGCCTCGGCTGACGGCGGCGCTCTATGCCGAAGCAACCCGCAGCGCGGCGCTCATCGGGTCGGGCGTGTCGGTAAACCTGGCCAACCTGGCAATCGCCACGGGTGATTGCGCGGCCAGCAGCGGGCGGGACGGGAACGGCGTGCGCTGTGTCGCGCAAATCGAACACCGCGACTCACTGGTGTCACTCAGGCTGTCCCACGGATTTGCGACGAAGGACTTTCGCGACAACGCGGCAAGCGATGGCTATCCTGCCATTCGCAGGCAGACCAATGCCAGCATTGCGCTTGCAATGGGTCCGGCCGGTACGATGTCCCTCGGCTATACCGCACTCGATCAGGCAGGCGACGTCGCCTGGGAAAGGCTGAAGGGCGCGCCGGCGATGTTTGGCCGCGGCTCCGCGGTCCGTCTGGCGTCCGTCACCTACAGCGTGCAGCGGGGACCGGTATCGATCTACGCGAACGGCTCGCACGACACCAGCGCACGCGGCGGCCGCAGCATCATGTTCGGCCTGTCGCTTCCCTTCGGACGGCGGAGTCAGGCGAGTGTTGATCAGCAGATGCAAGGCGGCCGCTGGCAAAGCCAGCTGCAGGCGGCGCGCGGCACGAGCGAGGCCGATCCATGGGGCTATCAGGCGGCGATCGGGCGCGGCGCGATCGACAGCCAGTTTGTCGAAGTCCAACATCGGTCCCGCATCGGATGGCTGGCCGCCGGGATCGATCGGACCAACGGTGCAACGACGATCCGTGCCCAGGCGCGCGGGTCCGTGTCCGCAATCGATGGCTCGGTATTCCTGTCGAATACGATCAACGACAGTTTCGCGATTGTCGACACGCAGGGTTTGGCAGGTGTTCGGGTGCTGCACGAAAACAGGGTCGCCGGCCGAACCGGCCGGTCGGGCAAGCTGATGGTGACCGACCTGCGGGCGTTCCAGGTGAATCACCTCGCCATCGAGCCGACCGATCTGCCGCCCGATGCCGTGATCGCAACCGGGGAACGCGATGTCCGGCCACAGGATCGGGCAGGCGTCGTCCTCAGGTTTCCGATCAAACGACCAAATGGCGCAGTGCTGGTCCTGGTCGACGCAAGCGGTAGACCACTTCCACCGGGAAGCACCGTCACGCTGGAAGCGTCCGGGGCGACGTTTCCCCTGGGCTTTGACGGGGAGACCTTCGTCGAGGGGCTCGACCAGCACACCGTCCTGAACGTCGCGCGCCCCGACGGCACGCGCTGCCGTGTCGGACTGTCCGTCGCTGCGCAGGACCGGGGTCTCGCGCGGCTTGGCCCGTTTTCCTGTGTCGAGACAGCCCCGTGATCGCCCGCGTGCTGTTCGCGCTCTTCTGCCTCGCGATACCGGCTGTCGCGGATGCGGGATGCTCGGTATCGGCGAGCGGGATCGCGTTCGGGAACTATGACGGGTCTGCCACGTCGCCGGACGACGCGACGGGCACGATCACAATCAACTGCTCCATACTCTCCGGTCTCGGCGGGTACACGATCGCGCTCAGCCCGGGACGAGATGGCAGCTATACGGCGCGACGCATGATCTCTGGAACGGCGACCTTACCCTATCAGCTTTATGCGGATCCGGCGCGAACGCAGATCTGGGGCGACGGGTCGGGCGGGAGCTCCACCGTGCGGTCCTTCGATATCATCCCGTTGCTTGGCGGGAGTTCGACCTACCAAATTTACGGAAGAATCCCCGCCAATCTCTCGCCCCGCCCCGGAGCCTATAATGATACGATCATAATTACAGTAAGCTATTGAGTGATCACGTATTTACTACCTTGGAAAAGACGTCCGATCTCGGATGGATCAGGCGACTAAACCCGTAACCCATCGTCTGAACGAACAGCTGTTCACGGCAATCGCCGCCCGAAAGCGGAGGGGCGTCTTTCCACCGTTTTACCGTTCAGCTCTGAGCATAGGCCGTACGCAATATAGGGGCGCGGCCTAACGCCACATAAACCACGGCCAGCGATATCCGCGGAAATCGTGCGGTGACGTTCGGCTTCAAGCACGCGCGCTCTCGGGGAACGGTTATGGGAACCCGGCGACTTAATCGCAACTTTGGGCTTAGATCCAAAGGGTGGTGGCGGAGCGGGAGGGATTCGAACCCTCGATACGCTTTTGACGTATACTCACTTTCCAGGCGAGCGCCTTCGACCACTCGGCCACCGCTCCGCATTGCTCTGGAACGCGCCTGCTAGAGCGGGTTTGGCTGCGGCGCAAGCGATTGCGTGCGGGGCGGCACTCGGGCAGTCTCACAGCGATGATCACCGCCCTTCTCGCCGCCGCCCTCGCCCAAGCCACGCCGGTGCCGACACCGCTGCCGTCCGATCCGGTCGCGTCGGACTGGGTGGCGGTGCCCGATGACGAGATCCTCGTCTTCACGCTGGCGAACGGGCATGGCTTTACGCTCCGACTCGCACCTGCCTATGCCCCCGCGCATGTCGCCAATATCCGCGCGCTCGCCCGCGCGCGCTGGTGGGACAGCGCGACGAGCGTGTACCGCGTGCAGGACAATTATGTCGCGCAATGGGGCGATGCGACCGAGAAGAAGCCGCTCGTCCCCGGCGTCGCGGACGGGATCGCCGCCGAATATGACCTGGCCGGGCCGGCCGCGGTCGCGCGGCTGGCCAAGCGCGATCCTTATGCCGAATGGGCGGGCTACAGCGCGGATGGCTGGCCGCTCGCCGGCTCGGGCGCACGGCAATGGCTGCCGCATTGCTACGGGATGGTCGGCGTCGCGCGTGATCTGGCGCCGAGCGTCGGCAGCGGCGCCGAGCTCTACACCGTCATCGGCCATGCGCCGCGCGCGCTCGACCGCAACATCGCGGTCGTCGGGCGGGTGGTCGACGGGATCGAGTGGCTGTCGTCGCTGCCGCGCGGGACGGGCGAGCTCGGCTTCTACGCCACCCCCGCCGAGCGCAGCCCGATCGTCTCGGCGCGGCTGGCGAGCGACCTTCCCGCCGCCACCCGCCCGCACTTCCAGTACCGCGCGACGCGCAACCCGCGCTTCACCGCCTGGATCGCGGGGCGCGAGAACCGTACGCCGCCGTTCTTCACGGTGCCGGCGGGCGGTGCGGACATCTGCAACGCGCTCCCGCCGGTCCGCCGCACGCCGAGTTAGGCGTTGCCCTGCAGCGTGCGGATGATCGCGGAGAAGTCGAGCCCGCCCTGCCCGGCCTCGGCGAACGCCTCGTAGCGCTCCGCCGCCTTCGCGCCCATCGGCGTGTCGGCGCCGACATCCTGCGCCGCCGCCATCGCAAGCCGCAGGTCCTTCAGCATCAGGGCCGCCGCGAACCCGCCCTGATAGTCGTGGTCGGCGGGGGTGTCGGGGCCGATCCCCGGCAGCGGCGCATAGCTCGTCATCGACCAGCTCTGCCCCGACGACACGCTGGCGATGTCGTAAAAGGCCTGCGCGTCGAGCCCGAGCTTGTCGGCCAGCACGAACGCCTCGCAGGTCGCGATCATCGTCGCGCCGAGAATCATGTTGTTGCAAATCTTCGCCGCCTGCCCCGCGCCGTTCGCGCCGGCGTGGATCACCGCCTTGCCCATCGCCGCGAGAATCGGCTCGGCGCGCTCGAACGCCGCCGCCGAACCGCCGACCATGAAGGTGAGCGTGCCCGCATTGGCAGCGCCGATCCCGCCGGAGACCGGCGCGTCGACCGCCGCGAGCCCCTTGGCCTGCGCGGCGTCGGCCACCTGCTTCGCGGTCGCGACGTCGATCGTCGAACAGTCGATCAGGATCGCGGTTGGGCCCGCGACGCCGAACAGCGCGTCATACACCTCGGCGACGTGCTTGCCCGCGGGCAGCATCGTCACGATCGCCTCCGCCCCGTCCGCGGCCTCGGCGGCGGATGCGACGGGCAGGCAGCCCGCGGCCTTCGCCTTGGCCAGCGCGTCGGCGCTCAGGTCGAATGCGTGAACGTCATGGCCGTTCTTCGCGAGGTTGGCGGCCATCCCGCCGCCCATGTTGCCGAGCCCGATGAATCCGATCCGTGCCATGTTCTCTCTCCTAAATCTGCCGCGGCGACTGTGCCGCTCGCGATCCAACAGCGTCATCCGCGACTAGGTCCCGCACGCCCCCAACCCCGTCATCCTGACGAAAGTCAGGATCCAGAGCCAGGAACGACACCGCCAGTAACCCTGGATCCTGACTTTCGTCAGGATGACGGGCAGCGACGATGACGGGTGGCCGCGCTACTTGCCCGTCCAAGCCCCCGCGCGCTTCTCGACGAACGCTGCCATGCCTTCGCTCTGATCCGCGGTGCCGAACAGGCCGTGGAACAGACGCCGCTCGAACTGGACGCCCATCGCGAGCCCCGTCTCGAACGCCGCGTTGACCATTTCCTTGTTCGCCAGCACCGCCAGTGGCGCCATTGCGGCGATGGCGGCTGCGGTCTTTACCGCCTCCTCGACCAGCTCGTCGGCAGGCACGATCCGCGACACCAGCCCGGCGCGCTCGGCCTCGACCGCATCCATCATCCGCCCGGTCAGCACCATCTCCATCGCCTTGGCCTTGCCGACCGCATGCGTGAGGCGCTGCGACCCGCCCATGCCGGGGGAGACGGCGAGCTTGATCTCGGGCTGGCCGAACTTGGCGGTGTCGGCGGCGAGGATGAAGTCGCACATCATCGCGACCTCGCAGCCGCCGCCCAGCGCATAGCCCGCGACCGCGGCGATGATCGGCTTGCGCGTCCGCGTCACCTGCTCCCAGCCGGCGAAGAAGTTGCTCGCATACATGTCGGCAAAGCCCTGGCTCTGCATCTCCTTGATGTCCGCGCCCGCCGCGAACGCCTTGGCCGAACCGGTCAGCACCGCACAGCCCTGCGACGGATCCGCATCGAACGCGGCGAACGCGGCGATCAGGTCGGCGAGCACCTGCGAGTTGAGCGCGTTGAGCGCCTGCGGCCGGTTTAGCGTGACGAGCGTCACCGCACCGCGCTGCTCGACGAGGATCGTTTCGTAATCGGCCATCTCAGTCTCCAATAAGCATCGTCATCCTGGACTTGATCCAGGATCCAGAGCCACGAGCGTTATCGTACCTGGCTCTGGATCCCGACTTTCGTCCCGATGACGGATTAGCCCGGCGTCCACGCCTCGGCCTCGGGCAACGGCGCGAAGATCTGGTCGATCACGTGATCGCTCACCGCCTCGGGCGTCGCCGGATCCCAGCGCGGCGCATTGTCCTTGTCGACGATCACCGCGCGCACGCCCTCGATGAAGTCATGCCGCTGCACGACATGCGCGCCGACCGCATATTCCTGTTTCATCTCGTCCGCGAAACTCGCCATCGCCGCGCCTTCGCGGAGCAGCCGGAGCGACACCTTCATCGTCTGCGGCGACTTGGTCTTGAGCGTCGCAAGCGTCTTCGCGGCCCACTCACCACCATCGGCGTCGAGCGCGGCATAGATCTCCTCGAGCACATCGGACGCGAACAACCGGTCGATATCGTCCTTGCGCGCAAGTATCGCCGCTTCGGGTGCCTCGGTCGACAGCGCGTTCAGAACGCCAGCAATATCCTGCGGCGTCTCCGCGATCCGCGCCTTGGCGGTGTCGAGCGTGTCGCCCGGCAGATAATGCGTCGCCAACCCCAGCGCGACACACTCCGCGCCATCGAGCCGGTGCCCGGTCAGCGCGAGATACTGCCCGATCCGCCCGGGCAGCCGCGACAGATACCAGCCGCCGCCCACATCGGGGAACAGCCCGATCCCCGTCTCGGGCATCGCGAACTTCGTATTCTCGGTCGCCACCCGGTACGCGCACGGCAAAGCGAGCCCGACGCCGCCGCCCATCGTGATCCCGTCCATGAACACGACGATCGGCTTGGCATAGACGAACAGCCGGTGGTTCATCCGATACTCGGCATGGAAGAACGCGCGCGCCGCGACGCCGTCGCCGGCGCCCGACGCGGCCAGCATCCGGATATCGCCCCCGGCGCAGAACCCACGACCCTCGGCGTGATCCACCACGATCGCCTCAACCGACGCATCCCCGCGCCACGCCTCAAGCGCCTCCAGCACGCCTTCGCACATCGCAAGGTTCAGCGCGTGCAACGCCTTGGGCCGATTCAGCCGAAGCCGGCCGACAGGCCCTTCGACGGTCGTGATCAGGTCATTCATAAATCACCTCCCCGGCGAAGGCCGGGGTCCAGTTGGAAAGGTCGATGTAACAGAGGATGTCACCAAGCCGATTCGCGTCCCCCACCTGGACCCCGGCCTCCGCCGGGGTGGATGCTGTTCGGCAGTCGGTGACCATATCCATCATTGCCGGGTCAGCTCGCGGCCGACGATCATGCGCATGACCTGGTTGGTACCCTCGAGGATCGAATGCACACGCAGGTCGCGCCAGAAGCGTTCGATCGGGTAATCCTGCAGATACCCGTAGCCGCCGTGCAGCTGCAACGCGCGGTCGACCACCGACGAGCCGGTGTCCGTCGCCAGCCGCTTCGCCATCGCCGCGAACTTGGTCTTGTCGGGCGCGTTCGCCGTGACCTTGGCCGCCGCGATATAGAGCAGCGCGCGCGCCGCCTCCAATTCGGTCGCCATGTCGGCCAGCATGAACTGCGTGTTCTGGAAGTCCGCGATGGGCTTGCCGAACTGCTTGCGGTCGCGCGTATAGGCGATCGCCTCGTCGAGACACCGCTGCGCCCCGCCAAGCGAGCAGGCGCCGATGTTAAGCCGCCCGCCGTCGAGCCCCATCATCGCGATCCGAAACCCCTCGCCCTCGCCGCCGACCATGTTGGCCGCCGGCACGCGGACGCCGTCGAAGATCACCTGCCGAGTCGGCTGCGAATGCCAGCCGAGCTTCTTCTCGTTCGCACCGAACGACACGCCGGGCATGTCCTTCTCGATCACGAGGCAGGAAATACCCTTGGGCCCGTCCTCCCCGGTGCGGACCATGGTGACGTACACCTCATTCTCGCCCGCGCCCGAGATGAACTGCTTCGATCCTGTCACGATCCAGTCGTCGCCGTCGCGCACCGCGCGCGTCTTGAGCGCGGCGGCGTCGGAGCCCGAGCCCGGCTCGGTCAGGCAATAGCTCGCCAGCCGGTCCATCGTCACCAGATCGGGGAGATACTTGTCCTTCACCGCGGCCGAGCCGAACCGGTCGATCATCCACGCCGCCATGTTGTGGATGCTGATGAACGCGCTGGTCGACGGACACCCATACGACATCGCCTCCATGATCAACGCGGCTTCGAGACGCCCGAGCGCGATGCCGCCGCTCTCCTCGCTGACATAGATCGCCGCGAAACCGAGCTCGGCCGCCGCCTTGATCGTGTCGCGCGGGAAGATGTGCTTCTCGTCCCACTCGGCCGCATGCGGCGTGATCCGGTCGGCGGTAAAGCGGCGCGCGAGCTCCTGGATCTCGCGCTGGTCGTCGGTGAGGTCGAACTGGTTGGTCATCGGGCTTTCCTGTGTCGTCATACTGGGCTTGACCCAGTATCCAGAGCGGCGAATGCTGGCGCCTGTGGCTCTGGATCCTGACTTTCGTCACGATGACGGGGTGGGGGAAGGATATGGCTAGGCAACCCGCGGTCTATATCATGGCGAGCGGGCGCAACGGAACGCTCTACATCGGCGTCACGTCCGACCTGATGGCGCGGATCGTTCAGCACCGCGACGGCATGTTCGACGGGTTCTCAAAGCGATACGGCGTGAACCGGCTTGTCTGGTTTGCGATGGCAGACACGATGGACGCGGCGATCACGCGCGAGAAACAGCTCAAGGTCTGGAAACGGTCGTGGAAGACCACGCTGATCGAGACGGACAACCCGACCTGGCGCGATCTGGCCGAAGACTGGGGCTTCGACCCCCTCCCCACCCCGTCATCCTGACGAAAGTCAGGATCCAGAGCCACGGGCGTTGCGCTCGATGGCTCTGGATCCTGGATCAAGTCCAGGATGACGGAAGAAGGAAAGATCAATCCGATTACCCCATCGTCGGAATGACGAACGCGTTGGCGGCATCACCCACCCCGCCATCGGGCCAGCGTTGCGTGATCGTCTTGACCTTGGTCCAGAACTTCACGCCCTCCATGCCGTGCTGGTTGGTGTCGCCGAACGCGCTGCGCTTCCAGCCGCCGAACGTGTGATACGCGACCGGCACCGGGATCGGCACGTTGATTCCCACCATCCCGACATTCACCCGCGCCGCGAACTCGCGCGCGGCGTGGCCGTTGCGTGTGAAGATCGCGACGCCGTTGCCGTACTGATGCTCGCTCGGCAACCGCACCGCTTCCTCGAAATCCCTGGCGCGGACGATCTGCAACACCGGCCCGAAGATCTCCTCCTTATACGCCGACATCTCCGTGGTGACGTGATCGAACAGCGACGGCCCGATGAAGAACCCCTTCTCATGCCCCTGCAGCTCGAACCCGCGCCCGTCGACGACCAGTTCCGCACCCTCGTCGACACCCGTCTGGATCCAGTTCTCGATGCGGCTGCGATGCGCCGCGTTCACCACCGGGCCGTAATGCGCGTCATTGTCGGTCGAAACACCCACGCGCAGCGCGGCGATCGCCGGGATCAGCTTCTCACGCAAAGCAATCGCCGTCTTCTCGCCGACCGGCACCACCACCGGCAATGCCATGCACCGCTCGCCAGCGCTCCCGAACGCTGCGCCCGACAGGTCGGCGACGACCTGGTCTAGGTCCGCGTCGGGCATGACGATGCCATGGTTCTTCGCTCCGCCCATCGCCTGGACGCGCTTGCCCGCCTCGACGCCGCGGCGGTACACGTAATGCGCGATGTCGGACGAGCCGACGAAGCTGACCGCCGAGATCGCCGGATGATCGAGGATCGCATCGACCATTTCCTTGTCGCCGTGCACCACCTGGAAGATGCCCTCGGGCAGCCCCGCCTCGAGGAACAGCTCGCCCAGCCGCACCGGCACTGACGGATCGCGCTCGCTCGGCTTCAGGATGAACGCGTTGCCCGTCGCGATCGCGACCCCGCTCATCCACAGCGGGATCATCGCCGGGAAGTTGAACGGCGTGATCCCGGCACCGATGCCGAGCGGCTGGCGCATCGAATAGACGTCGATCCCCGTCCCCGCGCCCTGCGTATACTCGCCCTTGAGAATGTGCGGGATGCCGCAGCAGAACTCGATCACCTCGAGCCCGCGCTGGATATCGCCCTTCGAGTCCGCGATCACCTTGCCGTGCTCGGACGACAGCAGCCGCGCGAGCTCATCCATGTTCGCCTCGACCAGCCGCTTGAACTCGAACATCACGCGCGCGCGGCGCTGCGGGTTGGTCGCTGCCCAGCCCGGCTGCGCCTTCTGCGCGGCGGCGACTGCCCGGTCGAGGTCGGCCTGCGTGCCCAGCGTCACGCGCGCCTGGATCTCGCCGCTATTGGGATCGAACACGTCGCCGCTGCGGCCGCCGCCGGAGGACGGTCCACCCGCGGTGCCGCCTGCGATCAGATGCTCGATGGTGCGAACGGTCATGGCGCCTCTCCTTGTTTTGCGGCCTCTACACCACCGCATCCCGCACGACACAAGCGATAGACTTGCAGGCGCGAGCTGCATATTTGCAGCCGGCATGGACTGGAGCGACCTGCCGATCTTCCTTGAAGTCGCCCGCGCGCAGCAGCTTGGCCGTGCCGCGGCGAGCCTTGGCGTCGATGCGACGACGGTTGGCCGCCGCCTCCGCCGGCTCGAGACCGCGGTTGGCCAGCGGCTGTTCGAACAGGGTCCCGACGGCCAGATCCTGACCAGCGCGGGCGAGGACCTGCTCGCGCGCGCGACCGCGATGGCGGCGATCGCGTCGGACATCCGTACCCCGCCTGCGGGCCGGACCGAGGTCGACGGCACGATCCGCGTCAGCGTCGCCGAAGGGTTCGGCACCTGGTTCGTCAGCCGACATCTCGGCACGCTCGCACAGGCGCATCCCAAGCTCGCGGTCGATCTCGTCGCGACCAGCGGCTTCCTCAACCCGACCCGGCGCGAGACCGACGTCGCGGTCCTGCTCGCCCGCCCGCGCCGCGGTCCGCTGCGGACGCGCAAGCTCACCGACTATACGCTGCGGCTCTACGCATCGGCGGAGCATCTCGCGGCGCACGGTCCGGTCCACGGCATCGCCGACCTGCGCGACCGGCGGATGATCGGCTATGTCCCCGATATCGTCTATGCGCCCGAGCTGCGCTATCTCGACGAGATCCCGGGCGTCCGCGACCCCGTGCTGCGTTCGTCGAGCATCAACGCGCAGGCGCACATGATTGCGGCCGGCGCAGGCATCGGCGTGCTCCCCTGCTTCATCGGCGAGGCCTATCCCGGGCTTGTCGCGATCCTCCCCGACATCCGCATCAGCCGCGCCTTCTGGCTGGTGACGCACCAGGACACCGGCCGTTTCGACGCGATCCGCGCTTTTACCGACTGGCTCGTTGCACTCGTCGGCCGTGAGCGCGCGGTGCTGGTCGCCGACTAGGGCTGACGCGGCTCGCGCGAAAGGATCGCCTCGATCCGCGCGAGCGCCAACTTGATCTCCTCCTGCTCGGCATGCGTGAAGGCGTCGCTGTCGACGATCATCTTGGCCGCCATCTTCGCGGTCAGCAGCGGTACGAGGAACAGCGGTACCGCATGCATCAGCGCGACCGCGACGATCTTGCCCCCCATCGTCACCGGAAACACGTCGCCATAGCCGATCGTCATCGCGGTCACGAACGACCACCAGATGCCGACATCGACCGGCTTGCCCTCGAACGTCGCAAACAGCGCCGCGCAGATCAGGATGGTCGAGACATAGCCGACGATCAGGATCGGCAAGGCCTGGATGAACGGCCGCCACGATCCCTTTGCCCTGCGCGCCATGATACCCCCCGGTTGTTTCGGCGCATCATCCAGCAAGCGGCCGACATTTCAAGCGGTACGCACGCGGCTGATCGATCACGAACCCGATTGCCCCCGCGCGACAATTGCGCCTAGCTTGGCCGCATCCTCTTCCGGAGCGTTTCATGACCCTCAAGCTCGTCCTTCTTGCCTCGATCGCGCTCGCCACCGTTTCGTCGGCGCAGGTGCCCCAGACTGTTTCTGACAAGACTGCCCCCGCCGGCGGCGATGTCCCCGCCAAGTTCGTCCCCGCCACCGCCAACCGCGACTACGTCAAGCGCGAGGTGATGGTCCCGATGCGCGACGGGACGAAGCTCTACACCGTCATCGTCTATCCCAAGGGGCTGGCCAACGCGCCGATCGTGCTGACGCGCACGCCGTATGACGCGAAGTCGCGCGCGACGCGGATGGACAGCCCAAGCATCCTCTCGACGCTGCCGCTTGCCGACGAGATGTTCGTCAAGGGCGGGTATATTCGCGTCTATCAGGACGTCCGCGGCAAATATGGCTCGGAGGGCGAGTATGTCGTCACGCGCCCGGTGATCGGCCCGCTCAACCCGACCAAGGTCGATCACGTCACCGACGCCTATGACACGATCGACTGGCTGGTGAACAAGGCGAACCTGCCCGAATCGAACGGCCGCGTTGGCATGATCGGGTCGTCCTATGAGGGCTTCACCGTCGTCATGGCGTTGCTCAACCCGCACCCCGCGCTCAAGGCCGCGGTGCCAGAAAGCCCGATGATCGACGGCTGGATGGGCGACGACTGGTTCCATTACGGCGCGTTCCGCCTCGCCAACATCGCCTGGCTCGGCGGCCAGACCGGCTACAAGGGCGCGGGCAAGGCGCCGCCGACCGGCGGCTATGACGATTACGAGAATTTCCGTCGCATCGGCTCGGCGGGCGACTGGGCCAAGGCGTCGGGATACGACCAGCTTCCCTATTGGCAGCGCATGGTCGCACATCCCGCCTATGACGGATTCTGGCAGGGCCAGGCGCTCGACAAGTTGCTCGCCGCCAACCCTTCGAACGTGCCGACGCTCTGGGAACAGGGGCTGTGGGATCAGGAGGACATGTACGGCGCGATCACCGCGTGGGAGGCGCTGAAGGCGAAGGGCAAGATGGGCAACAACCATCTCGTCATGGGTCCGTGGCGGCACAGCCAGGTCAATCGCGACGGCCGCAGCCTCGGCCCGTTCCAGTGGGACGGCGACACCGCGCAGCAGTTCCGCGAACAGATGGTGCTGCCGATGTTCGACCAGTATCTGAAGGACGGCCCCGCGGTCACGCTGCCCGCCGCCGCGATCTACAACACCGGCGAGAATCACTGGGACAGGCTGTCGACCTGGCCACTCGCCTGCGAGAGCGGCTGTGCCGCGCCTCTCAAGCCGATCTACCTCGGTGCCGAGGGCGGGCTGGGCTTCACCAAGGCCGCGAGCGGCGGCGACAGCTATGTCTCCGACCCCGCCAAGCCCGTCCCGCATCTGCCGCGCCCGGTCAATTTCGGCGACGGCCGCTGGGGCGACTGGCTGGTCAGCGACCAGCGCGGGGTGGATGGCCGCACCGACGTGATGACCTATACGACCGACGTACTGACGACCCCGGTCCGCGTGTCGGGCGCGCCGATCGCGGACATCTATGCCAAGACGACGGGGACCGATGCCGACTTCGTCGTCAAGGTGATCGACGTCTATCCCGACGAGGTCGCGAGCGATCCGAAGATGGGCGGCTATGAACTGCCGATCAGCCTCGACATCTTCCGCGGCCGCTACCGCGACAGCTTCGCCAAGCCGAGTGCGATTCCTGTCGGCAAGACGCAGCGCTACAAGTTCCGCCTGCCGACGGTGAACCACGTGTTCCAGCCGGGGCACCGGATCATGGTGCAGGTCCAGTCGAGCCTGTTCCCGCTCTACGACCGCAACCCGCAGACCTTCGTCCCCAACATCTTCCTTGCGAAGAAGGCGGACTACAAGAAGGCGACGGTAACGATCGAACGCGGCGGCGCGACGGCGAGCGCGGTGTGGCTGCCGGTGGTCGCGGTCGACCAGTCGGCCGTGCTGGCGAAGTAAGCCCCCCGCCCCACCACCGTCATTCCCGCGGAGGCGGGAACCCAGACTGGCTGGCCTCACGGCATTGTTAGCAAGGCCAGCCAGTCTGGATCCCCGCCTTCGCGGGGATGACGGGAAAGGACCTATGCGATAGCCGGCGCAGGCCCGAACAGCCCCGCCTGGTAATCGCGGATCGCCTCGCCGATCTCCTCGCGCGTCGTCATCACGAACGGCCCGTGCGCAACGACCGGCTCGTCGATCGTATCGGCATGGCCGAACACCAGCCGCACCGGGCCTGACGCCGCGACCTCGATCATGTCGCCATCCTGGTCGAACGTGACGAGGTGCCACGGCTCGACGACCGTCCCGCTGACCTCGGGCCGCCCCTCGATCACATAGAAGAATACGCTGCGACCGCGCGGTGCAGGCAGTGTCACCTTGCCCCCGGCCGCCAACTCGACCGTCATCATCGCGACTCCCGTCAGCGACTCAACCGGCCCCGCCTGCCCTTCAAACGTCCCCGCGATGACATTCACGACACCGCCGTCGACCGCGACCGCCGGAATATCCTCGCGCTGAAGCCCGGTATAGGCGGGCTTGGTCATCTTCAGCCGCCCCGGCAGGTTGACCCACAGCTGCAGGATCTCGAGCCGCCCGCCGTCGCGCTTGAACGACGCTGGCGAGATTTCCGCATGGATCAGCCCCGACCCCGCGGTCATCCACTGCACGCCGCCCGCCTGCATCACGCTTTCGTGCCCGCCGCTGTCGAGATGCGCCATTTCGCCGGTCAGGATGAAGCTGACCGTCTCGAACCCGCGATGCGGATGCGGCCCGAACGGCAGGCCGTTGTTACCGGGCGCATAGGTCTGCGGGCCATGATGGTTGAGGAACAGGAACGGATCGACCTGCGGCAACTGCGGCCCCGGCAGCGGGCGCCGCGTGACGAGATCGGCGATGTCGTCACGCTGGGCGGGATAGGTCCGCAGCACGCGCCGCATCTCAGTTCGCCTCGCGCACAGCCGAGGCCGGACGCGCGATCTCCGCCAGCAGGGCGTCGATACCGCTCAACAGAAACTCGAGCGTCGACTTGTCGCTCAGCCGCCCGTCGGCGATCTTCTCGTGCACCGCCCCGATCACCGACTGCGGCCGCAGCAGCGTGCGCGCGCCGATCGACGCCAGCGTCTCGTTCAGCTGCGCCTGCGCGCGCGCGCCGCCGACCGCACCGGGCGACGAGGTCAGTGTGAACACCGGCTTCCCCGTCAGCGTCGCCTTGCCGTAAGGCCGCGAAGCCCAGTCGAGCGCGTTTTTCAGCACGCCGGGCATGCCGTGATTATATTCGGGCGACGCGATCACGATCCCGTCCGCCTCGCCAATCGCGGCCCGCAGCGCGGCGACCGCCTCGGGTGGCGTGTCGGTATCGGCATCCTGATCGTACATCGGGATCGCGTTGAGCGGGAAGATCCGCAGTGTCGCCTTGTCCCCCAGCGCGTCGGCGAGCGAATTGAGGATCGCGGCGTTGAACGACTGGCGGCGCAGGCTGCCGGAAATACCGAGAAGGACGGGCATGCAGAAATCTCCTGTTGTCACGCGCGAGCGCCGGGCGACGGCGGCGCGCAAGATCTTGGTATCCAGATAGGCGACGGCACCGGCGCCCACCAGCGCAGGGTCGGCAACGCTGTGTTGCCCGGTTGGACGGCGATCAGGTCCAGTAGAGGATCCGCGCCTCGGGCAGGCGCGCCGCGATCTCGTCGGCAAAGAAGGCGCGCAACGCCCGCATCGTGTCCGCGTCATAGACATATTTGACCGAGCCGAACTTGGTGCGCTTCTCGGTGCGGTTCGCCATGCCGAGATCGAGCGAGGAGCCGGGATACCAAGTCTGGAGCACCGCCTTGGACCCGGGTGTGTAGCGATGCGTGATCAGCTCCATCGTGAGGTCCGGGATATCGCCGAGCACCTGTCCCGCCTGCGCAATCAGCTCGGCATAGGCGTCGCGCCATCCTTCGGCGGCAATGATCGGTGCGATCGTCAGCCCGACCTTGTACCCCGCATCCGCCATCCGGCGCAGCGCGACCAGCCGGGCCGCGACCGGACTCGTGCCGCCCTCGAACCGCGCATAGCCCGCCGGGTTGATCGAGGCGCGCATCCGCGTCCGCCCCGCGTGATCGAGCGCGAGCAGCGGCTCGACCGCGTCGAACTTCGTCGTGAAGCGCAGCTGCACGTCCGCCTCCCACGCGCCGAAATGCGCGATCAGCGCGGACAGCGACCCCGTGACGTGATCGATCGCGAGCGGATCGGTGTAACAGGACGCCTCGAACGTCGTGCCCTCGTGCGCGCGCGTGGCGGAGCGCGACGTGACCGTCCCCTGGCCGAGATGCGCGGGAAGCTCGGCAAGGATTTCCGGCAGGTTCGCATAGACCCGCGTGATCGGCGGCCCCTTCAGAGACCCCGCGAGATAGCAATAGCCGCAATGCGCAGGGCACCCTTCGGCCAGATCGATTCGCCAGTCGGCGCTCGGCGCGATCGGCTGCAACCGGCGTTTCGACGGCGGGGCGACGACGAGCGCCAGCGTCGCCTTCGCCTGTGCATATTGCTGCCGGGGATCGTCTGGCAGGTCGAGGCGAAGACGATCGCTGGGCAGGGTCGTCACCGCCACGTCCAGCGCCCGTGCGCGCGCGACGATCTGTTCACCATGGTCCCAGAGGAGCGACGACGGCGTCGCGAGGAGGCGCCGCGGCACCCAGAGGCGGGAGGAAGAGGGCGACACCATCGCACCATAACGCCCGCCCGACGACAAGCGTTGCGGCTATTTGACCGGCCGCTTCTCGAGTTTGCGCGCGAGCGTCCGCCGGTGCATCCCGAGCTGCCGCGCAGTCTCCGAGATGTTGAACCCGGTTTCCGCGAGCGTCGCGTGGATCCGCTCCCATTCGAGCGTCTTGATCGTCGCGCGGCGTTCGGTCACCGCGGTGTCGACCTTGCCCTCGGTCCGGTCGAACGCCGCCTCGATGTCGTCGGTGTTCGACGGCTTGACCAGATAATGCGAGGCGCCGAGCTTGATCGCCTCGACCGCGGTCGCGATGCTCGCAAAGCCGGTCAGAACGACGACGAGGATATCGGGGTCATGCGCGTGTAGCGTCTGGACACAGACCAGCCCCGACGCGCCGCCGAGCTTCAAGTCGACCACCGCATATTGCGGCACGTCGTCGGCGAGCAGCACGACCAGATCCTCATGGCTCGCCGCAAGCCGGACCGCATAGCCGCGCCGCTCGAACGAGCGTTTCAGTGTGCGCGCAAACGTCTCGTCGTCCTCGACTATCACGAGGCGCTTGACCGGGGGGATATCGGGCTCGCTCATTCGTCACGCTCCAGGGCGATCGCCGCCAGCGGCAGCATCAACGTCACTTCCGCACCACCCGTCTCGCGATTGGCGACCGCCACGCTGCCCCCCAGCTTGCGCATTGCATTGACCGCGAGGAACAGGCCGAGGCCATGGCCGGGATCGCGCTTGCTCGACTGATAGGGCTTGCCGAAGCTCGCCAGCTTGTCGCGCGTGAACCCCGGTCCGTGATCGCGGACGATCAACGCCAGATGATCGCCCGACCGCTCGCCCGAAAACCCGACCCAGGCGGGCGATGCTTCGGCGGCATTGTCGAGCACGTTGGCGATCACCTGCTTGAGCGCGGGATCCGAGACGATCAGCGGATCGTCGCCGAGCCGGCTGGTATAGTCGAACTCGACACCGGCGTGCAGCGCGCGCCAGTCCTCGACGATCGCGTCGAGGAAGACGTGGAGCGGCACGACCTCGGGCGCCTCGCCGCGCGCCTCGCCCGCCGCGAGCAGGATGTTGGTGACGATCGTCTTGCACCGCTGGACCTCGGCCTGCATCTCGCCGATCTCCTCGAGCATCCCGGCATCGGTGGCGAGCGCGGGCATCCGCTTCCAATCGTTGAGGATGACCGCTAGCGACGCGAGCGGCGTGCCGAGTTCGTGCGCGGCACCCGACGCGAGCAGGCCCATGCGGACGATATGATCCTCCTCCGCCGCCTGCTGGCGCAGATCCGCCAGATGCTCGTCACGGGCGCGCAGATTGCCCGTGATCCGCGTCATGAACAGTACCAGCAGCGTCGCGACGAGCAGGAAATTGAGCAGCGACCCGACCGTGTAGAGCGCGAAATACTCGCCCGCATAATCGGTCGGCAGGGCGAGCGGGCGATACCGGATCGTCAGCAGCGCGAAACACCCGCCCGTCACCCCGACGATCGCCCAGCTCGACCAGCGATCGAGCAGCACCGCGCCCAGCACGACCTGCAACAGGTACAGCGCGATGAACGGGTTGGTCGCGCCGCCACTGAGGTAGAGCTGGACGGTCAGCAATCCGACGTCGAGCAGCATCGCGAGCAGCAGCTGCGCATTCGCCCCGCGCTGCCAGCCATAGAGCCGCATGCTCGCGAGGTTGAGCGCGACCGACGCCGCCATCGCCATCAACATCGGCACCAGCGGCAGGTCGATCCCCAACAGGAAGCGGACCGTCAGCACGGTGACCAGCTGTCCCGCCACCGCGATCCAGCGCAGCGTGACCAGCTGCCGCATGTTCGCGTTGCCCGCGGCATCGGTATCCGCGCGCGCACGGCTGACCCAGGCCTGCCACCGCGAGGAATCCATCGCCAATCTCATCGTGTCGTGCGCCGTCACGCGGTCCATCTCTCCTGCGACGCGCTCAACGCGCGACGTCGCCGGTCAGCGCTTATCACGACGACGATCGTGGCGCACGAACACGACGAAGCCGATCACCGTCATCGCGGCGAGGCCGAACCATGTCAGCATGTAGACAAGATGATTGTTCGGAAACGCGATGACGGTCTGGCCGCCGACCGGTGCGCCGTCCCCGACCTTGTCCGCGTCGATGAAATAGGGCGCCGTGCGGCCAAGGCCGTGCGCACTGGCGATCGCAGCGACGTCACGCGAATACCAGTTGTCGGTCGCGGGATCATTCTTGCGCAGGAAGCCGCCACCAGGTTCGGTAATCCGTAGATAGCCCGTCACGGTGACCGTCCCGATCGGCCGCGCATAGGCGCCGCGCTGTTCGGGCGAGACATAGCCGCGGTTGACGAGAACATCGAAGCCCTGCGCGGTCCGCAGCGGCGTCATCACCCAGTATCCGCTGCCGAGCGCCGTGGCGGCGCGGACCAGCGTCGTGCGGTCATGCGCGAAGACGCCGCTCACCCGAATCCGGCGATACGCATCGCTGCTCGCCGTGATCGCTGGCCAGTATGCCGGGCCGGGTGGCGCGACCGGTGCGGCCTGCGACCGCGCGGCCACCTGCCGGATCAGGTCGAGCTTCCAGACACGCCGCTCGACCTGCCACACACCCAGCGCGCAGAACCCGGCGAACAGCAGCAGCGCGATGAAGCCCGCCACCCAGATCGCCGGCCGCGGCCGGGCATGCCCTGTCATCACATATCTACCGCGGCCTGCATCGGCATCATGTTGGTGTTCAGATGATACATGACCCAGATCGACCCGCTGAGCGTGATCACGACGAGGATGATCGTGAAGATCAGCGCCATCATCGTCCAGCCATTCTCGGACTTTCCGTTCATGTGCAGGAAGTAGATCATGTGGACGACGATCTGGATCACCGCGAACAGCATGATCACCAGTGCGGCGGTCGACGGATCCTTGAACGCGCCGGTCATCACGGCCCAGAACGGGATCGCGGTCAGGATGACCGAGAGGAAGAACCCCTTGAGGTAGCTCTTGCGCGTCCCGTGCGACGCGTGGTCGTCGCCATGCCCATGATCGTCATGGGCGTGGTCGGCATGCGCGTCGTGCGCGGTGGCGGGGCGGTCGGTCATCGCAGCGAACCCATCAGATAGACGAAGGTGAAGACGCCGATCCAGATGACGTCGAGGAAATGCCAGAACATGCTGAGGCACATCAAGCGGCGCTTGTTCGCGGCGATCAGGCCGTGCTTCTGCACCTGCACCATCAGCGTGACGAGCCAGATGAAGCCCATCGTCACGTGCAGGCCGTGCGTGCCGACCAGCGTGAAGAAGGACGACAGGAACGCGCTGCGCGTCGGACCCGCGCCCTCATGGATGAGGGTGGCGAACTCGTACATTTCGATCGACAGGAAGGCGAGGCCGAACAGCCCGGTAAAGGCCAGCCACATCTGCATGATGCGCTGACGCCCTTCCTCCATCGACAGCATCGCGAAACCATAGGTGATCGACGAGAACAGCAGCATCGCAGTGTTCACCGCGACGAGCGGCAGCTCGAAGATCTCCTTGGGCGTCGGTCCGCCGGCATAGCTGGTGCCGAGCACGCCGTAAGCCGCGAACAGCACCGCGAAGATGAGGCAATCGCTCATCAGGTACATCCAGAAGCCCAGCATCGTGCTGCTGCCCTCGGGATGGTGATGCTCTTCGAGCTGGTAGAACGAGAGGGGCTCACCCTTCTCGTCCAGACCGTCCTTCTTCAATGATACCGAAGACATCGCGTCAGGCTCCCTGGGTCGCGAGCATGCGGGTGCGCGCGTCCTCGCTGGCGATCACGTCCTCGACCGGGATGTAGAAGTCGCGCTTGTAGTTGAAGGTGTGGAAGATCGTCGTGGCGAAGATCCCGACCAGCGTCAGACCCGCGAGCCACCACATGTACCAGATCATCGCGAAGCCGAAGGCGATGCTGAGCACGCCCAGCACGACGCCGGTACCCGTGTTGCTCGGCATGTGGATCGCGCGGAAGCCGCTGACCGGCCGCTGATGCTTGCGGTCCTTCATGTCGTACCAGGCGTCCAGGTCATGGACGACGGGCGTGAACGCGAAGTTATAGTCAGGCGGCGGTGACGAGGTTGCCCATTCGAGCGTCCGGCCACCCCAGGGATCGCCGGTGTGATCGGCGAGCGCCTCGCGGTTGCGGATGCTGACGAAGATCTGGATCAGGAAGGCAGCGATGCCGACCGCGACCAGTGCTGCACCAAAGGCGGCGATGACGAACCAGATCTGCAGGTTCGGATCGTCGAAATAGCGCATGCGGCGAGTCACGCCCATCAGGCCAAGCACATAGAGCGGCATGAAGGCGAAGTAGAAGCCCGACACCCAGCACCAGAACGAGACCTTGCCCCACTTCTCGTCCAGCTTGAAGCCGAACGCCTTCGGGAACCAGTAGTTGATCCCTGCGAACATGCCGAACAGCGTGCCACCGATGATCACGTTATGGAAATGCGCGACCAGGAACAGCGAGTTGTGCAGGACGAAGTCGGCCGGCGGCACCGCGAGCAGGACGCCGGTCATACCGCCGATCGTGAAGGTCACCATGAAGGCGATCGTCCACATCATCGGCAATTCGAACCGGATCCGCCCCTTGTACATGGTGAACAGCCAGTTGAAGATCTTGGCCCCGGTCGGGATCGAGATGATCATCGTGGTGATGCCGAAGAACGAGTTGACGCTCGCCCCCGACCCCATGGTGAAGAAGTGGTGCAGCCAGACGAGATACGACAGGATCGTGATGACGAGCGTCGCATAGACCATCGAGCTGTAGCCGAAGAGGCGCTTGCCCGAGAAGGTCGAGGTGACTTCCGAGAAGATGCCGAATGCCGGCAGGACCAGGATGTAGACCTCGGGGTGACCCCAGATCCAGATCAGGTTGACGTACATCATCGGGTTGCCGCCCGCGTCGTTCGTGAAGAACGCGGTACCGATGTAACGGTCGAGCGACAGCATCGCGAGCACCGCGGTCAGCACCGGGAAGGCGGCGACGATCAGGATGTTGGTGCACAGCGCGGTCCAGGTGAAGATCGGCATCTTCATCATGCCCATGCCGGGCGCACGCATCTTGACGATGGTCGCGACCAGATTGACGCCGGACAGCAACGTTCCGATGCCCGCGATCTGGAGCGCCCAGATATAATAATCGACCCCGACATCAGGCGAATAGGCGATCCCCGACAGCGGCGGCATCGCGAGCCAGCCGGTCCGAGCGAACTCGCCGATGAACAGCGACATCATGACGATCACGGCACCCGCCGCGGTCATCCAGAAGCTGAAATTGTTCAGGAACGGGAAGGACACGTCGCGCGCACCGATCTGGAGCGGGACGACATAGTTCATCAGCCCCGTGACCATCGGCATTGCCACGAAGAAGATCATGATCACGCCGTGCGCGGTGAAGACCTGGTCATAGTGATGCGCGTTGAGATAGCCTTCGCTACCCCCGAACGCCATCGCCTGCTGCAGGCGCATCATGATCGCGTCAGAGAAGCCGCGCAGCAGCATGACGATCGCGAGGATCATGTACATGATCCCGATCTTCTTGTGGTCGACGCTGGTGAACCACTGGTTCCACAGATAGCCCCACACCTTGAAATAGGTGAGCGCGGCCAGCAGCGCGGCGCCGCCGATCGCCACCATGCCGAACGTCGCGACGACGATCGGTTCATGCAGCGGCAGCGATTCCAGCGTCAGTCGGCCGAAGATCGTCTTCAATATGGAGTCTGACATGAGCTTTTCTCTAGCCGTTCGCGACGGGGCGCGAGCCCGGCATGGTTGAGGGGGTCAGCATGGTGTGATTGCGGTTGGCAGGCGAGCCGGGCGCGGCGTTGGCGCCGTCGCGTTTTATGTCGGCTGGCGCAGACCAGTGTTTCCCGCTCCCCTTTTCGTCGCCGTCCTTCATCAAGCCGCCCTCGGGTCGGGGGCCGGCGTCCTGCGGCCCGCTGCCGCCATTGACGCCGGGCATCGCCATGCCGTCATGCGGGTTCTTGCCCATCATGTCCGACATGCACGGCTTGCCGGGCTTCACGCACTGCTCGACGATCGCCTTGAACAGCGAGCTCTCGACACCGCCGAAATAGCGGACCGGCACCTTCTCGCTCGGCTTTTCGAGCTGCATGTAGTTGGCACGGTTCAGACCGCCGCCGCCGTTGCGGACCTTCGCGACCCAGGCATCGAAGCCCGCGTCGGACACGCCGTGGAAGCGGAAGCGCATTCCCGAAAAGCCCGCGCCGCTATAGTTGGACGAGAAGCCCTCGTAATTGCCGGGCTTGTTGATCACCGCGTGCAGCGTCGTCTCCATCCCGGGCATGGTGTAGATCATGCCGGCGAGCGCGGGGATGTAGAAGGCGTTCATCACCGAGGACGAGGTCATCTTGAACCGCAGCGGACGATCGACCGGCGCGGCCAGTTCGTTGACCGTGGCGATGCCGTATTCGGGATAGATGAACAGCCATTTCCAGTCGAGCGCGACGACCTGGACGTCGAGCGGCTTGCCGCCCGTGATCGTCTGCTGGTTGCCCGCGAGCTGCCCCACCGGCGTGTTCTCGCCGATATCGCCGCTCTGCGCGGAGATGCGGCCGAGCGGACGATAGGGATCGAGCAGATGCGTGCTGGTCCAGGTCAATGCGCCGAGCGCGATGATGATCAGCAGCGGCACGCCCCAGATCAGCAGCTCGAGCCCGACCGAGTGATCCCAGGTCGGCTCGTACTTCGCGCTCTTGTTCGCCTGCCGGTAATGATAAGCGAAAAACAGCGTCAGCGCGATCACCGGGACGATGATGATGAGCATCAGCCCGGTGGAGATGAGGACCAGGTCACGCTGCTGCACCGCAATATCGCCAGATGGCGACATCACGACCCAGTTGCATCCACTGATCAACAGCGCGGGCAGCAGGGCTGCTGCGCGTAAGAGCCAGGATCGGGGCCTGGAATTCGATAGCTCGGCGGTCATGTACTCGCCCCTACGCCGCTGTTAGATCATTCCATAGTGGACAATTTGTCCAATGGGCGCCGCACTGCAGCAAAGGCATGGCGCTCATGATGCGACAGAGATAGGTCTCTCGGTGTGACTCCGAAAGGCCCTGCCCGCAGTCGACGAAAAGGCGTATGATCGGTGCGCCGTCCGAAAAGGCCATTGGGCGGCGAGCCGCCTCACGGAAGCGAGTTTGAGAATGAGTGCACACGCCGCATCGACGTCTTTCGAAGACGATGCCCGCGATCTTCACGATCACGGGAAAAAGGTGTCGCCGGGCGAGATCGCGATCGGCGTCGTCATCGGACGCACGTCCGAATTTTTCGACTTTTTCGTCTATGCGATCGCCTCGGTCATCGTCTTCCCGACGCTGGTCTTCCCCTATGTCGACCGGCTGCAGGGGACGATCTACTCGTTCGCGGTCTTCGCGCTCGCCTTCATCGCGCGCCCGCTCGGGTCGGTGATCTTCATTGCGGTCGATCGGCTCTATGGCCGCAGCGCCAAGCTGACGATCGCGCTGTTCCTGCTCGGCACGGCGACCGTGGCAATGGGCTTCCTCCCCGGCTATGCGCAGGTCGGCAACTGGTCGGTCGTGCTGCTGTCGATCCTGCGTATCGCGCAGGGCATCGCGCTCGCGGGCGCCTGGGATGGTCTCGCCTCGCTGCTCTCGCTCAACGCGCCCGAGGGTCGCCGCGGCTGGTACGCGATGCTGCCACAGCTCGGCGCGCCGTTCGGCCTGCTGGTGGCCAGCGGCCTGTTCGCCTTCTTCGTCGCGACGCTGCCTGCCGCCGACTTCATCGACTGGGGCTGGCGCTATCCGTTCTTCGTGGCCTTCGCGATCAACGTCGTCGCACTGTTCGCCCGCCTCCGCCTCGTCGTCACGCCCGAGTTCACCACCCTGTTCGAATCGCGTGCGCTACAGCCGGCGCCCGTGCTCGATACGATTCGCGCCGAAGGCCGCACCATCGTGCTCGGCGCCTTCGCCCCGCTCGCCAGCTTCGCGCTGTTCCATATGGTGACGGTGTTCCCACTGTCGTGGATCGTGCTGTTCACGCGCGAGACGCCAGGCCGGTTCCTGACGATCGAGGTGATCGGCGCGGCGATCGGCCTGTGCGCGACGCTCGTTTCCGGGCTGCTCGCCGATCGCATCGGTCGCCGCACGCTGCTCGGCAGCACCGCGGTGCTGATCGCGCTGTTCGCGATCGGTGCGCCGATGCTGCTCGACGGCGGCGCGACCGGTGAGTGGGTGTTCATGATCGTCGGCTTCGCGCTGTTCGGCCTGTCCTTCGGCCAGTCGTCGGGCTCGCTCGCGACCAGCCTCGGCAAGACGCACCGCTATACCGGGTCGGCGCTGACGACCGATCTGGCCTGGCTGTTCGGTGCGGGCTTCGCCCCGCTCGCCGCATTGCTGCTGTCGAGCAAGCTCGGCCTCGCGGCCAGCGGCGCCTATCTGTTCTCGGGTGCGGTCTGCACGCTGATCGCGCTTGGCGTGAACAAGGAACTGGCGAAGCGCGCCAACGAGGGCTGAGCTGACCGGCGGGCCGGCTTACAGCTGCCCGCCTATCCAGACTACACGACTGACGTCACCCGCCGCACCCGCGGCGGGTGACGTTACGGTTTTCAGGCCCGGTCGAAACCCTACCCGTCGGTACAAAAGGCGATTGACGCCCGCCTGCGCTTACTATACCGAGCGGTATCGAAGACGATCGGGGTCCAGGGATCCTGCTCCGGTCTTCACCTAACGATGATTTTGCTGCCGCCCCGAAGCGCTGCACCACAATTCGACCTGTTTCCCACGCGGCACCTTCGCCGCGTGCCCCTTTGTCCATCCGAAGAGACCCGACCATGGCCTATCTCGACCTCGACAACCTGTTCGCCGCCCCCGTCGCCAGCCGGCCGACGATCAGCGCCGCGCAGACCGAAGGCCGGGCCGGGTTCACGCAGCTCGAATGGCATGTCATCATGCTTGCGAAGCAAGACGGCCTGCGCAGCCTGGCGGTGCCGGGACGGCTGGACCGCGCGCTGCGGACGATCTTCGGCCTGTCCGAGCGCTCGCCGCTGGCCGACCCGCGGCTCGAGGCGCTGCGTCGGCTCTCGGTCCATGCGTGGCGCCACGGCTTCGCGCTGCCGGTCGCCGAGATCGAGCGGTTCCTCGCCGCCGGGTTCCATCGCGGCCAGATCGAAGTCCTGGTCCAGCGCGTGACGGGTCTGCGCGTCGCATCCTGAGGCGGCCCGGCCGATCGTCAGTCCGTACTGAGCGCCTTGCGTAACGCGGCGTGCCAGCCGGCGATCAGCGCGGCGCGGTCGTTCGTCGCCATGCGCGGCTCGAAACACGCCCCCCGCCGCCACGTCTGCGACAACGCATCGAGATCGGGCCAGACGCCGGTCGCCAGCCCCGCATGGAACGCTGCGCCAAGCGCGGTCGTCTCGAGATGCGTCGGCCGCTCGACCGGTGTCTCGAGCATGTCCGCGAGAAACTGACACAGCCAGTCGTTCGCCGCCATGCCGCCGTCGATCCTGAGCGTCGCGGGCGCCGCGCCGCCGTCCGCGACCATCGCCTGCGCCAGATCGAGCGTTTGATAGCCGACCGCCTCAAGCGCGGCGCGTGCGAGATGCGCGCCCGTCGCGCCCAGCGTCAGCCCGGTGATGAGCCCGCGCGCGTCGGGATCCCAGTGCGGCGCGCCCAGCCCGACAAAGGCGGGGACCATGTAGACGCCGTGGCTGTCGGGAACCTCGGTCGCCATGTCGTGCGTCTGGTGCGCGCTGGTGATCACGCCGAGCCCGTCGCGCAGCCACTTGACCGCCGCGCCGGCGACGAAGATCGATCCCTCCAGCGCATAGGTCATCTGCCCGTTCAGCCGATAGGCGGGCGTGGTCAGCAACCGGTGGTCGGACGCGATCGCCGTGTCACCGGTGTTGAGCAGCATGAAACATCCTGTTCCATAGGTCGACTTGACCATGCCGCGCGCGAAGCAGGCTTGGCCGAACAACGCCGCCTGCTGATCCCCCGCCATTCCCGCGATCGGAATCGGGACGTCGAACAACCCCGGTGCGGTCGTGCCGAACACATGGCTGTTGTCGTGCACCTCGGGCAGCACCGCCTGTGGCACGCGCAGCAATCTGCACAGCACATCGTCCCAGTCCTGCCGGCGAATGTCGTAGAGGAGCGTGCGCCCGGCATTGGTCACGTCGGTCGCATGCACCGCGCCGCCGGTGAGCCGCCACAGCAGAAAACAGTCGATCGTGCCAAAGGCGAGCTGCCCCTTGTCCGCGCGCGCACGCGCACCCGGCACGGTGTCGAGGATCCACGCGATCTTGGTCGCGGAGAAATAGGGATCGAGCAGCAAGCCGGTCTTGTCGCGGACCATCTGTTCCGCGCCCTCGGCCTTCAGGCTCTGACACACATCCGCGGTGCGGCGGTCCTGCCAGACGATCGCGGGGTAGATCGGCGTGCCCGTCGCGCGATCCCAGACGACGACGGTTTCGCGCTGGTTGGTGATGCCGATCGCCGCGATGTCGCGCGCGGGCACGCCGCCGCGCGCGATCGCCTCGCGCGCGGTCGCCAGCGTGTCGCGCCATATGTCCTCGGGGTCATGCTCGACCCAGCCGAGTCGCGGATAATGCTGCGCGAATTCGCGCTGCGCCGTCGCGACCGGTCTGGCCGTCGCATCGAACAGGATGCTGCGCGTCGATGTCGTACCCTGATCGATCGCGAGGACGTGCGTGGCTTGGCCCATGCGGCTCTCCTTTGCGACCGCTCTAGGCCGCCCCACCACCCCGCGTCGAGGCTAGCCACCGGTCGGCCCGCGGTGGTAAACGGGAGACGATGATGAAAACGCCCGCGAAATTCGACGTCGACCTGTTGATCGTCGGTGGCGGCATCAACGGCACCGGGATCGCGCGCGATGCCGCCGGGCGCGGACTGTCGGTCCTGCTGGTCGAGCAGGACGATCTGGCCAGCCATACCTCGTCGGCCAGCACCAAGCTGATCCATGGCGGGCTGCGCTATCTCGAATATGGCGAACTCCGGCTGGTGCGCGAGGCGCTGATCGAACGCGAGCGGCTGCTGGCGATCGCGCCGCACATCATCTGGCCGCTGCAGTTCGTCCTGCCGCAGACGCATTCGCCGCGTCCCGCCTGGATGGTCCGGCTCGGGCTGTTCCTCTACGACCATCTGGGCGGCCGCAAGATCCTGCCCGCGACGCGGACCGTGCGTCTCGACCGCGATCCGCTGGGCGACGGGCTGAAACCCGGCGCGACGCGCGCCTTCGTCTATTCGGATTGCTGGGTGGAGGACAGCCGGCTGGTCGTGCTCAACGCGCGCGATGCGGCCGAGCGCGGCGCGACGATCCTGACGCGCACCCGGCTGGTCGCGGCGACCCGACGGGACGGCGGCTGGTCCGCGACGATCGCCGATGCGCAGGGCGAGCGGACCGTCACCGCCCGCGTGCTCGTCAACGCGGCGGGACCCTGGGTCGCCGATGTCCTGGGCAAGATCCCCGATTCGCACCGCGACCGCGGGGTCCGGCTGATCAAGGGCAGCCACATCGTCGTCCCGCGCCTCTATGCGGGCGATCACGCCCTGCTGTTGCAGAACCCGGACAAGCGCGTCGTCTTCGCGATTCCCTATGAAGGTCGCTTCACGCTGATCGGCACCACCGACGAGGCCTGGCAGGGCGCCCCCGGCCCCGCGACGATCGACACCGCCGAGACCGCCTATCTGTGCGACACCATCGACCGGTATTTCCAGCGTGGCATCACCCCCGCCGACATCGTCTGGAGCTATTCGGGGATCCGCCCGCTCTACGACGATCACGCGGCCAGTGCGTCGGCGGTGACACGCGACTATGTGCTAGATCTCGACGCCGCGGAGGATCGCGCCGCGATGGTGAGCATCTTCGGCGGCAAGATCACGACCTATCGCAAGCTCGCCGAGCACGCGATGATCCAGCTTGCCCCCTTCTTCCCCGATCGAAACACGGACCTGACAAAAAGCTGGACCGCGACGGTTGCGCTGCCCGGTGGCGATCTGCCCGAGAGCGATTTCGACCGGTATCTCGAAGCGCTGATCCGGGCGTACCCCGACCAGCCGACTGAACTGCTGCGCCGACTCGGCCGCGCCTACGGGACGCGGGTGGACCGGATCCTCGGTGCAGCGCGGACGACCACCGAGCTTGGCGAGGATTTCGGCGCGGGGCTTCATGCCGCCGAGATCGACTATCTCGTCGATCGGGAATGGGCGCGGTCGGCGGCCGATATCCTCTATCGCCGCAGCAAGCTCGGGCTGCACGTACCCGCCGACGCCGCCGCACGAATCGACGCGTATCTGGCCGGTCGCATCGATGGGGCGGCGGGAGGCGCATCGCCCCCCGCCGCAGCGCCCGATCAGATCCGCGTGTCGCCCGCATAGGCGAACAGCAGGTCGGCGTCGGCGCTGGCCTCGATCCGCTCGGACCCGGTCACGGTCACGCATTCGCCCGCCTTGAACGCGACACCCGCGACGCTGCCTGATCCGGTGATCGGGATCAGCCAGGCGGTCCGCCCCTCGGGCAGGGTCACCGCATGCTCGCCACCGGTCCAGCGCTCGAGCACGAATTTGGGGCCTTCGACCTGGATCGTCCGACCTTCGGAGACGACGCCCGGCGACGTGATCGGCTGATAGGGCACCGGATCCGAGACCGCGATGCCGTCGTCGAGGTGCAGTTCGCGGTCGCTGCCATAATCGTAGAGTCGATAGGTGGTCTCCGAGTTCTGCTGCACCTCGATCACCGTCAGGCCGCCGCCGATCGCGTGGATCGTGTCGGAGGCGCAGTACATGAAATCGCCCGCCTTGACCGGCTTCCAGTAAAGCTTGTCCTCGATGGTGCCGTCGATCGCGGCCGCGCGCAGGTCGTCGCGCGACATCGGCGCCTTGGTACCGACGGCGATCGTCGAATCGGGTTCGGCGGCCAGCACCGTCCAGCATTCGTCCTTGCCCCGCGGCAGACCGCGCGCATGCGCCTGGTCGTCGTCGGGATGGACCTGCACCGACAACTTCTCGCTGGTGAACAGATATTTGATCAGCAGATCGGGGGTCGTGTCGCCGGGTTCCTGGAACCAGACCTCGCCGATCGCCGGCGCATCCGGGGCGGGATCGTCAAAGCCGGGCCACAGCGTGTGGCGTCCCCAGGGCTTCTCGACACGATGGGTGTGAAGCAGGGTGGCGGGCATCAAACGTTCCTTCTCAAGGCTGGCGGACTGGCGCGACATAGCGCCCCGGGGCCCAACTGGCGAGACGCCGGGAATGTCCCGTCGTCGACGCGGCATCGCGCCAGGCGTATCGCGCCCGTCGACCGGTGAATTGTGGCTGAATAGACCGCCCCGAAGGCCGCCGCTTCAGACGTCTCCAAACCCCCTCGCTAGGGGGGATTGTTCGCGTGCCCCCGGTTACGCTAAGGACGACGTCCATGCGTATCCCCCAGTCTCGCGCGCTCTCGATCGCGCTCCTCGCCGCCATAGCGCTCCCCATGGCCGGGTGCGCGAGTTCGCGCACCTCCACCGACATCCCGTATGTCGCGCGCGACGTGGGCACGCTCTACTCGCTGGCGAAGAAGCGGCTCGACCAGGGGCGCTACAAGGAGTCGGCGCAGCTGTTCGACGAGGTCGAGCGCCAGCATCCCTATTCGATCTGGGCCCGCCGCGCGCAGATCATGAGCGCGTTCAGCTATTATCTCGACACCGACTATACCAAGTCGATCCAGTCGGCGCAGCGGTTCATCGCGGTCCACCCGGGCAACCGCGACGCGCCCTATGCCTATTACCTGATCGCGCTCGGCTATTACGAGCAGATCACCGACGTCACGCGCGACCAGAAGATCACGCGCCAGGCGCTCGACGCACTGGGTGAACTGACGCGGCGGTATCCGAACACGCGCTATGCGTCGGATGCGCGGCTGAAGATCGATCTCGTCAACGATCACCTTGGCGGCAAGGAGATGGAGATCGGTCGCTTCTACGAGACGCGCGGCCAGTGGCTCGCGGCGAACGGGCGGTTCCGCACCGTGATCGACCAGTATCAGCAGACCACGCATACCCCCGAGGCGCTGATGCGTCTGACCGAGACCTATCTCGCGCTTGGCGTCCCGGTCGAGGCCGAGAAGGCCGCGGCGGTGCTGGGTCGCAACTATCCGGGCACGCCCTGGTATCAGCGTGCGTACAAGCTCATGCAGGAGCATCCGGTCAAGCCGCTGGCGCCGATCGCGACGGGCGCGCAGATCGTCCCCGCCGGCACCCCCGGCGCGCTCCCCGC
Organism: Sphingomonas sp. CFBP9019; assembly: GCF_034045155.1. Taxonomy (NCBI): domain Bacteria; kingdom Pseudomonadati; phylum Pseudomonadota; class Alphaproteobacteria; order Sphingomonadales; family Sphingomonadaceae; genus Sphingomonas; species Sphingomonas sp. CFBP9019. The sequence goes on along the minus strand of NZ_JAXCWK010000002.1, from coordinate 127,388 downwards.
CGCTGGCCTCGGCGAGACCCCGGCAATCCCCGGCTCGCCCGGCAATGGCGGCTCTGGTTCCGCTGCGGCAGGCGGGTCGGGCCCGGTCGGCCCCGCCGGCACGACGCGCACCACGCCCGGCAACTGAGGACATAGGGGCTCGGCCCCGTCCCCGAGCAACGTCATCCTGACGAAAGTCAGGACCCAGAGCCATTAACGGCCCGCTCGTTACCCTGGTCCTGACGTTCGTGAGGATGACGATTGGCGTCGCGCGCTTGGAAAGAACGGACGGCCCCTAGCCCCGCTGACGAACCAGAACATTGGGGGATCATTTTCGCATCCGGATCGTCTAAGGGACGAACCGATGCTGACAGAACTCTCCATCCGCGACGTGGTATTGATCGAGGCGCTCGACCTCGGCTTCGGCCCGGGGCTCGGCGTGCTGACCGGCGAGACCGGGGCGGGCAAGTCGATCCTGCTCGATGCGCTCGGGCTCGCGCTCGGCGGCCGTGGCGACAGCGGACTGGTCCGGCATGGCGCGGCGCAGGCGGTCGTCACCGCGACCTTCGATCCGCCCGCCCCCGGCACGCCGCTGATGGCGCTGCTCGACGAGAACGGGCTGACGATCGAGGCGGGCGAACCGCTCATCATCCGCCGCATCGTCAAGGCCGATGGCGGCAGCCGCGGCTTCGTCAACGACCAGCCGGCCTCCGCCGGGCTGCTGCGCGAGATGGCGCCGACGCTGGTCGAGATCCACGGCCAGCATGACGAGCGCGGCCTGCTCAACCCGCGCGGCCACCGCGCGCTGCTCGACATTTTCGGCCGTACCGAACCCGCCGCGACGACGCGCGCGTGGACCGCATTGCGCGAGGCCGAGGACGCGCTGGCCACTGCCCGCGCGGATATCGAGAGCGCCGCGCGTGATCGCGACTGGCTCGAACACACCGTCGCCGAACTGACCGCGCTGGGGGCCGAACCCGGTGAGGAGGAGACGCTCGCCGATACCCGCCGCTCGATGCAGCGCGCGGAGAAGATCGCGGACGACCTGTCGGCGATCGACGACTATCTCGAAGGCTCGGACGGCGGGCTCGCCAAGCTGCGCCAGGCGGCGCGCGTGCTGGAGCGGATCTCGGGCGATCATGTCGCGCTCGCCGACGCGCTCGCCGCGGTCGACCGCGCGGTGATCGAGGGATCGGTCGCCGAGGAACGGATGCGCGATGCGCGGATCGACCTCGCCTATGACCCGCGCAGCCTCGAGGACGACGAGGCGCGGCTGTTCGAACTTCGCGCGATGGCACGCAAACACCGCGTCCAGCCCGACGACCTCGCCGCGCTGACCGATGAGATGCGTGCCCGGCTCGAACGACTCGACGCGGGCGAAGGCGGGATCGCGGTGCTCGAGGCGACGCTCGCCAAGGCGCGTGCCGCCTACGACAAGGCTGCGGACGCGCTCTCGGCCCGCCGTGCCAAGGCTGCGCTGCGACTCGACACCGCGGTCGCGGGCGAACTCGCGCCGCTGAAACTCGACGCCGCCCGCTTCCGCACCGTCTGCGCCCCGCTCGGCGAGGAGGGCTGGTCGGGCGCGGGCAAGGACCGTGTCGAGTTCGAAATCTCGACCAACCCCGGCGCGCCGTTCGCCGGCCTCACCAAGATCGCCAGCGGCGGCGAATTGTCGCGCTTCATCCTCGCCTTGAAGGTCGCGCTCGCGGAAGAAGGCGGCGCGACGACGATGGTATTTGACGAGATCGACCGCGGCGTCGGTGGCGCGGTCGCCAGCGCGATCGGCGAGCGACTCGCACGGCTCGCGCAGAGCACGCAGCTGCTCGTCGTCACGCACAGCCCGCAGGTCGCGGCGCGCGGCGCCAAGCATTTGCTGATCGCGAAAAGCAACGATGGCACCGTCACCCGCACCGGCGTCCGCGCGCTCGACGAGGCCGAACGCCGTGAGGAGATCGCCCGCATGCTCTCGGGCGCGACGATCACCGACGAGGCGCGCGCGCAGGCCGAACGGTTGCTCGAAACCGCCTGACGCTCTTGCCGCGCGCGGGGCAGCTGCCTAACCCCGCGATCATGACCGCGCTGCCCACGTCCGCCCTTCCCGCCACCGAAGCGGAGGCCGCCGCCGAGCTGGCGACGCTCGCCGAGCGCATCGCCTATCACAATGCGCGCTATCACACCGACGACGCGCCCGAGATCAGCGACGCGGAGTATGACGCGCTGGTCCGCCGCAACACCGCGATCGAGGCCGCCTTCCCCGCCAGCGTCCGCGCCGATTCGCCGAGCCGCAGCGTCGGTGCCGCACCCGCCGGGCATCTGTCGAAGGTCGCGCACGCCAAGCCGATGATGAGCCTCGACAACGCGTTTTCGGACGAGGAGGTCGAGGAGTTCGTCGGGCGTGTCCGCCGCTTCCTCAAGCTCGCCGACGACGCCCCCGTTGCGCTCACCGCCGAGCCCAAGATCGACGGCCTGTCCTGCTCGCTGCGCTACGAAGACGGCCGGCTGGTCCAGGCGCTGACCCGCGGCGACGGCCAGGTCGGCGAGGACGTCACCGCCAATGTCCGCACGATCGCCGACATCCCGCAGCAACTGGCCGGCGAGCCCCCCTACCCTGCGGTCTTCGAGATCCGCGGCGAGGTCTATATGGCGAAGGCCGACTTTGCCGCGCTCAACGCCCGCCTGCTCGCGGACGCCGAGCAGACCGGCAAGGAGGCGCGCCAGTTCGCCAACCCGCGCAACGCCGCCGCCGGCTCGCTCCGCCAGAAGGACGCCGGGATCACCGCCGAACGCACGCTGCGCTTCCTCGCGCATGGCTGGGGCGAGGCGAGCACCGTCCCCGCGGAGACACAGTCCGCGATCGTCGACCAGTTCCGCGCCTGGGGCTTCGCCGTCGCCGATGCCTTCGCGCGCGTCGAGGACGAACGCGGCGCACTTGGCATTTACCGTGCGATCGAGGCGGGCCGGGCCGAGCTCCCCTTCGACATCGACGGCGTCGTGTACAAGGTCGACCGGCTCGACTGGCAGGCGCGACTCGGCCAGGTCGCGCGCGCGCCGCGCTGGGCGATCGCGCACAAATTCCCCGCGGAGCGCGCGCAGACCACGCTCAACGCGATCGACATCCAGGTCGGCCGCACCGGCGCGCTGACCCCGGTCGCGCGACTCGACCCCGTCACCGTCGGCGGCGTCGTCGTCACCAACGCGACGCTCCACAATTTCGACGAGATCGAGCGGCTCGGCGTCCGCGTCGGCGACCGCGTCCTCGTCCAGCGCGCGGGCGACGTCATCCCGCAGATCGTCGAGAGCCTGACCGCCGCCGAGGATCGCCCCGCCTATGTCTTCGACCGGCTCTGTCCCGAGTGCGGGTCGGCCGCCGAGCGCGAGGAGGGCGAGGTCGTCTATCGCTGCACCGGCGGGCTGATCTGCCCCGCACAGCGCGTCGAGCGGCTCATCCATTTTACCTCGCGCCACGCCTTCGACATTGGCGGGCTCGGCCAGACCCTGGTCGAGGCGTTCTTTCGCGATGGCCTGATCGAGTCGCCCGCCGACATCTTCCGCCTCACCGAGGAACAGCTGGTCGCGCGCAAGAAGGATGGCCGCGTCTGGGCGGCCAAGCTGATCGCCGCGATCGATGCGCGCCGCCAGATCGCGCTCGACCGGTTCCTCTTCTCGCTCGGCATCCGCCATGTCGGCGAGATCACCGCGCGCGACCTCGCCCGCCGCTATCGCTCGGCCAAGGCGCTCGGTAGCATGCTGCGCCGCGCGGTGTTCCTGTACCACAGCATCGCGCCGGTGATCGGCGAGCCCGAGCGCAAATATGTCCTGCGCCGCGACAAGCTGCTGGTCGGTGTGATCGAGACGGCGGGGGTCGGCCCCGAGGTCGCCAACGCGCTCATCGGCTTCTGCGCCGAACCGCACAACCGCGCGGTCGTGTTCGATCTGCTGCGCGAGGTGACCCCGCTCGACGTCGTACACGAGACGCGCGATTCGGACGTCACCGGCCAGACCCTGGTCTTCACCGGCAGCCTCGAAACACTCAGCCGCGATGAGGCCAAGGCGCAGGCCGAGCTGCTCGGCGCGCGCGTCGCGGCGTCGGTTTCGGCCAAGACCGACCTCGTCATCGCCGGCCCCGGCGCGGGGTCGAAGCTGAAGAAAGCGACCGACCTGGGGATTCGCGTGATCACCGAGGCGGAATGGGCGGCGATCGTCGCGGCGAGCTGAACGCGCAACGCCTCACGCACTTGATCGAGATTGGTTCCGTCGTGGACCAATCGATGCCGGGCCGTGGCTTTTTTGCAACGCAATATGACGGAGTGCGTCCGGCGCAACACGCGACTCGCCAATGTCATGGAACCGAAATATTTGGAGCGCAGGGGCGCGGCTGACCGAACGATCAAGTCGCGGATCTCGAGCATAAGCTCAAAGGGGACATTTCAAATGCGTAACAACCTTTTCCTGGGTGCGGCGGCGATTGCGCTGATCGCGCCGATGGCCGCGTCCGCGCAGGAGACGACCTCCTCGATCCGCGGCACTGTTACAGCCAATGGCGCGCCCGTAGCCGGCGCGACGGTGGTGATCCTGAACGTGCCGTCGGGTTCGCGCTCGACGCAGACGACCGACGCCTCGGGCAGCTTCAATGCCGGCGGCCTGCGCGTGGGTGGTCCGTTCACCGTCACGGTCACCGCGGCGGGCTATCCCGAAACGTCGATTACCGACATCCAGACCACCGTCGCGCAGACCTATGAACTGCCGATCGAGCTGGCCGCCGCCGAATCTGGTGGTGCGGACATCGTCATCACCGCGTCGTCGCTGCCCCGCGCGCGCAACGTCAGCCAGGGCCCGGCAACGGTCCTGAACGCCGAGCAGATCGGCTCGGTCGCATCCGTGAACCGCGACGTCCGCGACCTGATGCGCCGCGATCCGTTCGCGCGTCTCGACGACACCCCCTCGGGCGGTCGTGCCGTTTCGTTCGCCGGCCAGAATGCGCGCTTCAACCGCTTCTCGGTCGACGGCGTGCCGGTCACCGACAATTTCGGCCTCAACCCCGACGGCCTGCCGACCCGCCGCGCGCCTATCCCGTTCGATTCGATCGGCCAGTTCCAGACCAAGGTCGCGCCCTATGACGTCCGCGAAGGCAACTTCCAGGGCGGCGCGATCAACGCAATCCTGAAGTCGGGCACCAACGAATTCCACGGCACGGGCTTCTATGCCTATTCGGACGACAGCCTGACCGGCAACCGCACGAAGGCAGGCCCCGGCGTTCCCACCGGCCGCGTCAACATTCCCGACTTCAAGTACGAGAATTTCGGCGCGGAGCTGTCCGGGCCGATCATCAAGGACAAGCTGTTCTTCATGATCGCGGGCGAGCGCATCCGTGCGAACACCCCGATCGTCGAGGGTACCGCCGGCACCAACGCCGGTACGGTCGTCCCCAACATCACCGACGCACAGGTCGGCCTGATCCAACAGATCGCGGACTCGCGCTACGGCTATGACACCGGCGGCGTGCTGCAGGATTCGAACGATCGCGACGATCGCCTCGTCGCCCGTATCGACGCCAACCTGTCGGATACGCAGCGCGCGTCGCTGACCTATCTCTACACGAAGGATTCGATCCAGCTCGGTCAGAACACCTTCGTCACGGGCACGCCCGGGCTTGGCCTCGAGTCGAACGGCTATATCTCGTCGAACCGCCTCCACACCGGCGTCGCGCAGCTGAACAGCGACTGGAGCGAGGAATTCTCGACCGAAATCCGCGGTTTCTACAAGGACTATAAGCGCGGTCAGGACCCGATTCTCGGCCGTGGCTTCGCCCAGATGCAGGTCTGCACCGCGCCGACCTCGGATCGCAGCACCGGCACCGCCACCAACAACGACCTGTCCAACACCTGCCAGTCGGGCTTTGGCAACGTCTCGTTCGGACCGGACATCTCGCGCCAGTCGAACGAACTGACCAGCCGCAGCTTCGGTGGCCTGGTGCAGGGGCGCCTGACGCGGGACAATCATGACGTCCGCGTGTTCGGTGAGTTCACCGATTCGAAGATCAACAACCTGTTCGTCCAGCGGACGGCGGGCGATTACTACTTCGACTCGATCGCCGATTTCCAGGCCGGCAATGCGCAGCGTTTCCGCTATGGCAATGCCGTTCCGTCGCTCGACCCGGTCAACGGTGCTGCGCGCTTCCGCTACCAGTCCTACAGCTTCGGTGTTCAGGACACGTGGCGCGTGAGCGACCTGTTCACGCTGTCCTACGGCGCACGCTACGACACGTTCGGCGGCCATAGCCGTCCCGAGCTGAACTCGGCATTCCTGTCGCGCTACAACTTCCCGAACACCGCCTATATCTCGGGCCGCGGCGTGTTCCAGCCACGCATCGGGTTCGACTTCAAGCCGGTGTCGGCGGTGTCGCTGCGCGGCGGTATCGGCATCTTCTCGGGCGGCGCGCCCGACGTCTATGTCTCGAACAGCTTCTCGAACACGGGCTTCCTGACCAACGCGATCGACGTCCGCCAGAACAACAACAACAGCTACACGATCGCCGGGCTGTCCGCGGCGGACGCGCAGACCAACGGCGGCGCGATCCTGACCAACGTGAACGGCACGGCGGTCCCGGCGGCGGCCAATGGCGTGCTCACCAACGCGACGGTCAACACGCTTTCGCCGACCAACGCGCTCGATCCGAACTTCAAGGTGCCGTCGCAGTGGCGTGGCACGCTGTCGGCCGACTATGATCCCAACTGGGGTGGCACGTTCGGCGATGGCTGGCACTTCGGCGCCGACTTCCTGTGGTCCGACGTCCGCAACCAGGTGTTCTTCACCGATCTGCGCGTCGCGCCGACGGCATTGCGGACGCCAGATGGCCGCGTACGCTATGCCTCGCGGACCACGTTCGCCGACACCAATTCGGACCTGTATCTGACGAACACCACGCGTGGCCGCAGCTACATCGGCGTCGCGCGCGTCAGCAAGGACTTCGATTTCGGCCTCAACCTGGGCGTCAGCTACACCTATCAGGACATCAAGGATCAGGCGCCGGCAACGTCGTCGACCGCGTCGTCCAACTACGGCAACGGCGCGTTCCTCGATGCCAACGGCGCCGCCTATGGCATCTCGAACGACCAGGTGAAGCACAACATCAAGTATAACGTCAGCTTCAACCACGCGTTCTTCGGCGACTACAAGACCAACTTCACGCTGTTCGGCGAGACGCGTATCGGTCGCCCGTACAGCTACACGATGCAGGATCTGTCCTCGAACCGGTCGCCGGTGTTCGGCACGATCGGCAGCGCATCGCGCTACCTCCTCTACGTGCCGACCTCGACCACCGATGCGCTGGTGTCGTATGACAGCGTGGCAACGCGGGACACGTTCGAGGCGCTGATCAACTCGACTGACCTGAAGAAGTATCGTGGCAAGATCACGCCGCGCAACGGCTTCAACTCGAAATGGTTCACGCGTTTCGACCTTCATCTGTCGCAGGAAATCCCGACCTTCGTCGGCGCCAGCCGCGTCCAGCTGTTCGCGGATATCGAGAACGTCACCAACTTCCTGAACAAGAACTGGGGCCAGATCCGCGAATACCAGTTCCCGTACACGATCCCGGCGGTTCGCGTTCAGTGCCTCCAGACGGCGGTCGCGACCGGCACGGCGCCGGGCGCAGCGGTCACGGCGAATTCGAGCCAGGCCTGCGCACAATATCGGTACAGCGCGCCCGCATCGGCGCCGAGCGACACGATCTATTCGCGTCAGTCGCTCTACTCGATCCGCGTCGGCGCACGGTTCAGCTTCTGAGCCCTATCGCCTCGACGTGACGACCGGGCCGCCGTTTCCAGATGGGAAACGGCGGCCCTTTCGCGTCTGGTCACCGGCCCTTCGCCGCTGGCACGAAAATCTCCTGAAGCCGCAACCACTTTTGCGCCCGCCGCCGCCCGCGTGTAAGACCGCAGCCAACCATGGCCAGCTCTCCCGCCCCGTCTTCCACCCAGCCCCCCGGCACGCCCCCCCACCTGCCCTTTTCCGCGCGGCCGTTCTTCGAGAACAAGGCGCGCGCGTTCTGGACGCTGCAGGCGGTGGGCTGGAGCGGCTATCTGATGCTGCGCGGCGTGTCGTCGGTGTCGAACGGCCTCACGCTCACCTCGATCATCCCGGTCATCATCGAGGCGATCGTCGGCTATTGCATCACGCTGCTGCTCTCGACGCTCTATGGCTATTACCGCCGGATCCCGCGCGTGATCGGGCTGTTCCTGACGATCGCGACGCTGGCGGCGGCGACGTTTCTCTATGCGGTGCTCGACGCCTTTTCCTTCTCGTTCATCCAGACCGCGACGCCGGGAATCACGATCACCCGCATGCTCGGCTTCGTGTTCCTCAACTTCGTCACGCTGGCAGGCTGGTCGGCGCTGTATTTCGGGATCAACTTCTACCTGATCGTCGAGGAGCAGATCGATCAGATGCAGCATCTGGAGAATCAGGCCTCCTCGGCGCAGCTCGCGATGCTGCGCTATCAGCTGAACCCGCATTTCCTGTTCAACACGCTGAACTCGATCTCGACGCTCGTGCTGCTCAAACAGACCGAGCGCGCGAACGCGATGCTGTCGCGGTTGTCGTCGTTCCTGCGCTACACGCTGGCCAATGAGCCGACCGCGCACGTCACCGTCGCGCAGGAGATGGAGACGCTGAAGCTGTATCTCGAGATCGAGAAGATGCGGTTCGAGGACCGGATGCGGCCCAAATTCGACATCGACCCCCGCGCCGAACGCGCCCGCCTGCCCTCGCTTCTGCTGCAACCGCTGGTCGAGAATGCGATCAAATATGCGGTCACGCCGCAGGAGGAAGGTGCCGAAATCTGCGTCACGGTGCGGCTGGCCGGGGAACGGGTGCAGATCGCCGTATCCGATACCGGACCGGGCTTGATCGATGGCCGGATCAGTCCAAGCCTTTCAACAGGCGTCGGGCTCGCTAATATTAGAGACAGGTTGGCGCAGGCATATGGCCCCGACCATCGTTTTGAAACCCGCTCCACGCCCGCTGGCGGCTTCTCGGTCGAGATCGAGATTCCCTACCAGCTTGAAGACGTGAACAGAGAGGCCGCATGACCATCCGTACCATTCTCGTCGACGACGAGCCGCTGGCGATCCAGGGGCTCGAACTCCGCCTCCAGGCGCATGAAGACGTCGAGATCATCGAAAAATGCTCGAACGGCCGCGAGGCGATTCGCGCGATCAAGACGCACAAGCCCGATCTCGTCTTCCTCGATATCCAGATGCCCGGCTTTGACGGCTTCTCCGTCGTCCAGGGGCTGATGGAGGTCGAACCACCGCTGTTCGTCTTCGTCACCGCCTATTCGGACCACGCGCTGCGCGCGTTCGAGGCGCAGGCGGTCGATTACCTGATGAAGCCGGTCGAGGAGTCGCGGCTCGCCGATACGATCGAACGCGTCCGCCAGCGCCTGTCGGAAAAGCGCGGCGTCGAGGAGGTCGACCGTCTGCGCGAAGTGCTCGCCGACGTCGCCCCCGATGCCGCCGCCGACATGCCCGATGGCGATGCCGTGTCCGCCAACCGCTTCGAAAAGCTCATCAACATCAAGGATCGCGGCCAGATCTTCCGCGTCGACGTCGACACAATCGAGCGGATCGACGCGGCCGGCGACTATATGTGCATCTACACCGGCGACAACACGCTGATCCTGCGCGAGACGATGAAGGATCTGGAGAAGCGCCTCGACCCGCGCAGGTTCCAGCGCGTGCATCGCTCGACGATCGTCAATCTCGACCTCGTCAAGCAGGTGAAGCCGCATACCAATGGCGAATGCTTCCTGGTGCTCAATTCGGGTGCCAGCGTGAAGGTGTCGCGCTCCTATCGCGACGTCGTGGCGCGCTTCGTTCACTAGTACGCGGCGGGTCGTCTCCCGCCGTTCCATACTCCCCGCCGTCATCCTGACGAAAGTCAGGATGACGGGAGGTGGAGGCGCCGTGCCGCAATCGACGACGCGCCGCGATCGGCGCTGCCCCCTCGCCCGCCCCCTCGCAAAACCATGCTGCATCTGCTAACGCCCGCGGCCATGCTGAACCTGAACAATATCACGGTGCGCCTCGGCGGACGCGTTATCCTCGACGGCGCCAGTGCGGCGCTGCCGCCGGGCAGCCGCGTCGGGCTGATCGGCCGCAACGGTGCGGGCAAGTCGACGATGGTGCGCGTGATCGCAGGGCAGCTGGAGCCCGATGACGGCTCCGCGGACATGCCAAAGGGCGCTCGCATCGGCTATCTCGCGCAGGAAGCCCCGCACGGGGTGAAGACCCCGTTCGAGACCGTGCTCGAGGCCGATCTCGAACGCGCCGCGCTGATGATCGAGAGCGAGACGAGCGAGGATCCCGACCGGCTCGGTGACGTATACGAGCGGCTGATCGCGATCGACGCCTATACCGCGCCCGCGCGTGCGGCGCAGATCCTGCTCGGCCTCGGCTTTGACGAGGAGATGCAGGCCCGCACGCTCGACAGCTTCTCGGGCGGCTGGAAGATGCGCGTCGCACTCGCCGCGCTGCTGTTCTCGCAGCCCGACCTGCTGCTGCTCGACGAGCCGTCGAACCATCTCGATCTCGAAGCGGTGATGTGGCTCGAGGACTTCCTCAAAAGCTACAAGGCGACGATCGTCGTCGTCAGCCACGAACGCGATTTCCTCAACAACGTCGTCGATCACATCCTGCATCTGCAGGGTGGCAAGATCACGCTCTATCCCGGTGGCTATGACGCGTTCGAGCGTCAGCGCGCCGAGCGGCTTGCACAGATCGAGGCGGCGCGCGCCAACCAGGCGGTGCAGCGCGAGAAGCTGCAGGAGTATATCGCGAAGAACAGCGCGCGCGCCTCGACCGCCAAGCAGGCCCAGTCGCGCCAGAAGATGCTGGCAAAGATGCAGCCGATCGCCGAGAGCTACAATGATCCGACGCTCTCGTTCGGCTTCCCCAACCCCACCGAGCTCCGCCCGCCGCTGATCACGCTCGACATGGCGACCGTGGGTTATGCGGACGTGCCGATCCTGAAGCGGCTCAACATGCGGCTCGATCCCGACGACCGGGTCGCGCTGCTCGGGCGCAACGGCAACGGCAAGACCACGCTCGCGCGGCTGCTCGCGGCGCAGCTGACGCCGATGGACGGCGACATGGCGTCGTCGAACAAGATGAAGGTCGGCTATTTCACCCAGTATCAGGTCGAGGAACTCGATCCGCACGATACGCCGATCGAGCATATGGCGCATCTGATGAAGGGCGCGACGCCCGCCGCGGTGCGCGGCCAGCTCGGCCGGTTCGGTTTCTCCGGCGACAAGGCGACGACCAAGGTCGGCAAGCTGTCGGGTGGCGAACGCGCCCGGCTCGCGCTCGCGCTCATCACGCGCGACGCGCCGCATTTGCTCATCCTCGACGAGCCGACCAACCATCTCGACGTCGACGCGCGCGAGGCGCTGGTGCAGGCGCTCAACGCCTATACCGGCGCCGTCGTGCTGGTCAGCCATGACCGTCACATGCTCGAGCTGACCGCCGACCGGCTCGTGCTGGTCGATGGCGGCACGGCGAAGGAATTCGACGGCAGCCTCGACGATTACATCGCGTTCGTCCTGAAGGGCGATGCGGGCAAGGGCGATGCTGCGTCGAAGGCCGACAAGAAGGCGGGCAAGAAAGCCGCGGCGGAGGCCAAGAGCAACGACGCGGCGCTGCGCAAGACGCTGCGCGAGGTCGAGGAGCAGACCGCGAAGTTCACCAAGGAACGCAACGCGATCGACCGCGCGATGGTCGACCCGGCCAACGCCGAGCCGCGCTTCTCGCGCATGTCGATGGGTGATCTCAGCAAGCGCCGCGCAGAGGTGAATGCGAAGCTCGAGGCGAGCGAAGCCAAGTGGCTCGAGGCGAGCGAGGCTCTGGAGGGCGTGGCGGCTTAAGCCACGCCCCTTCCCCGTCATCCTGACGAAAGTCACGATCCAGAGTCACGCAGGGTGGCGCCTGTGACTCTGGATCCTGGGTCAAGCCCAGGATGACGGGGTAGGTTTCGTGAACGAGAGGCTCAGCCCTCGTCGGCGTCGTCCGTAGCCCCGTCCGAAGCCGCAGGCCGCTCGAACCACGCCTCGACTGGCCCCGACAGTTTCAGCGTCAGCGGGTTGCCGTTGCGATCGACCTTCTTGCCGAGCGCGACGCGGATCCAGCCTTCGGAGATGCAATATTCCTCGACGTCGTGGCGCACGCCATCCTTGAAGCGGATGCCGATCCCGCGCTCCAGCAGCTCCTGCTGGAAGAACGGGCTGCGATGGTTGGTCGAAAGGCGATCTGGGGGGGTGTCGGTCATCGCGCGCGCTTAGCCGCAAGCGGGCGGGTGGCGCCACAAAAAAACGGCGCCGGGATTGCTCCCGACGCCGCGTTTTCCGTCAGACCAGATCAGCTGCAGACCTGCACCTGGACCTGATCGCCATAATAGGGATCGACCCGCCACTCGCTCCAGCACCGCGGGCGATAATCCTGGCGGTAATAGGTTCGTACCGGCGGACCATCGTAATAGCCGCCATTATAATAGCCGCGGTCGACATAGCGGTCGCGGTTGCTGCTCGCGATCGCCGCACCGACACCGAGCCCAAGGATACCGCCCAGCACCGCCGCACCCGCGACATTGCCGCCGCCGCGATGGTGATACCCACCCCAGCCGCCGCCGCGATAGCCGCGACCCCAACGCTGCGCATCGGCTGGCGCTGCCGCGGTCAACGCGGTCGCCGCAAGTGCGATGCCGAGACCTGCCTTTTTCATCAATCCGTTCATCGAGAACCTCCTCTACGTCCGGTCCGCATGAAGCAAACGCATGAACCGCGACCGTGGTCCCGCTCTATCCGAGTCGGGCTGAACCGAAGCGGAATGTGCTGTTAAGCTGAGGTTTAACGGCATGGAGAGCATCTCCGCCCCGCCCTCACGGCGTGCTAGGTCTCGTCGCGATATTTCATCTCGAGGAACCGACCGCGCGTCGCCAGCGTGTCGAGATCGTCCTGCGCGAGCCTTTGCGTCATCTCGCCAATCTCCTGCTCGATCAGCGACAGCCCCGCGACGAGTTCGGCATCGGGCGTGCGGCCATTGCGCGGCGTCGTGCGCAGCGCCTGGGGCACGCGTTCGTAATCCTTGACGAACGCGGGCAGCTGCTCGCCGACCAGCTTGCGCACCTCGATCGCCTCGGGCGCGTCGTCGGCGAACCGCGCGAGTTGCGGCGCGAGCGTTTCGAGCCGCAGGCCGATCCGGTCGACCAGGGTCACTGCGGGCGCGGGCAAGGCGGGGCGCTGCGCCTCGAGCCAGCGTTCGGTCTGCCGCGGCAGTGCCTTGATATCGACCGACGCGAGCCGCTCGGGCGTCGGCGCGCGCTCGGCGGGCCACACTGCGAACAGCAAGGTCGCCGCGACCAGCAACGCCATCACCAGCATCGCCCCGCCGATCCCGAGCGGCACCACCCAGCCGATCACCATGGCGGCAATCAGGATCACCGCATCCGCCACGACGATCCGCGTCAGCCGCTTGCCGATCGCCTGCGTATTGCGCGCACGGGCCCGCGTCGGCATCCGCGCCGCGCCGACGGCGCCGCGGTCGTCCGAGATCCGCGACCAGGAGGCGCGCGCGCTGGCGATGGCGTCGTCGACTTCGCTCACGCCCTACATCGCCTCCAGCTTGAACGCGCTCGGCGACGGGCCGCCCAGCTGTCCCTGCGTCGCCCCCTCGGCCCGCGCGATATAGCCGCGCGACTTGTCGACCTCGTTCGACAGCGCGCCGACCGTGGTCTTCATGCTGTCGAGCGCCTTCAGCTTGAACACGTCGATCGCGTCCATCGTGTCGTAGATATTCTGGAACGCGCGTTGCAGCGTTTCGAGCGGGATGGTCGCCGATGCGGCCTGTTCGTGGATCTGCGCGGTCTGCGATTTCAGCAGCTTGCCGGTCGAGTCGATGATGTTCGCGGTCGTCGTGTTGAGCGCGGTGATCTGTTCGAGCACCAGCTTCTGGTTGGTCAGCGCCTGTGCGACCGTCACCGCGGTACGCAGCGCGGACACGGTCGTGGTCGAGGCGCGATCGACGCCCTTCACCAGCTCGACATTGTTCTTCTTGACCAGGTCGAGCGCGAGATAGCCCTGCACGGTGACCGCCATCTGCGTCAGCAGGTCCTGCGTGCGCTGGCGGGTGTAGAACAACGCCGTCTCGCGGATCGCCTTGGCCTTGGCCGGGTCGCTGTGGTCGAGATCGTTCGCGACGTCCTCGAGCTTGGCATCCATCGTCTTCGACAGGTGGATCATCTGTTCGAGCCGCCCCATCGCCGCCCACAGGTTCGCGCGCTCGGTATCGATCGCGGCATTGTCCATCAGCAGCTCGTCCTTGCCCGACGACAGGCTCTTCAGGATCTGCGCGATATGCGTTTGCGACGATTTGTAGCCGTCGAAATAGTTGCGCATCTTGCCGCCGAACGGGATGATCCCGAACAGCTTCTGCGGCGCGGTCAGGTTGCCCTTCTTGCCGGGATCGAGATCCTCGACGACGCGGCGCAGCTCGGCCAGATCCTTGCCGACGCCGGTTTCCTGATCCATCGCGCGGACCGGGCGATCGAGGAACCGGTTCGACTGGCCCGCCGCCTCGCGGATTTCCTTCGCCCCCATCGCGGTGATCGCATCGACGCGCTTGCCGAATTCAGGGCTGTTGACGTCCTGCGCGACCAGATCGGTGACAAAGCCTGCGACGCGATCGTCGAGCTGCGACTTCACCCCCGCATCGACCGGCACGAGCCCGGCGGCCTTCGTCGCGGAGACGGTCGGCACGGGGTCGGGCGGCGTCAGGACCAGGCCAGGCTCGGTCGTCAGCGTCTCGGGTGTCGTCGCCATGCAATCCTCCAATCGGTGCCGCATCCTAGGGGAACGACACCCGCATTCAACTGTGGTGTCTAGATAATACACGCAGGCCACGCAATCGTCTTGGCGGCTCGCCCGGAGACCGGTGCGGCCCACCCCGAAACAGGCTCGCGATCGGCGATTTTTCCGGCAGCGGGGAACCATTCGGCCGGCAATCGAAACGCCAAACTTGCCGCATCGCGGAATAAACGCTAAGCGCGCCTGCAAATTCCGTCCAAACCGAAAGCATTCCCATGAGCCTCCGCAACGTGGCGATCATTGCGCACGTCGATCACGGCAAGACGACGCTGGTCGACCAGCTCTTCCGCCAGTCCGGCACCTTCCGCGACAACCAGCGCGTCGAAGAGCGCGCAATGGATTCCAACGACCTCGAAAAGGAGCGCGGGATCACCATTCTCGCCAAGCCGACCTCGGTCGACTGGACGCCCCCGGGCGAGAGCGAGAGCATTCGCATCAACATCGTCGACACGCCCGGCCACGCCGATTTCGGCGGCGAAGTCGAGCGCATCCTGTCGATGGTCGACGGCGTCGTCCTGCTGGTCGATTCGTCGGAAGGCGCGATGCCGCAGACCAAGTTCGTCACCGGCAAGGCGCTGGCCCTCGGCCTCAAGCCGATCGTCGTCGTCAACAAGGTCGATCGCAACGACGCGCGCATCCAGGAAGTGCTCGACGAGGTGTTCGATCTGTTCGTGTCGCTCGACGCGAATGACGAGCAGCTCGATTTCCCCGTGCTCTACGCCTCGGGCCGCAACGGCTATGCCTCGACCGACATGGACGCGCGCGAAGGCACGCTGATCCCGATGTTCGAGACGATCGTGAAGCACGTGCCGCCCCCCGCCGTGGAAGTCGCCGGCGTGCCCTTCACCTTCCTCGTCACGCTGCTCGACCGCGATCCGTTCCTCGGCCGCGTCCTCACCGGTCGCGTCAATTCGGGCACCGTGAAGACCAACCAGGCGATCCACGCGCTCGATAACGACGGCAAGATCATCGAGACGGGTCGCGCGTCCAAGATCATGTCGTTCCGCGGCCTCGACCGCGTGCCGGTCGACGAAGCCAAGGCCGGCGACATCATCTCGCTCGCAGGGCTTTCGGTTGCGACCGTCGCCGACACGATCGCCGACATCACGGTGACCGAGCCGCTGCACGCGCAGCCGATCGATCCCCCCACGCTGTCGATGCGTTTTGCCGTGAACGATTCGCCGATGGCGGGCCGTGAAGGCACCAAGGTGACGTCGCGCATGATCCGCGAGCGCCTGTTCCGCGAAGCCGAGTCGAACGTCGCCGTGAAGGTGACCGAGGCAGCCGACAAGGACAGCTTCGAAGTCGCCGGTCGTGGCGAGCTCCAGCTGGGCGTGCTGATCGAGACGATGCGCCGCGAGGGCTTCGAGCTCGGCATCTCGCGTCCGCGCGTGCTGTTCGGCGAGGACGAGGACGGCAAGAAGACCGAGCCGTACGAGACCGTCATCATCGACGTCGATGAGGAGCATTCGGGCACCGTCGTCGAGAAGATGAACATCCGTAAGGCCGAGATGACCGACATGCGTCCGTCGACCGGTGGCAAGACCCGCATCACCTTCTCGGCGCCAAGCCGCGGGATGATCGGCTATCACGGTGAATTCCTGTCCGACACGCGCGGCACGGGCATCATGAACCGGCTGTTCGAGAAGTACGGTCCGCACAAGGGCCAGATCGAAGGCCGCAAGAACGGCGTGCTGATCTCGAATGGCTCGGGCGAAGCGAACAACTACGCACTGGGCCCGCTCGAAGAGCGCGGCATCCTGTTCGTGGGTCACGGCGAGGCACTCTATGAGGGCATGATCGTCGGCGAGAACGCCAAGCCGGACGACCTCGAGGTCAACCCGATGAAGACCAAGGCGCTGACCAACTTCCGCGCAAGCGGCGGCAAGGACGACCAGGTCCGCCTGTCCCCGCCGAAGCGTGCGACGCTGGAGCAGGCGATCGCATACATCGACGACGACGAGATGGTCGAAGTCACGCCGAAGTCGATCCGTCTGCGCAAGCGCTTCCTCGACGCGAACGAGCGCAAGCGCGCGAGCCGGGCTAAGCAGAGCGCGTAAGCCTGGCATGGCGAAGCCGGCCAGGCTTACAAGCTCGGCCGGCCTCGCTCACGCGAGGTCCGACGACGCGGCTTAGCCGCGGCGCTCCCCAAAACGAAAAAGGCCGGAGGGAAACCTCCGGCCTTTTTCGTGTCCAGCGAAGCGCCCAGCCCTACCCTAGAATAGCCGCCGCCCGATCCGCCAGCCGCGCGATCGCCGCGCGGTGGATGCCGCGGGTGCTCGCGACAACCCCGAACGCCTGCGGGCGCGGCTTATTGAACACCAGCGGGATGCCGACGGCGTCGGTCACTGCGGCGCCCGCCTCGCTCGCGACCAGCGCGGCGGCGGCGATGTCCCACTCATTTCCCCAGCGCAGCGTCGCGACCAGATCCGCCCGGTCGGCCGCGACCATCGCGATCCTGAGCGCGATAGAATTGGGTTTCTCGACCACCACGAGATCGCGGTCCGCCTTGGGCAGCGCATCGGTCGGCACGCGCGATCCGGGAAAGTCAGTGCGGGATCCGGCGCGCAGCACTGCACCGTTGAGCGTCGCGCCTTCCCCCAGCGCCGCCGACCAGATCTCGCCTCGCGCCGGCGCATCGAGCACGCCGATCACCACCCGCCCGCGCTCGACCAGCGCGATCGACACGCACCAGCCCGGACGTGCCCGGATATAGTCGCGCGTGCCGTCGATCGGGTCGACGACCCAGAGCCGGTCGCGCGCGAGCCGCGCGGGATTGTCGGCGGTTTCCTCCGACAGCCAGCCGGCATCGGGCAGCAGTGCGGACAGCCGCACCTTCAACATCCGGTCGATATCGATATCGACCTCACACACCGGGCTGCCCGGCGTCTTTTCCCAACGGTGGAAATCGGTCCCGAACCGCGCGAGCGCCATCTGCCCGGCTTCGGCAGCGATCGATTCGACCGCCGCGCGCAACGTCGTGACGGGACCCGGGGGCGGTTCAGCCACTCGCCACCGTCATCCCCTCCACGCGCAACGTGGGCACGTTGATGCCGTAGCGGAATTCGAGATCGTTGGCGGGGGTCATCGCCAGGAACATGTCCTTCGCATTCCCCGCGATCGTGAATTCGGCGACCGGCCCGGTGATGACGCCATTCTCGATTCTGAAACCCGCCGCGCCGCGGCTGTAGTCGCCGGTGACGCCATTCGCGCCGCCGCCCATCAGTTCGGTGACATAGACGCCCGACACGATATCCTCGATCAGCGTCTCGGGGGGCATCGTGCCCGCTTCCATGAAGACGTTGCTCGTCGACACGCCCGGCGCGCCGTTGACGCCGCGCGCGGCATGGCCGGTCGGCTCGAGCCCCAACTGCCGCGCCGAGGCCGAATCGAGCAGCCAGCTTTCGAGCATGCCATGTTCGATGATCGCGGTCGGCGACACCGGCAGGCCCTCGCCGTCAAACGGCCGGGATCGCAATCCGTAGGGCCGATGCGGATCGTCGCGGATCGTGATGCCGTGCGCAAACACCTGCGAGCCGAGCGAATCGAGCAGGAAGCTCGTCTTGCGCGTGATCGCCTGCCCCGCGATCGCCGCGATCAGATGGCCGAGCAGCGAGCTCCCGACACGCGGATCATACACCACCGTCATCGGCCCGCTCGCGAGCCGCCCCGGATTGAGCCGCGCGACCGCCTGCTCGCCCGCGCGCTGCCCGATCGCCTCGGGCGATTCGAGATGCTGGCGGTGCCGCACGCTGTGATAGGCATAGTCGCGCTGCATCGCGCCGCCCTCGCCCGCCAGCACGCTCGCCGACACGCCGTAGGCGGTCGAGGCATAGGCGCCCGCGAACCCATGGCTGGTGGCCAGCGCCCAGACGCTGCTCGACGCGCTCGCGCCGCCGCCTTCGCTGTTCGTCACGCCGGGCACCGCGCGCGCCGCATCCTCTGCAGCGGTCGCCGCATCGCGCAACTGCTCGGGCGAGACCTCACCGTGATCGGCAAGCCCGAGCATCGGCGGTACGCCGTGCAACAGGCGGTTTTCGGGGGCGAGGCCGGCCCAGGCATCCTCGGGGGCCTCGCGCGCCATCGCCACCGCGCGCGCCGCGAGCGCGTCCATCGCCGCGGACGACAGGTCGGAGGTCGAGACGCTCGCCGACCGCTTGCCGACGAACACGCGCAACCCCAGGTCCTCGCTCTCCGACCGGCCGATATCCTCGAGCTTGCCGAGGCGGATCGAAACGTCGAGCGAGGCATCGGCGGCGAAGACCGCATCGGCGGCGTCCGCGCCGGCGGCCTTGGCGCGCGCTACGATGTCATGGGCGCGGTCGCGGGCTTGATCGGGTGTGAGCATGTCGCCGATCTAGGGTCACAGGCTCGTGCCGACAACCACGCAGGCGAGGAAGATCAGCAACCCGGTGAAGCGGTTGGCGCGGAATCGGGCGAGCGCACCGGCGCTGTTGTCCGCGCGCAGCGTGACGACCTGCCACCCCAGATGCAGCGCGGCGGGCGCCAGCGCGGCGATCGCGAGCGGATCGGGCCGCATCGTCCAGAACGCCGCGGCCCAGAACCCGACCGCGATCGCATAGAAAATCCCGACCCCCGCCTTTACATGCCGCCCCATGCGCAAGGCGGACGACCGGACGCCGATCATCGCATCGTCCTCGCGGTCCTGCAGCGCATAGATCGTGTCATAGCCGATCACCCAGGCGATAGACCCCGCATAGAGCAGCCACATCGGCAACGTCAGCGCGCCGGCGATGTCGCTCCACCCGACCAGCAACGCCCAGCTGAACACCAGCCCGAGCCATGCCTGCGGCCACCAGGTGATGCGCTTCATGAACGGATAGGCGGCGACCGGCGCGAGGCTCGCCAGCGCGACGACCGCGGCGAGCGGCGTCAGCTGCAGCAGCACGACCAGCCCGACGAGCGCCAGCGCGCCGAGCCAGATCCACGCCAGCCGCAACGAGACGAGCCCGCTCGGGATCGGCCGCGCGCGCGTCCGCGCGACCTGCGCGTCGAGATCGCGGTCGACGATGTCGTTGAACACGCAGCCTGCGCCGCGCATCGCGATGCTGCCGAGCAGGAACCACGCGATCAGATCCCAGCGCGCCCACGCCCCGCCCGCCAGCGCGATCCCCCAGGCGCCGGGCCAGAACAGCAGCCACCAGCCGATCGGCCGATCGAACCGCGCGAGCAGCGCCAGCCCGCGCAGCGTCGGCGGCAGCCGCGCGACCAGGCCGCGATGTTCGCTGTCGGGGACGATGTCCATCGGGCTCGGTGTGGTCTGCATGACGCGGGGCGTAGGAAGACGGCGTTTGGCGCGCAAGCCCGCAGCGGCTAGGATAGCGGCAGTGTCGCGTTCGAGCCCCTTTGCATGATCGGCCTGTCGGTCGCGGTCGGCCGTTTCGTCGAGGCGCTCTTCTGGGGCATCTTCCGCGTCGCCGGCGCGGTCGCGGGCGCGCTGATCCTCGGCATCGCGGTCGCGATCATCGTATGGATCGTCGCCCGCAAACTCTGGAACCGCCGCTAACCAATCCCCCCTGACGGCGGAGGATCGCGAACGAGCGAAACGCCCTCCCCGCATGCGGTGGGATTTGCTAGGCCCCCGCCATGCCTGCAACCCCAGCCTGGCCGCCGCAATCCACGCCGCGGCTGTTCGTCGACACCCCGCTCAGCCCCGGCCCGCTGCCGGTCGACGGCCCCGCCGCGCATTATCTCGCCGGCGTCATGCGGCTGAAGATCGGCGACCCGGTCAAGCTGTTCGACGACCGCACCGGCGAATGGCTCGCCACCGCGACCAGCGTCGGCAAGCGCGACCTCGTCCTCGATGTGACCGAGAGTCTCCGCGAACGCGAGGCGGTACCCGATCTGTGGCTCTGCGCCGCGCCGCTCAAGAAAGGCCGGGTCGACTGGCTCGCGGAGAAGGCGTGCGAGCTCGGCGTCGACCGGCTCGTCCCCGTCGTCACGCGCCGCACCGTCGTCGACAAGCCCAATACCGACCGTCTGCGTACGCACATGATCGAGGCGGCCGAGCAATGTGGGCGCACCGCGCTGCCGCAGGTCGCCGAACCCGCAAAGCTCACAGCGCTGCTCCGCGACTGGCCCGCCAATCGCATCCTGTTCTTCGCCGACGAGACCGGCGGCGCGCCCGCGTTGGCGACGATGCGTGCGCATGCCGGTCCCGCGGCGATCCTGATCGGCCCCGAAGGCGGTTTCGACGCCGACGAGCGCGCGGCGATTCGCGCGCATCCCCAGGCGGTCGGCATCGGGCTCGGCCCGCGCATCCTCCGCGCGGAAACCGCCGCGGCGGCGGCGGTCGCGCTGTGGATGGCGGCGGCGGGCGATTGGGCGGCCGAACCGCCCGTCCCGTCACCCGTCGCGTGACATTGCTACCGACCGGTCCGAATCCCCTCTAGCACCCTCGTTCATCGCCGCGTAAGGCGCGGCGATGACGAGCAAGACCGCCCCTGCAAAGACCAGCCCGACGATCGAGTCGCGCGACCAGTTGATCGCCAGCTTCGCGCGTGGTGAAAAGCCCAAGGACCGCTGGCGGATCGGCACCGAGCACGAGAAATTCGTGTACGCGAAAGACGACCATCGCGCGCCTTCGTACACAGAGGCGAGCGGCATCCGCGCGCTGCTCGGCGAGCTTGAGCAATATGGCTGGGCGCCCGTGTTCGAGCGCGGCCCCGATGGTACCGAGAACGTCATCGCGATGACCGGTGCGGACGGGAGCATCAGCCTGGAGCCCGCGGGCCAGTTCGAACTGTCGGGCGCGCCGCTCGAGACCCTTCACGAAACCTGCGCCGAGACCGGCCGTCATCTCGAACAGGTCAAGGCCGCGGGCGAAAAGCTCGGCATCGGCTTCCTCGGTCTCGGCATGTGGCCCGACAAGACCCGCGCGGAGCTGCCGATCATGCCCAAGGGGCGCTATGCGATCATGCTGCGGCACATGCCGCGCGTCGGCAGCATGGGGCTCGACATGATGCTGCGGACCTGCACGATCCAGGTGAACCTGGATTACGCGTCGGAAGCGGACATGGTGAAGAAATTCCGCGTCGGCTTGGCACTCCAGCCGCTCGCCACCGCGCTGTTCGCCAATTCGCCGTTCACCGAGGGCAAGCCCAACGGCATGCTGTCCTATCGCAGCCATATCTGGTCCGACACCGACCCGCACCGCACCGGCATGCTGCCCTTCGTGTTCGAGGACGGCTTCGGCTATGATCGCTACACCGACTATGCGCTCGATGTGCCGATGTACTTCGTCTACCGCGACGGCAGATATATCGACGCGGCGGGGCTCAGCTTCCGCGACTTCCTGAAGGGCGAGCTCAGCGTCCTGCCCGGCGAGAAGCCGACGCTCGACGACTGGACCGATCATCTCTCGACCGCCTTCCCCGAGGTGCGGCTGAAGACCTTCCTCGAGATGCGCGGCGCCGATGGCGGACCGTGGAACCGGATCTGCGCGCTGCCCGCGCTCTGGGTCGGGCTGCTCTACGATCAGGGTGCGCTCGATGCGGCCTGGGATCTGGTGAAGGACTGGACGATCGACGAACGCCAGTCGCTGCGCGATGCCGTGCCCAAGCTCGGGCTGAATGCGCCGATCGCAGGTGGCGGCCAGTTGCGCGACATCGCTGCACAGGTGCTCGATATCGCGGGTGCCGGCCTGTCGTCGCGCGCGCGCCTGAACAAGGCGGGCGACAACGAGACCGGCTTCCTCGATCCGCTGCGCGAGATCGTCCGCTCGGGCAAGGTCCCCGCCGAGCTGCTGCTCGACAAATACAACGGTGTCTGGGGCGGCGATATCGCCAAGGTATACGGCGTGGAAAGCTTCTAGGCGCCTGACGCTCGGCGCGATCCCGCCACCCACGCCAGGAGGCGCGGTACCGGTCCGTTGCGCGCCATCCAGTCGCTATAGGCGCGGTAATCGGGGTCGAGGCCGAGATGCCGCTCCTCGGTCCGCGCACGCCAGTAATAGACCCCGCTGACCGCCGCGAGCAGCAGGGTCGCGCGCATCGCGTCGATCGGCGTCCCCGTCGTCAGCACGGGGATCGTCGACAGCCACCAGAACAGGTTCTTCGACAGATAGGCGGGGTGCCGCGACCAGGCATAGGGCCCGTGCGTCAGGATCCCGCGGTTGGTGAGATTGGAGAATTGCAGGCCGAACGCCATCGTCGCCCACGCATAGATCGCGGTCAGCGCGACCAATACCGCGCCGATCAGCACCAGCAGGACGGGGTGATACTGGAACCAGACGTCCCATTCCTGCGTGCCCGGGTGATAGTCCATCGGTCCGCCGTCGCTCATGAGGATGATCGGCGGATAGCACATCAAGGCCGCCATCCAGGCGGCTGCGAACGGATTGGCGCTGCGGATATGCGAATCGAGCGGTCGCAGCGTCAGGACATAGCCGACCGTCGCAAAGGCGACGTCGATCAGGAACATGAAGGTGATCAGCCACCTGGCGAGCGCGACAGGGTCGCGCAGGATCGCGCTTGTGTCGCCGCGGATGAACTCGCCGAACCCGCCCGGCACGATCGCGAGCATGAAGGCGAGGAAGAACGCCTTCACTCCCCAGCTGCGTAGGTGGTTGTGGAGCGCAGCACGATCGACCCCCGGCTGCCCGGTCAGCCATGCCCCGAGCGACCACGCTCCGTCCTTCGGCGCGACCAGATAGCGGTCGAGCCAGAGGACATAGGGGATCGACACGAGCACGAGGATCGGCGCGGCGTTGGTGAAGCACCACATCGCAAAGGCGAAATTCCCCTCCCAATAGAATCGCCCGGTGCCATAGATCACCGCGATCCCGGCCCAGGTCACCCAGAAGGCGGCGAGCTTGGTCAGGCTGACGTCGATCGTCTCGCGCCATGGCCGGGGCCGCGACCAGTCCAGCCCGGTGCTCGGCCGGCGATGGACCTTGTCGACCAGCACCGACCACAGGATCATCGGGACCGCGCAGGCGAGCAGGTTGACCAGCGCGGCATAGGGCCCGTCCATCCCCCAGCCGCGCGCGCACGCCACCCAGCCGAGCACCCCCGCCAGCCCCGCCAGCCCGGCGCCGTGACTGACCGCGGACGCGGGGCGCGGATCCGCGGCGCGGCGCCGTTGCAGGGTCAGGCTCGTCGTCTCGGGAAGCACAGGCGCGTCGGACATGGCGCCACGGGTAGCCGATTTTCGTCAGCAAACCATGAACCATCCTGCCCCGGCTTGCACCACCCCACGACCCGCGCTATCGCGACCCTACACCTTCTGCCGCCCGTCTCGCCTTCGCGACGGTCAGAGCGGGGGCGCAGGCCGCGGCAACGCCGGCTTCGCGGGTATAGTACAATGGTAGTACAGCAGCCTTCCAAGCTGAATACACGGGTTCGATTCCCGTTACCCGCTCCATCGTTTCCAATAGCGCCGACCAGTCTTGACGGGCGTGACCCGATCATTGCCTGACTATGCCGTGAGATGCGCTGTTATAGGCGGCGATAGCCGGCATGGCGAACTCTGTGCCTCACAGCACCCGCCCCGCCGCATTTTCTGATTATTAGAAGTCGGGCTCCCCATTCCGATTTCGACATGACCCGTTTGCTGATTTCTGGTAACTCTATGGCGCATATTACCGATGATTTCGGGATGAAATACTATTAGCAAGTCTTTTCAACGATGGGACGTCGACTTCACCCTTTCGCTTCACAATCGAACCGGAAAGTATTTTATCGGCAGGGATATCATCGACACGCTGCCGGATGTATTTCGCAGCGTGAAGATATGGAGACTTCCCGAAAGGGTCGGCGTCAATGCCTTGTCCCGCAAAGTCATCGGTCGATTATGGGCCGAAGAAGATCGCCTCAGAGCCCGGTATCCCAGGCTGCTGCCGCGACAGCGGAGCCGACGCGCGGTCCTTCATCTCGATCCGATGACCGTGCTGGGCTGGCACGTCACGTCGCATGATGCCGTGCTGTGCCACGATCTCGGCCCCCTGACGCATCCCGAACTCTTCGCCCCGTCCGTCACCGCGCTCTACGAGCGGGTCTATGCACGCATCGCCGAACGCCAGCCCCGCATGGCCTTTGTCAGCCAGGCATCCAAGGCGGCATTTCAGCGCCTCTATGGCACCGGGTCCCCCGCCACCGTGATCTATCCACCGATCCGCACGGGCGTGGCGGGTGGCGCGCAACACGCCGTGGACGGCGTTGAAGGCCTGTTTCTGCTGACCGTGGGGAGCATCGGGCGCCGCAAGAACCAGCTGGCCAGCATCCGCGCATTCGCACGCGCGGGCCTTGCCGATGCGGGCTATCACTATGTCATCTGCGGCAGCCGCGAACCGGGATCCGAGGCCGTCATCGCCGAGGCGGAGCAAACCCCCGGCGTCATCCTCCTGCCCTATGTCTCGGACGAGCAGTTGCGCTGGCTCTATGCGCATGCGCGGGGGTTCGTGCTGGTGAGCCTTCTCGAAGGATTCGGCGTCCCCGTCGCGGAAGCGATGCGCAACGGACTGGTGCCGCTGATCAGCGCCAACAGCGTCCTCGAAGAGGTCGCGGGACCAAGTGCGATCGCGGTCGATCCGCACTCCGTCGAGGCCATCGCCGCGGGAATGACACAGCTCGCCGAACTCCGCTCGGACCAGATCGCGGCACGGCGGGTCGATCTCGAGGCGCGTCTCGACGCGTTCTCAATGCCGACCTTCGTCGATGCGTGGAGGGCCTTTCTGGGTGCCGAGGCCGAGCATCGGCCGGCGCCGCTCGTCGCATCGCGCTAGCCGACCGAAACGGCGCGACGCGGGAGGAGCAGGCGCGCGCCCAGAAAGGCGAGCGCCGGCTTTTCGACGAAACGGCGGACGATCTCCGCCACGATCAGCGCAGCCCCCACGATACCGACCGCTGCGATCAGTCGCTCGGCGAGCGGCTGGCCCGCCATCAATCGAGAGAGCAGCATGACGACCGGCAGATGCGTGGCATATAGTGGGAAGGAGACATTCCCCAGCCATGTCAGCACGCGCGACTGCTCTCGTTGCCCAAGTGCGCCGAGCAATACGATCATCGGGTTGGCGCACAGGATGTAGAAGAGCGACAGCGGGATGCCAAACCAGGAGACGCCGGGCACGATCATCGGAAAGAGGAGTGCGGCGATCAGGATCACGGGCGCAACATCCGCCTTCACGCGACGCGCCTCGTAGATCCGGTATGCGACCACCCCCATGCAGAAGGACGCCAAGGCCCTGACCGTCGTTGGCACGATCATATCGACCGACTGATAAAAGAAATGGACGCTATTATGGTCGATGGCGACCCAGGTGATCGCGACCGAAAGGACGAAGGCGATCGTGATCAGCCCGCGATTGCCGAGGGCCTTGACGGATACCGCCCAAAGCAGATTGACGAGGATCTCTGCAAAAAGCGACCAGTAGACGCCGTTGAACCAGACCAGATTCTGCCCCTCGAGCCGCGGCAGGACGATGAGGGACAGGGCAAACGCCCGATAGGCGGATGACGCCCCCGGGCCGCCCGCCATGCCGAGCGCCACGAGCAAGGCCGCCACCGATCCGGCGAGCACGCTCGGCCAGAGCCGAACCACCCGTGACATCAGAAAGCGAGCGAACTCACCGCCGCCCTCGCGCAACCGCCGCTCATGCGCGAAGGCGAGGACGAAACCGCTAAGACACAGGAAAAAGTCCACCGCGATATTGCCATGGACCGTCATTCCGCTCGGAAACTTCAGGAAGATGCCGATATGATATGCCACGACCATCAGCGCCGCGACCCCCCTCAACCCATCTAATGCGACAAAGCGACGTTTCGAGTGTTCGGCGGCCCGGACAGGCTGCATATACATTCCCCCAGCGCTTATCCCGATTAGGCGGGGCAAAACACAAATATCGGGAGAACTGTCGGGGGCATCGACAGACAAGTCTATCGTGTTTTTTGACCAAGACCGTCCCAGGTCGACATGATTTCGACGGCTTTACTATTCTGGCGTTCTGATGTTCGCTCACGCATGACCGCAAGGTGGCCGATCTTCGTTAGCGGGGCGGATCGGATATGGGGCATTTCCCGCCAGCAGGGCCCGCGTGCGTGCCATAGCTTACCCCTCCCCGGCAATGCCGGGGAGGGCGCGGTCGAGGACAGCTGTCAGAGGGCGAGGTCGGGGCTGCGGTCCGCCTTGACGCGCATCGCGGCGGGGCGGGGCTTGGTCGCGACATGGACCGCCGGCGAGGCGATGGCGAGTTGCAGCGTATCGGCGGTATTGCCCCAGTGATCGGCGAGCAGTTCGGGATGCTCATTGAGCTTGATGCCGTAGCTCGGGACGATCTCGCGGATCTTGGCCTGCCAGCCGGCGGTCGACAGCCGGTTCGGAAACACCTTCTTGAGCAGGTCGAGCATGATCGACGGCGCGGTCGACGCACCCGGCGACGCGCCGAGCAGCGCCGCGATCGAGCCGTCCTTCGACGCGACGATCTCGGTGCCCAGCTTCAGCACGCCGCCCTTTTCAGGATCACGCTTGATGATCTGCACGCGCTGGCCCGCCTGCCACAGGCGCCAGTCGCCGTCCTTGGCGCCGGGGAAATATTCGCGCAACGCCTCCATCCGGTCGGCATCCGACATGATCAGCTGCCCTGCGAGATATTCGACCAGCGCGAAATCGTCCCAGCCGACCGCGACCATCGGCCGGAAATTGTCGATCGTCACCGATGCAGGCAGATCGAAATAGGACCCCTGCTTCAGGAACTTGGTCGAGAAGGTCGCGAACGGTCCGAACAGCAGCGCCTGCTTGCCGTCGAGATAGCGGGTGTCGAGATGCGGCACCGACATGGGCGGTGAGCCGACCGCGGCCTTGCCGTAAACCTTGGCGAGATGGCGGTGCGTGATCTCCGGCTTGTCCGCGACCAGGAAGGATCCGCCGACCGGAAAGCCGGCATAGTCGTCCGCCTCGGGGATGCCCGACTTCTGCAGGATCGGCAGTGCGCCGCCACCCGCGCCGGCAAAGACGAAGCGCGCATTGATGACCTGCTTGTCGTCGGTCTTCATGTCGCGCGCGGTGACTTCCCAGCCGCCCTTGGCATTGCGCTCGAGCGAACGGACCTCATGCCCCGTCGTCAGCGTGAAGTTCGCCTGCTTGTCGAGCGCGGCGATATATTGCCGCGTCACCGCACCCCAGTCGCAATCCGTGCCGAGCGGCGAGCGGGTCGCCGCAAGCGGCAGCGCCGGATCGCGGCCCTGCATCATCAGCGGCACCCATTTGGCGATCTGGGCGCGGTCGGTCGAGAACTCCATGCCGGAGAAGAGCGGACTGGCGCCCAGCGCTTCCCAGCGCTTGCGAAGGAAGGCGACATTGGCGTCGCCCCAGACGAGGTTCATGTGCGGGGTCGAGTTGATGAACGTCCGCGGTGCGCCGAGCATGCCGGCCTTGACCTGGTGGCTGAGAAACTGGCGCGTGACCTGGAACTGCTCGTTGATCTCGACCGCCTTGGCGATCTCGACACGGCCGTCGGCCGCGTTGACCGGCGTGTAGTTGAGTTCGCACAGCGCCGAATGGCCGGTGCCCGCGTTGTTCCAGCCGCCCGAGCTCTCCTCGGCGACCTTGTCGAGACGTTCGACCAGCTCGATCGTCCAGCTCGGCTCGAGCTGGCGCAGCAGCACGGCGAGCGTCGCGCTCATGATGCCGCCGCCGATCAGCAGCACGTCGACCGAACGTTCCGTCGTCGCGGCCTGCGCCGGCGACAGGGGAACCATGGCGGAGGACCCTGCGACGCCCGCAACGATCGCCGAGCCTAGAAGATTGCGGCGCGTTACGCCCGTGCCGGCCGCTGGAGCTTCGCCTGACTGCTCGGCGGTCCGCGTGTCGTCGTTCGATCCAATTCGCACTATGATGCCTTTTTCGTTACCGCCTGCCCGCCCCCGATCCCGGCCCCCGAGGGGCGGAGACGGCTAAGGGCGCATCGCCGGATGATGGATGGGCTGCGCAGGATCGGCCGAAAGACGCACAGAAGCGATCGACCGAGCACAACGGTTGCTCAAAGTCCTCGCCCATTTGCCGGAATTTATTGGGAGGCCCGCAAACCAGTAAAATTGACGGGTATCCGAGACTTATATGCCATCGCAGGCGCAATTTTTCAAGCTTTGGATGGCGGATGGCCGGATCGGGGCCCGCCATGCGCGGCGTATCGAGCCGCGCGGCAGCAGCCGCGAAGACGCCCGGTCGGCGCCGGCCGCAGGGATCTTGTTCGTCCGTCCGCCAAGCTCGACCGGTCACCCGGCCAGCTTGCGGATCAGCAATCCACCAGACCCGCGAGCAGATCGCTCATCCGCTGACGCCCGACGACCGACAGCTGAATATGCGATCGTCGACCGTCATTTTTGTCGCGGGTCCGCAGGACGAGACCCGCCTCCTGCAGGATCGCAAGGTAGCGCAGCGCCGTCGCCGAGGGCGCCCGCGCGCCGATGCACACCGCGGACACGCTGAGCTGACGCCCCTCGTGATGCGAGATGAACAGGTCGAGCAGCATGTCCCAGGCGGGTTCGGAGAACAGGTCCGCGCCGAATGCCGCGTCGCGCTGGCGACGCAGTTCGTACAGATGCTTGGCAGCGCTCACCAGGCGGGCGGGATCGACGGCGGCGGGTGCAAGAGCCGGCCCGGGCCGTGCGCCGTTCAAGAGTCGCATGAAAGGAATGGCATAAGACATTTAAAGCCTCAGATGCAGGGCTAAGGAAGGGTCGGGTCCTGGCGGCTCCAGTCGAGATCCCAGCCTCGCGACCGGACCCGTCTGGCATGCCGCATCGTTCCGACGGCGAGCAGCAGGACGATGGGGTAGCTCCACATGACCGACAGGACCGCATAAGCGAGCCGGATCACGTCGGGGTTGATCGCCCGGGCCAGATGCGCCCCGGTTCCCAGTGCATGGAGCGCGGTGACCCAGGCCGGCCAGAACCGATCGGCGTGCAGCGTGATGGCGATCATCACGCCGAGCAGGACGATGTCGACGGTCATGATGCCGATCTCGACGTCGACGAACTCGCCTGCGCCAAGCTGGTGAAACATCCGCGTGGCCAGTGCCGCGAGCAGCAGGGCAAGCCCGGTCAGCCGCTCGGGGGCACCGCCACGCCAGAATGCATAGCCGGTCGCCGCCAGTTGCAGCGCGTTGAAGATCCAGACGCGGTCCACGTTATCGGGTCAAGCGATCCACCGGCCGCGTCGTCAGGCGGCAACGACGAGGTGCAGCAACGCATCGTCGCGCAGAGCCCCTTCGTTGGGCGGACACTCGCCCTCGTCACCATAGGCATAGAAGGCACCGAGGCCGATTTCGCTGCGTACCGCGACCAGCGCATGGTGCGCGTCGACGAAGCGCTGGCGGGCCTTGATCAGATCGGACGATGCATCCGCGACGAGTTGCAGCGCGGCGATCCCGGTCGCGACCGGCAGTTTTGCCGCCGCACGCTGCTGCAACAAGGTCGCGACGCACGATGCGGCGAGCGACGCGGCCTGGTCGACCGCCGCCTCCGCCTTCAGAAAGTCTGCGGTGACCCTGTCGGTTGCCTGACGACGTTCCTTCAACATGTCGAATTTCCCACCCCAGCGCGACGAATGCTCGACCCGGGGAGAGGCGGCGCTGCCGCGAACCTGCCTGAACAGGCTCGTCATGGTCATCGTCATCGTCACCAGCGCCACCGTGGTGATCGCCAGCAACGCCATGAGCCCGACCAGCCGGATCAGCCTGTCCCCCTTGGACAGGCGGTTCCGCGCCGCTCCCTCCGGTCCGCCTCTGGGCGTCATCCCTATGAAGCGGCGGACGAGCCCCCATGGATCGTCCTGGCCGACCTGTGGCGGATGCGACGGCGCGCGCGCTACGTCGATTGGTTCGGATGGGAGCCGATCATACGTCGCGACCAGCAGGTCCGACGACGGCATTGGCGACGTCCCGTCCTCCGTCCTGTCGTTCGCGGCGCGGGGCGCGGGCGTGGCGGAGGGCATGACGCGGGGCTCTGCGAGCACATCGAAATCCCCGGCGGTTTCGTGCCGTTGCAACAGCCGCGCAGCCTCGAACCGCGACCCCGCGCCCAGCACCTGAACCGCGCGTTCGATCCGCTTGTCGATCGCCGACGGCGACACGCCGAGCAGCGCTGCGATCTCCTTCGAATTGTGATGCGTCAGGACCAGTCGAAGACAGGCCCTTTGCGCTTCGGTCAGGAGATCAATGCGGCTGGCAGACATAGACCTACATTAACCGCAATTCTGCGGTTAGGCATCCCTGTTTGAAGCGCGCCGAATGCCGTCGCGGGACGCGTTTTCGCGCACGATGTCCGCACGACATCCCGGCACAGATCTGAAGGTTGTAAGGTTCGCGCCTGGCCTTGCTACCGGCGAAGGACCAAAGCTTGGGCGGTGATACCGCAAAGCTTTGGTGGACAGGGCTGCTACTGCGTACATTCCATTAAGGTCCTGTAATATGTGCATTATTCGAATTTTCGCATCGTCTAGTGCCCCCTTGCGTGCCCCCAATCGATCCCCCCTGGAAATTTGAGGGAGCAAGTTTGACCAGTGTCATGCTGGGACAGGAGGCTTCGCCAGACGCGCTTTTAGCCACGTATCGACGTCCGATTGCCACCAGCCGATGCAGCGCTTCGTGAGGGGGTGCTGGGCGGGAAAGTCGTTGTTCGCGACCATCCGGTAAATCGTCGCACGGCTTAGTCCGGTGCTCGCAATCACGTCGTCGATACGCAGGAAACGACCCGCTGCACTGGCATGACCATCTTGCTTCGCTTGGGCGACGTTCTTCATGCGGCTTCCTCGAGGCGCTCGGCGTCGTGCGACCCCGCGAAGCTGGGCTGCGCGTTATGGATCTTCAGCTCCATCTTCGGCGTGCCGTCCGCGTTCAAAACAGGACGCTTCGACTTGCGATATCGCGTCCTGCCATCGACGGGCGGCGTAGTGCGAACGACGTGCGGAGCTTGCCGGTTGTCGTTCTTTGCAATGGAAGCCGTTAATGTGGCGGCTGAAAACTTGGGGTTTGTCATCGAATGCGTTCCGGCAAGGCGGTGGCGTTCTCGGAAGCGCGTTCCGAGAGATGGCTAGAAAGGACGTGTCGAAATTAGCGGATCCGCTTAGCCTTAGGCGGTCGCAGGCGCGGCTTGCTGGTCACGCGGCGCGCCTCGGCCAGTAGCGACAGTCATCAGCGGACCAATAAGACAGAAAAAACCTCCCCAATCGGGTGGGGCCTCGGCACGGTTTCGGACGAAGTGTACCGGCAGCCGGGTCGCCAGGGCTCACGATCATGGAAAGGTACCGTCTTCCGGCCGATTCCAGACCTCATAGAGTACAGCTGTGACGTCGACCGCGATCATGGCCTTTGCGCCATCCTTGGTGGCCTCGCCGCTCGCTTTCGGACCCCATGCAAAGCGATATTCGTCGCCCTCGCCGGTGCGCCAGAAATAGGTCATTTCCTCAAGATTGGCGCTGTGGCCAGCGGGATCATCGGCCTTTGGTTGCTCGGTGACGGTTAGGTAAGCGTGTAGGTGCCGGTAAAAGTCCTCGCGCTCTACATTCTCCCGGATTTCAGCAATTTCACGAGTTAGGCGCTTTTCTCCATGCGCTTCTCCTGCCGCCGCAAGCATCGCCTCTTTAAGCTCTTCCTCCTGTTCATCTTCGGAAAGATCGACGAAAGCTGCGACAATGCTCGGGTTCTTGTCGCGATCGAAGCCGGGTGAATTTACGAGGTTCCGTAACTCCGCCTGCCTGAGCATTCTCGCAACAAAGCTATCTTCGACAATGAAAAGCGACCACAGACCATAAACTTGGTTACGGTTCAGCCCCAACCCGTCGAAGTAAGCAATGGCCTCGCGGTAGACGCGACCAATCGACAGCATACCCTCGATTTTTACCCCGAGTATGCGAAGCTGGTTCATGATCGCGGCGATATTTGCCTCATACCAGGAGAAGCGGAGCTTAAAGCCGGTTCCCGTAGGGGCTTCCATCGGACGCAGCACACCGCCGCGAACCCAGAACGTCATGACGTCCCGAGGAATTGCCGCCTTGACCATGATATCGCCGCGTAGAATCGGCTTTTGGGTAGGCATCGGCCTTCCTTATGAACAACTGACGCTCAGCATTAAGTGACAATAGGTCACTCTGCAAGCCGTGATTAGTAAGGGCTTCGTCCGCGCCTTAGCCGACTCGCTGTGCTCTGCGTCAAAAAGGCGATCCCGACACGATGCAGCGTACGTTCTTCTCGCTGTAAAAGCGGAAGCGCGACGAGACCTGTCATTGCAGATTTCCACTAGCCTAGGCGCCCCTCCCGGGCGCTGGATCTCGATTGGCATTCGTTGACGATGAAGTCCTCGCTGTCCGCAACCGATTAGAAATCGTTGGACTATGGTAGCGCTATCGATATCATTGGAAAAGAACGATAAGATCGGGAGAGCGACCATGGGATTCGGACCCCGCTTGAAAGCCACCCCTCAATGGGTTCGGCACCCTTTTTGGCACCTCTCCTGCTTGACGATTTGCGCAATTTCGCCCGCGCTGGCGCAGACCGATGTCATGGCTCGTATCGTCACCGCGGCGCAGACGAGCCCGGCCGTCAGTGATACGGGTAATCTTGCAGGAGCAAGCGCACGCCCGGCTTCCATCCTGACCGCGCGCGCAGCAGTGGCCGCAATGGTACAAGCCAATTGAAACGTGCCGTGCTCATGGCAGTTGCGCTGCTGGTGGCCGTTCCGCTCGGGGCGCAGGATCCCGCGCCCGAGCAACCGCCGCACTACACGGTGATCAAGCTCTGGCCCAACGGCGCGTCGGGATCAGTTGCGCACCGTGGCGAGGCCGAGATCGCCCGCGACTATTGGGTACGCAACATCCATGATCCGTCGCTGATCGCCTTCCCCGCCGCGCCTGCGCACCGCAACGGGGCAGCGATGGTGATCATGCCTGGTGGCGGCCACAAACTGCTCGTGTGGACCAATGAAGGAACCAAAGTCGCGACCGCACTGAATCGCATGGGCGTCACCGCGTTTGTCCTCAAATACCGGCTCGCAAACGAGCCTGGGTCGAAATACTCGGTCGAGGGCAATGCGGCGGACGATGCGCGGCGCGCGCTGCGCTGGGTTCGCGCGCATGCCACCGACTATGGCATCGACCCGACGCGCGTCGGTGCGATGGGCTTTTCAGCCGGAGGCGAACTCGTGTCGCTGATCGCGGACAATCCAGAGCCAGCACGACGCAGCGCCCTCGATGCCGTCGACAAACAATCCGCACGCCCTGATTTCCAGGTGCTTGTCTTCCCCGGACCGCGTGGCATCCCAGCCACCGCCGTCAAGAACGCGCCGCCGGCCTTCCTGGTCGCCGGAAGCCGCGATCCCTGCTGTGCAGCACCCACCGTCGCGCTCTACGAACAGCTCCGGAAGAGCGGCGTGTCGGCTGAGTTGCACATGTATGCGGACAGCGGCCATGCGTTCAACCTCGACGAGTCGGATCGGATATCGATCCTGCACTGGCCTGATCGCCTGCAAGACTGGCTGGCCGACAGCGGCTGGCTTTCGCCCCGAGGGACGAAGTGACGTGCAGATGGTACCGCTCGATCGGATCCAGCATCCTGCGCTGCGATCCGCAGTCTCCATTCACGAACTGGCATTGCCGGACGCCAGCAACCCGCGTGAGATCCGCTGTCCATTCAAATCTCCGGTTCGGGTCATGATGGCCGCCGTCGCGCTGCTAGCGTGGTCAAACACGACATCGTCCGCATCATGTTCGTCTCCGGCGGAGCAGGTGACGACATCATGATACGGTTGATGATCATCGGTGCTGCGGCGATCGCCGTTCTCGCTCCCGCAAGCGCCGACCCGACCCCTGCTGCCGACGCATTTTCCGTGGTCGTAGAGGTCGATGCCGGTCGTCCCGAACGGCCCGTGGACCCTGTGTGGCGCTTCTTCGGCGCTGACGAGCCAAACTATGCGACGATGAAGGACGGACGAACCACGCTGGCGACCTTGGGCAAACTCGCGCCCGACTACGTGTATTTCCGCACCCATAACCTTTTGACCTCGGGCGATGGCACCCCAGCGCTGAAATGGGGGTCCACTGGAATCTATTCGGAAGATGCGAGCGGTCGCCCGGTCTATGACTGGACCGTGGTAGACCGGATTTTCGACACGTACCGCGCGCGCGGCGTCAAACCCTATGTCGAGCTCGGCTTCATGCCCGAGGCAATGTCGACTAGGCCGGTCCCCTATCAGCATGACTGGCGGCCGGGCAGCGGCGCGTTGCGCACCGGCTGGGCCTATCCACCACGCGACTATGGGCGTTGGGAAGACTTGATCTACCAGTGGGTGCGTCATTGCGTCGACCGCTATGGCCGCGAAGACGTCGCGAGCTGGTATTTCCAGACCTGGAACGAGGCCAACCTGCCGCAATATTACTGGGGCGGCACGCGCGAGGAATTCTTCCGTTTGCACGATGCCGCGGTGCGCGGTGTCCGGCGGGCGCTACCCGGCGCGCGGGTCGGAGGACCGGACAATGCCGGCGCCGGTGACGACTTCCTGACGGCATTCATGGCTCACGTACAGGCGGCGGGCACACCGACCGACTTTCTCTCCTTCCATGCCAAGGGCCAGCCCGAGCTGGTCCAGGATGCGAAGGGCGGCCATGTGCGCATGGGCCTGAACACCCACCTCAAAGCCGCCGAGCATGAATTCACAGCGATTAGCGCCAACCCGGCATTCCGCAACAAACCCATCGTAATCGGCGAATCCGATCCGGAAGGCTGCGCGGCCTGCCAGGGGCCGGCCAATGCGTACCGCAACGGCACCATGTACTCGAGCTACACCGCGGCATCCTTTCCCCGCCTGCTGGCGCTTGCCGACCGCCATCGCCTCAATCTGGAGGGCATCCTGTCGTGGGCGTTCGAGTTCGAGGATCAGGCACCGTTCGCGGGCTTTCGCCAACTCACCTCGAACGGCATCAACCTGTCCGTCATAAACATGTTCAAGATGTTCGCACAGATGAAGGGGCGCTACGTCCCCGCCATGTCCGACCATCAGGTCGCGTTGGACACAGTGATGACCAAGGGCGTGCGCGGCACCGCGGACGTCGGCAGCGTCGCCAGCCTCGACGGCGATAAGCTTGCGGTGCTCGTCTGGCACTATCATGACGACGATCTGCCGGGGCCGAAAGCCGCGGTGCGACTGCAGCTGCGCCGATTACCGCGCGCCGTTGCCAAGGGCGCGACACTGACCCACTACCGGATCGACGCCAGCCACTCGAACAGCTTCGCCGCATGGCGCGCGATGGGATCGCCGCTCGCCCCGACGAACGAACAGCGTGCCACGTTGCTGAACGCCGCCGAACTCGCGACCATGGATGCCGCGCCGACGCGCCTCACGGCTCGCAGGGGTGACGCCACGCTGGCGTTCGATCTGCCGCGGCAGGGCGTCTCGCTACTGGTCATCACGCCCGCGCCACGCGAAACCGGGCATCGGCGGACCGGTGGCAGCAGCCAATGAGACGCCGGGCAAATGCCATCCGAGCCCGGCAATGTGGACGGACGTCCAGCGCCGACGCATCACGCGTTCGACGCGATAATCGGCTGGTCGCTCAATCGCGTTTGCGACACACCGGCCGCCTGTATTGAGAGGATCGCCTGTGCCTGCCTATCCTAGACTGTCCATGGCTGCGCTGTCGCTGCTGATCGGCTGCGGACCGACGGACCGCGCCGCACCACCGGCCGGCTCGCAGGCGCCCGCGCCACCGGTGAACTACGGCGCGGCGACCCCCGCGTCGTCCAAGCCGTTCAAGGTCGATCCCGTCGCCGCGTTCGACTCCCCCTGGGCGCTGGCCTTTCTGCCGGACCAGAAGATGCTGGTGACCGAAAAGCCCGGCCGGCTGTGGCTGGTCAGCGCGGCGGGCGTGAAGACGCCGGTCGGCGGGGTGCCGCGCGTCCACTTCGAGGGACAGGGCGGTCTGTTGTTCGTCGCCACCGCGCCCGACTTCGCGCAGAGCGGGCACGTCTACCTCACCTATGCCGAACCCGGCGCGGGCGGCGACGGTCTGGCGCTGGCGCGCGCGACGCTCGATCCCGGCGCGGCGCAACCGGTGCTGAAAGACCTTCGGGTTGTGTGGCGGCAAACGCCCCGCGGCAAGGGCGGGCAGTTCGGCGGCTACATCGCATTCTCGCCCGACGGCCGCTATCTTTTCCTCACCTCCGGCGAACGCCAGCGTTTCACGCCCGCGCAGGACCCCGATCAGGCGCTCGGCAAGATCCTGCGGTTGACGCTGGATGGCACGCCGGCGCCCGGCAATCCCGGCGCCGGCAAGGTCGGCGCGACCACCATCGGCATCATCGATCCGCCGGAAAATACCGGCGGTGCCGCCACCGCGCCGGTGCGCCAGGTCACGATACCCGGCCCGAACCTGACCCGGGCGGAGACCTGGACGACGGGGCATCGCAACCCCTACGGGCTGGCGTTCGATGCCAAGGGTCGCCTTTGGTCGACCGAGATGGGCCCGCAGGGCGGCGACGAGCTGAACCTGATCGAGCCCGGCAGGAACTATGGCTGGCCGATCGTATCCTACGGCAAGAACTACGACGACACGCCGATCGTCTCGCCCGCCGGCAAGACGAAATTCCAGCAGCCGGCGCTGTACTGGAGCCCGATTATCGCGCCGGCCGGGCTCACCTTCTATGACGGCACGATGTTTCCGCAGTGGCGAGGCTCCGCCTTTGTCGGCGGACTCGCATCGGAAGCGCTGATCCGCATCGCGTTCGACGGCGCGGTCCCCAGCGAAGTCGAGCGGTGGAGCATGGGTGCACGGATCCGCGCGGTCATGGCCGGCCCGGACGGGGCGCTATGGCTGCTGGAAGACGGACCTGACGGGCGACTGCTCCGCCTGCATTCCAATCGCGCGGGTTGAGAGTTCGACAGGGGGGGGAGCAGAACCAAATCTGCTAAGAGGCGCCAGCTCCGACGCGTGGCTTATGGCTTGAGAAGCCACGTTAACGCCGCACGGACGCCCGAATGGACGGTCAGCTGGTCCTTGGGGCTCTGCAACTTCAGACGCTTGTCCAAGAGGCCCGCGGCCACTGCCAACGAACGAGAATTGCGCCAAAATTCTTCAAAACTTGTCGGCACTGCGAAAAGCCAAGGTTAAGCGTAAATCACTGCTCGTGAGCCGCCGTTTAAGCGTACTGGTGGGCATGGTCATCAGCAGATTGTCGACCTAGATGGCGGCGATGATCGATAAGCGGACCTCCTCCATGCCCCCCGGTGAATTCGTCGCGTTCGTCGCCGCGCTGATGGCGGTCAACGCATTGGGCGTGGACCTGATGCTGCCTGCGCTCGCCGACATCGGCCATCAGCTTGCCGTCACGACGGCCAACCACCGACAGTGGATCATCACGGTCTACATGCTTGGCTTCGGTGCTGGACAGCTCGTCTACGGCCCGCTTGCAGACAGATTTGGCCGCAGGCCGATCTTGCTCGTCACCATTGCGGGCTTCGTGGCAGCCAGCATCTTCGCCGCAGGTTCGCAAACATTCCCCGCCCTTCTCGGCGCACGCGCACTCCAGGGCCTCATGTCGGCATCGACGCGTGTACTTGCGGTCACGATCGTGCGTGACCGCTATTCGGGTCGCCAGATGGCGCGCACGCTCTCCGTCGCCCAGATGATCTTCTTCCTGGTACCGATCATGGCGCCCAGTCTCGGCCAGGTCCTGCTGGCTTTCGGACCCTGGCGGTTCATCTTCTATGCGCTGGCGGCCTTTGCGGCTGTCGTCCTTGCCTGGTCGACGGTCCGTCTACGCGAATCCCTGCCGGTGGAACGTCGGTCGCCCTTGTCGCGGGCGTCGCTCGGCCGCGCCTACCGATTGACGCTAACGAACCGCTTCTCCGCGGGCTATGCCGTGGCGGCGTCGATGACATTCGGCGGCATCATCGCCTTCGTTTCGTCCGCGCAGCAGATCTTCGTCGATGAATTCCATGCCGGTGAACGCTTCACGATTCTGTTCGCCGTCTGCGCCTTCTCGATGGGCTGTGCATCCTTTGCCAACAGCCGCCTCGTCGAGCGGCTTGGCACCCGCCTCATCTCCCAGTCCGCATTGCTCGCGTTGATCATGCTGTCGCTTCTCCACCTCGTCGTAATCGGCGTCGGACGGGAGTCGCTGGAGACGTACATGCTGTTCCAAGCGCTCAGCATGACCTGCATCGGACTATGCGGGTCGAATTTCGGTGCGATGGCGATGGAGCCTGTCGGACACATCGCCGGTACCGCGTCCTCGATACAGGGTTTTATCACCAGCGTCGGTGCGGTGATCGTCGGCTCCATCATCGGGCAGGCCTATGACGGAACAACCTATCCGCTGGCCTTCGGCTACCTGGCGATCGGCGTTGCAGTTCTGTGCGTCGTGTACTTCACGGAAGGACGAAGGCTGTTCCAGGCTCGACATGCTAGTGGCACACAGAATTCGGGACACGAATAGACTAAATTACGGCCACTAGGCCTAATAGAATTTCCATTTTAAGCCGGACCCCCATTTAACGGACATTGCAGAGCAGTGCTGCGCACTACAATATCGTTCGATCTAATCCAACCGGCGCGTAAGTGCTCTGCTGGGCAAATGGATGGTTAGTCTCTGCCGTTCAGCTTCCTTAAAGCGAGCAGCCTTTTTCACTAGGTCACGTATGGCTGCACGACCAACAACCCTATCGCCGCCAAGCCAGCCACTGCCAAGCGCAACCGCAGATGCTAGGATAAGGAGGCCATAAGAGTCAGGTGCGAAATGCTCAATTATGTCGATGGTGCCCCTTTTGCCGTGATCGCGGCTTGCCTTCATACCGAGGCTTTCTGCTTGGCGACCGGCGGGCCTTTAGACCCACAAGCGATCGTTCAGTGCCCGAACGCGGCATCCCAGAATCGGCCGTTCGTTCACGTAACCGGCCGAGGCCATGGTGTGATCCTCAGGCTATAGTCACGCCGCTGCACGCCAGCGGAATCTACTCACATCAGCGTGCAACGGCGATCTGTTATCCGATCATGAGCTCGGAATGATCATCGCGGCGAGATCGGTGAGTAGATCGGGACCTGTAGGCTCCCATCCCAGCCGCTCCTGCGTCAAGACGCTCGACGCGGTCATGTCGAGAGCAGCGAAGGGAGCCATCCAGCCGAAGAAGCGCTCGATGTCTTCGGTTGCGATCGAACGTACCGGCAATCCGGTTCCCTCGCCGATGGCCTCTGCGATCGTGCGTGCATCGACGCCCTCCTCGACCGACGCATGGTATCGCGCGCCCGGCTCGCCGCGCTCGAGAGCCAGCACGTATAGCTTGGCGACATCGCTGATATGCGCGGCAGCCCAGCGCGTCTTCCCTTCGCCGAGATACGCCACCGCCCCGGCACGGCGGGCCTCGGCGATCAGCGGCGTGATCAGACCGGCCTTGGTAGTATCGTGCACCTGCGGCAGGCGAATGGTGCGGACATCGATGCGGCGGGCGATCAGCGCTGCGGCGGCCAGCTCCGTCACGATGCGCGGATTGGCGTGGAGCGGGTTAAGCACATCCTCGGTCGCAGGACCGCCGTTGCGCGGCGTTCCAATACCGATGCCCGAGGTTATCAGGATCGGCTTGTTGGTTCCCGCCAGTGCATCGCCCATCGCGGCGATGTTGCGTTCATCCTTTCGAGTATTCTCGACGAAGTTGGCAAAGTCGTGATCGAATGCGCAGTGAATGACCGCGTCAGCCGCAGCGACACCACTCGCAAGGGTCTCCGGTCGTTCCAGGTCGCCCCGATGAACATCGGCGCCAGCCGCTTCGAGCTGCTGCGCGCCCGCGTCGGAGCGAGTGAGCCCGAGCACATTGTGACCGCGGTGGAGTAGCTCGGGAATGACATGGGAGCCGATAAAGCCGGTCGCACCGGTCAAGAACACGCGCATGGAAATCTCCTCGTTGACGAGGGATGTATCGCCTTGCGCCCGACCCTGTTAAAGTAGTGAGCTTATCGTGGTATAAGCTGCAACAGGATACATCTTGTCTACTGACGCACCAAATTCGCTGGGCACATACCTGCGCGACCGCCGCACTCGCCTGGACCCGGCGACTTTCGGGCTCAGCGGCAGTCGCCGCCGTACGCCCGGCTTGCGCCGTGAAGAGGTTGCGAGCCGCGCGAATATCAGTCCGACCTGGTACACCTGGCTCGAGCAGGGCCGTGGCGGCGCGCCATCTGCGGATGTCCTCGATCGCATTGCGAAGGGGCTGATGCTGACCGAGCCGGAGCGCGAGCACATCTACATGCTCGGACTGGGTCGTCTGCCAGAAGCCCGCTATCAGCCGGTCGACGGCATCACCCCTCGCCTGCAACGGGTACTCGACGGGATGGTGCTCAGCCCCGCGATCATCAAGACCGCGATGTGGGACGTTGTCGGCTGGAACCGTGCCGCTGCGGTCTTACTGACCGACTATTCCAAGCTGCCGCGCGAGGGGCGCAACATTCTGCGTCTGATGTTCGGCAGCGACCATGTCCGCGCCCGCAATGCCGATTTCGACAGCATCGCCCGCTTCGTCGTCGGCGCCTTCCGCGCCGACGTGGCGCGCGCCGGCGCTAGCACCAGCGCCGAGGTGATAAAGCTCGTCATGGAGTTGTCTCGGCTCAGCCCTGAGTTCGAAGCGCTGTGGCAGGACAACGACGTGGTCGCTCACGGCGAAGGAATAAAACGTATTCACCATCCCGACGCGGGGCTGCTGGCAATGGAGTTTTCGTCGTTCGCCGTCGAAGGAAGGCCGGAACTGGGGATGATTATCTACAACCCCGCCACGCCTGACGATGCCGAGCGGCTGCGGGTGCTGCTGGATGAGCGTGAGAGCTGATCTCGGGTGAAGACGCCGGGGCACATTGGATCCATACCCGGACATTCGCGCGCCTTTCCGCGGTCCCCAACTTAAGACATTCATTCATCCCCCGCGCTGACTGAACTTGGCGCATGATCCCCCGCCATGGACGTCTTGAATGGAGAGGAGAGCGGAACAGCTGCTTCGAGCCAGGACAGGCGCGTAGCCGATTATGGTTCATGTGCAGCGGACGGCGACTTAGCGCTGTCAAACGCCCTTTAAAGGCTAAAGACCGGCGCGCAAAAGTAGCAGTTAATTAGTCGTCGAGCGGCAAAAGGGTGCGCGTTACCGCACTTGTCCCATCCCCGTGCCAATTTTCGACCACAGTGCATCTCGAAGCCAGTCGCCAACGACTGCCACGAGGCGAGGCGATCCGAGATACGGGCCCAACCTTGACGCCTCATCCGGCTCGCCTGCAACCGCGCCTTCTTGGAACGAATGACCGAGCCCGTCGAGCATTACAATTTGAGCGCGACGGTTGCTCGCCAAAGCGGCACGCGCCGCGGGTGCGTCATCCACCAGCGTATCCTTGGTTCCGTAGATCGCTAGAACGGGGATATGCAAGGCCCTGAGATCGGAGGCCGAGCGAAGCTTTCGTGCGCCCCAGGCCTCTGGAACGTCGATCATGGCGAGCGCTTGTTCCGCCTGAGCGCGCGGGAACCCCGCTGACTCGAACCGGTCGACGGCGTTGGAATGAAAACGTGCAATCGTTGCCGCATCTCCGCTGTCTACACGAGCCTGGAGCAAAGCCATGGCCGCATCCGTCGCCGGCCCGACGAGGGTGTCACGGCCCCCGCCAACCATCTTCATCATCTGCTTGTAAAGCCCCTTCCTGACATAGGGCAGCCCGTCGCCGACATTGCCCGCCAGCGTCACCACGGCCGCGATGTCGGGATCGGCAGCCGCCGCTGACGGCGCGATCACACCGCCCCCGCTATGGCCGACCAACGCAATGTGGCTGCCAATAATATCCGAGCGATGGCGCATCGCCGCGACCGCGGCGCGGGCATCCGCGGTCAGCCGCTCGACATCCTCCTCGTAGGTGCCCGTCGACTGCCCGACACCGCGCTTGTCATATTCCAGGGCAGCGATGCCGTCGGCGGACAGTCTTTTAATTATCTCGGAAAAGCCACCGCGTTTATTGGGCCCATTCCCCTCGATCAGCACGGCCAAAGGATAGGGACCCTTGCTGTGCCCTGCCGGCAGGTACAGCGTTCCCGCCAGAACAACACCCGGCTCAGATGAGATGCGAACATCGGTGGCGGTCGGCCCGGGCACGGCCAAGCGCGCGCGATTCGACGAAGGGATGCCGACCTCTGCCTGTGGCTGCGCCTCTACGCGGCCGGCGATGCCTGTCGCGAGAAGCGGAAGAAGGGCCGTCAGCATCCTATAGGGCGAGCCGCGGGACGCACTAGTCATGGTTTTCATTGTTGCTCCACTTCCTCACCAAGCAGCACGGCCGGTATGCCGTGCCGAAGTCCTTTCACCGTTCGCTGCCGAACAACCGCTCGTAACATTCAGCAGCTATCGCTCCGCATTATAGAAACATATGTAGATTTATGAGTGGTGCTAGGGCGGCTCTGACCAAATCATTCAAGCTGATGAACGGCCCCTTCGAAGTTATTTGCGAAGACGTGGCGTTGACCTTGTGAAATCATAGGGTGTCAAACCCTCATGTAACGTAATCCTGCTCGGCGTAGGTAGCCGGTCAAGGCGCAGCCTGCGCACCGAGCGTGTTCCATCCACGTCGAGCCCCTGATCGGCTACAACGCCGACGTCGACGTGGGGCAGGATGTACGGCCCATCTGCATCTCTCGCGACAATGTAGGATACCGTCCGCTGATCATTGAGCAGCATCTTGCCGTCGGCCAGCTTTACCGTGCCGCAGCAGTCGTTGGCGAATAGGCCGGCCTCCCCGGCATCAACGACAGGCTTACGCGGGAAGACGAGAAGAGTGATGAGCAAGACAGTGCCGGCAGCGACGACACCGAAACTGATAACTCGCCACATCTTCGCTCCCCTTTCACCGCGTCGGACACTGTGTCCCCGTCGGTTCTGCCCACACCTAGGCGGCGTTTTGTCGGCCGTAAGCGTCGAACCTTACCACCCTCGCTGTAGGCACAGAGCAACATATGTAGATTTAAGAGTCAAGTGACTCCGCAAAGTTCCGGTCGTTCGCCCGGATCGTCGAAAGCACCTCACACTACCGGGCGAGCAGTTCGGATGAGGCGTCCGATGAAATCCGAATGTGCCACCGCGAAATGGCTACCACCGCCACAAATTCGATCACCAGCTCCGCGATTGGCACCCCCAATGACGACAGATCGAGCATCAATACGCCCATAAACAGCGACAACGTGATCATTGCTGCTCCAATCAGCGTGCCGCACTTTACGATGCGCGGCCAATCCCCCTCTACGAGCATCCACGCGAGACAAAGGTGCGCCATACCGAGCAGAAGCCACGTGATAAGCAATATCGGGATTGCTCTGTTTTGAGACCAGATCAAATAGAGGTTCGGTCCGTCGCCGGAGCTTGGGATAACGAAAGGCGGACCGTCTGCCGAAGACAGGAA
Organism: Sphingomonas sp. CFBP9019; assembly: GCF_034045155.1. NCBI lineage: Bacteria > Pseudomonadati > Pseudomonadota > Alphaproteobacteria > Sphingomonadales > Sphingomonadaceae > Sphingomonas > Sphingomonas sp. CFBP9019. The sequence goes on along the minus strand of NZ_JAXCWK010000002.1, from coordinate 83,077 downwards.
GCCGACCGCCTGCTGGAACTGCAGAGTTGCCATCGGAATGAGTAACCCCAGAGCAAGCGCGTAACTCGCAAGGATCAGGCGTCCTTCGCTGTGCTTCCCGATCTCTCGCCACGCTACGAACAGGCAGCCGAGAGCGAACTGGAATGGACGCCGATCCTCCACCGCAGCTTCGAACTCCGCTTCCATGGCCATCGCCCATGTTCGGCGATCCGAGCCGAGAGACCGACTGGCCAATGACAGCAGAGCTCGCGACACAGCTGATTTCACGCGAAGGCGGCCTTGGTGAAAGTCATTGGGCCGGCAGGTGTGGCCATACGCGCAAATGCCACTCCAGCACTCGTTAAACGGTATGCATGTCGAGCAGGACGGCCAGGGTGTTCCGGTTCACGCCACTCGGCCTCGACAAGCCCTTGGTCGGTCATGCGGATCAGTAGCGGGTACAGCGTTCCAGACAGGAGCCCCGTCTCTTTCATCAGATCGTAGCCGTGGCGCCACTGCTGAGTGTGCGCCGACAGTGCCTCCAGCAAGAGGAGCATTTGCTTCGATGGTCGACGATTACGGGCCATGCTTTTACTCAACCTAAGTAGAGTTATCTGTCAACTGTTCCCAGAAAGTATGGACCTACTATAGCACCCGATGGATGGCCGACTGTGGACGGCACTGCCCGACAGAGTGGGGCTGATAGGACCCATCAACCGCCGTCTACGGCGGACGGTACGCTTCCCAGTTTCGAACACCGGCTCATGTGTTTCGCATTAATTAAGCCAGCCCCCGTGTCCTGAGGGAAGCGTTCAGATAGAATGCCTTCACCTTTTGCGTTTAATTAGAGACGTGTGAAAGCCACTGAGAGCCCATTCGTTCGCGACATTCCTGACGGAACGTACGTCGAGCTTGTTGCCAGTCTGTGCGGCACGCGCATGCCCGCAGCGATCATGACGTTGCTGTTCCTCGTGGTTGGTGTGCTCAGCGTTCACGCCTCACGGGATATCGCTCTAGCGAGCTTGGTCGCTATAGGAACGATCGCGAGCGTAGCCCGCCTTGCCGTTTTGATCCGCGGGAGACGGCTGTGCGATAACCCCGAAATGCCCTTACTCACTGCCAAGCGTTTTGAGCGCCGGTTTGCACTCACCTATTGGGCCTTCGCGACTGTCTTCGGTCTATTTGCCGCACGATCGTACATGCTGCCGCTTGCAGAATGGCAGATGCCCATCGGCATTCTCGTCGTGGGATACGCCGCAGGAGCAGCATCTACGGTCGCTATGCGCCCTTACATCGTGATTACGAGCCTGATTGTCGCGGTAATCCCGCCAGCTTTAGTTCTTCTACTGCGGGGAGATCCGAATGCGATCGTTTCGGCTCTTTGCCTATTTGCGCTGCTCACAGGCGGCCTTCGTAGCGCTAGCCAACGATATCGTTCGCAGTTGGCAAAGACGACAACGCGACACGCCTTTGCTCGTCAGGTCAAAACGGATCACCTCACTGGGCTTGGCAACCGGCTGGCTCTCGCCGAGGCATTTGAGACAAACGCCCGGCCAGAGCGACACGGACGTATCGCGTTTCACTATGTCGACCTCGACGACTTCAAGCCGGTCAACGACCGGCTTGGTCACCAGGTAGGCGATAGCTTGCTATGCTTGGTCGCCGATAGGTTGCGGACATCTATAAATCCTGAAGACATGGTTGTTAGGCTTGGAGGCGACGAATTTGTCGTCGTGCAAATGGACTCCGAGTCTGACTTTGACGTTGAGCAACAAGGATTACGCATCGAACAGGTCTTGAACCGCTCCTATGTGTTAGAGGGCCATTCGGTTAACTGTGCCGCCAGCGTCGGATCAAGCCGCTCTACTGGTAACAATCAGAGCATGAATTGCCTTCTGGTGGCTGCGGACGAAGTGCTGAGGCGGAGAAAGGCAGAGCGAAAAAGCCGCCTTGGAAGTCCGCCTGTCAATACCGGCAGTCCCAACCAACGTGATGCGATTGATTACGTCTCGGTCGCGGAAGGACGCACAGACAGCCATTCGGTCGCGCACGACATGCTCAGTGATGGCGAAGCGTATGAACGATTAGCCGCTACCGGCATCGCCGCAACAACTTGGGAGAGTGCGCCGGATGGTCTTATTGAGACCGACAGTCCCAGCTGGCGGGCCTATACCGGTCAAAGCTATGACGATTGGAAAGGATATGGTTGGCTAACCGCCATCCATCCCGACGACCGAATAGCTACGATGCAGAAGTGGCGTGAGACCGTACACGATCGGCAAGCGGTTGACGCGGAGTACCGGCTAAGAGGGAAGGACGGGCAGTACCGTTGGATGAGTGTGCATGCCGTTCCGTTGTGCGCCAAGGACGGACAGATCGTCAGGTGGCTGGGTATCAACATCGATATTGATGATCGAAAGCAGCAGGAGCATTTACAACATAGCACCGATCTTTCGGTTAAAAATTAAAAAGACCCACAACCGGTCATTCCCATGCGAATTTCGACCTCCCAACTTCCGCCATTCGTTAATGTCCGCCGGACCTGAAGCCAGTCTTTACGGCGATAGCGTAACTGACCAATCACCGCGGGGCCGCGGTCCACTCCCCGGTTCCGATGAGCATGTGGCACAGATTTTCAGGCCAGACCTGTTCGTCGGTTACCTTAAGTTCCGCTTGGCTCCACCACCGGTGGACGGACATCACGGTATGCTCCATTTTTGGTCCAGTTAGCGGTCGACACGGTACTTCGATGGACCCGAACAACGAAAAATCGCTCGTCCGCCTCAACTATCTCGCCAGTAGGTAGTACAAAGGATGCGAGCCGCTGTGCGACTTGGCGGCCCGCTGTTTCGATCACGACACCTGTTTCCTCAAACAGCTCTCGGATAGCCGCCTGCTCAAAGGCCTCCCCTTCGGCAAGGCCGCCTCCGGGCGTAGCCCAGAAGGTTTGCCCGATCAGGGCGCCCTCCTTATGCTCGAAGCGAAACACCAAAACGCGATCGTCTGGATCAAGAATTAACAATCGGGAGGACGGTCGTCGAAGCACATCGTCCTCTAAAGCCGCAGGAACCGATCCGGCAAGCTAGAGCCGCGTCAAACACCCACCGTTTGCGGCAATCCGCGAGGCTCACGTCTCAGAAGAGCTTGCGCAGACCGAGCCGGACGGAGCGACCTAACGGATCGATGTACGCGGCTTGGAAACGGTTTGGGACGCGGTCAAGCCGATCACGCACGTTGATCCGATCGTTCAACAGGTTCTCGACAGTGAACTGCAGCATCATGGCTTTTGCCCAGGGACGTTTAACGATCTGGTCGACCTTGAGAGATGCGTAGGGCACGAGCCACGTCCGCCCCGAAAAGCGGAGGTCCGACGCTGCCAGGTCGCTGCGGATTCGGGTCGGCCCCTGCAACCGGCCGTACAGCCCAATGTTCGCAGCCCCGAGCGATCCGCTCAGGTTCAGTTCGGTTTCCCAGCGGGCCCGCCCACCGGTGCCGGTCAGCGTGTCGCCATCCAGCAAGTCCAGCGCCGGTAAATCGCTGCGCAACGACAGGCGACCGTTGAGCCGCCACGTCGTGGTCATCGACACATAGATTTGCGGCCTGGGCTTGGGCGCGGCTGGCGGCGGGCTGTCCTTCGCAGCGGTGCCGGCGGGCGGCGTCGGCGGCCGGGGGGTACGACCGATCGGCGTCGACAGGCTGAGCGTAACCTGCATCTTCTTTTCGCGTTCGCGCGCGATGTTGACCGGGCTGAGGTCGGCGCTGACGAGTTGCCCTGCGGCATTGCGCTGAAACGCGGCGGCAAACGCGCTCTGGAATGCGGCGGTGGCGCTGCCCAACGTCGCTGTCTGATTGCCGATGCGCGTTTCGAGATAATTGGCGGTAAGCCGCAGATCCTTTGCCTTGATCGGTGATACGGCCACACCCAGCGTGACGATCCTTCGGCGCTCCTGGGCCAGAGCGGCATTACCACCGGCGATCGTCGTGACGAACACACTGGTGCCGGTGGTGAAGTCGAAAAATGGCGTGTTCGGGGTGGTGACCGTCGGATTGGTCAGCAGCGCGATTGCCGGCGGAGTCTGCGCTTCGTTGACCGACGCGATCAATTGGATCGGCTGCACCGGCGACCATGTCAGGCCATAGTTGGAACTCACCAGCCGACCGTAGTCGGACACGTTCGAGACCCCGATCATAGCGTTGACCGACAACAGCCCGAGGAACGCAAGGACGTCCTGATTGGCCGAGGCGATCGGAAGATCCGCATTGACGCTTGCCCCCTTCGTCGTGCGCGTGAGGTCCAGCGTCGACTGTTGCAGACCCGGCAGGCTGCCCGAACTGCTCGATCTTGCGTAATCTCCCGTCAGCGTGATCTGCGCATCGCCGGCCGGCAGCTTGACTAGCGGACCGTTCGCGACCGCCTTCGTCAGCAAGGTGCCCGTCACGGTCCGGCTTCGATAGTCTTGACGCAGCGCGGACGCTTCGGGGCTCGGCATCGCCAGCGGATCGCCGCCGGCATCGATCGAGGCCTGCAAGTCGTCGATCGGAACGCCCTGTTGCGAACGCGCAAGCCCCCGCACCCGGTCGTAGCTGGTCGTGACGTTCCACCCCCAGCGCCGGATACTGCCCTGTAACAATCCCGAACCATGCAGGGTCAGGCTCGTGTTTCGCTGCCGGAGAACCGCGTCGGGCAGATAGCGGTATAGCAGGACGTCGTCGGCAAAGGGCAGCGCGCCACCCCCTCCCGGTACGTTCAGCAGTGCGGGCGCCAGACCGTTCAGGCCAATGCTCCGCTGCGCTTCCATCGACAGATTTAGCGATCCGCTCATCGACTTGCCGATCGGCGCCGCGACGGTGCCGCCGACGGAGATCCTGTCGGTGCGCTGCTGGAGTGAGCGATAGCGCCCGACATCGGTAACTGCAGGCGCACCGGCACCGGCACCGGAGACGTAGCCTGCCAGCGTCCGCCGACTTGCCGGATCGTTCGGCACTGCGGCGATCGTAACTGGATTACCGACCAGCGCATCCAGTGCGGGATCGATGCGACCCCCGCCTACCCCCGCAATATTGCCGCCAAGGGCATACAGCGTGTCCGGATCGGGCACGATCGCCCGTTCGCTTTGCAGGATCGGGTTGAGCCGCAGATGCGATATGGTCAGTGTCGCGCGGCGCGGGCCGTCGATACGGGCGGCGGTTACCTCGACATAGTTCGTCTCGCCCCCACCCTCCGTCGTGGTGCCGGTGGCCTGCTGATACTTGACGGCGCGAAACGTCTTTTTGGTGATGAAGTTCATTACGCGAACAGTGGCGGGGAAACCGAAGCGTGCAGCTTCGGACTCCGGCAAGACCTCGATCTTCTCCATCGCTTCCTGCGGCAGGCTGTAGAGCTCGTTCATGCTCGACATCCGCCGACCGTTAAGCAGATAGACCGGATCACCGCCGCTCGCCGACGTCGTGAGCGTTTTCAGGCGTTCAAGCAAAGTCTTCAGATCGGTCGCTCCCAGCGCCTGGATCGCCGCCTGATCCAAGGTCGCGGTCGGATCTACCGCTCCAACCGCGCTACCGGCGATCCGTTGAGCCGTGATGACGATGTCGTCCTTGCCGGACGATGGTGCCTCCGGAGGTATTTCCTGAGCCGTTCCCTCCCCGGAACATGCCGCACACCCTGCCAGAATGGCGAGCGCCGTCCGATAAGCAATAACCTGTAACTGGCATCTCGTGGGTCGGGGATCACGAAGTCTGTGATATTCGATCATCGTGACGGTCTCGCGAATGGGTTGGTCAGAGTGGAGCGAGCCATCGTGTTCGGAATGCGGCGCTTTCGGGAAATGGGAAGGGCATGAGCAGAGTCTGGTTCGTTCTCGATGCGTTAGCCGGCCAGATGGTCTCCCTGTTCGCTTTTAATGTCGTCTGATCAAAACAATCTGGAAACACGTCTTGGCGGACGCACCACGGCCATGGCCTAGATCGTTATACGGTTTTCGACCGCAGACGCGGTCCAGTCTGGATAGCTGTTGAAAGCGAGATTTTCCGCGACAGGGAGCTACTAGAAACGCCATTTAAATGTCACAGCCGCTGCCGGGGTCGTGGCAACAGGGCTCTTTTGCTGAATGACGTGGATGGTCGTGTCGGCGTTTAACGGCCCTTTGAATTCGGCAATGAGGGGCTTGGCAGCAAATCCGCTTACGTCACCCAGCCAGATGTCCATTCCCTTTGGAGCGCACACGATGATCTCGTCTAACTGCCCTCGATCCAAGCACGTCGGTTCTCTGGGGCGCACCTTGGCAAGGTCGAAATCCACGACCTTTGGAACGACCGTCATAGGTCCGGTCTGCGATGCGACCGCTGCGACGATTAGGACGATTCCCATCCGTGTCTCCCTGTTCCGGCCTGGCTATTGTCGTAGTTAGTGGCAGCTCGCCCGCGACGATGCTGCATCCAGTGCGGTCCGTATCGCCTGACGAGGGTCCACCACCCGGGCAAGCTCCGGTGCTTCGACCCGGACATGTTCGTGGCCGCTCTGCCATTGCTGGCGCCACCAAGCATTCCCAGTGCTTGCATCGATCGTCGGCAACCAGATCCGAGCACGCCGCAGCAAAGCGCTCGGAGCGATCAGCTTCCTGTCTGCGGCGATGGCGTGAGATAGATCCTTTGCCAGTTCGACGTTCTTGGCGTGGCCCATGTCTCCAGTAATCTGCTCGAGCTCCTGGATCAGGTCACGCCTCGCCCTGTCCCATTCGTCTGCAGAGAGGCCCGCCGTACCTAGTCCGCATGTGGTACGTTTGAGGTCGACCAGTGCTGGCTGCCATGCGTCGCCCGTGAAGTTGTCCCACAGCATGATAAGCCGGTGGCCTTGCTCACCATTCTCGATGAACATTCCGACCTTCCCCGACGGACTGCCAGGCTGAGCTCTTGCCAGTCGATTGTTGACCGCGCGGATCGCCAGCCTGTCCATGAGCTCTGCGTCCATCTGCGATCTTTTGGAGCCGCGTGACGAAAGTGTCGGCATCGCCACGGTGATCAGCGCTGTCCTGCGGCCCTGCGGCAGAGCCGAGAAACTGATCGGCGCGATGCGATCGTAACGCAAGCGCGGAACAGGGACGTGGACGACCGGCGACCCGATGCTTTTCCAACTTCCGAAACGTTGGGCGATAAGAGCCTTCGCGGTGGTCGGATCGACGTTTCCGACGATCACGACCATCATGTTTTCTGGTCGGTACAGGCGGCGGTATAGGGCGCGGATCGTTTCCACGCTCGCTGTCGGTACGTCGTCAGAATTCTGCCCATCGATCACGTCGGTCGGAGATCCAGGTGCTACGTCCGCGATGTAATCGGCGTAGATCACGTTGCCGGGCTTCCTGCCAGCCATCTCGCGCATCACGTCCGCACGCTGGTCGTCCACTGCATCGGACCTGAACGTGAGATCGGTCGCGACCTCGCGGAACAGACGCAGCAATGTGTCTAAGTCGGCCGTCCGCGTCGTCTTGGTCGACACGAAGTAATTGGTCTCGCGCCAGCTCGTCGTTCCGGCGGAAGGTGCGGGGAAAGTCAGCGGCAAACCGATCTTCGGCAGATAATGCAGATCGTTCGGCGCGTTTAACGTTGGACTGACGAATACGAGATGCTCGATGAGGTGTGTCAACCCGCGCTCGCCCGGCCGTTGCTCCTCGATGAAGCCACCTTCGTTTCGCATGAGCAGGCCTATGCCTGGTTCGTCTCCCTGCCTCGGGAGGATCGCATAGCGTACACCGTTCGGAAGACGCCCACTAACTACAGGCCTCCAGTCGACTTTCTGTACAGCGTTCGATTTTTCAGCAATTATCGCGGTACGGTTAACGTCGCCCGCATGTATGGCGGACCCACTGGAGAATAAGGCGACGACGCCTAGTCGGAGAAGCCAGCTCGCGAATACTCTGAAGCGCAACTTCCAGCCTCCTACCGACGTCCGGCCTGCCTTCTTTCGCCGGTCCGGAACGAAACTTGGGATATCATGCGAGGTATTTAAGGCGATAAGGTGGCAGATCGCGTGAGGCTTCCGGTCAGAACCTTGCGTCAGCGGAGACCCAGTATCGGACATTCCCCGCCCGTTTCGGCTCCCCACTTTCTGCCATCCATCCATATTGGCAGCGGAGCCGATGCCGAGCCTCGGTCTTGATTGATGCACCGCCCGCTTTCTCAAAAGGATCCCGTTCGTGAAAGCTCGGGCGTTCCGCCCTGGTCTCCGCTTTGGAAGCGTCGGCGAACACCTGCTTGGCGACAGGTCATGGCGCCGCCCGACCAATCAGAAGACCTTCCGCAGATTGAAGCTGAATACGCGACCGAGCGGGTCGAGATAGGTAGGCTGGTAACTTAGCGGTGTCCCGCCGGCGAGGTCGCGCACTTTCGGGCGGGTCTTGAAGAGGTTGGTGACGCCGATGGTGGCACGGGTACCTTTCAGCCATGCGGGGGCGTCGGAACCGCCGAAGCGTTCAGCAATGTTGGCGAATAGGTTGACGTTCACCGTCGCGAATTCGTCGAAGCGCAGGTCGTCCACGGCGTCGCCCGATCCGCGGGTCCAGGTCCCGCTCCGCCAGGTGGCCGTAACGCGGGCACCCAGACCACGCTTGAAAGCGCCGGCCTGGAACTCGACCTCGTGACGACGCCTGCCACCGCTGAAATCGACCGCACCGCCATCCAGCAGGTCGAGCGCGGGAAGTCCCGCCCGCAGGGTGATCGCATCCTGCAGATACCAGTTGTGGTATAGGCTGACGAACATCCGGCTCGTCAGGTTGGCAACACTTCGAGACATCGCGCTCCCCGTCTCGGCCCGGGTAAAGACGGCGTTCGGCAGCGCCCGCCGGGCTTCCGCCTCGCTCGCAAACATCCGCGCCCGGGCGTTCTGGATGGCTGGGGGCACCGGTCCCAGCGGCCGGGTGAAGTTGATGCCCCAACGTACCTGCTCCTGACGGGCCTCGGCGAAGTTGAGTGGACGTCCGTCGATCCGCTGAATTCGCCCTTCGCCATTGCGCGTGAAGCGATCAGAGAAGGCGGCCTCGATCCGCGGTGCCACGATCGGGAAGGCGGCGATCGGGTCGTCGATCCGCGTGGCGACATAATCAAAGCTGAAAGTCAGGTCGGTGCGGGTAAGGGGGCGGACGTTCAGCCCCAGCCGGACGACGTGACGATCGTCGGGACGCAGGGCCGTATTGCCGCCCGTTAAACGCGTGACATCGACCACCTCGCCCAGGCTGATATCAAACGTCCGGACATTGGGGGTGACCAGCAAGGGTCCGGAGAGCTGCTCCAGCGTCGGCGCGCCTTCCTCGTCGGTGACGGAAGCAATGAAGCCGACCGCATCCACCGGCGACCAGGTAAAACCGTAGCCGAAGGTTCGCAGGCTGCCGACATCGGACAATCGCTCGACCGCGAGGTTCATGTTGGCGGAAAGGTTGCCGATCGGGGACGCCATCCTGCCGGTACTGCTCAAAAGGGGAAGGTCGAGACTGACCTGCGCCGACGCCTGGCCGCGGGAGCGGTCGGATTGGCCATCCGCGCCGCCACGCGACGATCGGCCCTCGAAGCCGCGAACATCGACACCGCCGCGCAGGCTCGCCGACACTGGTCCTGTGGGTAGTTCCAGGACCGGGCCGGTCATCAGCAGATCGGCATTGGCAAGCGTGTCGATCGACCGTGCCTCGTCGCGCCTGCCGGTTGCATCGGCAATGTCCGTGCGTACCTTGGTACTGGTGCGGTCGTAGTTGCCGGTGAACGTCCACAGCCACCGCCCGCTCCTGCCGCCCAGCGTGGTGCCGAGGTGTCCGACGCGCCGGTCGCTGTCGCGGCGCAGCGGACCATCCTCGCCAAGTCCGAGCAGGCTTACGCTGCTCTTCGCGTCGAAACGGGCGTTCAGTGTCGCGGACACGTCGTTCAGGACATGACCGCTGATCAGCCCGTTGACGGAGCCCTGCTCGCTTGACGGCAACAGCGTCCGGAAACGACCGAGTTCCGGCGATCCGGAAAACTGCCGCACATCCCGGTCGCTCTCTAGCAACGACGCGGCCCGGTTGTACGTTGCGCCCAGACTGATGCGGGTATCCCCGCGGAGCTTGAGATAGTCGACATGGCCGACGCCGGTGTCGCGCCCTCCCTCAGTCGGCGCGAGATAGCTTGCCTGGCCGACGCGAGAGGTGAAGCGCTCGTACGTCATCACGTTCACGACCTTCCGGTCGGCGCGATAGCCGTATCTGAGCGCCAGTTCCTCGGGAAATACCTCCATCCGCTCGATCGCCTCGGTGGGTATGCGCGCGATCTCGGAGAAGTCCGACACGCGCCGCCCGTTGAGCAATGTGACGGGGCCGCTGTCCCCGCGCCCGCGGTTGCTTGCCACCTGCGGGCCGATCGCCTCCAGCAGCGCGCCGATATTGTCAGCACCGAACGCCCTGATATCGAGCTGATTGAACGTGCGTTCGGCTGGGAGGTCGCCGACCACCGCACCGCGCGGCCGTTGTCCGTTCACCACGATGTCGCTCCCGTTCGCGCCTGCACCGGACCCACCCGCCGCCCTCATCAAAGAGGACGGGTTCTTGCGGAACTGTTCTTCGAGCTGAAGCTGGATCTCGGGAGGCAGAGGTTTCCCGTCGGCACTGCGAAACTCCATCCGGGGTGCGGCGTCTTTGGAGGGAAGCCGAGTGTCGATCGGTAGATCCGTCCGGCCCGGCTGTGCCGGAACCTGGACCGGCGGGGAGGACGCGGCGGACTCTGGCGTCTGTGCGTCAAGCCCACCCGACGCCACGCCAGCCAACAATCCTGCCACCAGCCCATGTCCAGCCTTCATGCCATTTCCTACGAACCGTATGTCCGGCTGGCGTTCGAGCGGATTCGGGTAGCCTCGTGATGGCCGTTCGGTAGCGTGCCGTGATACGCAAATGCTACATAGCGTTGGTAGAAGCACAGCCATGGAACCCGAGCTCATCGCCGCCAGCACGATCCTCATCGTCGACGACGATGCCAGCATCCGCGATGCACTCGCAGATTTTCTTGGCGGGCACGGTTATGCGGTCCGTACCGCCGGCAACGCTGCGACGTGCGAACGCGAAGTGGCCAAAGCTTCCGTCGATCTGATCGTGCTCGACGTGATGATGCCGGGAGAGGATGGGCTGTCGCTGTGCCGCCGCCTTGCCCCCGCCGGCACGCCGATTCTGATGCTCAGCGCCCTCGACGCCGTCACCGACCGGATCGTTGGGCTGGAAGTCGGCGCCTGGGATTACTTATCCAAGCCGTTCGAGCCGCGCGAACTGCTGGCACGGGTGCGGGCGCTGCTGCGAAGGCCGGGGGTGGAGCGTCCCACTACCGCCCGCGCATCCTGCGGAGTGGTGTTCGTCGGTTGGTGGCTCGATATGGCCGAGCGACGGCTGCGCGATCCCGACGGACGCGCGCTGTCACTAAGCGAGGGCGAACACGCATTGCTCGCGGCATTCGTGCGCTGCCCAGGCCGCATCCTCACACGCAATGCACTGCTCGACCTCGCGCGCGGGCTGGATGCCGCGTCCTATGATCGGGCGATCGACATTGCCGTCAGCCGCCTGCGTCGTAAGCTGGCCGAGGCGCATCCGGCCCCCCTGATCGAAACGGTGCGCGGTGTCGGATACCGCTTCCTGCCGACGGTCCATGCTGCATGAGACGCACACCTAGTGCGCTCGTGGCGATCGGTGGCTTTGGCGTTGCCGTCGCCACATTGAGCGTCGCCACCACCGCCGCGATCGTCATCCTCGCGCCCCAGCCGCCCGTACTTCGCATCAGCGCGAGCAAAGCTATCGAAGCGTTGCACAGGCCTGTTCCCGGATTTGATCGCTATTTCGTCGCCGAGCCGCCTCAAGGTGCACGCCTGACGATGCTGGAAGGACTGATCGCAGCCGAGGTTGGCCGGTCTCCACGCGATGTGCGGGTGACATGGCCGGACGGTACGGCGCAGATCGGCATACATGTGCGGAAAACGACAATCAAAACGGTGCGAAGCCCCGGTGCCGCTGCACTGCCGCCGGCGTTCGTCCTCGTACAGCGGGCGCAGGGCCGTTTCGATATGGTCGCGCCAGGTGCCGCGGGCGGCGTGGTCCGCTCCGCACTCATCGGCCTGCCAATGACCGCCTTCACGACAAGCCTACGACAGCCGGGTGGTCGCTGGCTCAGCGTGGAACCGACGCGACCCTTCCTTGGCGGGTGGCAGCGCAACATCCTGATCGCGCTGGCCATCAGCCTTCTGCTGCTTGCTCCTATCGCGTGGATTTTCGCGCGACGACTGACCCGTCCCTTCCGCGCCCTCGCCGGGGCGCTCGACGACGATCGCGCAGTCCCGCTCCCGCACGAAGGACCGCGCGAACTGCGCGAAGCGGCTGCGGCGATCGCGGCTATGCGCGACCGGCTCGCCATCGAGGCGGTGGAACGCTCGCGAATGCTAACCGCGATTGCCCATGACCTGCGCACGCCGCTGACCGGCCTTCGCTTGCGGATCGAGGCCGCGCCCGAACCGCAGCGTGCCCGCATGGTCGAAGATGTCGAACGGATGCAGGCGATGATCGGGGAGGTTCTGGCTTTCGCACGCGACGCCGCTGCGCCTGCCGAAGTGGTCGATGTCCGGCCTCTGCTCGACGCAATTGTCGAGGATATGACTCAGGGCACCACGATTCTCCGGCTCCTGCCCGGCGACAAGGCGCGAATTGCGGCGCCCGAACTCACCTTCCGGCGCGCGGTCGAGAACCTCCTGCGCAACGCAATCGATTATGCAGGAGGCGGCAGGCTTACCGTGCGCCAGGCCGGCACCAACGTTTGCATATCGATAATCGACGATGGCCCCGGTATTCCAGCCGGGGATCGCGAGCGTCTGCTGCGTCCGTTCGAACGTGGCGACGCTTCTCGCAATCGCGATACGGGCGGAGCAGGCCTCGGCCTCAGCATCGTCCGCGACTTCGCGGCCGGGTACGGCGGTGACTTCACCTTGGCCGATGCCCCGAATGGCGGAACCATTGCGACGCTTAGCTTGCCTTCGGCGTAACGGCCCGCTCCGTTCGTCGGCGCTGCTCAGACGCTAGCATATATCTATACCGGTTCTACGCGACGTCCCCTAATCGAATTCAGTCATGTTCGTTATTAGACGGCTGCCGTCCGACCGTTTTCAAGCCGCGTACCGCAGATAGCTTTCCTTGCCTGCCCTCGCGCAGCGAGGACCCATACCCCGCCATTCGAGTGCCCTTCCCCGCTTCTCAACTTCAGACACTCATTCATGTCCTAGGCGAGGTAGTGCCGCAGGCAGTCCCCTGACTGCTCAGCGAAGCCCCTAGTCCGTTGCGTTACAAGGCGATCCCCGGCCCTAGGATCGCGACAAACGCTACCGTCGCGAAGATAGCAGCCACGCGTAGCAGCCAACTTGGCGAAAGTGTGGTCGCCGATGCGGCAGCCGTTGGCTTAACGAACCGCCCCATGCTCAACAGGCCGGCATTACCGCCGAGTGCGACCCCAATCGACGCGCCGATCGTAGACCGCCAGTCACTACCCGCCGCCAGCGCCGCAGCCAGTGAGATCGCCCCTGTCGTCATCCACACAATGACCGCACACCGCCGTGCCTGCGCCGCCAAACCTTCACCGTCTAGCATGCGCGACAGCATTCCCGCAGCGAGGCGTACGACGGCATAGTAACCGGCGATGCCGACGACCGCGAGCGCAACACGCGCGAGAACAGGATCGGTCACCCCCGCCATCACTCCGCGCCCGTTCCAATCACCGATGCCGAAGACTGCGGAGAAGACGAGATAGCCGAAGGTGGTCAATCCGTTGAGTGCGAACACGATCCAACCGGCGAGCCGCCCCCTCAGCGAGCCGCTTCCTCGCCAGACGAGCCAGCCAAGCGCGGCGAGGATGACGTTGACCGCGGTTCCAGCGCCTGCGACGATCCGCCCGCCCCACAGCGACATTGCTTGTGAGTTGCATCCGAAGTGGAAGGTGCTCCAGTTCGTTGGATCGCCCCCCATTGCAGAGCAGGCGAGGCCGTGCCCCATTCCCTCGTGCAGCGTGGCCGCCGCGACCCACGCCAGCGCCGCCAATGCGACGACGTCCGCGAGTGGCGCGCGCGGATCGGTAGACGACCGCGGCGTCATGCCGGCACCGATGTCGCGGTTAGGCGCGTCCGCACCAGCCAGCCACCGGCGCCGAACAACGCGAGGTTCAGCGCGATCATCAGGGGCCAGTGGCTGCGCGGGTCACTGAACCGGCTGATGCCCATCATTGGATTGATCAGCAGTTCGGTGACGAACGCCATCCACAGGCCGACATAGTTCATCGCCATCCGTCGCTGGTGGGTGACGAGGTCGCCAGGCTCACGCGTCCGGCGCCAACGACGTAGCGCCAGCAGCCCCATCGCCAGCGTGGCGATATTGACGAGCGCGATAACGTGAAAGACGTTGGGCCGCCCCGTGAGGTCGTACATCGACAAGGCAGTAGCGTTGATCGCCAGGATCGTGGCGGCATAGATCCTGCCAACGCGCCTGTGCCGCGCTGTCCCCTTAGGCACCATCAACACGACTGCGCCGCTGACTAACGCCACGCTTCCCATCGCGACATGCGCCGCGCCGATTGCCGATATCCCACCCATCGTCCGTTCCCTATCCCCAATACAGGAGCGGTGATGGTCAATCGATCGCGGTTCAGTAAGGTGTGATTGCGCCGGAAAGGCACAAATTTCGCGAAACCGGTTTGGCGTTACGTGAATTCGCCGCGCTCCAGCCAACCTCGCGCTCGACACAGCGCGACGCTCGTCTCGCTGACCGGCACGCGCGACCCGTCGGCGAGGTGAAGCGACCAGCGCCGCCCGGTGCGCTCACTGCCCGTAATGGCGCAGTCTGCGACCCAGGCTCCCCGGTGGACCTGCGCACCCTGCATGTCGGATAGGTCGCCGACGGCATCGCGGAAACGATAGTGCACCAGCAGCGTCCCCCCACCGCGCACGGCGAGGCGGCAGTAATGATCTTCGGCTCGAACCGACAGCAGGTCCGCCGGATCAATGCCAGCGCGGGCGAGAATGCCGAAACTCGCGGTTGGCGTCGCTGGCGAGCATGCAGTGTCTTCTACGTCGCTGTCTTGCCTAGCCAAGGTATGCCGTGCCCGCGTGGCGCGGAGAAGGACCATCACGAAGCCCGTCACCAGCAAACCATAGAAGAACGGTTTCCAGTCGACCGAGGCGTCGGCCCGCCCCATCAGGCGGTAGAGCAGCGGTACCTCGATCGCGAGCAGCGAGTTAAGGAGAAGGGCCCCCAGCGCCATCCGGCCGGGGTCGTCACGCTTGCCAGGCAGGGATCGTCGCCAGGCGGACCAGCCGAGCATGTTTACGCCGACCAGTGCGCCCCAGAAAGCGAGCGCGAGCACAGATCCGAACGCCGTAGAGACGCCAAAGGCGTCGACGATCGTGAGAATGATTGTGATGCCTAACCAGATCACCGGTGGCATTCTGCCTGGCGTCGCAACGGTCGCAAATCGTATCCTGGCGGACCCTGTCACTTAATCCTGCACCTCGGATAGCTTATGGTGGCCGTTTAGATGCGCCATTCGCTGACGTCGATGGCCTCGCCACGACGCCGGTTCCGCGGGCGGGTCTGATGTTCGGTAAACGGTTTCTGGTAACGGGCTCCCTCCAATCCGGTCAGGTTGCCCTCTCCCGCATTGGGAGCCGCCAGCAACGCTTCCCTGATCGCTCTTGCTGTATTAGGTAAGTGTTACAGCTCCACCGAAGGGTTAAAAATGCGTTGGTTGTCGAGGTTCCTGGTAACGATCGCGGCGGTATCAGGCGTGTCGGTCGCGGTGGCGCAGGCGTACCACCCCTTCGACACGAGCCGACTGAAGGGACCGCGATCCGGACTGAAGAACCAGCTGCTCGTGCTTGGGAGCACGCACCTTTCTGGCATGCCTGCAATGTTCCGACCTGAACAACTGGGTCCGGTCCTCGACAAGCTGGCAGCGTGGCGTCCACAGGCGATCGCGATCGAGGCGGTGTCTGGGTCCCAGTGCGATTTCATGCGGCACTACCCTGATCGCTACAAAGACAGCGTCGAAAGCTACTGCTGGGATCCGGTACCCGCCGCCAAAGCTACGGGGCTGGACGTGCCAGCGGCAACGGCCGCCTGGAATCAGCTGCTCGCGACCTGGCCCGCAGCACCTTTGTCTACCGACCGACGTCGCCTCGCCGCCTTGTTCCTTGCCGGCGGTGAGAGCGCCTCTGCGCTGGTTCAGTGGCTTCGCCTCCCCGAGAACGAACGTCACGCCGGCGAAGGCCTTGATACTGCATTAGTCGCGAGGCTCGAACGCCTCCGCACTCGGAATGACGAGAGCCTGCTAATAGCAGCCGCCTTGGCTGCCCGGCTCGGGCTTGAGCGCGTGTACGCGATGGACGATCACACGGCCGACGCGCCGGTTGCCGACGAGAAAGGCTACGAAGCTGTCATCTCTAAAGCTTGGGACAACGCCGCCATGGCCAAGCGCAAGTCAAGAGATGCGGCGCTGACCGCCCGGCTCGGGCAGCCCGGCGCGATGCTTGCGATGTACCGGGACTTAAATCGGGCTGACCAGGCGAAGCTCATATTCACCAGCGACTTCGGCGCTGCCTTAGAAGAGCCGTCGGCAGACCGTCTTGGCCGTGGCTATGTCGGCTATTGGGAAACGCGCAACCTGCGCATGGCCTCAAACATCCGTGACATGTTTGCGATGCAACCAGGTATCCGCGGCCTTATCGTCGTTGGTGCCTCGCACAAGCCATACCTTGAACGCTACCTCGACCAGATGCATGACATGACGGTCATCGACGCCGAGAATGTGCTTCGCTGAACCGTGCGCCTTGGTTGCTGGTACGTGGCCGCAATACGAAAGGTTGCGAAGTCATGATCAACCTCAGAGACCCAGATGCAGACATTCCGCTGGTAGCTTCGCCTCCCCAACTTCGGCCATTCATTCATGTCTGTAGCTATCGTCGGCAACCTGTCTTTACTGCAATAGACAAACCGGCCGATCGCCTTCAGGGCGCAGTCCTTTTATCCGTCTCGGTCCCCTCCCCGGGGCAGTGACTGAAAGAGGCAGACTCGTTGCCTGATCTCCGCTTTCAGGTGCGCCGACCACATGCCAGTCACGGGATACGCGACTGGGCGAAGCATCGACCACCCCTTCGGCCCATCAACCGCCGGATGATTCTGCGAACGCTGCCTTCCGACGGGCGACCGCTGGCTGAAAGGCGCTCGTCGCTCCCGGCGAACGACTTTGGCCATCCTCACAGCCGGACTGCGGTAGGGGATCGACGATGCGGACGATTGCGCGGAACCCCGCCCCCATCTCGAACGGTATGGCGGAGCAACGTGGAGCTGACCGTGATCGATCTTTCCTGCCGCGGCTTCACGGCTGATCCCTGGACGGGAAATACCGACCCATGATGGCCACGGACTGGAAGGGTGGCCAAGCCCTTCGTGCCGGTGTTCGTCTGCTGCGCTTCAAGATGTCTACCCAAGCGCTTGGTCGGATCGGGCTGTGGGCTGTCTTATCGGCCCGAACGGTCCGTAGCGCGTTCCGTGATGATTTCGGCATCGCGGCGAGTTCGATTGCGTTTGCCGCTTTTCTAGCGATGATCCCGCTCGCTGGCGTCATTGCTGGCGTTTACGGCATGGTGGTTCCACTAACCGTGGTCGCCGACAATATGTACAAGATCGTTGCCATCCTGCCGGTCAGCGCGCAGCATTTGGTGGCGGCGAACCTGAACCGCGGGCTTGCCAGCGGTCGCGACGGGATAGTCACGCTAATCGTGTCGCTCGGGATCGCGCTGTTTAGTGCGCGTCGTGCGGGACGGTCGCTGCTTCACGGAATCAACCTAGCCTATCGGATCGAACGCGAGCGTAGCGGACTGCGTCGACAACTGGTGTCGACAATCGTGGTCCTGGGCTGCGCCGCGCTGGTACTGACCGCACTTATCTCACTGTCCATCCTCACTTTTCTCCAGAGCTATGTTCCCGACGGACTGCCGGGTGCCCGGCTGGCGTCGGCGATCACACTATTCGGTTCGCTGACGCTCGGCGCAGGCGGTGGCCTGATCGTTCTCTATCGCTATGCCCCGGCGTCGGAAGCGATCGCATGGCGCAGCGCCCTGCCAGGCACGATCGCCGGCGTCGCCCTGTGGCTGACCGCTACAATGATGTTTCGCGCCTATGTCGCGCGGTTCGCGCGCTTCGACGACACCTATGGCTCGCTGTCCGCGGTCGTGGTGTTGATGCTCTGGCTGATGGTGTCGGCCTGGGCCCTTCTGCTCGGCGCACGGCTCAATGCCGAAGCCATGCGCCATGCCGGCGAACACATAAAGGAACGTGCCGAATGACCGACATCCCCGTGCAGGACCGCTATCGCAACCGCCTGCTCGGCATCATCACCGCGATTCTGCTGATCGCCGCGTTGCGCATCGGCTTTGCGGTCATCATGCCGATAGCCTTTGCCGCAATCATCGTCGCCGCGCTCTGGCCACTGAAACGCTGGCTGGCGCGGTTCATGCCCTCCTGGGTCGCCTATACGCTGACGCTCCTGTCGCTGGTCACGATCCTCGGAGCGTTCGCCGCGGCGGTGTACCTCTCGGTCGGCCAGGTGATCGGCGCGGTTGCGTCGCAATGGGCAGGTCTCGAGCGCGGTTATAGCCACCTCGCCAACTGGGCGGCGGATCGCGGCGTGCCGATCGCCGGGACGATCAACCGGCAGCGGATCACGATGTTGGTCCAGATGCTGGCGAGCGGCGTCTACGCCTTTGTCACCTATGTCGGCTTCATCGGGATCGTGGTGATGCTCGGCTTGCCTGAAGTGCCACGGCTTCGGCGCAAGCTGTACGAGATGTTCGAGGGCGGTGCGCGACGTGACATGCTCGAAGTCGGCGAGAAGATTTCCGGCCAGATCCGCCGCTATCTCGGCACCACGCTTGCGACCAGCATCCTGACCGGCGTCGCATCGTCCCTATGGTCGTGGATGACGGGGCTCGAGCTAGTGCTGGTCTGGGGTATCCTCAACTTCCTGCTCAACTTCGTCCCCGTCATCGGCAATATCGTCGGTATCGTCCCGCCCGTGGTCTTCGCGTTCATCCAGTTCGGCGGATGGCAGATGCCGTTGCTGGTGTTCGCAGGGTTCGTTGTTCTGCAGATGACGATCAGCAACGTCGTCTACCCGATCCTGCAGGGCAAGCAGCTGTCGCTGTCGCCGCTAGCTATCATCGTCGCGATGACGTTCTGGAGCTGGGTCTGGGGCATCGCCGGAGCACTGATCGCGGTGCCGCTGACCGCAGCGATCGTCATGATCTGCGGACAGTTCGATCGTAGCCGCTGGATCGCAAAGCTGCTGTCGTCGTGACGACGAAGTGAAGTGCCTGATGAGCAGGACAAAAGCCTTGGGTCCGCGATTACGCCACCAGAACATGCAGTCAAAAACAGGGGATCGAGAATGAAGAAGACACTCGTAATCGCGATTGCAGCAGGGCTCGCTTCGCTTTCGGCCTGCAACTCCAGCCCACGCGAACAGGCCGCAGACAAGATCGGATCCAACACCGAAGCGGTTGCGGGTAATCTAGAGGATGCTGCCGACCGGGTCGATAACGAAGCCGTTGAGGATCGCCTGGAGAACAAGGCCGACGCCGTTCGCGCAACCGGTCAAAACCAGGCTGAAGACATGCGAACGAATGATCCCGACACGAACCTGTCGAACGGCATGTAATTTTGCGAGACAGGACGAGCCGCTCCCAAGCACGGCTCGCTCTGGAGGGGCGTCCAAGTAACATTGGGCGCCCTTTTCCCGTTACTCCCCCTTTTTAAGCGGCCTTCAAGACAGATACTGAAAGCCCGACCTTTCCATCTATTGGCGTCCCTGACGCTGATTGACGCTCTGTGAATCTGCGGCTCCGGCGAGCACCAACGCTGCGGTGAGGGCAGCGGAAAAACATAGCTTCGACATCTCGTTCTTCTTGTTACTGCTCCTTCAATACGATGCTCGCCCCTTTCCGTCGCGCGCAAATTGAAATCACAGCGTTGCCGTCTTCTTGATCTGGCTCGAACATAGAAAGATCGCAAGGTTACGCTGCGGAAACGTGAGTACACAGAGGTGGCGCCTCCTGCGTAAATGCTTCGCAACACCGAAGAAGACCCACATGCAGACGTTCACGCCGCTTCCTCTGCTGCCTACAATCAGACATCGGTTCAGGTTGGCGCGCCATGCTCCTTAGTTGCTTGCGGCACGAATACCGAGAGCGCCAGTGTCACGCCTGCGATCAGCAGGACGCCCCAAAACGTCAGATGCAGGCCGTGCGCCAGCCCTGCCCGGCTCGCCACTGCGCCTGCCGCCGACCCGTGGCCCGCGAGCAGTTGCTGGACCTGTTGCAGCGACCCGGCGTGGCCGCGCGCGAGGCTGGCATTGAGTACGGTGCCGAGCACCGCCGCCCCAAGCGTGCTGCCCAGATTGCGGGCAAACAGGTTGGAGGCTGTCGCGGCCCCACGCTCTGCCCAGCCCACGCTGCCCTGGATCAGCACGATTGCGGCCGTGCTCAGGAATCCCATCCCGAACCCCATCACCAAGGATCCGAACCCCGCCACGAGCGGCGGGCTCAGCGGGGACAGCAGCACAAACGGTATCGCGCCCACCGGCAGCAAGGCCGCGCCGAAGATCAGGATCGGTCGCAGGCCGAGACGCCCGAAGTTGCGCGCACCGACCGTCGCCGCCATCGGCCAGCCAAGCACCATAGCAGTGAGCATGAAACCCGCCTCAAGCGGCGAACGCCCCATGACCGCCTGGACGTACATCGGCAGAAAGGTCGTGAGGCCAATGACTGCCATGCCGCTGAACAGAGTTACCGCGTTGGTCGCAGCGATCGTGCGGCGTGCCCAGAGCGTAAACGCGATCATCGGATCACGCGCGCGCCGCTCCTGCACGACGAACAGCGCTCCGGCAGCGATGCAGACCAAGGCGGCGATCGCGGCGGTGCCGCTGCCAGCCGGCCCGGCTTCGGTGAGTGCCACCATCAGCGCCGCGATCGCGACCGTGAACAAGCCCGCCCCGATAGCGTCGACGCTGCGCTCTTGCGTCGACACGGTCTCGCGCAGGAACAGGTAGAAGCCGGCCGCCGCAGCGAGTCCGATCGGTACGTTGATCCAGAAAATCCACGCCCAGTTGAGATGCTGCATGATGAGACCGCCCGCCAGCGGCCCGATCACCGACGAGACACCCCACACGCTCGCCAGCCAGCCTTGAACCTTGCCGCGCTCATGCGTCGCGTAGAGGTCGCCGATGACCGTGATCGACACCGGCTGGATCGCGCCTGCACCCAGGCCCTGGACGAGACGAAAAACGATCAGCGATGGCATTGACCAGGCAAAGCCGCACAGCACCGAGCCGACCAGAAAGATGCCGATGCTGACAAGTAGTACCGATCGCCGGCCATAGAGGTCGGCAAGTTTGCCGAACACCACCGTCGTCGCCGTCTGCGCGAGCAGGAAGGAGGAGAATACCCACGCATAATATTGCAGGTCTCCGAGCTGTCCGGCGATTTGCGGCATCGCGGTGGACACGATCGTCGCCTCGATTGCGATCATGAACGACGCCGCCATCACCGGCCGCCAGGACGAAGCCCCGACGCACGGCAGGTGGCTTGGAAGCCTCGGTCATGCCACCGCCTACGGGTCTCTGGCGGCGTTCCGCAATCGTCCAGAGCAAGGCGATCGCCCACATGGCGAATCCTCCGAGCGCCAGCGCACAGCCCACCCACCCGGTAGCCGTCCAGCCATAGCCGGCCGCCACGACCATCCCGGCGAGCCACGGGCCGAGCGCATTTGCCGTGTTGAACGCCGAATGATTGAGCGCCGCCGCCAACCCTTGCGCGTCCTCCGCCACATCCATCAGCCGCGTCTGCAACACGGTGCCGAGCGCACCGCCGAGCCCGATCGCGAACACCGCCAGGATGATCGACCACAAATGGTGCGCCGCAACGGTGTAGACCGCGAGTGACGCGGCACTCCACACCAGCAACGCGCCCGCGGTCGGCATCAACGCGCGATCGGCGAAGCGCGGGACGATCAGATTGCCCGCCGTCATGCCGATCCCGAACACTGCGAGCACCAGCGGCACGACCGTCGATCGCACGCCCGTCACCTCGACCAGCGTAGACGCGAGATAGGTGTAGACCGCGAACAGCCCGCCAAAGCCGATCGCGCCGATCCCGAGCGTCAACCACACTTGCGGACGGCGCAACGCACCCAGTTCGCGCAAGGGGCTGGCGTCCGCGTCGGGCCGGTCGCGCGGGACGATCGCCAGCACCAGCACCACGGTCGCGAGCGCGCACACGGTCACCACGCTGAACCCCCAACGCCAGCCGGCCACCTGCCCGAGCCAGTTGGCGAAGGGCACGCCAATGATGGTGGCGGTCGTCAGCCCGAGCATCACGCGCCCCACGGCTTGCGTGCGCTGCTCCGGGGGGACAAGCGACGCGGCGACCAGCGACGCGATGCCGAAATAGGCACCGTGCGGCAATCCGCTGAGGAAGCGGAAGACGAGCATCGCGTGATAGGATGGCGCCAGCGCGCTCAGCCCGTTGGCGAGGGCAAAGAGCGACATCAGCACGATCAGCAACGTGCGGCGGCTGAGGCGGGCGCCGAACACGGTCAGCAACGGCGCTCCGACCACAACGCCCAGCGCATAGACACTGATGACGTTTCCGGCCGTCGGCTCGTCAATGTGCAACCCACGCGACATGTACGGCAGCAGGCTCATGGTCGCGAACTCGGTCACGCCGATCGCAAAGCCGCCGAGCGCCAGCGCGAAGTGAATAAGCCCGACCGACGCAGGCCGGTCAGACGGAGGAACAGGCATAAATTTAGTCCAGATTGTGCGGTGCAGCAACGCGCGAACAGTTATTTGGCTGGCCTTGATACTCCTGATGGGGGCAAGGCATTTGGAAGCCCTGCTAGGCACTAGCGATCCGCGACCGACAGCCTCGGGTAATCTTGTCCAATTAGTGGCATATCAGGTGCGCGCTGGATCAGGAACCGCGGGGTCACGCGCCAAAGATCTTGGCACCGCGCGTTTCCAAAAAAACGTTGATCAGGGTGCTGGCTTCTCAGACCCACAAGCCGACATTCGTAGGCTCTCGTCGGCTACCCAATATCGGCCATTCATTCATCAGATCGATGCGCCGCACCTGCAGGCTAATCCGTTACACAGGCGGTTGGAAGCGCTCACCGATGAGAATCCCTTGTTTGGCCGTCTGACCTCAGTTGGTCAGAGGTTTTGATCTGGAACACACTGCCCGCTCGTTGCGCAACAGCGTCACCACTTTAATGGGCGACATACGAGGTCGTCGTGATGCGATGCACGGTCTGTGCAACGCCGTCCGGAAGTCAAATCGGGCCATTTTCCTTGGCGGTCGCGACCCGGGGTTGGCCTCCCGGCTAAGCGATACCTGTTTCGATCATACCCGCGGCATCGGCCGTAAGCTCGATCTTCGAATGATCGGGCACGTCCAGCGCGACGGTGGCGCCGAGCATCGGCTTGTCAGCGCGAGAAAGTACAATACGCCATCCGTTCGCGGTGCCTGGCGGGCCTTCAAACGGCAGCTTCGCCTGCGCCTCGAAACAGCCGACGCGCGGAAAAGACCACGCCCTCCTTCTTCCTGTCCTGCTCCCAAAGCGCGAACACCGAATTGTCCCACGCACGCACGTCGCCTGCCGGCAGGTTCGTTTCAAGCAAGCCGGTGCGGCGCGTTAGGGCGGCATTCGGCTGAGCCTGTTTCCGTGGAGCTTTTAGCTTGCCGAACTCGAGGTCGCCGCCGACCGGCCTCGGTTTGCTCAGTTCCGCCAGAGCAATCCGCGCGGGGCTGGCACCATCGCGCTCGATCTAGACCTCATGCGCATGTACGACTGCAGGGATGTAGAGGATGATTGCTGCGCAAGGGAAAACCCCTGAGCTACGGTTTTTCAGGATCGCGCATTGGCGCGAGCGGGAACGAAATTGAGCGCGAGGAAGGCGATCCCGGCGCCGGCCATGATCGCGCCTGCCCAAAGGATCGGTCCAAAGATCCATCCTCGGGCAAGAAGCGCGGGCGCGACGCTCACGACCAGCGAAAGCCAGCCGCCGGTCCGCAACATTTTACACCGCGCTGCCTGCGGACATGCCCCGAACCGACGGCGATGACGCGCGTCGGTCGCCAGGCCAAGCAGGAAGAACGCGGCGCTGGCGAGCAGAAGTGACAGGACGCTCATTCCGCGGGCTCCGGAACCCTGGAGGCGGTGGCGGCTTCAGCCCTGCGAACGCGCTTTGCAGCGGGGCGATGGTGCGCGACGCGGCGGGCAAGCAGTAGAAACCCTATCCCGAAGACCAAGATCGCCGCATCGATGCCAGCGATCATCAGGTCGCCTATCGCCAGCGACGCGAACAACCCGCGATCGGTCGCGACGACGTCGTACATTGGCAACGCAACGAGCAGCACCCCGGTCACCGCGAATAGCGAATGCCAAACGCGCGCCGGCCTGACGACGAAGGCCGTCAGCGCCGCGGCAGCCCAAGCGATGAACAGCATGTGCATCTCCCAATCGGCGCGTCCGCGAAGTGCTACCGGGAGTAGGCGGTTGGCCCAGAAAAAGCACGTGATCCCGAGGGGGAAACCGCCCATCACCGCGACGTTGAGCCGCTCGACGAGGCGGAACCCGAGATGCGGCCGGGTCGGATCGGGCAGGCGCTCGCGACGCTTGACGGTCCATAGCACGAGACCGCTCGCGACCATCAGCGTGCCCGCGATCCCGCACAGGAAGTAGAGCCAGCGGCCGCCGTCGCCTGCAAACCGTCCGGCGTGGAGCCCGATCATCGCGCCCGCGGTCTCGGCAGCGGCGCCCGGTGGCGGCGAACGCCAGACGAGGCGCCCGGTCACGCCGTCATAGGTCAGTCGCGGCGTCCGCGAGGACAGCATCGAATTGGCGCTCTGGCTGATCGTGACCCGTGCAGCGGCGTCGCCGGGATCGCTGACCTCGATGAAACTGGCGGGCGCGCCGAGTCGGCGTTCGGCGTCGGTCGCGATCCGTCGCAGATCGATCAACGGCGTGGGACGGCCGGTCCGCTCGACCACGTTGGCGGCCGGGAACAGCGCGGCGAACAGGGTATTCTGATCATTATAATTGGCGACGACCGCCCACGGCATCAGCAGCGTCATCAACGTGACCAGCCCGGTATAGGTGATCATCAGGTGGAACGGCAGCGCCAGCACCGCGGTCGCATTGTGACCGTCGAGCCAGGATCGCTGGCCCTTGGCGCGTCGCAGCGTGAAGAAGTCCTTGAAGATCTTCTTGTGCGTGACGATCCCGCTGACGATCGCCACCAGCATCATCATGGTCGCGAACCCGACCAGCCACCGCGCCCAGATCACCGGCATGTAGTGGAGATCGAAGTGGAACCGGTAGAAGAACTCCCCGCCCCGCGTCTCGCGCGCCTGCGCGACCTGTCCGTCGGCACCGATCAGTGCCTGCGTGTCGCCGCGCCCTCGCCTGCCTCGCCTGCCACGTTCTTCGCCGGGCTTGGGTTGCGGCACCCAGAAGACTTGCGCACCGGGCGATCGTTCCGTCGCTACCGGGATAATCCAGCTCTTCGCATCGGGCGCTTTGCGAGCAAGGAACGCTTGCGACCCTGCCAGCACGCGCATCGGCTGTTCGACGCGCGCGATCTCGGGCCGCATCCAGCGGTTAAGCCCCTCGCGCCAGAACGCGATCGTGCCGGCGACAAAGACGAGGAACAGGATCCAGCCAAGCAGCAATCCGGACCAGGTGTGCAGGAACGCCTGCGACTGACGGAAGCCCTTGCTCATACCCGCCCCGTCGCGCCGATCGATATCCACGTGATTGCGGCCGCAACCGCCGCTGCGAGGCCGAGTGTCCAGATCGCGCGCCAACCGCTACGGGCCGCGAACGCCCACATCGCCGCAAGCGCGCACAAGGCGAGCGCGATCAGCGCGGCGGTGACGGTCGCCTCGGCACGATCCCCCGGCAGCAGCCGCGCAAGCGCCATCGCCCACAGGCTCGCAGTTGCATAAGCGAGCGGCACGGAGGCGACGACGCGCAGCGCGATGTCGCCGCGCCGCGCCCAGCGCGCACGGGCATGCGCATCGCCCGCCGTCATTCGAAGCTGTACCGAAGCGTCGCGAACGCGGTGCGCGGGCTGCCGTAGTAGTTGCCGCGGCCGGTGGCGGCGATGCGCGCGTAATAGCTCTTGTCGAGTACGTTCGCGACGTTGACCGAGACACCCACCCGCTCGTTGAACTTATAGCCTGCGCGCAGGTCAAGCACTGCATAGCTTGGCTGGCGGACGATGGTGGACCGGGTGCGCAGCGTACCGTCGGCGTTGAACACCGGCGCATTGCCGCCATAGGTCGAACTGAACCACGTTACGCTACCGCCAAGGCTCGCGCCTGCCAGTGGCCCATCGACCGGGGCGTAGTTGGTGAACGCCTTGATCATGTGCTTGGGCACGATCGGCACGAGCGGCAGCCCCTCGAACGCGGTGGTCTGGTCCTCCAGATACTTGGTCTTGGTGTAGGTATAGCCGCCATTGATCCGCCAGCCGGGCAGGATCTCGCCGGTCGCCTCGGCCTCGATACCGCGCGAGCGGACCTTGCCGGTCTGAAGCACGACGGTCTGAATGTCGGGATCGTTGAACAACCGGTTGGTCTGTGTGATCTGGTACGCCGCCGCGGACAGCAGCAGGCGATCGTTCATCAGCGAAAGCTTGGTGCCTGCCTCATATTGCGCTCCGACCAGCGGCTCGATCTGCTGCCCGTCGGGACGTGCCCGGCCGACCGGTGCCGCCTGCGGCGTGAAGCTGTCGGCATAGCTCGCATAGAGATTGAGCTGCGACGTTACGTCCCAGACAATACCGGCATAGGGCGTGAAGCGGTTGTCGATCCCGTAGCGGGTCGACGGTGGCAAGACACCGCTTGGTGTCAGCAACGTGGTCGTCGTGGTATCCCACCATGTCACGCGCCCGCCACCGATGAGCGTCAGGCCGGCGAGCGGGCTCAGCCGCATCTGCCCGTAGATGCCGTACTGCTCGACGTCGGTCGAGGAACCGCCGTAGGCCTGCAGCACGCAATTGGCGGGCGCGGGTGTGATCGTGGTGCTGGAACTGGGACAGGTCGCTCCCGTCCCCTGCACCGGATAATAGGGCGAGGCGCCATACGGGTTCAGGGGCGGCTCGAACGGCGACACCGGGTTGTACACGTCGATCCGCGCATAATTGGACAACCGCGTGAAATACGACGTGCCCGAACTTGCCTGATAATCGGTGCCGAGGATCAGCGTCTGGTCGCGCCCGAACAGCGGGAAGCTGCCAATGCCGTTGAAATCGAACGAGCGCGTCTGCTGCTTGCTGTCGCCGCGATAGGCGATGTGGCTGGTCGAGCCATTGGTCGCGGTGACCGGCTGGTTGCCGATATAGCTGTAGATGTCGACGCGATCGACGTCGGTGAACAGGCCGGTCGCGCGCAACGTCCAGCGATCGCTGATCTTGTGCGCGAGTTCGGCGAACCCGGTCCAGGTCTCGGCGTTGAACCGGTTCCAGTCGGCACCGAGATAGGTCGATCGCTTCACGTCGAGCAACTTGCCGTCGCTGCCGTCCGCGCTGCCGATGATGCCCGGCAGGCCCGACTGCACCGCCGGGCGGAAGCGATCGTAATAGCCGCCGACGGTCAGCGTTGTGCGCTCGCCGATCTCGAGCGAACCGACCGCGAACCCGCCAATGCGGTTGCGGTGCGCGGTTGCGAAGAACTGATCCTGGTCCTGTGCCATCGCACCGAACCGCAACCCCGCCTTGGTGCCGATTGGCGTCGAGACGTCGAGCTCGAAGCGTAGATTGTCGTAGCTGCCGGCACCGGCGCTAGCCTGCATCTTGAACGCGTCGAGCGGTCGCTTGCGCACCATGTTGATGCTGCCCGCCGGATTGCCCGACCCGCTGAACAGGCCAGCTGGGCCGCGCAACACTTCCAGCCGATCGTAGAAGAACAGGTCCGGCACGGCGGACGGGAAGTTGAACGCAAAACTCGGGACGCCGTCAATCAGGTAATTAGTGATCGCGAACCCGCGCGAAAAGAACGAAGGATCCTCGCTGCCGACGCCATTGACGGTGATGCCATTGGTCGCGGTCAGAGCGTCTTCCAGCGTGAACAGGTTCTGCGCCTCGATCTGATCGCGATCGATCACGGTAATGGTGTTCGGCGTGTCCTTGAGCGGCGTCAGGGTCTTGCCGACCGCACGACCATAGCTTTTGCCGATGACCATGATTTCGTCGGACTTCTGCGCATCGTCCGATCCGGTGGACGTTTCTACGGTCGTTGGCTCCTCAGCTGGAGCTGGCAAAGGTGTCCCGACAAACGCTGCGCTCGCCAGCAATACACTCGAAAAACTCATACCGACCCCCCGTTGACGGGAGGCCTCTATGCGCATTGCTGTTGCGAGTCACTATCAATCTAACGGTTTTGTCATAATTAGGAAGAGATGAGTATCGTACGATGGGTGCGACTGGACGCCCGTGGCGTGAAATATTGTGCAGCGTGGGCATCACCGACCAGCTATCTTGATACGCATTGGAGAGCAGCTAGACCCAGAAGCAGACGTCCCCGCCCCCTGCCCAGCTTCCCAACTACCGCCGCTCGTTCATCTCCGCGTTACGACTGCTTTTGGCGGCTAACCCTGCGAATTCGAATGTCGCGGTTGGGCGATAGTTTAGGATGCAGGCTGTCCGAGTCCGGGTTTTGTGCCCGATGAGCTTTGGACGCCATTTGCAGGAGGTTCAGGCACGGGATGAGGGGCGACGCTACGTCGAACCGTAGGTGCCAATCCAGATTCCTCATTCCACAGAACCAGGATTGTAGCGATCGGTGCGGCGGTGAGGATCAGCAGGAAAAGGCCCATCAGCCATTCGTTGGTCTCTAGCGGCTGCGAGAAGCTACCGCTGGGCTGCATCGACGGGCTAGGTCGCATCGGGCGCCTGCCGGCTTTCCTGGGGTGAAACGGACGGTCCCCAGTCGCTCGGTGGGCAGACGGCCTGATCTGCGAGCGATCGTAGGCGGCGCGTGATTCCTTCTTTCCCAAAACGGAATACGCCTCGTTGATCGCTTTCGCACGAGCAGAAACATCCGCACCATGATTGGCATCGGGGTGATATTGACGGAGCAGCGCTTTCCACGCGGCGTGGATAGTTTCTCGACTTGCCGTCGAGGGCACCCCTAGGACAGAATAATAGTCGGGTGAGAGAGCCATCTAGCCGTTACTTGCGGCTAAAACGCGAAAAAGGAAAGTCCGCCCGTCGCGTGATCTTAACTTCGTCTTCTCAGAGATCCAAAGGGTGGCTTTAGGGGCCAACAGTCGGATGGAAGCGACATTCAAGCAGCGCCCGCCGCTCCCCCAGACGGTCGCTCATTCATCTTCGTCCCGCTCAGCTCAACGGCCACCAGTCACTGTGCCCTGTTCCAAATTCCGGATTCGGACGGGACAAAATCTCAACGGTGTCGACTGGTTTACCAAGGGGCTGACTGCATAGAACTTACGCTTCGAGACCGTGCCGCCGTCCCTGCGGATTCAATACGGGCAAGCCTGTTTAGCCGTCAGGGCACGTCGAGCCCGCTTGGCTATCGGGCGGCCGCTCGCTTCGCCGCACCGCCGCCAGCAGCGATCCACTTGTCGATCTTAGCCTCTAGCACCGGCATCGGCAGCGCTCCGGTATCAAGCACCTGCGCATGAAAATCGCGCGGATCGAACTTCGGGCCAAGCATCGCCCGCGCCTTTGCCTTGGTCCCCGCGATCGTCAGCTGGCCGATCTTGTAGGCGAGCGCCTGTCCCGGAATAGCGATGTAGCGCTCGACCTCAGCAGTCGCATCGGTGCGCGCCATCGGCGAGTTGGCGAGCATGTAGTCGATCGCCTGGTCGCGCGTCCAACCCTTGGCGTGGATCCCGCTGTCGACCACCAGCCGCATCGCGCGCAGCATTTCGTCGTTCAGCCCGCCCATCCGCTCATACGGATCGGTCTCCATGCCGAGCTCCTTCCACAGGCTTTCGGCATAGAGCGCCCAACCCTCGACATAGGCGGTGTTGCCACCGAACCGCATGAACGCGGGCAGCGCGGTGTTTTCCTGCGCAGGGCTGATCTGGAAATGATGCCCCGGTACGCCCTCGTGGAGGAACAGCGTTTCCATTTCCCACGTGTACCGCGAGGGCAGGTCGTAGGTGTTGTAGTAGAACACGCCCGGTCGCGACCCGTCGGGCGTGCCCCCGTTGTACGATCCGGCCGCCTCGGTCTTTTCCTTGAACGCCGGGACCGGGCGGATATCCAGTGTCGTCTTCGGCGTCAGCGAGAATTGCTCGGGGATTAGTTTGGAGATACGCGCCTCGATTGCCCGGTAACCGTCGCGCAACTGGTCCACCGAGCTCGGCTGGAATTGCTTGTCGGTGCGTAGGAAGGCGAAGAACGTCGGCAGGTCGCCCTTGAACCCGACCGCCTGTTTCTGCGCTTCCATGCCCTTCAGGATTCGCGCGACCTCGGTTAGGCCGAGCTGATGAACCTGCTCCGCGGTCATTGGCAGCGTCGTGTTTTGCCGGATCAGAAAAGTATAATAGGCGTCGCCGCCGGGCAGGGAGGATAGACCTACCGTGTCGCGCGCGGCAGGCAGATAGACGTTAACGAGGAAATCGCGCATCTGCCGATGCGCAGGTATGATCACGTCGCGAATCTGCGCGCCATAGGCCGCCTTCAGACGCGCCTGGTCCGCTGCGGGGATCGTTGCCGGAAACGTCTTCACTGGGCCGTAGAAGGTCGAGCCCTCGACCCCTTCCGCGATGAGGTTGTCGAACTCCTGGATCATGTTGGTGACGACCAGTTTAGGCTGGACGATCTTGTCCTTCATCCCCTGCCGGAACAGTCCGATCGCGCGGTCGAGGACAACGGCATATTTCGCGTTGCGCTTCAGATTGTTCTCATAGTCGGCGAGCGTCTTGAACGGCGCGGCGCCGTTGCCCGACGCGAAATCAGGATAGAAGGTCTGAAACCCGTTCATATGGTCGATCGGCAGGTCGCGCTGCACCTTCAAGAGCGCGGGCGCAAAACCGGCGAGATCAGTCTCGTTTCGCGTCTTGAAGACGTCATAGGCGATCTGATCTGTCGGGGTCAGCTTGGTACGATCGATTGTGTTCAGGGTCGCGAGGTCATGCTCCACTGCCGCGCGCTCGGCCGCGAGATACGCATCGGTCAGATAGTCGCCAAACCGGTCGGCGTAGCGCAGGTCGCCACGGAAAACCGCCTCGATGGGATGACGCTTCAAGCTCGACTCATCGCTGTTGTAGAACAGCTGCTTCAAACGCGCGTCGTCTGCGCTCTCACCCGGCTGCACGACCGGCGCGGGTACCGCCTGCCCCCTCGCCGCGGCAGTCGCCAGCGTGGTGGACAGTAGAGCCGCTAGCATCAGTTTGACGGACAATATGCGGCTCCTTGGGTTGCGACGGTGCGAGGGTTAGGATGCGGCCATGGTTCCCGCAAGCGAACGAGGGTTAACGCGCGCCTTCAAGTCAAAATGAGCGACTGGAGGTCGGATTATCTCGCTTAACGTCGGGTCGGCAGCGAGGTCATCAAGGCAGGTTCTGCAACGAGAATAGCCGGGGAAGGCTCAGGCCGGCATTTTGGTCCACTATCTCTTCGGACCGCTACTTTGAGAACGTCAACCTGCTCAGATCATAGAGAATTGCGAACAGGACCCAAAAATGGCCCCTCAGGGCCCCATAGCCTCGCCCCAACTCCGGCCGTCCGTTCATTTGGCGATACGCCTTTTTTTCGGCGCCTCGTACGAGAGCTTCGATCAGATGGAACGTAGAGAGGTGGTCTTGACGACGCGATCGTGATTAGCCGTCACTCGAACTCAAGGTCTTTGATACGCACGGCATATGGTGGACAGTAAAGTCCATGTGCTTCGGTAGATTTTGCAACCACCGAACCGGCGTTGATGACGCACCCCTCTCGCACGATAACGCCTGGGTAGATGGTAACGTTGGCGCCTACCCAGCAACCGCGCTCAATCAGGACAGGTCTGAGGCGATCGCCGTCCACGCCCCGCCGCCAGACCGAGCGAGTGATGTGATGGGTCAGCGAGATGATCGTGCACCGGTAGCTGATCCGCACCGCCTCGCCGATCTCGACGCCACCGCCGGCATCGATCAGTCCTTCCGGGCCGACGAACGCACCCTTGCGCAGCGTCAGGCGATGCGGATCGATAACCGTGCAGCTCGGATCGATAAAGGCCCCTTCCTCTATCGTGATGAGGTGCAGCATGTCTTTTGTCAGCACGGGCGTCTTTTCTCAGTTCTACAATCCGCCGTCCGTCGTCGAGGCGTCCCTCGCGGTCAACTCGCTACCGCCTCAGTACCTGACCTTCGCCCCCGCGTAAAAATACCGACCGACAGGCGAGATCGGCACGTTGGTCTCGAAGCCGATGTCGGGCTTCTGATCGGCGAGGTTGTTGACCCCGCCATAGAATGAGAACCGCGCGTCGATCGCAACCTCCGCCTGCACGTCGTGCTGCCACAGCTCCTTGTACCGGAAATAGCGCGGATCGACGAGGCTTGGGTTCGCATCGGTATCGACCTTCGCGAACCGGCGGACGCCGTCCTGCCAGCGCAGGTTGTAGCTCAGCGTCAGCGCCCCCGCGGTCCAGCTCGGCGAGAAGGTGAGGGTATATTTTGGACGGAACGGCTGATCGACATTGTCCTCGGTGATGGCGCCCGGCGTGGCGACCTGTTCGAGCTTGTCGAGATAGCCGCCGACTAGCCGGATATCGAACGCGCCTGCTCGCGCCGTCCGGAAGCGATAGGCAATGTTGAGTTCGGCGCCGGCGGTGCGGAACGCCGCTACGTTCTGCGGCTGGACAACATAGCCATTGATGAACCCGGTGCCGCGCTCGCGGCTGATCGCGTTGCAATAGGCGTTGTCGAGCGTCGGCTGGTCGACGCACAGCGACGCGATCGTGTTCGCATCGGGCGTGTTGATCGCGTCGCGCAGCCGGATATCGTACCAGTCGAGCCCGATCGACAACCCCGCAATTGGCCGTACCACGACGCCTGCAGTCCAGGTACGGGCGACTTCGGCGCGCAGATCCGGATTGCCCTGCTGCGTGCCGGGGATGAAGATCGTCGCGTTCGGGTTGTTCTGCGCGGTGAAGGTGGTGGGATTGCCCCCTGCGCCGGTGATCAGCGTCTGGCAGTTCGCGGTGCGGAACTGCGTCCCGAGCGTGCGGTTGCCGAGGTAGCAGGGATCGGAGAAGAAGTTGCTGCTGCCGGTCTGCGGACGGAATATTTCGCCGATGTTGGGCGCGCGGACCGAGCGGCCGTAGGAGCCGCGGAAGCTGATCTCGCGGATCGGCGCGTAGATGCCGTTGAACTGGTACGCACGGGTCGAGCCGACCGTCGAATAATACGAATAGCGTCCCGCGGCACCGACCGAGAGCAGGCTGGCGAACGGTACGTCTTTCAGGATCGGCGCGTTCAATTCGCCGAATGCTTCCCAGACATCGAAATGGCCGCTCGACGGGGTCGGCAGGATGTATTCGTCATACTGGTAGAACAGATTGTCGGTGATCGCCTGCGCCGGACGGAAGCTGCTCGACTCGCGGCGATATTCGCCACCGACAGCAAACGCGACCGGGCCACCGGGCAGTGTAAAAAACTGTCCGAAGTCGCCGTTCAGCGAGGCGTTAGCGACGTGCTGAGTCAGTCGCGCATTGCTGGCCGGGTTGCTAAGGAAATAGCCGAACGAGGCCGGGTCCACGGTGCTGCCGCCGAACGTATTGACCGGGACGCAGCCGGCCGCGCGGGCGTCGGCCGAACGGCAGACGATCGTTCCCCCCGGCGCGCGCACCGCATCGAGCGCGTTCAGGAAGCGATCGTTGAGACGGTCGTTGAGCTTGGTCGCGCGGACGTCGGTCTGGCCGTAGGTGTAGGAGACGTCGTAGCTGGCGTGCTCCGATATGCGACCGGTGACGTCGACGACGCCGCGATAGGTGCGCCGGCGGTCTTCCTCGCCACGCCGCGGGATGTCGAAATTGTTGCGGTTGACATCGACCGAGCCGAGCCCGGCAGCTCTCGCGGCCGCCAGGATGCTTGCCGGGATATACGGATTGTCGAGCGCGATGGTCGCCGGATAATTGCCGCCATAACCGCCGAAGCTGGTCACGGTCGACTGGACGAACTTGCCCTCAAGGCTGATCTTGAACGCGTCCGAGGCGTCGTAGTGCGTCAACGCGTTGACCGCATGGCGCCGGGTGCGCGGGAAGATATCGCCGATATACCCAGCGACGGGCGTATCGTCGCCGCCGATCGAATACCCGTCGTTCTGCAGGAAGCGCCCGGGCGTGTAGAGCCCGCCGTCGCCGCGGAACGTCTGGTCGCCGATATACACGATGCCCTGGTTCGAACTGTACGGATAGCGCAGGTCGCCGATCGGTCCGATCTTGTAGCGCCCAGCGCGCGTCGGGTCGTAATTGTCGAGGTTGACGAAATACTGGCGGTCGCCCTGTGCGAGAGACCGACGATCGTCGTTCGCGAGCGGCTGGTCGGCGTTATACTCGTACGCGAGCGTCAAATTGCCGCGGCCGTCGGCGAAGTTGCGGCCTGCGATCAGCGAGGCAAAGCGGTTGGCGGCGTCGCCACGCTCGGAGATACCAAACTGGCTGCGGGCCGCGACGCCATCGAAGTCGCGCTTTAGCACGAAGTTGACGACGCCCGAGACGCCATCCGCGCCGTACACAGCCGACGCCGCGCCCGTGAGCACATCGACTCGCTCGATCAGGTCGGTGGGGATCGCATTGATGTCCACAGCAGCGGTGTCAGGCTGGCCGGCGACATGGCGGCGGCCGTTGACGAGCACCAGCGTCCGGTTGGGGCCAAGCCCCCGCAAGTCGAGCAAGTTGAGCCCGACCTGCCCGAAGCTGCCGTCCGCCTGCGCGTTGCCCGCCGTCCGCGTGCTGTCCCGCGAATTAGTGAGCGCCGGCACGCGCTGGAGAAAGGTCGTGACGTTGGTGTTGCCCGACTGCTGGAGGTCGGCCGCGCTGAACGAGACGATCGGGTTGGGCGCCGCGTAATCGGGGCGGGCGATGCGCGAACCGGTCACGACGATCTCACTTGCTGCTTCGGGGGCCGGGGCCGGGTCCGGCGCGGGCGCATCGGTGGCCGGTGAAGTGATCTGTGCCTGTACCGACGTTGCCGCAAGCATCGCGACGCCAGACAACAGATGACGGCGGCGAAGGATACGCATGACTTCTCTCCCTGTTCGCCGGCATTGGCCCCCGCCAGCGTCTCCCCCGGCTTAAGCTCATCGGCCGCCACGGGGCAAGCATGTCGCCCGTGCAATCCCCACCAAGGCATTAACCTAACGCAATATTTCGCTGGTTGTCGCCTCCCGCAGAGGGTGGCGTGGAACGCCGCGATGCGCCACGATCCGGCGATGGGGGCACAGCCGCACGACTGGACTCGACGAAGCGCGCTCGGGCTTCTGCCGACGCTCGGCCTCGCGGCTTGTGCCCGATCGCGCGCCCGCGAACCGCTGAAATTCTGGGCGATGAGCTACGAGGGCGATTATTCGCCGATGCTGATGCCCGCCTTCACCGCCGCGACCGGGATCCCGGTCGACATACAATCGCTGCCTGCGACCGCAGCACACGAAAAGCTGCTGACCGCGCAGGCTGGCGGCGCCATGCCCGACGTGCTGATGCTGTATACCGGCTGGGTCCAGGAATTCGCCACGATCGGTGCAATCGCCCCCGTCCCGTCGCCGGCCATGGTCGCCGATCTGTTCCCCGGGGTGCTCGACGCGACCCGTGTCGGCGGGCGCGACTTCGCCGTGCCGTGGTCGGTCGCGCCTCAGGTCCAGTTCTACCGACGAGATATCCTCGCCAAGGCTGGCTATGCCGCGCCTGCCGAAGACTGGGACGGCTGGCTCCGCATGGGTCATGCCATCAAGCGACAGCGGCCGGACGACTTCGTGTTCATGCTTCTGCTCAACTGGCCTGACATGCTCATCACGATGCTCGGCCAGACCGGCGCGACGCTGCTGCGCGACCATGATACGCGCGGCAATTTCCAGACGCCGGAGGCTCGTGCCGCGTTCGCCTATTACGCGCGTATATTTGCCGAAGGGCTCGCGCCAAAAGCGCTCTCGACCGAGATTCAGGATCCGGTCGCGGCGTTCGCGCAAGGCTATTTCGCGATCTGGCCGACCGGGCCGACGACGATGCTCGACCTCCATCGACGTGCCGCGGAGATCCCCGCCGAGCGCTGGGCGACGGCGCGGCTCGCGGGTCCGCACGGCGTCGGCGCAGTGTCGGGGCTGAGCACCAGCCTGTGCGTGTCCGCGTCGACACCGCGCCCGGCCGAAGCTTGGGCCCTGGTCCGCCACCTCAGTTCACCGGCGAGCGAACTCCGCTACCAGACCATGATCGGCAATCTCCCGGCCCGGCTTAGTGCGTGGACGTCGCCGCAACTCCGCGCGCCGATACTCGCGCCGTTCAAGGCACAGATGCGCTTCCCTGCCACCGCACCGAAGGTGATCGAATGGGAGCGGATCAAACTCGAAATCCAGTTCGCCGCCGAACGCGTCGTTCGAAACGTCCAGACGATTCCGCAGGCGCTCGCCGGGCTCGACACGCGCGTCGACCAGTTGCTCGCCAAGCGCCGCGCGCTGGTCGAGGCGGGCACGCTGGCATGACCCGCCAGGAACGGGCCGCCTGGCTCTTCTCCGCACCGGTCCTCGTGATCATCGCATTGGTCTTCGTCCTGCCGACCGCACTGGCGATGGCGTTGTCGGTCACCGATTACTCGATCTACGCGCTCGCCGACTGGGCGAACCTGCGCTTCGTCGGGCTCGGCAATTTCATCGACCTGTTCTCGACGCCGCTGTTCTGGCGCGCGATCGGCAATACCGCGCTGTTCGCCCTGCTCGGCGTGCCGATGGCGATCGGTGCGTCGCTCGCCGTCGCGCTGCTGCTCAACGACGCGACGGTGCGGTGGAAGCCGCTGTGGCGCGTGCTGCTGTTCGCGCCCTACGTCACCAGCATCGTCGCGACCGCGGTGGTATGGCGCTTCCTGTTCAACGAACGCTCGGGGCTGATCAACCGCGCACTCGCGACAATTGGGGCAGCGCCGGTCGACTGGCTGGGCAACCCGCACACCTCGATTCCCGCGATCCTCATCTTCGTCACGTGGAAGATCTTTGGCTATAACATGATCGTCTTCACCGCCGCGCTGTCTGCAGTGCCGCAGGACCTGATGGAAGCCGCGCGGCTTGACGGCGCCGGTCGCTGGGGCCGCTTCCGCCACGTCACCCTCCCTGCGATCGGCCCGACGTTGCTGCTCGCCGCGGTGATGAGCGTCGCGGGCTTTCTCCAGATCTTCGCCGAGCCCTATGTCATGACTCTCGGCGGCCCTGCGCAAAGCACCACGACGATCCTGTATTTCATGTTCGACGAAGGCTTCAAATGGTGGAATCTCGGCCAGGCCAGCGCAGTCGCGTTCGTCCTGTTCCTGATGATCCTCGCGCTGACGATGGTGCAGACGCGGATCGGGAGGCGCTACGAATGGCTCTGATAAAACCGCGTGCGTTCCTCGCCAATGCGGCGGTGGTGCTGCTGACCGCGCTGACGATCGCGCCACTGCTCTACATGGTGATCGTCTCGTTCATGCCGCGCGGCGAGTCGAGCAACCTCCCCACGCCGCTCTGGCCATCGCGCTGGTCGCTGGAGAATTACCACGAGCTGCTCGTCCGGCGGCTGATCGATGACGCGTGGTTCGACTACCGGATCGTCCCCGCACTGTTCAACAGCGTCGCCATCGCCACGATCTCGACGCTGCTCGGCCTGCTGCTCACGGTCCCCGCGGGCTATGCGTTCGCTAAACTCCGCTTCCGCGGACGAGAACGGCTACTGAAGATCCTGATCGCATCGCTGGTCGTACCGGGCCAGGTTGCGATGCTGCCGCTGTTCCTGATCTTCAAGCGGCTCGGGCTCGTCAACAGCTATGCCGGCGTGATCCTGCCAAGCCTCGCAGGCATCTTCGCGATCCTGTTCGTGCGGCAGGCGACGCTGGCGATCCCCGACGAGATGATCGACGCGGCGCGGATCGACGGCGCGAGCGAGGCGCGGATCTTCGTCACGATCGTCCTTCCGCTGCTCACCCCGATCGTCGTCACGCTGGCGCTATTCATGTTCCTAGGCTCGTGGAACGACTTCCTCTGGCCGCTGATCGTGCTGGCCGACCAGCATCTCTACACGCTGCCGGTCGCGGTCGCGGCGATCGCACGCGAGCATTCGGCGGATGGCGAGCTGATGATGGCCGCCGCGGTCGTCACGACAATGCCCGTGCTGCTGCTCTTCCTGGCGATGCAGCGTTATTACCTGACCGGGCTGCTCGGAGGCAGCGTGAAGGGATAGGCGCGGCCATCGGCGCCGAACACATGCGCGGCATCGGGCGCAACGCCGACCCGCAGGGCTTCGCCAAGCGTGATCGAGCGGTCCCCCGGCAATTGCGCGACGATCGTATCCGCCGCGCCGCGCGCGCCGAGATGCGCGAACGACAACGGCCCGAGCCGCTCGAATAGCTCGACCGCGCCAACGAACGGCCCCGCGTCGTCGACATACAGATGTTCGGGGCGAACGCCGAGCGTGACCGGCGAACCTACCGCATCCGCCGGGACGATCGCGCCGGTCCTTACCGTCTCGCCGCCTGCCAGCCTTACCGTCGTCCCGTCAGCATCGACCGACGCGATCGTCGCCGCCAGCAGGTTCATCCCGGGCGAGCCGATCGCCGCGGCGACCGCCAGGCTCGCCGGTCGGCGGTACACTTCGATGGGCGGCCCGACCTGCTCGACACGCCCCTCGCTCATTACGACGATGCGGTTGGCGAGCGTCATCGCCTCGAGTTGATCGTGCGTCACGTAGATCATCGTAGCGCCAAGCTGTTGATGCAGCCGCGCAAATTCGTGCCGCATCCGCGCGCGCAGGTTGGCATCGAGGTTCGACAACGGCTCGTCGAGCAACAATACCTTCGGTCGACGCACGACTGCGCGCGCGATTGATACCCGCTGACGCTGCCCACCCGACAAGGCTCGCGGCCGCCGGTCGAGCAGATCCGACAGATCGAGCATCGCCGCGACCTCCGCGACGCGCTCGGTAATCTCGCGCTTGGCGACTTTTGCGACCTTCAACGGAAACGCGATGTTCTCCGCGACTGTGAGATGCGGGTACAGCGCGTAGGACTGGAACACCATCGCCAGCCCGCGATCCGACGGCGCCGCATCGGTCACATCGCGTCCGCCGATCGCCACCCTTCCGGTGCTTGGGACCTCAAGCCCGGCGATCATCCGCAACAATGTCGACTTGCCGCAACCCGACGGCCCGACGAGGACGACGAACTCGCCGTCGGCAATCGTCAGGTCGGTCGGCAGGAGCACTATGGTGTCGCCGAAGCTCTTTGAAAGTCCGCTGATTTTGACGCTCGCCACCGCATGTCCTTTACTTATCACACGTTGGGTAGCGGCTGACACGACAGCGGGCAAAGCCATCGTACCTTGCAACCAAGCCGCTACGCGCTGACGAGGACCCACTTCCGGCCGCAGCGACTGCGCGGCGCCGCCCGAAACCGACAGCTCGTTCAGCATCATCGACGGCTGATCAACCACATTTCTAAACCGACGGTTTACTGCGCATGCGTATACTCGATTGACCGATGTGGGCCGATGGAGATGATCGATGGGTCACTCGTCAATGGACCCCGCCTTTCACGAACTTCGTCCCTGGAACGAAGGACGGCTGATTGGTGCGAAGCGGGCGCTAAAACAGCAACAGGTCTGGGCCATTCGCTTCTGGCTTGACCAGCAGAGGCGACTGCGCGACCGAGCGCTGTTCGACTTCGCCATCGACAGCAAGCTGCGCGGCTGTGACGTGGTCAGGGTGCGGATCGGCGATGTAGTTTCCGGCGGGCGCGTCCGTGACCGCGCCGTCGTGGTTCAGCAAAAAACCAAACGACCGGTTCAGTTCGAGATAATGGACACGGCGCGAAAGACGATGCGGGCATGGTTGGAGCGACGTGGGGGGACACTGAACGACTTCGTTTTCCCGAGCCGCAACGATTACATGGACCACATGAGCACGCGGCAATATGCCCGCCTTGTGCGCGACTGGGTGGTCGGCATCGGCCTTCCAGCGCAGGATTATGGGACGCATTCGCTACGGCGCACGAAAGCGTTGATCATCTACAAGGCGACTGGTAACCTCCGCGCTGTTCAGATCCTTCTCGGCCATGCCAAGATCGACAGCACGGTGCGCTACTTGGGCGTTGACGTGGAGGGCGCTTTGGAATTGGCCGAACGCACCGAGATCTGAGAGACCCATTTCCGGTCATTGACGCCGCCCCGAGCGCATCTCAACTTCCGACATTCGTTAATCTTGATCGGACGACAGGTAAGATGCCGGGCCTTTAACGCTGAACTACGATAGTCGGTGGAAAGCCGTCCGACCGCTTTTGAAGATGCTGAGGCAAATCACCGATGTCGTACACGCTGCCGCCTTTAAGGGGTGAACCGAGTATCTGAAGGTGGACAGCGTTCCCAAAGCCCGATCCGTAGGCTTGAGACAAAGCCTAACTGCCAGCGAAGATCGGCCGGCCGGCGATCGCGGCCAGCGCCGCAATGCCGCAGGACCGACCTTCTCGATGTCGTCGGTCATAATGCTGCCCTCATACCGGTCGGGAATGGCATCGAGTTGAACGGTATCGGTAATGCCGGGATCGCCGCTTGTGCTGCCGAGCGGCCCCGCTACCATGACCTCGGCATCCGCATCTCGCATTCGCTGGAGGAAGCGGTTCGGCCACCCCCAGAAGGCCCAGCGCAAGTTGACGGGAACGCCAATCGTGCCATGGCGACAGCTCTCAGGCACGTAACCGCTCCAGCCAACCGCGAGGTATCCAAAGGAACATGCCTTCGTGCGATCGACTGATAACACCTTGGTAGTTGGAGCAAGGGCTCCGACCCGATCAAGAACCCTATCGCTGGCCACAATGCCTATTCGCTTGCCCGTCTCATCGCCTTTTGCCTTGAGGTACTTGACGAGTTGATCGGCTTCGGCTGGGTCGTTGCTCTTGATATTGATCAGAAAACGCCTGTCCGGAAACTCGGCCAGCACCTCATGGAGAGTCTTCATCTGCCCCACGAATTTACCTCGAAATGGGTAGGTCCTACCGCCGTCCGTCGTGTAGCCATAGCCAAGATCGAGCGTGCGAAGGTACTTCATGCTCAACTCGCGTGTCACGCCCTTGCCGTTCGTACGGCATTCCACCGACCAGTCATGGAATACGGCGAACTCGCCATCCGTGGTGGGATGAACATCAAGTTCGATCTGATCCGCGCCTAGATGGAAGCTCGCACGCATCGACGCCATAGTGTTTTCTATGAACGGATTGGTGGGCGGACGCATCCGAATGGCAGTACAATCACTCTGCTTCAGATTTGTTCGGTCGAACGTCTGATGTACGCCACGGTGGGCAAGGATGTTAGGTCGCCCTACTGGTGCAGCCGCAAGCCAAGATGCGTTCAACAAATAGATGCCGACCAGTCCGATTCCGGCCACTATCCCTGTGAACCGCCACTTTTTCATCCACGCCTCCACTCATCTCAGCGTCCGCTATCAGGCATGCTAGAGACGTCTTCGAACGGCGACAATTGCGTCAGCCGACTGGCAGCTTTCCGGCCGAGACGACCTACATACGTCCGTTCGCGATCGACCATACCGTGCCCGAAAGCGGACGGACATTAATCCGGCGATACGAACCAGTTCACAGAGTTTTCGAACCATAAACCAGCACCTGAATCGAGTGTAGCGTTTCTGGCCGATATGTGAGACGACTAGACTATCCGTCCCGATCCTGCTTCGCTAACTTGGACACATCGGAGAGGTGTGACCGCGTGAAACTCGTTATCCCGCTGCTCGGACTCGCGGCAGCTTCGCTCGCTGCTGCTCCCACTTTGCCTGTTCCCTCCCCACTGCCGTACCAATGGAACAATGTCGTGATCGGCGGCGGCGGGTTCTCGCCTGCCATCGTGTTCAGCGTCGCAGAAAGGAACCTCGCATATTTGCGTACCGATGTGGGTGGCGCCTATCGCTGGGATGCCCTGACGC
The DNA here is from genome assembly GCF_034045155.1 of Sphingomonas sp. CFBP9019. Classification (NCBI taxonomy): domain Bacteria; kingdom Pseudomonadati; phylum Pseudomonadota; class Alphaproteobacteria; order Sphingomonadales; family Sphingomonadaceae; genus Sphingomonas; species Sphingomonas sp. CFBP9019. The sequence continues at coordinate 40,857 of NZ_JAXCWK010000002.1, read as the reverse complement.
AGCGCTGGATTGCGCTTCAGGACGGCCAAGCGCAGAACAGCTACATGGGCGTCGAAAGCATCGCGCCGGACCCGGTGGACCCAAACATCATTTACATCGCCGCGGGCATGTACTTCGGCCAGCCTGCGGCGATCATGCGGAGCGCCGATCGCGGCACTTCCTGGCAGGTAACGCCGGTTCCCTTCAGCATGGGCGGCAACGAGGACGGTCGCGGTCTGGGCGAGCGCCTCGCGATCGACCCGGATCGGCGGACGCACCTGTTCTTCGGATCGCGGCACGACGGTCTTTGGGACAGTGAGGACAGCGGCCGGACGTGGCACAAGGTCGAGCGGTTCCCGTGGAAGGGGCTTGGCCGTCCCGCCGCGAACCACACCCATGGCGGCGTCTCCTTCGTGGTCTTCGGCCCGCCGGGCGAAACTGCCCTTGGCCGGTCGCGCGCCATGTATGCCGGCGTCGCAGACGCAACGGTGCAACACCTGTACCGCTCGACCGACGCCGGTCGAAGCTGGAGCGCCGTCACCGGAGGTCCGGCCTCGACCATGCTGCCCGTCAAGGCGGCAGTAGACCAACAGGGCATGCTTTACATCGATTACTGCTCCGACATCGGTCCGAACGGGATCGCACTAGGTGAGGTTTGGAAGCTCGACCCGAGGCCGGGCGGATGGACGAACATCACGCCTGCGCGCGGTGACGAGGCCGAGGGCGGCTACATGGGGCTCAGCCTCGATCGGCTGCAACCCGGCCGGCTGGCGGTGTCGACGGTCGATCGCTGGAACCATCGCGATACCGTCTGGCTGTCGTCCGACGGGGGCGCGCACTGGACGAGCCTGCGGGAGCGGAGTTCACGCGATCTCTCGTCGGCGCCTTGGCTACGGCTCGACAAGGGCGGGTTTGGCGGCTGGATCGCGGGTCTGGCGTTCGATCCGTTCGACGGTGCCACGCTTGCCTATGCCACGGGGCTGACGGTGTTCCGAACCAAGCAAGCGGACAAGGCCGACATGGTTTGGCGGCCCTGGGTCACCGGGATCGAAGAGGCGGTGCCGCTCAGCCTCGTCAGTCCGCCCGAGGGACCCCACTTGATCTCCGGCATCGGCGACACGCACGGCTTCGTCCACGATCGGCTCGACCGCGCGCCGGAGCGGGCCTTCGCCGATCCCGACCTGCCGCAGACTAACAATGTCGATTATGCCGGCGTGGCGCCCAAGATCATCGTTCGGAGCGCATCAGGCTATTCCCCCGATCCTGAGGGGGCGTCGCTCGGCTGGTCGGAGGATGGAGGCCGCAGCTGGCATAAGATGCTGGCGTCGCCGATCGCGATCGGGTCCGCCGCGCCACGGCGGATCGACGCCGATGGCCAGGCACCGATCACTGTTTCGGCGGATGGGAGCACCTTCCTGGTGTCTGGGCTAGTGACGCTCGCCACGGCCGATAGGGGGCGGATCTGGTGGCGACCCAAGGGTTTACCGGAACGCACCTATGCGGTCGCCGACAAGGTCGACCCCCTTGCCTGGTACGCAATCGACTATGCTGGCGCGCGTATCTTCCTCAGTCGTGACGGGGCGAAGACGTTCACGCAGGCGCCCGCGCAGGGACTCCCGGCCGGCATTGCCAGCTCGCGCCCGGCGGCACGGGAGTTTCAACCAATGGCGGCGGCAACGCCGGGGACGGCTGGCGAGCTCTGGCTGATCCTAGGCGGCCGCTTCTTCCACACCAGCGACGGTGCCCGCACGTTCGTTGCGTCCACGCCAGTCGATCCGGTGTTGCGTGACATGTATTTCGTGAGCTTCGGTCTCGGCAAGGCGGCGCCCGACGGGCACGTGCCGACTCTCTACGCCTTCGGGGTCACGAAGACGTTTGGCGGGCTGTGGCGCTCGACCGACGCGGGCGCGCGCTGGTTCCGGATCAACGACGACGCGCACCAATGGGGTCTTAGATACCGAGTCATCACGGGCGATCCTCGCCTCTTCGGCCGCGTCTACTTGGCGACCGATGGCCGGGGCATCTTCTACGGAGATCCTTTGCCGCAGCCCGTGGGTGCCGGTGTGCATTGACCCAATTGCGGACGTTCGAGTGCCCTTCCCCGCTCCCCAACTGCAGACATTCGTTCATCCCCGCGCTGACCTGCCCGCTTGCGAGCTTCGGACGCCCATTCATATCGAACTAACGCCGTTATCGGAGGGGCTGGAACAGCAGCCGACGTTGATAGAAGCCAATCAAGCAGCCATCTTTCGTCCTTGACCTTATCGATAATCGATGCACATTGTTTATCGATAAGGAGTCGAAGATGCAGGACAAGGGACTGCGGATAATCAGTGGCGTGTTGCGCTTCGCCAATGGCGCCAATTGGCTCGCTGCGATCGGTTTTGCCGCAGCGGTTGCCCTGTCTTTCGTCTTCGGTGATGTGATCGCCGGACACCTGTCCACCAAATACCCGAACAGCAACATAGTGGGTATTATCGTCATACTGCGCATCATGGCGGTGCTCGGCATCATCGCAGCTGTGGCAGTGCATCAAATCTTCACGCGCCTGCTGGCGATGGTCAGCACGGTGCGCACAGGCGATCCATTCGTCGCTCTCAACGCGGATCGACTAACCAGGATCGGCTGGGCGTTGCTGACACTGCAACTGCTCGACCTGGCCATGGGGCTCATCATCTTGGCGCTCGATCGGATGGGTGCCGACCACGCAACCTGGACGCCAGCCTTCACTGGCTGGATCGCCGTCATCATGGTGTTCGCGCTTGCTCGCGTTTTCCGGGTTGGGACGGCTATGCGCGACGACCTGGCGCTGACCGTCTGATGCCGGTAATCGTCAAGCTGGACGAGATGCTGGCCGCGCGAGGCATGACCCTGACCAGCCTGTCGCAGGCGATCGACATCACTATGGCTAACCTGTCCATCCTGAAGACGGGCAAAGCCAAGGCGATCCGCTTTTCGACGCTCGAGGCGATCTGCCTGGCGCTCGATTGTCAGCCCGGCGACATCCTGAGTTTCACGTCAGAGGGGGAGTGAAATGACTGACGGGCATAAGAAGCCACGTGGGACCCTGGCAGGGTTACGGGATGTCGGGCGGGCGGCGTACGAGACGTACAGGTTTGGCGGCACCATGGTTCTGGCAGCGCCGTTGCTGCTGCTCATCGCGGTATTGCCAGAGTTCCTGCAGCATGCCGCCGAAATCCATATCGGCATGTTCGAGTCCATGAGCCGTTTTCGCGCTCTCTCGTCGAGCCCGCTGCGCTGGAGCTTCGGCTACCTGAAAGTAGCCGGCTTCACGATTACGATACTTGCGACGGCCCGCTATTGGGCTGTCGGGTCCATACGTCGAACGCTGATGGTGCCGCCTGCAGCCCTGGCCCGCGTGATTGCTGGGCTCCTGATCGGATTTGCAGTCGCGTCACCTTTCGCCTGGCTTAAGACCCAGGGCCTTGCCCCCGCAATTAACATTCCGCTTCAGATCCTCTCGGCAGTGATCCAGGGAGGGTTCCTCGTCTATGTGGTGGGTGCGTTGCTAGAAGAAGCAGCCGTTACGCCGAAACGGGCCATGACATCGCTCCTGCCGGCAGCTGTCGTCCTCATCCTTCTCGCAGCCCTCGCGTTCGCGCCCTCGCAGGCGTTGCACATGGCAAATCATAAGCTGGCGATGGGGCAGCCAGCGGCAGTCGTATGGATTCTAATGATCTTCGATGCGCTATGGGTCGGCTTGTTCGCAGGGCTAGTTGGCTCAGCGCTATTTGTTGGCGTCAGAACTGGCCTGACTTGGCGGGGTTGGACGGTGTCACCGGATACCCTTTGCCGGAGCCGTCCATGATGGGTTGCTTAATAGCCGTGGCACTTTGAACCGACCTCAGTGGTCGAGACGTTTGATCTCCTCAAGGCTACAGCGACCCATGTGTGGACGGCTCTCCGTTGGCAAGCTTGAACAGTAGCGTTGCAATGCTGGTTGGTGCGGCCATGTGTCCGACCTGTTAGTGCGGCTCATAGCGCCGCTGGCCATAATGCCATTCGCGCGGTTCGGGTCCCGATCACAAACACGCACTCGAGGTGCTTGGGTCTTTGTGGGTTTTCCCGATCCGGCGGTTCAACCGGCTTGTTGCATTAGCTCCTATCCGCCCTTCCCAACCTCGTCCGGTGCGGTCGTCCGCACCGTATCCTGTTACGCGATCTGCGGCTCGCGATAACGCTCGCCGCTGGCCATCATCGCCCAGATCATGCGGGCGTTCTTGTTAGCGAGCGCGACCGCGGCGACCTTGGTCTTCCGCCTGGCAAGCAGTTGCACAAGCCAGGGCCGCTTAGCCCCGTTCCGTTCGGCATAGCGCACGACTGCCATAGCGCCGACGATCAGCATCTGACGCAGGTATTGGTGGCCCGCCTTCGTGATGCTGCCCAGCCGCTCCTTTCCGCCGCTCGAGTTCTGCCGCGGCACGAGGCCTATCCAGGCAGCCAGGTTGCGGCCCGAGCGGAAGATCGCGGGGTCAGGAACCGTGGCGACGATGGCGCTGGCGAGCAGTGGACCCACGCCGGGTATCTCCATCAGTCGGCGACCAAGCTCGGTCTCGCGTGCGCTCGCCAGGATGCGACGATCGTTCTCGAGGATCTGCTCCTTTACGATGCGCAACTGGGCTGCCAGCATCTCCAGGCAGAACCGCGCATCGGCCGGTACGCGTTCATCGGTAGGATCAGCGATTACGTCGAGGAGCTGCTCGATGCCGTTTCTGCCAATCGGCGCTGCAATCCCGAACTCGGCCAAGTGCGCCCGCATCGCGTTCGACAGCTGCGTGCGCTGGCGGTTGAGGATCAGGCGGACACGATGGAGCATCATCGCGCTCTGCTGCTCGGGCGACTTGATCCCGACGAAGCGCATGGTCGGCCGGGTCACGGCCTCGCAGATCGCCTCGGCATCAGCCGCGTCGTTCTTGCCTCGCTTGACGTACGGCTTCACATACTGCGCCGGCATCAGCTTCACGTCATGCCCGAGCGCGACCAGCTCGCGCGCCCAGAAGTGTGATGTCGCACACGCCTCAATGCCGATCAGACACCGGGGGAGCTTGGCGAAAAACTTCAACATCCGCCCACGCGTCAGACGCTGGCGAACAACCGCTGCGCCATCAGCATCCACTCCGTGCACCTGAAACACGTTCTTCGCGATATCCAGACCGATCGTTGTGACGTTTCCCATCGTGGCTCTACTTCGACTCTCCGCAGAACATTCTGCTGGAGGGTTGGAGAGCCGTCCACGTCATCACAATCGGACGTTTAGGAGGCCTCGCCCCTTTTCCAACTTCGGACACTCATTCATCTTTAGATGATAGTGCATACTGCCAAAGTTTGATCGTTAGCATCCTAGTACGATGGCAATACACAAAGCTTTGACGATATCATTTCAGCCTAGCCAGGCCGGTCGCAAAGTATATAAGGTCAGTAACTAGAACAGCGTGATCAGGCTTAGGTAGCCGTTCAGTGCTGGCCCGAACCTTGGGCTGAAGATCGGATGCACCGTTACTCCTAAGCCCGGCTGGATATAGATCCCCGCCGCAGCGCGATAGGCGTAGCTGGCCGTGGCAGCCCAGGTACCTTTGTAGAATGATTGGTTTATCGGGACACGAGCGCGCAGTCCCTCCGGACTATACACGTTATACGTTGTTACCAACGACGCCAGATCGAACGGACGGCTTTTGATGAGACCGACGCCATAGACACGGCCTTCGTAATATTGCGTGAAGAAGTTCTGTTCCGGTGGCGCATAGTTGAATGTCGCTCCGGCATAAATTCCGCGAAAGGGTTTCGCCGGATCGGTCTGCGTCAGCTGTCGATCGGCAGCGACGAAAACGGCCCAATTATCTTTTTGCGCACCATCCGAGAAACGATTGTAGCGCGTCGAATTGTGGATGCCGCCGAACCGTACCCAGGCAGATTTCGTGCCGGGCGCCGATGCCCGATTGAAACCGATTTCGTCGATCAATAAGACGCCAGTACCTGGCGGAGAGAAACGAAAACCCCCCGGGTTTACGGCGTTTTCCGCTGTCGCGCCCCCTGGTGGCAAGCTGCGCTGAATACCGAATTTGTTGTAGAAGCCGGTCTTGGATCGTACCCGGACGTTGATACCGGGCGCGGCAAACCCGCCATAACTCAAACCGAGTTGGAACGGGATCGTCGCCTGCGGTCCAAGGTTTCCGGTTGCCAGATTGCCACCGACGTTGATCCCGAGGAACTCCTGCGTGTTGTCGATGTAGCCCGCTTTGAAGTCCAACACCCCGGCGATCACATCCTGATAATAGTGGAGACGACCGATCCGGATTTTCTTCGGACCGTTCACTGCTGGAAAGCTGTTGTCGACGATGCTCAATGTCGTCGCGATCTGTCCACCCTTGAGCCCAATACGGCCGAGGTCATAGGTCGCGGTGAGGCTGGCCGTGGTATTGGTCCGAGTTATCCGCTGACCGTTATAAAGCTGTGGTCCACGATAGCCGCGATCGTTCTGCAAAAAGTCATACTGGAAATTAGCCGTATTTATCGGCGAAATGCCGATGCCGATATCGGCGAGCGCATCACGAACGCCCAGATGATCGGCGAGGATCGTATCGGCGACCTTGGGATACGAAATCGCCCAGCCCTTCAGACTGAGATCGTCGAACCGCTTGAAGCGATCGGGCGCGGGCAACGCGCTGTCGTCTGGCAGAGCGCTCGTCGTGGCAGGCTGTGTCGTCCGTTCGGGGGGAACAGGTCGCGCAGGCACCTGAGCAAAGGCCGCGGCCGGGGCTGACAACGCCAATAGCGCGGCAACGCAGCGGAATGCGGTAGGATCGGACATACGCAACTCTCCAAATATCAGCGACGCGTCGCGCGCTCCGCCTGCGCCCAGGCCAGCGCCATCAATTCGGGCAGCACCGCGACGCGCTGGCGTGCCTCGGCGGACGCCGCCGTACCGTTCAGCACACGGCCCTTTATTCCGTGGAAAATCGCGGCGAGGCGAAAGAAGTTGAACGCGATATAGAAGTCGTATCCGGGCATCGAAGCCAAGCCACGCCGGGCACAATAGGCTTTTAGATAAGCCTCTTCCGACGGGATCCGCAGCAAAGCCGGATCCACACCGCCGAGTCCAGCTACAATATGTGCCGGCATCCGGTACATCATGGCATGATAGGCGAAGTCCGCTCCCGGATGCCCGAGTGTCGACAATTCCCAGTCGAGCACCGCCAAAATCCGAGGTTCGCTGGGATGAAAGATCAGATTGTCGCAGCGGAAGTCGCCGTGCACGATGGACGATGCATCGTCGTCAACGGGAATGTTCGCAGGCAGCCATTCGACGAGTCGGTCCATATACGGATCCCGCCCCGCAGCATCGTCGGACAGATACTGGCTCGACCACCGCGCGATCTGACGTTCGAAGTAATTGCCGGGCCGGCCATAGTCCGCGAGCCCGATCGCGCCTGGATCGATCCCGTGAAGCTGCGCCATCGTCGCATTCATCGCATCGAAATACGCAGCCCGCTCCTCGGCAGGTACGTCAGGAAAAGTTGCGTCCCAGACGACGCGCCCTTCGACCATGTCCATGACGTAGAACATCGTGCCGATCACCGTGTCGTCCACCGACAATCCGTGCACGTGCGCCACCGGAAAGCCGGCACGCTCGAGGGCGATCAGCACCCTGGCTTCGCGGTCGACGGCGTGAGCGCCCTTCAGCAACGGCCCGGGCGGCTTGCGACGCAGGACGTAACGTCGTTTCGGCGTAGCCAGATGGTAAGTCGGATTGGATTGCCCACCGCGAAACTGCGTGACGATCAGCGGCCCCTGATAGTCCGCCACATGCTCGCGCATCCACCTGTCCAACGCGCCTTCGTCGAGCTCGAAACCTGGGCGTACCGGCGTGGTCCCCAGATTGGCATCGGTGACTCGCGTCATGACGTGCTCGACCCGCAACTTGCGGCGCCGCGGTAGCCGTTCACCGGGAAGGCCAGCGCCAGTCCAGCGGCGAAACGCGCGGTATCGCGCCGACCAACCCTGGTATGCCAAACCCTCAAAGCGTCTGCCCGTCGTCGATCGTCATCACCGAACCGGTCAGGTTCCGGCTCGAATCGGACGAGAAATACAGGATCATCGCGTCAATCGCGTCGCTGTCCATAACGCGCTTTCGCGGAAAGGACGCGAGCAGCCCCTGCCCCGCCGGCTGATCCCAAAGCGTTTCGTTCATTTCGGTGGAAATATAGCCGGGGCAAAGCACGTTGACGTTGATGCCCTTGCGTGCCCAATCCTTCGCCAGCGATCGCCCCATCTGGGCGACGGCAGCCTTTGTCGCGCTGTACGGGGCAATGCCCGCCCCCGGTTGATGCGCAGTGATTGACGATATTATCGTGATGCGACCATGTTCGCGGTCCTGCGATCCGGCTGCCACCATGCGCCGCGCACCTTCGCGTGCCGTCAGGAACACGCCCCGCAGATTGACCGCGACGATCCGGTCGAAGGCGTCGGCCTCCAGCCCGAGAGAACTGCCTGCTACGTTCAGTCCAGCGTTAGCAATGACCGTATCGACCGGGCCGAAGCGTGCTGCGGCTTCGTCATAGGCCGTGATGATCGAGGCCTCGTCGGTGACATCCATCGCCAGCGGCAGCGCTTCGCCGCCATTGTCCGCTATCTCCTGCGCAAGCGTGTCGAGCAGTTCGGCACGCCGCGCACCGATCACCACTTTCGCACCGCTCGCCGCCAATATGGTCGCAAACCGACGCCCCAGTCCCGATGAGGCCCCGGTGACCAGCGCGACCCGCCCGGTCAGGTCGAACGAAAATCCAATCATGCCGACACCAGTGCCGCAACCGCACGCGCGGCCATGGCCTTCTTATCGAGCTTTCCGGTCGCGCCGATCGCCATCTCATCGACCAGGACCAGATGTTCCGGCCATTTCTTACGCGACATTCCTTCGCGTTGGAGATGCGCGATCATCTCGTCGAAACTGATCGGCGACGCCCCATCGCGTATCCGACAGACTGCGCAAGCCTGCTCGCCAAGCTTGCGTTCGGGAACGCCGACCACTGCCACCTCGGCGAGCGCCGGGTGGCGCAGCAGTGCGGCTTCGATCTCGGCGGGGTCGATGTTCAGACCGCCGCGAATGATCTGGTCCTTGATCCGACCCACCACCCGGACATAGCCCTCATCGTCGCGCACGATCTCGTCGCCGGTCAGGTAATAGCCGTCGGGCGTCATCCGCTCCTGTCCGGCTCCCAGATCCTCGGCATAGCCCAGGAACAGCGACGGTCCGCGCACGCCCGCCTGTCCACGCTCACCGCGTGGCAGCGAGCGACCGTGCAGATCGAAGGCTTCCTCGAGCGTTCCCGGGAAGGGTCGCCCATCGGTCGATTGACGCCGCACGAGCGTGTCTGCCGGCACTGTCGAACAATGTCCCATGCATTCCGACATGCCGAACATACGCAGTGCTTTCAGGCCCAGCAGAGTATCGGCATCGGCGATCAATTCAGGCGTCATCGCACTACCGCCAACGGCCACCGCGCGTAGCGGCAATCGCCCCGACCACGCGCCCGTCTTCGCCGCTTCCACCATCGTATACAGATGCGTCGGCACCATGATCGCCCAGCCGCAGCCATGAACGGTCGCACGTCGCATCGCTGTCACGGGATCCCATGGATCGATCAGCACGAGGTGGTGGCCAAGCGACAGGGCGAAATGCGCGGTGAACGTGAAGCCCGGCGCGCTGTCGAGCGGTACGATCCCCAGGATCGAGTCTCCTGGCTTCAGGCCGGCATTGGCAGCGCAGGCACGTGTCGCGTAGTTCAACGCCGTCGACCCGTGCATCACGCCCTTGGGCACGCCTGTCGTACCGGACGTGAACCCGATCAGCGCGGCGTCGCGGTTGCGAAAATCATTGGAGCGGACTGTCGAAGGAGCGGGATCGATGCGGATCGCGTCGTCGGTATCCACGACGATATGCGCGGCGTGGCCAAGCCGGCTCTCTAGCATCGTGCGGTCGGCTTCGGACAATTTTGGCGAATAGGGGCAGAAGATCGCCTCGCACGCCGATACGGCGAGCGCCACGACCAAGGTGCTCGCGCGCTTGTGCCCGGCGACCAGCACGCGCGATCCTGCGCCGACACCCGCTGCACACAGACGGACCTGCAGGGCTTCCGCCTCGGCACGAAGCTCACCCCGGGTCCATCGTCGATCATGGCACTCGACCAGAGCCGTCGCGGCTGGATCTTCGTCGGCCCTCGCCACGAACTGCGGCCACAGCCGGTCGTCCGACCAGACAAGTCCATCCGCGCTCAGGTCAGCCAAGGGATTGCCCTCCGTCCACGAGGAAAGTCTGGCCGGTAATGAAACTGCCGGCCTGGGAGGCAAGCAGGGCCAGCGTACCTGAGACTTCGTCGGGGCGTCCGAAGCGCCCCATCAGGATGCGTGCCCGGGTCTTGTCCTGAATCGCGGGATCAAGCGTCTCTGTCATTCCGGTCTCGATCGATCCGGGCGCGATCGCATTCACGCGTATGCCGTGTTCAGCCCATTGCGCAGCCAGATCACTCGTCAGGTGGACGATAGCCGCCTTGCTCGTGGTGTACGGCACGACCTGGCCATCCGCTGGGCGGTAGGAGATGAAGGCGCCGACCGAGGCGATGTTGACGATCGCACCACCGCCATGCGCGATCATGTGCGGTGCCGCATGCCGACAAGCGAGGAACGTGCCGGTGACGTTCACCTCCATGACCTTGCGCCAGCCCTTGAGCGGAATGTCCTGTGGGAGCCCCCACCACGAGGCACCGGCATTGTTGACGAGGATATCGAGACCGCCAAGTCGAGCGATCGTCTCGGTCACGGCGGCCTCGACGGAGTCCTCATCCGAGATATCGCAGGACAGTCCGATCGCCTGCGTGCCAAAGCGCTCGGTGATCGTGTTGGCTAACGCAACACATTCGTCGCCGTTGCGGGAGGCGAGTGCTACGGCGCAGCCCAGATCCGCCAAGGTCGCGGCCATCGCCTCTGCCAGTGCGCCGCGTCCGCCCGTGATGAGCGCACGCTGGCCGTCCAGTCGAAAGCCTTGAGCCAAAAAGCCAGGAGAGAGTTCACTCATCTCCATACTCCTTCGACTGAACCTGCGCTTCCAGCAGATCGACCTCCTCTGTGATCAGGATGATCCGCCGACCGCCCATCCCCCGGGTCTGGGCAGTCGCCGCCTTCCATTCGGGCGAGGCGAAGGCGACGTCGAGCGCCGCCTGATCAGCGAAGGTCAGCACGGCGTGCCCGTCCCATCCCGGCGTTTCGGGACTGTCATAGTCCTTCGTCACGACGCCGTGGCGATACGCGACGAGACCAGGCAGTACCCGGGCGGCACCGGCATGGGGCCCGCGCCACCACTCGGTGAAACGCGCCTGCGTCCAGTCGTCGGGACGGCTTGCGAGCACGACCATGCTGACCTTCGTCACCTTAGTTGCCCGTCCAGACCGGCTTGCGCTTCTCTAGGAACGCGGCGACGCCTTCCTTCGCATCGGCGGAATGGTGGACGACGTTGCAGGTCATCGTCTCAAGCGTGATGAGCGTGTTCGTGTCCGCGTCCATGCCGCGGTTCAGCGCCATCTTGGTCATCCACATGCAGAACGGGCTCTTGTCGATCAGCGGTGCGCAGAAGTCGGCGATCAGAGCATCGAACTTGTCGGCGGGTGCAGACGCGTTGCACAGGTTCCACTCGACCGTCTCGTCGCCGGTCAGCAGTTTGCCGGTCAGCATCAGTTCCTTGGACTTGCGCATGCCGATGTAGCGCGGCAGGCGATAAATCGGTCCGGCACCGCCGAACAGCGCGCGGCGGATATGGAAATCGCCGATCTTCGCTTCCGATGCAGCCAGTGCGAAATCGCACGAGATCATCAATTCGAAGCCACCCGCGACGGCATAGCCTTCGACTGCAGCGATGGTCGGCTTCGACATGTTGTAGATCTTGTCGTAGGTCCGCGCCGAATCGATCGCGAGCTGCAGCGAGACCGTGCTCTCGTGCAGCACCGGACCAACCAGCTGGTCCAGATCGGCACCAGAGCAGAACGTGTTGCCGCGTCCGCGAAACACCACGGCCAATGCCTTCTTGTCGGCAGCAGCGCGATCGACCGCGACCTCGAGTTCGCGCAGCAGCTGGGGGCTGACGCAGTTCCGCTTGTGAGGCCGGTTCAGCCAAATCGTGCAGATACCATTATCCGCCAGTTCATACTGGATGACGTCTTTTTCGAGTTCCATGTCGCTCTCCGTTTTTAGTGATGAGAATACTTGTAGAAAGTTCAGTCCGCTGCCGGTTCCAGCAGCGCGCCAACGGCCATCCAGGCGGCAACCCCTGCTGCGGGGATCGCGCAGAGCACCGCTTCGGCGATTTCCTCGTCGCTGGCGCCCGCCCGGCGGGCACCGCGAACATGCGTTGCCGCCATCGGGCTATACCCGGCCGCGAGGATCGCCAGCAGCAGCAGTTCGCCATACTTGGGCGACAGCGGGTTCGCGTGGATGCTGCCGCGACGCATGAGATAATATGCGTCCGCGGCCCGCGGCACGAGCCGCAGCAACTGGGCCAGCGGCGGCGGAATCGTCCCGAAATACGCCTCGAAATTGGCGACTGCTTCGCCAGGTGCGGCGTCGGGTAACGGTTGTGGTTTCGGTAACTCGCCCAACGCCATCGTCCTGGTCACTAGTTCGGCGAATTCCAGCGCCGCACCTTCACCGCGCAGGCTGCTCAAGACGATGATTCCGGCAGTCGCCTCCGTCACGGTGAGACCCAGACCCACGCCACGGACGAGTTCGCGGCGAGCAAGATCGGGATAGCGCCGATCGATCGCAGTGACCGCGACGAACAACGCCTTCAACCGCGCCGGAACGGCTCCGTCCCGATCGATGACGTCGCGAAAGGCCGCATACCCAGCCAGCGTGTAAGGGGCGTGAGACCGCAGCAATACCGCGTCTTCCAGCCCGTTCGACGAACTCATCAACACTATCCTCTCTCGCCGCCAATTGTGTCGACCGTCCGGTCGGGCGTCAATCTTTTTTCTTGGTTGGCGGTCCGGTGGTCGCGATTACCATCCTGCCTAACCGATACTCCAACGTCAGTATCTAAGCACCGTCCGACCGGACGGTCGCCTGTCTAATTGGTCAATGGATTTCACTAATCGATATCTGCCGAACCCGGCGATTTTGCGCGTCCATGTTCCGCCCCAGGCGCCACAAGACCGGTTGACAGCCGACCGGTCGGTCGAATAGCTTTATCAGTACACGACCGACCGGTCGATTGAGTGATGATTTAGTTGTTAGGCAGGGGTAGCCGCATGAATTTCGAGCATTCGGATCGATCGCAGGCCTGGATGGGCCGTGTCCGCGCATTCATGGACGAGCATATCATTCCTGCCGTTCCTGTTTATCACGAGCAAGCCGCGAAAATCGATCGCTGGAACGATATTCCGCCAATATTCGAAGAGCTTAAAGCCAAAGCCCGCGACGAGGGATTGTGGAATTTCTTTATGCCCCCTTCGGAGCATGACGACGAATTCTTCACCAGTCCCGGGCTGACGAACCTCGATTATGCCCCGATCGCGGAGCTGATGGGTCGCGTGTCATTCGCGAGCGAAGTCTTCAATTGCATGGCGCCCGACACCGGCAATTTCGAGGTGCTTCACCGGTATGGTACGCCTGCACAAAAGGCACGTTTCATGGTGCCGCTGCGTGACGGGATCACGCGGTCTGCGTTCCTGATGACCGAACCCGCCGTCGCCTCGTCCGACGCGCGCAACATACAGACCGCGATCCGCCGCGATGGCGATGAGTATGTCATCAACGGCCGTAAATGGTGGTCGTCCGGTGCGGGCCATCCCAAGTGCGACTTCTTCATTCTCATGGGCAAGACCGACCCCGACGCGGCGGCCTATAAACAGCAATCGATGATCCTGGTGCCGCGCGACACGCCGGGCGTGACCTTGCTGCGCCACCTGCCCGTATTCGGTTACGATCACGCGCCGCACGGCCATTTCGAGGTATTGCTCGAGGACGTTCGCGTGCCCGTCGACAACATGCTGCTCGGCGAGGGACGCGGCTTCGAGATCGCGCAGGGCCGCCTCGGGCCCGGCCGAATCCATCATACCATGCGCAACATTGCGACGATGGAGGTGGCGCTCGAAAAGATGTGCCGGCGACTCCTGACCCGCCATACGTTCGGCAAGGCTATCGCCGAACATTCGGTGTGGGAAGAGCGGATCGCGCGCGCGCGTTGCGAGATCGAGATGACGCGCCTCCTATGCCTGAAGGCGGCCGACATGATGGACACCGTGGGCAACAAGGCCGCCCGCGCGGAAATCGCGATGATCAAGATCGCCGCGCCCCGCATGGCGCAGCAAATCGTCGACGATGCCATTCAGGCGCATGGCGGTGGAGGCGTCAGTGACGATTTCGGATTGGCCGAGTTGTGGGCGAACACCCGCATCGTCCGTCTGACCGACGGCCCCGACGAAGTGCACGAACGTCAGCTCGCACGCATGGAATTCGACAAGTACCGTGGGGAGTTGGCGGCATGAGTGCTCCCGCTGCAACGATCGGCCAGACCGAAGCAGTCGTGCCTGGTACCCAGTTCGACGAGGCGACGCTGGAGCGTTACCTCGTTGGGGCAGTACCTGGGTTTTCTGGTCCCATGGCCGTCGATCAGTTTCAGGGCGGCCAGTCCAATCCGACATTCCTGCTGACGACTCCGGATGCCAAATATGTATTGCGCCGGAAGCCGGCTGGCGTCCTGCTCGCGTCGGCGCATGCGGTGGATCGCGAATATCGCATTACGCGCGCGCTGTTCGAAGCGGGGCTGCCCGTTCCCGAACCGCTGGTGCTGTGCGAGGACCTCGATGTCATCGGCACAATGTTCTACGTCATGCGACATGTACCCGGCCGCGGCTTCTGGGACCCCCGCATGCCGCAATTGTCCCCGGCCGAGCGCGCGGCGGTGTATGATTCCGCAAACGACACGCTCGCCCGACTTCATCGCGTTGATTATGCGGCGCTCGGTCTTGCCGACTATGGTCGCCCGGGAAATTATTTCGTCCGTCAAATCTCACGCTGGACGCGCCAATACGAGGCGTCACGGACGATCGATATACCGGAAATGGACTGGCTGGCCGAGTGGCTGCCAGGGGCCATTCCGCCAAGCGACGAACGCACGACGATCATCCACGGCGACTATTCGTTCCACAATTTGCTGATCCACCCGACCGAACCCCGCGTCGCGGCGGTGATCGACTGGGAACTGTCGACGTTGGGGGATCCGCTCGGGGACCTGACCTATCACATGATGGAGTGGTTTCGCCCCGAGGGGGTTGATGTCCGCGGAACGTTGCGCGGCGCCGACCTGACGGCCCTCGGTATCCCGACGCCCGAGGCTTATGCCCGGACGTATTGCGAACGCACAGGGTTCGACGTCGACCCCACGCATCCCTTCTACACCGCGTTCAACCTGTTCCGGGTTGCGGCCATCTTGCAGGGCATCGCCGGGCGCGCGCGAGACGGTGTGCAGACCGCCGCCAATGCAGGCGAAATCATCCAGCGGATCCGTCCCCTCGCCTTGGCCGCATGGCACTCAGCGCGCGAGGCCGGCGCAGGCTGACCTTCCTTTCGCGGCCCGAAACCTACCGTCGGGTCACAGCGACCATCTGACTACGGAGCGAAACAAGCGACCATCAGATCCGACAACAGATCGGACGATATAAAGGAGAGGATTATATGACGCGATCGATGATTCCGTTGGCGCTAGGTGTTTCGACGCTGGCCCTGCTTACTCCGATGACGGCTTATTCCCAAGCCGCCGGCACCACGACGCCCGGGGAACAGGAACCCGTTATTCCGACTACGCCAGCCCCCCCGGCCGGCAGCGTGACGGACGCGGTACCGACGCCGCAGGCAACAGCGGCAACTGGCATCGCCGGCGACATCATCGTCACCGCGACGCGGCGGTCCGAACGTCTCCAGAATGTACCGATCGCCGTCAGCGCGCTGGGGGAAGAGCAAATTCAGGCTCGCAAGGTCGACAATTTCGCCGAGATCGTGAAGATCGCACCTGGCCCCACCTTCGTACCGGTCAAAGGTACATCGGTCGTTACGGTACAAATCCGAGGTCAGGGTACCATCAACGATTCACCCGGTTTGGAAAGTCCGGTCGGGGTGTATATCGACGACATATTCTACGGGACGCTCGCGTCGTTCGACGCCAATCTCTATGACGTCTCCCAGGTGTCGATACTTCGCGGACCGCAAGGAACGACCTTCGGTCGCAATGCCGTGGGCGGCGCACTCGTCGTCACCAACAACATGGCCGAGATTGGCGTCAGCAGCGGCCGCGCGACGTTGACTGGAGTGACCTATAAAGGCGGACGCGGCGGGTTGGAGGCTGACGGATTCATCAACGTACCGATATCGGAAACTCTCGCCGGACGTTTCGCTTACAGCGTGAAGTCGGTTGGCGGATATCAGCACAATTTGATCACCGACAACTACCTCGCGAATAACAAGGTATCTTCCTATCGGGCGTCTGTTCGCTGGCGGCCCAACGAGAAATGGAACATCGTCGCGAGCGGCTCCTACCTACGCCGCGTTGGGTCCGGCGATGGCCCTACCATAGTCGGCGACGGCGCCCTGGCGGCATCGGTACAAGAACGAACGAACGGCAATCTTCACAAAGTGCTTCTCGATGACGATGGGTTCACGCGGCGTACGATCGGCACCGCGTTGCTCAATGCGAGTTACGAGACCGCCATCGGACAGATCAGTTCGATCACGGGATACCGATACCTGAAGTCGAGGCTTGCCGAAGACGCCGATGGAGGCCCGAACCCCGTCAACTTTCCTTCACTCAACACGAACGACGAGTGGCAGGTAAGTCAGGAATTCCGGTTCACATCAGACCTTGGCGGCCCCTTCGATTTCGTCGCGGGCGCATATTTCGGCTATGAGGACTTGAACCACAAGATCACGTTCGGTTTCGACGGTCGCGATCCGAACCTCTTCTTCTCGGTCCTCAATGCGGGTCGATATACGCCAGGTCAGACGTTCGAGGGACAGATCGAGAATCGCAGCTTCGGACCGTATGCCGAGGGAAAATACAAGTTCACGGGCAAATTGTCGCTGACCGCCGGCCTTCGTTACAGCTACGAGCGCAAAACGGGCTACACGCAGCATATCGGATCGTCTCCGTTCCAGGGCGGTCCTTACTTCCAGCAACTGCCGGCCAATGACGATGCGGTCGACAGCTGGAAAGGTTGGACCCCGCGCGTCATCGCGGAGTATCACCCATTCCGTGGCAGCCTGTTTTACGCATCGGCGTCGCGGGGCTTTCAGGGTGGCGGCTGGTCGTTCAACGTCCGAACGCCGCTGGCTGCTGCTACTCCGCTGCGCGCCCAAACGACGTGGAGCTATGAGGTCGGCACAAAGACCGATCTCTTCAATCGTGCGCTCACCATCAATATCGCTGCCTTCCACGCCGACACGGCCAATCTCCAAGTGCGGTCACAGGTGGACGGCGTGTTTCAAGACTCGAATGCAGGGAAGCTTCGGTCTCGCGGCGTCGAGGTCGAGGCAGTGGTACGTCCGACGTCCAACCTGTCGATTGGCGCCAATTATGCTTACACCGACGCTTTTTATGCAAGTTTCGCCGGATGCACTGCAGCAGGTTTGAATTGTACCGGGAACCAGGCTCCATTCACGCCGAAGCATGATTTCACTGCCCTTCTCGATTATACTGCCGATCTTGCGAGCGGCGCTTCGGTGATCTTTCACTTTGATACGAAGTTCGCCAGCCCGTTTCAGGTTACCTCAACCGGACTTGGCCAGCCCGCAGTACGACTGACCGAGCGCAAGAATGTTGCCAATACTTCTTTGACTTTCAAACCGGCCGCCGCCGACTGGGATATCCGTGTCTGGGCGCGCAATCTGTTTGACAAGCAATATGCCACCAACGGTCTCCAGTATAACTTCTATCATGTGTCGCGCGCCGAAGTTGCCGCTGCAGGTGGCTTGGGCAACCTTGACGTTGAACGGATCACCGTCGGCGCACCGCGAACGATCGGTGCGACCCTGACGATACGATATGGGAAATGATATGATGGGACAGGCCGCAGATACCCCGACGACGGCATCACGACGGATCGCATTGTTGGTGCTGATCGTGGTGTCGGTGTTCAACTATCTCGATCGGACGGTGATCTCGATCTTGCAGGTGCCGATCAAGCGCGACCTGTCCCTCAGCGATGCTCAGCTCGGCGCGTTGACCGGGCTGACGTTCGCCCTGTTCTATTCCACGCTCGGCGTGCCGATCGCGCGGCTGGCCGATCGGTACAGTCGCAGGATCGTGATTGCGGGATCGTTGTTGCTGTGGAGCGCGATGACTGCGGTAAGCGGGTTCGCTGGCAGCTTTGCCATGCTAGTTTTCTTTCGCATTGGCGTGGCGCTGGGAGAGGCAGGCAGCATTCCCGCAAGCCATTCGATGATTGCCGACTATTATCCGCCGGAGCGCCGGGCGACGGCGCTCGGTATCTGGGGGCTCGCACTCCCGATTGGGGTCATGCTGGGGTATCTGTCGGGCGGCTGGCTCGCCCAGGCGATCGACTGGCGGGCCGCTTTGTGGATTATCGGAGGGATCGGCGTCGTGCTGGCACCGATCGTCCTGATGATGCTCCGGGAACCGGTTCGCGGGCGCTACGATGCCGGGCCCGCCCCCGACGCCATGCCGTGGCGCGACGGGCTGGCGCTGATGGCGCGACGGCCGAGCCTTTTGCTGCTGTTCGCCGGTGGCGCGCTGAACAACGTCGTGCTCAGTGTTGCGCTCAACTGGAACGCGCCATTCTATACGCGGCTGCACGGCATGGCGCTTGGTGACGTCGCAACTGCGCTGTCGCTGATGACAGGTCTTGGCGGCGCAATCGGTATTTTCCTGGGAGGGTGGCTGACCGATCGTATCGGGGCCGACAAGCCTCATCTCCGGCCGGTATTGACCGGGATTGCTCTGATCGCGGTCACGCCTGCCGCACTCGTCCAGCTGTTGTCGCCATCGACCACGGTATCGCTGATCGCGTGTGCGATGACGGTCATGCTGCTGTTCTTCTACTACGCGCCGATCATCGCGATGACCCAGACGCTGGTGCCGGCATCGATGCGGGCATTCACGTCGTCGATCCTGTTGCTGTCGGTCAATCTCATCGGGCTCGGTCTTGGACCATGGCTGACGGGCGTCCTGAGCGACGTCATCGGCATGGGCGACCAGTCGTTGCGCTATGCGATGGCGGCGATGTCCTTCGTCGGAATCTTCGCAGGGTCATGCTTCCTTCTCGCCGCCCGCTATTACAAAAAGGATTTGGCAAAATGAGCGATTGGTCGAACGGCTGTGCTGTCATTACGGGTGGCGGCAGCGGAATCGGCGCTGCACTTGCGCGCCATGCAGCGACATTGGGCATGAACGTCGTGCTCGCGGATATCGCGGTCGAAGATGCGCAGGCGGTCGCCGACGAGATCGGAGCCGATCGTGCGATCGCGCTGCGTTGCGACGTGTCGTCCGAAGCCGACGTCACCGCGCTCGCCGATGCTGCGGAGGCCCGGTTCGGCCGTGTCGGCGTGCTCTGCAACAACGCCGGGATCGTGCCTGGTGGGCGTCATCGACGTGTGTGGGAATATACCGAAAACGACTGGCAATGGTCGCTCGGCGTTAATTTGGGGGGCGTATTGAACGGCATGCGCGTGTTCGTGCCCCGTCTATTGGCGGCGGAAGCGCCTGCGCATATCATGAACACGGCGTCGGTCGCCGGGCTGGTCAGCGGGTCGGGATCGGCCTGTTATGGCGCGGCGAAGCACGCCGTGGTCCGCGCGACCGAGGCCCTGTATGCGGGCTTGCAGGAAATGGAGGCTGCGATCGGTGTCACGCTGCTTCTGCCCGGCCTGGTAGCGACGCGGATCTACGATGCCGAGCGGTCTCGTCCGCAAGCGTTGGCGGGGCCAGATGGTCCGCCCAGCGAGTCCGCCGCTCTGGAAGCGATGCGCGACGATCTCTATCGCGGCGCACTTACTGCCGAACAGACCGCCACCATCGCCTTCGACGCGATCCGACAAAACCGCTTCTACGCGACGACGACCGACGCGTTCGATCCCGCAATCCGCGCGCGTGCCGATGCGATCCTGTCCCGGACGAACCCCCATTTCGAGAGCATCGTCGACATGAGCCGCAAGGATGCCGGATTGGCGGTCACGTCGGCGGGATGAGCTTCGTCGGCCGCTCTGTACTGATATCCGGTGCGGCAATGGGTATCGGCCTCGCTACCGCGGGTCGCTTCCTCGAGCACGGGGCCGATGTATGGCTCGCCGACCGAGACGAACGCGCGCTCGCGTCTGCGTGCGGTGATCTCCCCCTTGCCCGCCGCGATCGTGCCATCGTGCTCGACGTCACGAACGAAGATGACTGGGCGGACGCCGCCAGTCGCATCGCCACGGCCGGCGGGTTGGACGTCCTGATCAACAACGCCGGGCGGGGTCATTTCCGTATGCTCGCCGATACCAGCCTTGCCGAGTGGCGCGAGATCCGCGCGGTCAATGTCGACGCACTGTTCCTCGGCACGCGCGCGGTGCTGCCGATGCTTGACGCGTCGGGATCCGGTGCGATCGTCAACGTCGCGTCGATCCGGGGCATGACTTCGGGGCCGGGATCGGGTTCGTATAGCGCGGCAAAAGGTGCGGCGCGCATGTTCGGCAAGGCGGCCGCGTTGGAGTTCGCGGCGCTCGGCAACGGCGTGCGCGTCAATACGGTCAATCCCGGCCTGATCGACACCCCGCTATCGCGTGCGGTATTCAACGATCCCGCTGCGTCTGCCAGGCGATTGGCGGACATCCCGCTCGGTCGCGCGGGGACTGCGGAGGAAGTCGCCGACGCTATCGTCTTTCTCGCAAGCGACGCCGCCGCCTATATCACGGGTGCGGAGGTGACGATCGACGGCGGCCAGACCGCGGGCTGACGCGTCACGCCGTGACCAGCAGCGTCCCGTCATTACCTCCGTCAAACAGTGCGACGAACGCTTCGGGCAGACGCTCGAACCCGGCGCGCTGGTCGACGCGGACGGTGAGCCGGCCCTCGTCAGCCCAATCCCGCAACTTCGCGCGCGCAACAGCAGCGCGACCGACGAAATCACCGACTACGAACCCTTCCATGCGAATGCGGCCATAGACCAGCTTCATCATGTCTCGCGGCCCTGGAGCGCCGCCCGCCCGGTCGTAGGATGATATTTGCCCACACAAGACGATACGGCCAAAATCGGCCATCGCGTTCGCCGCAGCCTCGAGTTGCTCGCCACCGACATTGTCGAAGAACACGTCGATGCCGCCGGGGCACAGTTCAGCCAAGCGGGCCGGAACGTCATCGTTGCGATAGTCGATCGCTGCCGTCGCACCGAGTTCTTCGACCAGCTTGCGACATTTGTCGGGCCCCCCTGCGATACCGATCACGCGACAGCCTACTATCCCCGCGATCTGGCACACCAGCGAGCCAACCGATCCTGCCGCGCCTGACACGACGACGGTTTCGCCCGCCAGAGGCCGTCCGATGTCCAGCAACCCGAAATAGGCCGTCAGGCTGTTCGGTGAATACAGGCCAAGCGCCTCGATGAGTGTCACGTCGGCAGGTATCGGAAACGGCGGAACGGGCGCTGTATCCGGACGCAGCACGCTCCAGTCCTCCCACCGCGCCATCGCGACCATCCGGGTGCCAACGGGATGATCCGGATGGTTCGACTGCACGACCTCACAGGCTGTCATGCCGGCGATCGTGCCGCCGATCGGGATCGAGCCGCGATAGCTTGCGGGGCCGGCGTTCAGCCAGTTGCGGATCGTCGGAGCCACAGCGAAGATATGGTTGCGGACCAACACTTCGCCTTCGTCCAGCGCGGGAGGCGTGAACGGCTCGGTCAGCATGGCAAAATCGCTCGTCGCGACGCGCCCGTCGGGCCGCTTGGCCAAAGTCCATTTGCGGTTGAACGTCACGCCGCGAGCGCCACGCGCGCCTCACTGGCACTGCCGAATACACGTGCCAATAGAATGACCCGGCGCAGGCCGCGTCCGACTGGAAGTTCGTCGGTCACGCCCATGCCGCCGTGAAGGTGCACCGCCTCCTCGGCAAGCCGCTGTGCGGCGTCCGCGACATAGGCCTTGGCGCCCAGCACGCCACGCACGAACCCGGCATCATCGCGGTCGACGATCGCCGCTTTCAGCATGAGCGATCGCGCCTGTTCAAGCGCGACGAACATCCGCGCCAACTTGTGCTGAACGACCTGAAAGGTGCCGATCGCGACGCCGAACTGCTGGCGCTGGCGCACATACTCCACGGTCTGCTCGTACAGCGTGGACATTGCCCCCACCAATTCGGCCACGTGGCAAAGGCGAATCATTGCCAGGGTCGTATCGCCGTCCCCTTGCGTCAGGGCCAGAGCGGGCGTGCCGTCAAACCGCATCATGCCGGCAGCCGATCCGTCGATCAGCCGCACCGGGTCGATCGAAAGCCCCTCGGCGTCGCGTTCGACGAGCCAGGTCGCACCGTCGCCTATCACGACCAGTGCGGCTGCATCGACTGCGGACAATACAAAATCCGCACGTCCCGTCAGCCGCGGGCCATCGTTCGAGACATCGGCCACCGCGACAGCGAGCACGTGATCGCCCGTCATCGCCGGTGCTACCCATGTCTCGATCGCCGCGGCGTCGCCCCCACGGGCGATCGCATCCGCGGCGCCGACGATCCCCTCGGCTAGTGGCGTGATCGCAAGCGCGCGACCGAATTCTTCCGCAACGATCATCACGTCCTGCGGACCGCCGCCCAGGCCACCCGCTGCTTCGGGCAACAGGAAGCCGAACAGTCCCAGTTCGTCCAGCGCACGCCAGTCGTCCTGCAAGATCGGCCCCTCGCCCGCCGTCGCGGAGTCCGTCCGATCCGCCAGAAAACGGCCGACGGTATCGCGCAACAGGACCTGTTCCTCGCTGGGGGTGATGTTCATGTCACACCCGCTCCACGATCGTGACGTTGGCAATGCCCCCGCCCTCGCACATCGTCTGCAAACCGTACCGCCCACCGCGCGCATGCAGCGCATGAACGAGAGTCGCCATCAGCTTCGTGCCCGTCGCACCCAGCGGATGGCCAAGGGCGATGGCACCGCCATTCACGTTGAGCCGTGCTGGATCGGCACCGAGCGCGGACAGCCACGCCATCGGGATTGATGCGAATGCCTCGTTCACCTCGAACAGGTCGATCTGATCCAGCGTCATGCCCGCACGCTGCAGCGCACGACGGGTCGCGGAGATAGGCTCCTCCAGCATGATGACCGGATCGCCCGCCGTCACGGTGAGGTTGTGGATGCGCGCGAGCGGCGTCAAGCCATGCGTCCGAACCGCTTCGGCGGAGGCGACGAGGACACCGCTGGCACCGTCGCAGATCTGGCTGGCGGTCGCCGCGGACAAGGTGCCCTTCTCGCTCAAGAGCTTGACCGAACCGATCGACTCGAGCGACGCGTCGGCACGTACGCCCTCGTCATGATCATGCACGACCGATTTGCCATCCACATCGATCGTCGTGACCGGAACGATCTCGGCAGCGAAGGCGCCGGACGCGCGAGCGGCTACCGCCTTGCGGTGGCTTTCCAGCGCATAGGCGTCCATCGCAGCGCGGTCGAAACCGTATTTGTCGGCGATCATCTGTGCACCGGTGAACTGGCTGAAGCCCTCGACGCCGTAGCGTTCCAGGATCTTCGCCGAGAAGGGACTGCCACCCATGCCGGCCTTGGCGGCCAGCGCCACGGGCGATCCCATATGGACGCGGGACATGCTCTCGACGCCGCCGGCGATCACCAGATCCTGCGTGCCAGACATCACCGCTTGAGCCGCGAAGTGCAGCGCCTGCTGCGAGCTGCCGCATTGACGATCGATCGTAACGGCAGGCACGCTGTCGGGCAGTGACGACGCAAGGACGACGTTACGGCCAAGTGCGAAGGTCTGCTCGCCGATCTGGCTGACGCAGCCGATGATGACGTCGTCGATCGTCGCTGGATCGACACCGGTCTCGGCGATGATGGCGTCGAGTATCGTCGCACCCAGGTCGGCAGGGTGAATCCCTGCAAGCCTGCCATTGCGACGGCCACCGGGAGTACGTTTCGCGGATACGATGAAAGCTTCTGGCATGAAAATGGTCCTTCGATGGTCAGAGGCCGACGGCGGCCTTGGCAATGATGGTGAGCTGGATTTCGCTGGTGCCGCCGAAGATCGACCACGCCCGCGCATTGAGATAGCGTGCGGCGGCCAAGCCGGCCTCGGGCGGACCGACCAGTGCGGGCGCGTCGGCGGCGTGGAACGGGCGTTCGGCGGGGAGTTGCAAGCTCGCCATGCCGAACGCGTCGATCGCAAGACCCTCGATCCCCTGGCGCACTTCGGAGGCGATGAGTTTCACCGCGAGGCTACGCGCATGCGGTGGATTGCCCTGCTCGATCTCCAGCAACGTGCGCAACTCGGTCATCTCGAGCGCTTCCGCCTCCAGCCGCAGCCGTACGGCGCGATCCGCAAGTTCGCCGGTCAGCGTCGTGGCGCGTGTCAGACGGTCGAGATCGGCCAGCAGTTGCGGCGCATAGCCGGTACCACCGCGCTCGTTCTCGAGCAGGAACTTGGCGATCGTCCACCCCTGCCCTTCCTCGCCGACCAGGTTCGCGACGGGGACACGGACGTCTTCGAGAAAGACCTCGTTGAGTTCATGGTCTCCCGATGCGCTCAGGATCGGTCGGACGGTAACACCGGGCGATGCCATGTCGATCAGCAGGAACGAGATGCCGCGCTGCGCCTTGACGGTGGCGTCGGTGCGTACCAGCGCGAACATCCAGTTCGCGAATTGCGCCTGCGTGGTCCAGATCTTCTGACCCGAAACGACATAATCGTCGCCTTCGCGCACCGCGCGCGTGCGAAGCGAGGCGAGGTCCGAGCCTGACCCCGGTTCCGAAAAGCCCTGCGCCCAGATGTGCTCGCCGCTGCGCAATGCGGGCAGAAACCGCTCCTGCTGCTCATCGCTGCCATAGGTATACAGGACAGGCCCGACCAGCTTCAGTCCCATACCGGGCAGGATCGGTGCGCCCGCGGCCGTGCATTCGGTCTCGAATATCCAGCGGCGCACGGCATCCCATCCCGGACCACCCGCTGTCTTAGGCCAGAAATAGACTAGCCAGCCCTTGGCGTTCAACGCCGCCTGCCACGCGAGATACACATCGGGTTCGGCGAACACGCCCGACGTCAGGGTTGCGCCCTGCCGCATCGCCGGCGTCAGCGCGTCCTGCAGAAACGACCGCACCTCCGTACGGAAAGCCTGCTGTTCCGGGGATAGCGAAAGATCCATCACGCGCGCTCCACGATCGCGACGCCCGAGACGCCGGGGGCGCCATAGACGTGACTATAGCCCAACCGGGGGCTGCCCGGCACCTGCCGCGCGCCGGCCTGGCCGGTCAGCTGGCGGTAATTCTCGTACACCTGCCGCAACCCCGAGGCGCCGACCGGCTCCCCGCACGCGAGGCAACCGCCATCGGTGTTGACCGGCAGCGCACCGCCGATCCGCGTGCGTCCCTCGGCTAGCCATCGTTCCTGCTCGCCGTCGGCGCAGAAACCGTTCTCGGCCATGTGCATGATCTCTGCGCCGCTTTCGGTATCCTGCAACTGCGCGACGCTGATATCGGCAGGACCGACCCCGGCCATCTCATATGCGGCGCGCGAGGCGATCTCGGTGGGCGATGGCCCACGATCGATTGCCAGCGCCGGCGAAAAGACCTCGAACGACCCCGGCGGTCGGCTTCGGACCGCGGCCGCACGAAGCCGCACCATCGGCAATCCCAGTTCGCGTGCGCGCTTGCCACTGGCAAAGATCAGAGCGACCGCGCCTTCGCCGGGCGAGCAGAACATGAACTTGGTCAGTGGATCGCTCACCATCGTCGATTGCAGGATCATGTCCGCATCGACCGGTTCGCGCCGCCATGCATGCTCGGTCAGCGCACCATTTGCGAACGCCTTCTCGGCGACCGCCGCGAGCGTCGGTGGCGTAATGCCGTAAGCTGCCATGTACCGCTGGATCTTCATCGCGAAGAACTGCGTGGTCAGCATCAGGCCAGTCTCGCCATACCATTCGGGCAGGCCCCAATCGGCAGGCTTCGGATCGAAGGCACCGCGCGGATGCTTGTCGAAGCCGACGGCGATACCCAGGTCGAATTCGCCTGACTTGATCGTCGTATACGCGCCGAACATCGCCGAGCCGCCGGTCGCGCACCCGTTCGACACGTTGATGAACTGCAAGCCGGTCAGTCCCAGATCGGAGACCATCGTGTCGGCTTTGCCCGCAGCATCCGATCCACCATACGCGAACTGCACGTCGGGCCAGGCAAGACCCGCCTCGGCGAGTGCCGCGCGCACCGCGAACGCCCCCTGCTGCAAGCCGCTGCGCCCCGGCGTACGGCCGAACGGGTGGATGCCAGCACCGACGATGAAGACGTCGCTCATGCCGCGATCCCCGTTGGCGCGAAAGCGAAGGTCGTACGAACCTCGCCATCCATTCGCGTAAAGGCCTGCGCCACCAGCGTCATCGGCATGTCGATCGCGAACTGGTCGATCGGTGCGCCGGTCAACCGACCCTCGACGATCAATGCTTCACCCAGAGCCACATAGCCGACCGCATAGGGTTCGAACGCTTCGGGCCCCGCATAGGGCGGCGACTTGGGACGGAAGCGCTGCACCGTCCACGACCACAAACGGCCTTCGCGGGGCAAGGTTACCGTTTCAAAACGGTCCTCGTCATCGGGTAGCGGAAAGGCGATCGCGCCCGTCATGCGATCGCGACCCGCCAACAAGGCGACGTCGCCCTCTCGATCGCGGACAAGCAAGCGATCGTCGATCAGGGGCGCATCTTTCTGCGGTGCATCCAGCATATCTCTCTCCTTAGTTCGAGAGACTAGCGGCATTGCCTATGATACGCCGCTGACCTTTGTGTCAGCGCACCTTGCCGAGAAAGCCGAGCTGCGCCGCCTTGAACAGCGCCTGGTCGCGATTGACGGCATCGAGCTTCTGCGCGGCGGAGCGGATGTGAAAGCGGATGGTGGTGCGCTTCAGGCCAAGGATGATCGCGATATCGTCGTTGGTCTTGCCTGCCCCCGCCCAACGCAGACACTCTACCTCCCGCTTCGTCAGGGCCACTCCCGCTAGCTGCTCGCGTGGATGTTCTGTCGCCTTGACGTAGCTGGTGATGAAGATTCTCGCGAGCAGCGCCAGTGCCTCGTCATGCGCGCCGAAGATCGCGCTCAGGTCCTCCACGTCATGA
The DNA here is from genome assembly GCF_034045155.1 of Sphingomonas sp. CFBP9019. NCBI lineage: Bacteria > Pseudomonadati > Pseudomonadota > Alphaproteobacteria > Sphingomonadales > Sphingomonadaceae > Sphingomonas > Sphingomonas sp. CFBP9019. The sequence continues at coordinate 13,514 of NZ_JAXCWK010000002.1, read as the reverse complement.
TCATGATGGACGAAGCTTGCAGCGCCGATCTGACCGAACGGGAGATGCACCGGCGCCACGATCGCCGCGCGCGTGAACGCCCGCGCCTCAAAATCGGAGAGGTCGAGCGCTTCCAGCGCACGATTGCGCGACCGCGAATAAATGCCGCTTCTGTTGCACCAGAACGGTTCCCCCTCCAGCCGACACGCCTTGGGCAAAGGCGACGTCAGTCCGAGCAGGGGTACTTCCCACCATAACGCCCCAGCCTCGCCCGGCGTGAAGACATCGCCGGCGAGTACGCGGCCGTCCACATCCTTCATCGGCGTCGAGGTGGCGATATTGTGCGTGATGTTGACGAGTAGCCCGGTGCGCTCGCTCACCGCATCGCGCAGCGCCTCGGCAGCCGGACGTATGTCTGCGGACGTCTGTATCCGTACCGCGTCGAGGATATTGTCGTCGATCAGCATGGCAGCGTGGAGGGACTCACCGTCCAAGCATAAACACGGTGAGGATCAGGTCGCGATCGGTCGTACATGGACGGGGTCTAACAGGATCGCCGCCGGCGCGTTACCCCTGCGATGGGTTGGTCTTGAGCCCGTCGAAGAAGGGTTGGCATAGCGCATCCGCGACTTGCTCCGGCGTCTGTGTCGGGGCCAGCGGCGGGTACCATTTATACGCCCAGTTGCACATGCCCAGGAAGCCGTAGGTCGTAATGGTCGAATTGACGCTGCGGAATTCGCCGCTCGCTATGCCGGCCTCGATCAAGCCCTTCACGCGGGCGAAATAATCGCGTCTTGCCTGGCGGATAGCATCGCGCATTTCCCCTTCCAGATCACCGTAATTGTCCATGAAAGCACGAACATAGCCCGGGTGGTTGGCGATCTGAGTCAGGATGCCGACGCACGCCGCGCGTAGCGACGGTACCGGATCGGAGCCCTCCTCCACCGTAAGCCCGGCAAGCAAGGCCTGGATATGCGTATCGTGGATCGCGTACAGAATGGAAATCTTGCTCGGGAAGTAATGGTACAGGGTCGGCTTTCCCATGCCGACCTCGTCCGCGAGCATCTGCATCGACGTATTGTGATACCCGACTTTGTCGAACAGGCCGGCGCAATGCTCGATGATCGCAATACGCTTCTCATCATGCGCTTCCGTGCGAACCTTGGTCGTCTTTGCCGGCATGCGGTGTCGTATCCTGTTGTCTATCAGTTGTCGTTCGTATGCCGTTCGAGCGCGTGCGTCCATGCATCCGAGCAGCCTTGGCCTGTTAACCGCCCTTTGGCGCTTCCATCGCGGTTGCGCCGATCACCCATGCCGACAACCCGGCGACCGGGACCGCGCAGAGGATGGCTTCGGCGATCTCGGCCTCGGTCGCGCCCGCCTTTCGTGCGCCATCGATGTGAACGGACGCCCAGTTACTATAGTCCGCGGCGAGCACGGTCACGAGCAGGAGTTCCGCATGAGCCGGCTCCAATGCGGTCCCCGACAGCGTCCCCTCACGCATGAGATAATAGGCGTCGGCGCCGGTGGGCACGAGATCAAGCAACAGCCGAAGCGATGGCGGCACCGTACCGAAATACTTGATGAAATTGCCTTCCGCGTCTCCCTCCTCGACCTCAACCGGCTGCTCATCGGCCTCGATCACGGCATCGTCGGGATAGGTCACGCTCAGCACTTCGGCGAAACGGAGCGCCGCCCCCTCGCCTCGCGAACTCGACAAAATCGTCATCGCCGCGGCGGCATGCTCGCTCGTCAGCCCAGCGGTCGCGGCCTGCGCCAGTTCCCGTCGAGCCATCGCCTCATAGCCTTTCGTACAAGCGGCCGCGGCGACAAACAGACGCTTGAGCGAAGCCGGCAGCGCACCGTCCTCCTCGACCACCTTACGAAACCGCGCATAACCCGCGACGGTCTTCGGCGCGTTGGAGCGCAGTCGCCCGCTTGAAAGCAGCGGATTGTCTTCGGGGGCGTCGCGAGTCACGTCTTTCTCCTTCAAGCAGAAGCCGATGAGCCTTGGTGCGGCCTGTGTACCGCCCTTCTTAACGACCATCCAGACGCTGACAACAGTTGACGACCGACCGTACGGTCGATTATTCGTGACGGCGATAATCGAGAAGGATGTCAGGCTATGACGAACGACCGGCAATCGACGTGATGAGAGAATTGGAAAACCGCGTTGCCCTGGTCACCGGCGCAGCGTCGGGCATCGGGCGCGCTACCGCCCGTCGCATGGCCGAACACGGTGCGACCGTTATTCTCGTCGATCGAACAGCAGACGCCTTGCCTAGCGCGCTGGAAGACCTGCCGGCAGGTGCGCACCGCACCGTCACGCTCGACGTCACCGACGAAGCCGGATGGATCGACGTGGCGCGGACCATTGCCAATGAGATCGGGCATCTCGACATCCTGGTGAACAACGCCGGCTTCGGGACCTTCCGTTCCATCGCCGATACGACGCTCGATCACTGGCGGATGGTCATGGCCGTCAACCTCGACAGTATCTTTCTCAGCACCAAATATCTTCTGCCCCTGCTTGCGAAGTCGCCGACGGGCGGTGCGATCGTCAATATGTCGTCGATCCGCGGCATCGCGGGCGCCGCCAACACCGGCGCTTACTGTGCGGCAAAGGGCGGCGTTCGCATGTTCACCAAGGCCACTGCACTCGAATGCGCGGCCTTGGGCAACGGGGTACGCGCCAACTCCATTCACCCCGGACACGTCGCCACGCCCCTGACAGCGGGAGCGCACGCGTCGGAGGAAGGACAGCGCGCGCTGCTGGCGGACACTCCGCTTGGGCGCAAGGCCTCGCCGGACGAGATAGCCGACGCCATTGTCTTCTTAGCCGGAGACGGATCGCGTTACATGACGGGCTCCGAACTGGTCGTCGATGGCGGATCCACCGCACAATAGGAGACAGTCTTGAAGATCAACGACATAGCCGCCATCGTCACCGGTGGCGCATCCGGACTAGGCGGCGCCACCGCTGCGATGCTCGCGGCCAGAGGGGCCAGGGTAACGATCGTAGATCGGGATCGTGACGCCGCAGAGTCTCACGCCACAGCAATCGGCGGGCGCGCCGAGATCGTCGACGTAACGGACGACGCCGCCATCGAAGCTGCACTCGCCGAGGCGGAGCAGGCCCACGGCGTCGCCCGGATATTGGTCAATTGTGCCGGCGTAGCGCCCGCGATCAAGACCGTCGGCAAAGAAAACGTTCCGCATCCGCTCGACGCCTTCCGCCGCGCCGTCGAGATCAACCTGATAGGCACCTTCGCTATGATTGCCCGCTTCTCGGCGAGACTGGTCGCGGCCGAGCCGATCGGTGAGGAACGCGGCGTGATCGTCAACACCGCTTCGGTGGCCGCCTATGACGGACAGGTAGGCCAGGCAGCCTATGCCGCCTCGAAGGGTGGCGTCGTCGGCATGACGCTCCCCATCGCTCGCGACCTTGCGCAGCATCGCATCCGGGTGATGACGATCGCCCCCGGGATCTTCCTGACGCCGATGCTCATGGGCCTGCCACAAGCGGCGCAGGATTCGCTGGGAACGCAGGTGCCGCACCCTAGCAGGCTCGGGAAACCAGACGAATATGCCGCGTTGGTCGAAGCGATCCTAACCAATCCCATGCTCAACGGCGACGTGATCCGCCTGGACGGTGCGATCCGGATGGCACCCCGATGAGCGGCACCACCATTGCCGCAGCCGTGGCAGGCTTCGTTCGCGACCAGGTGGTGCCGTACGAACACGATCCCCGGCGTAACGCGCACGGTCCTTCGGACGAACTCGTCCAGGAGTTGCGCAATCTGGCGCGTGCGGCCGGAGTCCTGACCCCGCATATTCTTTCCGACGGCAGCCACCTGTCGCATAGAGATACGGCTAAGGTGCTGCGCGCTTCCGGGTTGTCGCCACTCGGGCCATTGGCGGTCAACGTCATGGCACCCGACGAGGGCAACATGTATCTGCTCGGCAAGGTCGCCAGCACCGAGCAAAAGACGCGCTTCCTCTCGGCGCTGGTGGACGGAACGGCGCGATCCGCCTTCTTCATGACGGAGCCAGCGGCCGATGGTGGCGCCGGCTCGGATCCGTCGATGATGCTCACGACCGCAACGCGCGATGGAAACCACTGGGTCGTCAATGGTCGCAAGGCGTTCATCACGGGCGCCGACGGTGCCAAGGTCGGCATCGTGATGGCGAAAGCCGACGAAGGTGCGACGATGTTCCTGGTCGACCTGCCCGATCCTGCGATCACGATCGAACGCGTGCTCGATACGATCGACAGTTCCATGCCGGGCGGTCATTCGGTTGTCGCTGTCACAAACCTGCGCATCCCGGCCGACCAGATGCTTGGCAATCCGGGAGACGGCTTCAAGCTCGCGCAAGTTCGGCTGGCGCCCGCACGGCTTACCCATTGCATGCGGTGGCTGGGTGCCTGCGACCGCGCGAATGAGATCGCGACCGACTATGCCTGCCGCCGCCACGCGTTCGGCAAGCCGCTGGTCGATCACGAAGGGGTCGGCTTCATGCTTGCCGAGAATCTGATCGATCTGAGACAGGCCGAACTGATGATCGATTGGTGCGCCGACGTGCTCGATACGGGCGCGCTTGGTACCGTGGAAAGCTCGATGGCAAAGGTTTCGGTCAGCGAGGCGTTGATGCGCATCGCCGATCGTTGCGTGCAGGTCATGGGCGGCACCGGCGTGACCGACGACACGATCGTCGCGCAAGTCTTTCGCGAGGTACGCGCCTTTCGGATCTACGACGGTCCCACCGAGGTCCATAAGTGGAGCCTTGCCAAGAAGATCAAGCGCGACTGGCGCGACGCCCAAGGTCCGGTTCAAACATGAACGGCTTGCTGTTCGAGCGCGTTGGACCGGTGGCTTGGCTGACCCTCGATCGCCCTGACGCAGCCAACGCGATAGACGTGCCGATGGCGAAGGCGTTGATGGAGACTACGATCGAGTGTGACGAAGACCCGGCGATACGGTGCGTCATCTTGACCGGAAACGGCCGCATGTTCTGTGCCGGTGGGGACGTCGCCGGCTTTGCAAAAATGGGTGATGCGTTACCCGCGCACATCAAGCAGACGACTGCGTATCTGCATGCCGCCATCACTCGCTTGGCGCGAATGGACAAGCCGCTCATTACGGCAGTCAACGGTCCAGCGGCGGGTGCTGGTATCGGGCTTGCCGTCATCGGTGACATCGTGTTGGCAGCCCCCGAGGCCCATTTCACGATGGCGTATACCGCACTCGGAATGTCGCCAGATGGCGGTACAAGTTGGCTTGTTCCACGTCTCGTAGGATTGCGACGGGCACAGGAACTATTCTTTTGCAACACACGCGTCTTGGCGACCGAAGCCGCCAAGATGGGACTTGTGACGCGCGTCGTAGAAGGCGGCAGCCTCAGAGAAGAGGCAACGGCATTGGCCGAAAAGTTGGTGACCTCCGCCACATTGGCACTGGGCGCAACGCGGCGTCTGTTATTCGATAGTCTGGTCACGCCGCTCGAAACACATCTCGACGCCGAAGCACGCAGTATCGCAAGTCAATCGCGACGGTCTGAAGGCCGCGAAGGCATCGCGGCCTTCCTGAGCAAACGCAAACCGACATTCCAAGGTGCTTCTTAGCCCTGTCTACACCGCGTTGAACGACAGAAATTCTGGAGACTGTATGACTTCGCCGATCCGCTCCGAACGCCATGACGACGTGCTCGTCATCACCTCGAACAACCCGCCGGTCAACGCGCTCGGCGCCGCGGTCCGCCAAGGCCTTGAGGCGGCGATCAAGGAAGGCGTGAACGACGATAGCATCACCGCGATGGTGATCCGCTGCGACGGCCGTACGTTCTTTGCGGGTGCGGACATCACCGAGTTCGGCAAGGAGATGGTCGAGCCCGGCCTGCCCACCGTCGTCGACATGATCGAGGCGTCGTCGAAGCCCGTCGTCGCGGCGATCCACGGCACGGCGCTCGGCGGCGGCTGCGAAGTCATGCTCGGTTGCCATTACCGCGTTGCCGTCCCCTCGGCCAAGATCGGCACGCCCGAAGTGAAGCTCGGCCTGCTCCCCGGCGCGGGTGGCACGCAGCGTATTCCGCGCATCGCCGGCGTGAAGCTCGCGCTGGAGATGACCGCGAAGGGCGATCCGATCTCGGCGAAGAAGGCGCTCGACGCCGGCCTGATCGACAAGATCGTCGGCGAGGATTCGCTTGAGACCGACGCCGTTGCATTCGCGCGCGAGATCGCGACCAAGCGTCCCCTGCCCCGTGCGTCCGAGAAGACCGCGCAGGCCGATCCGGATGCCGTGGCTGCGTTCAAGAAGGAGAACGCCCGTCGTTTCCGGAACTTCGACGCGCCGGCTGCCAACATCGCCTGTGTCGAGAAGGCTGCGGACCGCTCCAGCTTCGCAGAGGGCATCGCCTTCGAGCGACAGGAGTTCATGAAGCTCATGATGGGCGTGCAATCCGCCGCACAACGCCACATCTTCTTCGCCGAGCGCCAGGCCGCCAAGATCGACGACGTCCCCGCCGACACCAAGCTGCGCGAGATCAAGCGCGTCGGCGTGATCGGCGCGGGCACGATGGGCGGCGGCATCTCGATGAACTTCCTGTCGGCGGGCATCCCCGTGACGATCGTCGAGATGCAACAGGACGCACTCGACCGCGGCACCGGCGTCGTGCGCAAGAACTACGAGGCGACCGCCGCGAAGGGCCGGATCAAGTCCGAGCAGGTCGAGCAGGCGATGGGCGCGCTGAAGCCGACGCTGGACTTTGCCGACCTGGCCGAGTGCGACCTGATCATCGAAGCCGTGTACGAGACGATGGAGGTGAAGAAGGAGATCTTCACCAAGCTCGACGCGATCGCCAAGCCGGGCGCGATCCTGGCGTCGAACACCTCGTATCTCGACATCGACGCGATCGCCGCGTGCACCAAGCGGCCTGAGGACGTCGTTGGGATGCACTTCTTCTCGCCGGCCAACGTGATGAAATTGCTGGAGGTGGTGCGCGGCGACAAGACCGCTGACGATGTGCTGGCGACGGTCATGGCGCTCGCGAAGAAGATCAAGAAGGTCGCTGTCGTTGCCGGCGTTACGTACGGGTTCATCGGCAACCGCATGCTGATGCCGCGGCAGGTCGAGGCGACCAAGTTGCTGCTGGAAGGCGCGAGCCCGGAGCAGATCGACAAGGTCCATGTCGCGTTCGGGATGCCGATGGGGCCGTTCCAGATGAGCGATTTGGCGGGCGTCGACATCGGCTGGCACCGCGATCCGAGCCGGATCGAGAACATCCGCGATGCGCTGGCGGCGGAGAACCGCTGGGGCCAGAAGACCAAGGCGGGCTTCTACGATTACGACGAGAAGCGGACGCCGTCGAACTCCGCGCGCGTCACCGAGATCATCGACGACTTCCGCAAGAAATCGGGCGTAACGCCGCGCGAGATCAGCGACGAGGAGATCGTCGTGCGGACGCTCTACACAATGGTGAACGAAGGCGCGCTGATCCTCGAAGAGGGCAAGGCGCAGCGCGCGTCGGACGTCGATGTGGTGTGGATCTATGGCTATGGCTGGCCGGTGTACCGCGGCGGGCCGATGTTCTGGGCGCAGTCCGAGGGGTTGCCGAAGGTCGTCGCGGGGCTCGAGAAATACGGGTTCCCGGTAGCGGAGTCGTTGAGAAATGGGATACGCTGATCTTAGCATGCGCTGCTGTGCGGCATGCCGATGTCGCCCCGTCCGCCCGCTCCCGTCCGTGATTAGGTGGTACAACACAGGCTGCGAAGCCCGATGATCCCGTCGCCGGCCCGACAAGTGAGCAGAACGCTGACCGGGCGGCTCGCGCTTGTCACGGGCGCGGGTGGTGGTCTCGGCCACGCAATCGCTCGGAGCCTCGCTGAGACTGGTGCGGAAGTGGTAGTTCACGGTCGTGACCGGGGGCGGTTGGAAGCGGTCGTAGCCGAATTGGTGGATGCGGGCGGCTATGCCAAGGCAATTGTCGTCGACCTAGAGGACGAGAGCGCCCTTCGCGATTCCGTAACAGCGCTCGGTCCGATCGACATACTCGTCAGTAATGCGGGTCTACGCGATCGACGTCCCCTCGCTGAACTCGACCGCGCCGCTTTCCGCCGGCTGCTCGAAGTAAACCTTGTCGCTCCGTTTGACCTCGTGCGAATGGTGGCACCGCAAATGCGAGAAGGTGGGCGGATTATTACGATCACATCAATTGCCGGACAGATCGCGCGCGCTGGTGACGCCGCTTATACCGCCACCAAGGGCGGGCTTGAAGCGCTGACCCGCGCGCTCGCTGCCGAACTGGGCCCACGTGGGATCACGGTCAACGCGGTCGCGCCGGGCTATTTTGCGACTAATGCCAATGCGCCGATGGTGGCCAGCGAGGAGATCGCGGCGCACCTTGCGAGGCGCACGTCACTCGGCCGCTGGGGCCATCCTGCCGAGATCGCCGGAGCGGTCGTGTTCCTCGCCTCGCCGGCAGCTTCCTACATTACGGGCCAGGTAATTGCCGTCGATGGCGGATACCTTGCCCACTTTTAGGCCGTAGCTTGGTCGGCGTCGAGCGTATCGACCCAAACTCGGTCATTCGTGCTGCTCTGCCTGCTCCCCGGAAACGGACGCTTGTTCATGTGTCAAACCGCCGGTTAAGCCCGAGGCGTGGCGTCTGAGCTTACGACACTCCCCGCGGATATGGGCCTTGTCAGGCCTATGCTGTGCAGCACTGCCGCCTGTGTAAGCATAATCGCCAACCACCAAGTCGCGTCGGCCAAGCTGATCGACCAGGGATGGCCACGTAGATTGAGCGCAATCGAAAGAGCAGGCAGCACGAAGCCGATCCAAATTATGAACGCGCTTCCTAACGCAACTGTCCACGGCCCCGCGTCTACCGGGGCCAGGATAAGCGCGCCCGCCAGGATCGCCGCTAACCAGAATAGCGCCAGCGTTGCAGCTGCGATCGTTGCGCCTTTGAGTGAATACCGGAACCGGAAGAACAAGATGATCAATCCGGCAATCGTCGCCGCCCCAATCGGGAAAATGTTGCTAAGGATGTACTGCATCGACGTTAATCTTTCTTATAGAGTTTTTCTTACTACGGCCAGATCAATGCCCTCACAACTCTAGACAGTAAGTTGACTGTTCCTGTGCCTTCAGGCCCCCTGTGCACATGCCATTAGTCCCGAACCCTAACCTCTTTATGGCACCAGCCCTGCCGGGGAAGCTGCCGAGGCAAGCAAACGGGTTTGAATATTCTATCCTTGGCCATCTGTGCGCTTGGGCTAACGGATCCTCCGATCGGCGAGCCGCTCGACACGAAGCTGGTCAAACCTCGATGGACCCATAAGTCGCCGTTCGGGTGCCCTTCCCCGCCTCCCAACTTCCGCCGTTCATTCATCGGGTTCCACGGCATCGCTTGCCTTCCGTTTAAGCGGTCGTTCAAAATGACTGCCTGGAAATTGATGGCTTCCGAAAGTCATCCCGAACGATCCAAGATTGGCCGCCTTGCCTACACCCGCGCCCGGTACGACAATGCGCAGCCTTATATCGGTGTCCGCGCCTACCCTCCATCCCATGACGAACGACAGCTTCGAACTAATCGGGGCCGCCAGGCGCGCGGCTGAAAAGGCGTGGCGGGATGGTTACGCCTACACGAAGGCCGGTATCATGCTCGACGATCTGCCTCCTGAGGACGAACGGCCGCGCACGCTGTTCGAAGAGGATACGGCCAAGCGAGACCGGCTGATGGGCGCACTCGACGCAATCAATGGCAAATACGTGACGTGGACTGCGGTGACGGGGTCGCAGGGGTTCAAGCGAGAGTGGAAGCTCCGGTCGAAGATGCGATCGCCGGCGTGGACGACGGACATTGCTGAAGCGCCAATTGTCTCTGCGCGATAGAGGATCAGATGGAGACTGCCGCGTGGCGTTGCTCGGCATTGCGGCTTCTGAAAGCTCAACCCTTCGGGGAGGCGGACACGAGCTTAAACATCGCTTCCCCAATATATGCCCTTAGCGCGCGCCGCGTTAAGCTGATCGTCTTGCCCTCACCGAGACATGACGCAATTGCCGGCTTCAATTGCTCAGTGGCACCGGTATCTTGCAAGCTCCATGGACGTGAAATTAGCAGAACGTGAGCAGCAACCGGTGACGATCGAGCGACGCAATCGCCGAGCGCACGTTCCGGGCGGTAACTGGCCGGCAGTGCTGCAACAGGACCATTAAACTCATCAGCTAACTTGAGGGGGGGAAGGTCTTTTATAAGGCCCAGATCTGGCGCCTTCCGGAATTGAAGGCGGTATAGTGCAGGATACAGGGCACCCCGAAAAATGTCCGGCTGGATTATCATCATCGTAACAGAGCCCGGTCTGCTAGCGTCAACCGAAAGGCACTTAGAGTTTGACGCCTTTGACGCCAAATCAACATATTCTGCCGTATTGGGTATTGATCTGACAAATTGGCTAGCTACCGATCTTGTCTTTTTGTCCCGTATTATACAATCTGCATACCTCGCCACGAATATGTCAGCTTTGTCATGCCGTAAGTCGGTTCCCGACTGCGCGGCAACAGAAGCTGAGAGGGTGATCGCGCATGCCGCTGAAAATCTAGCTACGCTCAACCGATTCATGACAATCCCCACCATTTCTTATGTCATTCTGTGATTGGTCTATTTAACCCTACTAATAATGGCATCAACTTCGCGCGTTGGAAACACCGGCTACCTCATTGTCATGCAGTCTGCCGGGTCCGGCCAATTACACCTCCGGGTGTATTGGCGCCACCAGTTCGTTCGTGTCTCAGGCGGCCAGCACGCAGTGGCTTATGGTCAACTTTTCGCCCGAAACCAGTAATTGCGAACACAGCCTACTAGCTATTTCGTATCGCCTCCGGCTGGCGCATTGGTGACATAAGCTGTGAGCCTAAAGAGGATCAATCCCCGCTCGTTCGTCACATCGACGAGAAAATCCCGACCGTCCCATAAGACAGCTGGTTCGCCGTGCATGATCTGGCCGGCAAAAATTATAGCATGCTTCCTCGCTGCTGCGTGATCAGCCAACTCGGTCCCCTCACTATCGGGCTCATGCCGGTTGTCAGCCGTATTGAAGAAGTATCGTGCCATCGTGATGTTTCTCTGGGCTCGCAAACGGGCACAGGGGGGTAAAGTTGCTACGTTTCACAAGAGATGCGCTGCCGTGGATCAGTATGCAGTTTGCAGTGCATCGTGCCGCTCCGCGTCCGGCGGTGCGTTAACCGACGATCCGGATGCTCACGTCGATATAGTCCGGAAGGTTTGGGGCTGCATTGCGGGCCGCTGAGACACTATGCTCGCGACGTGGTCCGCGAATCGCCTGAGCGTCGGCACCATATCCGCCTGCGCCAGCTTGCGCGGATGGGGGTCGATCGCGCACAGCGTTCCGAAAAACGTCCCGTCCGAAAGGATGATCGGCAGCGACACATGGCTCTTGAAGCCATAGAGCGCGGGCGCCGGGTGGGTGTTCCAACGCGGATCGGCGGAGACGTCGTCGATCACTACCGCATTGCCGGACTCGCGGATGTCGTTGCAGATCGTCGTCGAGATGCGCAACTCATCTCCCGGCGACATACCGAAGTCGATCTGGTCGAGCACCTGGCACGCAATCCAACGCGCCTCCGTTATGCGCGCGACCGCGACAAATCCCATTCTCGTGAGTGCCGCCACATCCTCGAGAATGCGACGTATTTCGTCATCGTCGCCAAAGCGCGCAGCATCCGCAGCCAGTTCGTCGATCATATGTGATCCCCCAACCCAGTCGTAGTCACATATGATAGGCCTGACGAATCCTGCTTAATCGCAAGCGTACGTAGCCGTTCTGCCCACGGCGAATTTTCACGTTTTGAGCTAGAATATAGAAGATAGACCACAGTTCTAACATGCCATCATTCGCAAGAATTACTCAGATCCGCGGCACCCCCAGCGGCCTGATCGGTCACGTGATCCGCGTGAACCCTCGAATCGTATAAATCAAGATTAAGAGTGGGGCAGGATGTCGATCGATAAGGGAACACTATGATCGACCGATCCCTTATCAACTTACGCAAATACAAGGCGTAGGAGAAGATTATGAAGCGGCTTATTCTCACGGCAGCGCTGATCGCTACCCCCACACTGGTAGCGGCACAAAGCGTGCCATCCCCTGCTACCTATGTCATGAAAGCTGGCGCGTCGGACCAATATGAGATCCAATCGAGCAATCTCGTAATGGCCACTACGAAGAACGCCGAGCTTAAGCAGTTCGCCACGATGATGGTAAGCGACCACAACAAGAGCACTGCTGATGTGAAGGCCGCAGCTACGCAGTCCGGCCTGACGCCAAAGCCCCCGATGCTCGACGCGATGGGCCGCAAGAATATTGCTGCGCTCAAGGCGTCCAAGGGACCAGCCCGTGATGCACTTTATATCAAGCAGCAGAAGACTGCTCACCAGCAGGCACTCGCCCTTCACCAGGGTTTTGCCACTTCCGGTTCGGCTCCCGCGCTAAAGCAGGTCGCGTCGACCATCGCGCCAACCGTTCAGCATCACATTGAGATGCTGGCGTCCATGTAAAGACAAACCTCGACCCGTTTCGGCGGGTCGAGATCTTTGGTGACGCCTAACTACAAAATTTCGCGACGGAACTCTGAGCTCTGAGCTCTGAGCTCTGAGCTCTGAGCTCTGAGCTTTGCCGTCGCTAGTCCATAAGATACTGTCGGATAGCTATTTCTCAGGCCCGCTTCGCGACGTGTCGAGGTCAATGTCTTCACCCGGATTACCGCCACCTGCGCTGGCCCCACTGCCGTAAACTTCACCCGTTTTGTTGTCGATATATGCTCGCTTACCAGCCTCGCGAGGAATGTCCCTGCCGTCATCCCTTTCGACCGACCCGGCACCAGGCGCCCGGTCCCGGTTCTGTAGGTGACGCTCTGCGGCATGGTCCATGCTATCGTACTCGTCGCCCGAGTAACCATCACCTTTACCGAAACCGTCGTCGGCTGGGTTTGCGTCCTTGGATTTTACCCGGACATTTTCGTTAGGCTTCGGCGTGCTCTCGTCAGTCATGGCAACCTCTCAGTGTTGTTGGTGACCAACGCACAACCGGCAGAAAGCTCCGCGAATGTGATGAAGGCTTTGTCAGTTGACCGATACCGCGGTCGGCATAGCATCGCCTTGCCCATCAAGGGCTTGGAGATTGGCCACATGCGTACCCTGCTCGTCGCTGCCGCGTCTTTGTCGTTAATTGCCGGTGGGGCGCCTGCATTCGCCGCACCGTGCAAAGACGCCAAGGGACGCTTCACGAAATGCCCGCCCAAAGCACCGGCCAAGCCGGCCCGTTGCAAGAGCGCGAATGGCAAGTTTGCAAAATGCGGCACGGCTGGCGCCTAGCCTGTCTAAGGTGAGACGAGCGCGGGTGATCACACCCGCGCTCGCTAGGTGTTTAGTCCCGGCATCTGGTGGATCGGATCGACGATGAACCTGTCCGGCTCTGACGTCCAGACTTTGGCGATGTATTCGTAAGGCGTAAGGCC
>NZ_JAXCWK010000017.1:0-488 GCF_034045155.1 Sphingomonas sp. CFBP9019 | reverse complement strand
CAGATCGTAGCCGTGGCGCCACTGCTGAGTGTGCGCCGACAGTGCCTCCAGCAAGAGGAGCATTTGCTTCGATGGTCGACGATTACGGGTCATGCTTTGACTCAACCTAAGTAGAATTATCTGTCAACTGTTCGCAGAAAGTATGGACCTACTATAGTACCCGATGGATGGCCGACTGTCGGCGGGACTGCCCGACAGAGTGGGGCTGATAGGACCCATCAACCGCCGTCTACGGCGGACGGTACGCTTCCCAGCTTCGAAAACGGGCTCATGTGTTTCGCATTAATTAAGCTAGCCCCCGTGTCCTGAGGGAAGCGTTCGGATAGGATGCCTTCACCTTTTGCGTTTAATTAGAGACGTGTGAAAGCCACTGAGAGCCCAATCGTTCGCGATATTCCTGACGGAACGTACGTCGAGCTTGTTGCCAGTCTGTGCGGCACGCGCATGCCCGCAGCGATCATGACGTTGCTGTTCCTCGTGGTTGGTGT
>NZ_JAXCWK010000016.1:0-490 GCF_034045155.1 Sphingomonas sp. CFBP9019 | reverse complement strand
GTGCAACGACCTATTCGGAAGCGCGCCGTGCGATGGCCCATAGGATTGGCTTGGGTAGCAGCCGCAGCGGCGATGGCACGGCATCGAAGGCTCCAGCAAAATCCAAAAAGCCAAAAGTTGAAACTGCCGAATAAGTAAAAGTTGGCTTCCATTGGGGGCAAGCCCTTGGGCGGCAGGGGAAGGGCTGCTTCTGCCGCTCGTCCGTCCGGTCCGGCTTCTCACAGTGGCGAGAAGCCGGTAGGTTACACCTCGATGCCCTCTGACAAGGTCAAAGCGTCTTCGACATCGACGCCAAGGTAGCGGACGGTATTCTCAATCTTGGCGTGGCCGAGCAGGATCTGCACCGCGCGAAGATTGCCCGCGCCTTGTAGATGATAGAAGCCTTGGTCCGTCGAAGTGAGTGCGTCCCATACTCTTCGCGGCGCAGCCCTATGCCGTTCACCCATTCGGCTACCAGCCGGGCGTACTGGCGGGTACTGAGCGGGCGGGC
>NZ_JAXCWK010000015.1:0-4555 GCF_034045155.1 Sphingomonas sp. CFBP9019 | reverse complement strand
AAAGACATAGTCGGCAAGCGAACCACCTCGCCTCTCCAGCCATGCCAGCAAGCTTGCTCGGGCGTCCGCCATCAACTCGAACTGCACCGGCCGACCTGTTTTCGCCTGAACGACGATCGCACGGGTTCGGACATGGCCACCAAGGACGATATCGCCGATCCTCATCCTCACCACATCGCAACCACGCAGCTTGCTGTCGATCGCGAGGTCAAACAACGCTCGATCCCGCAGTCGCTGGTGCTGATCGAGGAAGAAGCGAATGGCCCAGACCTGTCGCGGCTTGAGCGCACGCTTGGCACCCACCTTGCGCCCGCCGTTCCAGGGGGGCGTTTGCCTGCGATTGGATCGAACTCTGACGTACCCATAGCTTTCTCTCCGTGGCCATCATGGCCAAGGAGAGAACGGGCACGGGGTGGCATGGCTTTTCCGGGCGGGCATTTACTCTGGATTGCTAGGTGCATTCAGTTTGAACTGTGGCATTCGAAAAGCAGTCGTTCCGCAGTCGCCCAAAGTCGGTCATTCGAGGCTTGTCCCGCCGATCCCGAAAGCCGCCGTTCGTGATGCGAAAATCAAAAGTTTTGCATCGGCGGAGGGCAAAATAGCTGGTTAGCTAATGCCCGAAGCAGCCATTTGCGGGCGGACGAAGCAGTGCTTGCCAGAAGCCCGCAGATGAGATTGATTCCTCGAATGGGTGCAGTCCTATTTATCACCGCCTACGTTCTGATGCTTGCAATTCCAGCATCGATCATCACGGCGATCGTAGCGATTTCGCTCCGGGTTTCTCGGCTCGTCCGTAATAATCGTGTACTCTGGATCGTTATAGCAGGCTCTGTCGTGCCTGGAGCTATGGTGCTTTATGGTCTGGCGCTCTCGTGGCCGTGGCCTTGGCGCCAACCTGATACTTTGCAAGATATGATACCGCCAGGGCCTGGCCTGCTGCTTAGCGCCTTCCCAGCATGGCTGTTATCTTTGGCGGTGAGCTGGGTCGTTCTGCGCCACCGCAAAGCTGATGGCAGCTAACTGGGGCCACTACACGAAAGTGAACTTTGCGTACGCTACCCTGCCCGACCTGGTCCCTGATGTTCCCCCGCCTGCGCAGCCTCGACCCATGCGTCCCGCAGTTAGGCCAGTTTACGACCCCCACGCCTTCTATCCGGACGAAGAAGGTCTAGAGTGGGGAGCCTAAACCGAACCGCTACTTGCCTACCGGTTGCGCCCGCTTTGCAGAAACAAAGACCACGTCAATCTGACATAAACCACTACTTCGATGGTTGCTATCACCCAGAAAGTTCTCTTCGTCAGTATCACGCATGCCGCATGCTTCGGGCCTTCCAAACAGTCGCCCATCGTGGAGATGGATAGCACGATAAGGCCGCCGAGCACGAACCCCACTGTCCAGATGATGAAAACGACGAACTTCAACGGGTTCACTGAACGCTCCATCTGCGGCTAACCGATTGGGTATCTATGCGGCGGACAACGTGCAAAGTCGCACCGGCGGTATACTGACGAAGCATGGCAAGGGGCATAGGGTTACGACTCAGCGTATCCGTCATCATACCGGAGCGACAGCGTTCTTGTTCGTCCGTATGTCGCTCCACCCTTATCGATGGGATCATCCTCGACTAATGCGGCCCGGCCCGCCATCTTCGTCTTATGGCCAGTGTCCACACCCCTACGAACTGCGCAACCTCTTGGTCCAAGTAATCATCGGCGCCGTCGGGGGCGATGAAGCTAAGTGGCGCAAGGCCTTGGGCGAGACCGAGAAGCTTGCGATCGCCTTCCATGCTCAGTCGACTGGGCAGTGCATCCAACAGTAGTGGCCCCAAGTAAGTCGATCGCCGACACGCAGATGGTCACTAAGCCACTGCTGAGCTTTTTTGATCTTCACGGAGTCTGGATAAAACGGAGACGTTATTGCCTGCCATGTAAACCAGATCGTGAGCAGTAAATCCCTCATCCGCCGTTGATGCAGCCAAACAGATTATCGTATCGTGTATCTAACGGCAGGTATTCGTCTGTCCTCCCGAGAGCCGCCAGTCCGCTTTCCTTCCCATCCCGGCCATTCGTAATGCAAAAATCAAAAGTTTTGCATCAACGAGGTTATCGCATATCGGCCAATTGGCCCTTCAGTAGATGTCCGCCACCACGATCTTTGGGTTGAGCCGAAGAGCGTAGGTAGCAAGCATGATCCCGCATCGACCAGCATAGGCGTGTTCTCCATTTGCTGAGCGACGAAGAGGCCAGAGCGCGTCCCCAGACGGTAGTTTCGGTTGGCACGCGGCACTACCTAGCGGTTTGCATGAGGACCACATCGCCTGCTGATACTGCACGACGTCAACCCTCTTGGCTGACCGCCCCCATAACACTTTTCGTAAGAGCAATTTATGTACGACTGGTACACGTCTACCGAGTGCAGCATTGAACCAACGCAGTGGCGCGATCCGGCAAGCGGCCGGATACTCGATGGCGTAGATGCTTCCATAACCTACGACTGAGAGGTCATTCATTGCGGTGCGGAGCTGATCTGCCGACAAGGTCTCTGGATACGCACAACTACAAGCTAAGCTCGCAGACGAGGACAAAGTCGCGGCGAGCGCGAGCAGGACATCGAAGCAGCGCATCAGCTAAGCGTAAGCCGATTTAGATCGGAAGCAATGTCCGCTTTTCGCCGCAGTCGGTCATCCTTGATGCAGAACTCACGGATTGCGCATCAGCCGAAGAACGGCAGGAAACCGCGGGCTTCGGCGATGCAAAATATTGATGCATCTGGGATACCCGTTCGGCCGGTTTCCTGGGGTCCGGCCTGCAAAACGGAAGGTCTGCTTTCCACCAAATTCTGGCCGTTCCGCGGACGTCCACTAACGGACATCCCCGGATTTTATTGCGTTAGCGGGAACTAGGACCATTATGGCTCCCACGAGTGCTACGACATAAAGGAGCTTTGGCAGCGCGTTTGGGTATAGAAAGTCCGGATTGATCTGTTTCATGAGGGACCATGCCAGCAGCGCCATTGCAGGCCATCTACTGCCTGCGATCCAGATTTTACGACCCAGCCAAGTGGCGGCTGCTACCGTGAACAATGTGGTGAGCGCTAGGATCACTATGGAGGTTATTGGTAATTCCGGGAGCCCTTGCGCATAGACAAGCAGACTCACGAACGACACGACAGCAGATGACGCAAGGATTATAGCGGATGCGACGCCAACCTTGCGTCGATCTCTCGAGACCGAACCGCTCATCGTATTATATTCCCCTTTATCAGCAATCAATCACCTAGAGTGGTGTTGCTACCAGAGGGTTAATCAGTGTTACCGAATAACTAGAACGAAACGTTCGCTTTCCGCCAATCCCGGTCATTCCGCTTCCGCCTACACCCGTTCGTATCCGTCTTCATGGCGGTCACGATTGCCGACACTCATTCATCAGCTACAATGACATAAGACTAGAGGCGGAGACTGTCGCAATGATTGGCATGTTAGCACTTGCGGCGGCTACGGTAGCTACCTGTCCCGTTGAGCAGGCACACTATGTTTTGCGCCACGATCCAAGCGTAACTGCCTACTTTCGCCCAGTCGACAGCGGTCCAGATTGGCCAAGCCATGTTGCGATAGCAGTCCAGCATAAGGAATTAAGGAAGACCTTTTGGTGGCTGCCGTGGAACGGTGGCTCGAACGGGCTCCAAAATGTTGCGTCTACGGAAGACGTTATCGCCAAAGGCTGGCAGCCGCCAAGTCCGGATGGGGGGCCTCGTCCATACGGAAACAGGCAATATATCGGAACCGATATCATGTATAATCTGATCAATCACGTTCCGAAGCGGGGAGAACCTGCTCCGGCTCATATGCTTTTCCGGGACGCGGCGGGTTCCAAAGACACCGCCTTCCTCGACAGGCAATTTTTTGATTTTGTTGGTTGCCGGAAGGAAGGCCGCTAAAACAGCGTTACTTTCCTATTAGCCCCCGAAAACGGACGGTCCGCTCATTACTAGGTCGCGACATTCGCTGTCGGCAAAGCGGACCCCAGAGCGGACAGGCGGGAAGCGCTTAATTGCGGATGTGGCCGGCGTATGACATGTCCTTGCAAGAACGGGAGCTATTGATGTCGAGTTGGACTACGCGCCTGAAAAATCGGATGCATCCACGACTCCGAATGTTCTTCGCGAGGCTGTTTCTGCTAGTTGTCACTTGGCTTGCCGTGACCGGTGCGATCGAGATGATCCGAGGCAATGCTGCCTTCAGCCCGTTCGTCCTGACTGGCTTGGTTTTAGGATGCGCGTCAGCTGCTATCTTCAAACCTATTCCGCTCGAATACCGTCAGCCTGCGGAATAGGCCGCTCGTAAGGTAACGTCGGCAATCCACCAATGCCGGATATCCGTGATAAAATCGCAGGTTTTGCATCAAGGCCTTCGAGGTATAGCATTTGAGCGGGCTCCATGCGGTTACCGGGGCAACTCCGATCGCCTAGGTGTTTGATCCCACGGTTTGATGGTGCGATCCTTTCGTTGGAATGGAAGGAAGCCGTATGGGACAGGTACGTCACGGGAGCGCCACG
>NZ_JAXCWK010000014.1:2500-5957 GCF_034045155.1 Sphingomonas sp. CFBP9019 | reverse complement strand
TGGTTGCGGGGACAGGATTTGAACCTGTGACCTTCAGGTTATGAGCCTGACGAGCTACCGGGCTGCTCCACCCCGCGACGGTCCGGTTAGGGACGTAAGGGTAGATGAGATTGTGAATGGGTTTAGATATCGTGTGATGCATGTCGCACGGGCTTCAATGCCTGGCGACGACCTACTCTTCCATCGCTTGAGCGATAGTACCATTGGCGCAGGCGGGTTTCACGGCCGAGTTCGGAATGGGATCGGGTGGGACACCGACGCTATAGCCACCAGGCAATGGAGCCGGTGCGACATGCGTCACTGTGATATCTGGGTCCCTCGAGGCTTGCCTTGCGGCGGGTCTTGAGGGTTTTAAAATCGATACCGTGCTTGGGTATAGTTGTATTTGTAACCAATCCCTCGACGGCGAGGGGATTGGCAATCTGGCGTCGTCTTAATCATCCGCACTATCGTCTGACGTGCTGGGCGAACCCAGTGTTGTCATTGATGGTGTGAGACTCTCAAGCGCGAATAGAGCAATTAGTATCGGTTAGCTCCATGCGTTACCGCACTTCTACATCCGATCTATCAACGTCGTGGTCTCCGACGGCTCTATGAAATCTTATCTCGAGGGAGGCTTCCCGCTTAGATGCTTTCAGCGGTTATCCCGTCCATACATAGCTACCCAGCTGCGCTCTTGGCAGAACGACTGGTACACCAGAGGTATGTTCAACCCGGTCCTCTCGTACTAGGGTCAACTCCTCTCAAATTTCGACGCCCACGGCAGATAGGGACCAAACTGTCTCGCGACGTTCTGAACCCAGCTCACGTACCACTTTAATTGGCGAACAGCCAAACCCTTGGGACCTGCTCCAGCCCCAGGATGTGATGAGCCGACATCGAGGTGCCAAACAACCCCGTCGATATGAGCTCTTGGGGGTTATCAGCCTGTTATCCCCGGCGTACCTTTTATCCGTTGAGCGATGGCCCTTCCACGAGGGACCACCGGATCACTATGACCGACTTTCGTCTCTGCTCGACTTGTCAGTCTCGCAGTCAGGCGGGCTTATGCCATTGCACTCTAACAGACGGTTTCCGACCGTCCTGAGCCCACCATTGCGCGCCTCCGTTACTCTTTAGGAGGCGACCGCCCCAGTCAAACTACCCGCCACAGAGGGTCCCTGTTCCGGCTTACGGAACGAGGTTAGACATCAGAAACAAACAGGGTGGTATTTCACCTATGGCTCCACATCAGCTGGCGCCGATGCTTCAAAGCCTCCCACCTATGCTACACAGTTTCTTCCTAATGCCACTCTGAAGCTGCAGTAAAGGTGCACGGGGTCTTTCCGTCTAACCGCGGGTACTCCGCATCTTCACGGAGAATTCAATTTCGCTGAGCATGTCCTGGAGACAGTGGGGAAGTCGTTACGCCATTCGTGCAGGTCGGAACTTACCCGACAAGGAATTTCGCTACCTTAGGACCGTTATAGTTACGGCCGCCGTTTACCTGGGCTTCATTTCAGAGCTTGCACCCCTCCACTTAACCTTCAGGCACCGGGCAGGCGTCAGGCCCTATACGTCGTCTTGAAGCCGACTTAGCAGAGCCCTGTGTTTTTGCTAAACAGTCGCTACCCCCTGGCCTGTGCCCCCTCAAAGTGCTTGCGCATAGTGAGGGCCTCCTTCTTCCGAAGGTACGGAGGCAATTTGCCGAGTTCCTTCAGGACACTTCTCTCAAGCGCCTTGGTATACTCTACCTGACCACCTGTGTCGGTTTCGGGTACGGTCTATACGGTGGGGCTATTTCCTGGAACCATTTCGAAGCCATCCCAATCCGATAAGGGATGACAACACACATGATCCGTCACACACCACCAGGCCCACGAATATTAACGTGGTTCCCATCGACTACCCCCTTCGGGCTCGTCTTAGGGGCCGGCTCACCCTGCGCGGATTAGCCTTGCGCAGGAACCCTTGGTCTTTCGGCGAGAGGGCATCTCACCCTCTTTATCGCTACTCATGTCTGCATTCGCACTTCCGATACCTCCACGACCCATTACCAGATCGCTTCACAGGCTTACGGAACGCTCCGCTACCGCGTACCACATAAGTGGCACACCCTAAGCTTCGGCACGTATCTTGAGCCCCGTTACATCTTCGCCGCAGGACCTCTTGTTTAGACCAGTGAGCTGTTACGCTTTCTTTAAAGGATGGCTGCTTCTAAGCCAACCTCCTGGTTGTTTTGGAAGTCCCACATGCTTTCCCACTTAGATACGATTTGGGGGCCTTAGCTGTAGGTCAGGGCTGTTTCCCTTTTGACGACGGACCTTAGCACCCGCCGTCTGTCTCCCGCATATCACTCTTAGGTATTCGGAGTTTGGTTAGGTTTGGTAGATCTCGCGACCCCCTAGCCCATCCAGTGCTCTACCCCCTAAGGTGTTCGTGCGAGGCACTACCTCAATAGTTTTCGCGGAGAACCAGCTATTTCCCGGCTTGATTGGCCTTTCACCCCTAAACACAACTCATCCGGTAACTTTTCAACGTTAATCGGTTCGGACCTCCAGTGCATGTTACTGCACCTTCATCCTGGTCATGCCTAGATCGCCGGGTTTCGGGTCTAATACATCAAACTCTGGCGCCCTATTCAGACTCGCTTTCGCTGCGCCTACACCTATCGGCTTAAGCTTGCTTGATACATTAAGTCACAGACCCATTATGCAAGAGGTACGCTGTCAGGCCATAAAAGCCCTCCAACTGCTTGTAGGCAATCCGTTTCAGGTACTGTTTCACTCCCCTCATCGGGGTGCTTTTCACCTTTCCCTCACGGTACTAGTTCGCTATCGGTCATGTACGAGTATTTAGGCTTGGAGGGTGGTCCCCCCATGTTCAGACAGAATTTCACGTGTTCCGCCCTACTCGAGTCCTGAATTCTCACTTTCGTATACGGGGCTGTCACCCGCTATGGCGTCACTTTCCAGAGACTTCTACTAGTTGAAATTCAGGCACTGGCCTGGTCCGCGTTCGCTCGCCACTACTAACGGAATCTCGGTTGATGTCTTTTCCTCCAGCTACTGAGATGTTTCAGTTCGCCGGGTTCGCTTCACGAAGCCTATTTTATTCAGCTAAGTGATACCTAACCTAATTAACCCAAGCTGCGCGTTGCCACACAGTTCGGATTAATCGGGATAGGTGGGTTTCCCCATTCGGAAATCGCGGGGTCAAAGCTTGCTCACAGCTCACCCGCGCTTATCGCAGCGTGCCACGTCCTTCATCGCCTGTACATGCCAAGGCATCCACGAATTGCCCTTACCTCACGCTTGAGAGTCCACACCACCAACGACATCACTGGGTGCGTTCCAGAGGAACGTCACCAACTCGGCAGAGCAGTGCGTCGTGGTCTTTGTCAGGTGCGGATGATTATAATCTCAGCCAGATTATGTATTATGATGATGTCGATATCTGGAGCCTCGAACCGCTCGTC
>NZ_JAXCWK010000013.1:0-24395 GCF_034045155.1 Sphingomonas sp. CFBP9019 | reverse complement strand
CTAGGTGTTTAGTCCCGGCATCTGGTGGATCGGATCGACGATGAACCTGTCCGGCTCTGACGTCCAGACTTTGGCGATGTATTCGTAAGGCGTAAGGCCACTGAGGGTCTTGAGCCGACGGGCAAAATTATAGGCTGCCATGAAGTCTGCGAGGTGCACCTGCAACTGCTCGTGGCTCTCGTAATGGAAGCGTTTGACCGTTGCCTCCTTGATGGTGCGGTTCATCCGCTCGACCTGACCGTTGGTCCACGGGTGGTTCGGCTTGGTCAACCGGTGCTCGATGTCGTTTGCTCCGCAGATCATGTCGAAGCGCATCTGACGCGACCAGGCGGTGTTACGGTTGCGCGGCTGCTCGGCAAACTGGATGCCGTTGTCGGTCAGGATCGTATGGATCCGGTACGGCACCGCTTTCAGCAGGTGTTCAAGGAACTGCCACGCCGTTCGCCTGTCAGCCTTGTCGACGAGCTGGGTGACCGCGAACTTACTCGTGCGGTCGATGCCGACGAACAGGTAAAGTTTGCCCTCGGCAGTCTGAACCTCGGCGATATCCATGTGAAAGAAGCCGATCGGGTAGCGCTTGAAGCGCTGTCGCTTCGGCTTGTCGCCCTCAATGTCCGGCAGACGGGATATGCCGTGCCGTTGCAGGCAGCGGTGCAGCGCTGACCGTGTCAGATGCGGGATCGACGGTTGCAACGCGTAGAGGCAATCGTCGAGCGGCAGTAATGTGTGACGCCGGAATGCGACGACCGCTGCCTCCTCGGCTTGGGTCAAGGTCGTGGAGTGAGGGGCCTTCGGCCCGGTCTTCAAATCCTCGACCGTCGCCCGCTTGCGCCACTTGGCAACCGTCTTGGGGTTGATCCCGAGCTCTCGGCTCAGCGTCGAGAGCGAAGCTTGCGATCGCTGTATTGCTGCTCTGACGGCGTGCGTGGTCGTGGCGCTCCCGTGACGTACCTGTCCCATACGGCTTCCTTCCATTCCAACGAAAGGATCGCACCATCAAACCGTGGGATCAAACACCTAGGCCGATGCGCTCAAAGCCCGGACTGCATCGTGTGGAAAGCGGTTCGCGTTAGACTGACAGCACCCCTTAGACTGCCCCGGGGATACCGGATCGCCCGGCGCTTTCAGTGCCGCAGCAAAGTGGGCCGGCGTGGCAGAGTACCGCTCGGCGCGATGATTCGGCTGGAGCGCGAACCGGCCCGCTGGCGCTACAGACTGGCACCGTTTCCAGAGGCACTTCAACGTTAGATCGTCGGCAACCCGTATTCCTTGATCTTGCGGATGAGATCGCGGTGCCGCGGCAGTCCGCTCATCAGCCGTTCGGTCTGTGCCCGGTTCTCGCGGATCGCACGGTTCGCAGCGTGAACGTCCGCATCTGCGGTGCCGGACGGGACCTGGGTTCGATGACCCATGCCGTAGAGCACATACTGGTAACTGGCGGCCGGGAAGACCTCCTCCGCGCGATCGAATTCGTCGAGCATCCAGGGCGCATGGTAGCGCCACAGTTCCACCAGGCCCTGCAACCGGTCCGGGATCGACTCCGGGCGCACGTTGTCCCGCCAGAAGTCGGTGTCGGTCCGCTGAGTGAGCGCATAGTGGAGTTTCAGGAAATCGATAATCCGGCCCCAGCGGTAGAGCGTCGTCTCGTTAAAGCGGCGGGCGACGACGTCCATCACCTCGCGGCAGGCGGGCAGCTGGTCGGCGATCAACTTGGCGGACAGTTCGATCAGCACGATCGCGGAGGCCTCGAGTGGCTCGAGGAAGCCCGCGGCCAGCCCGACGGCGACCGTGTTGTTCTTCCAGAAAATCTCGCGGTGACCGGCCTTGATCGACAGCTTGCGGACCGGCAGGTCGGCGGCGGCGTCGCCGATATAGGCGCGCAGTTCGCGTTCCGCCTCGTCCACGCTGATGTGGCTGCTGGAGAACACATGGCCGACGCCGCGGCGGGTGGGCAGGCCGATGTCCCACGTCCAGCCCGCCGATTGCGCGGTGGAGATGGTGTGGCTGGCGATCGGGGTTTCGTCGTCCGGGTAGGGGATCTGGATGGCGAGCGCTGTGTCGCAGAACAGCGTGTCGGCGCAGCTCTTGAACGGGACGCCCAGCGTACGGCCGATGAGGAGTGCGGCAAAGCCGGTGCAGTCGGCGAACAGGTCGCCGGCGATGTCGCCCGCCTGTTCGGTGCGGACCATGGCGATGTCGCCGGTTTCGGTGACGACCGCCTCGGTCACGTCGGCCAGGACGTGGCGGACGCCGAGCACGTCGCAGCAATGGCGTTGCAGGAAGCCTGAGAATTTGCCGGCATCGAGATGATAGGCGTAGTTCGCGACCGCCTCATATTCCGGCGTGGCGATCGTCTTCGGCCCCAGGCCCGCATCGCAGACCCGGCCCTGCGGCGTGACCGCGTCGCAGAAGCTGGTGGCGTCCGGGGTTTCGAGCCAGTGCGGCGCGAGGTTCACCTGCCCAAAATTCTGCGGCAGCATGAGCGGGTGGTAATAGCCGTCGTCCGGCGCGCCGGTGGTCCAGCGGTTAAAGCGCGCGCCCTGCTTGAACGAGGCGTCGCATTGCCGGAACAGTTCGGTTTCGGAGATGCCCATGCGGCGCAGCGTGTTGCGCAACGTGGGCCACGTGCCTTCGCCGACGCCGATGATCGGGATGTTGGGTGATTCGACCAGCGTCACCGTAAAGCCGTGCGCGCGACGTGCCTGATGCTTTGCGGCGATGACGCCCGCAGTCAGCCAGCCGGCAGTGCCGCCGCCGACGATGACGATGTGCTTGATCTCTCTCACGTCAGTTCATCGTTCACAGACTGGGACCCGATATCGGGGGTTGCCGAAACTCTCGGCAACCCCGTTGGCAGTCGATCAGTAGCGGAAACGCGCGCCGAGCGTAAAGCGGCGGCCGTAATCGAACACGTCGAGCAGCTGGTTCTTGAACCGGCCGTGCGTGCTCTGCTGGTTGTTGTTGATGTTCAGGATTTCCCCGAACACGCTGAACTTGGAGGTAACGTCCCAGCTCGAGCTCAAATCGACCTGAAAGCTGGAGTTGACGAATGTTGGCTCAGACCCGAACGACCCGGTGTTCTGGTTCTGCCCGAAACCGGCGAGATATTCGTCACGCCAGTTGAGTGCGGTCCGGAACTGGAACCCCTTTTTGTCGTAGAAACCAACGAAGTTCGCCGAGTTCGCCAGACCCGTCACGGCAAAGCCGGTCTGGGCGATGTTCGAGCTGTCATACGGCTTGTTGGTATCGACTAACGTGGCGTTCGCCTGGAACCCGAAGCCCGTGTCGCCGAACACGTGCTGCAGCGCGACCTCGACACCGCGGACCGTTGCGGCCGGGCCGTTGATCTGCTGCGACACGGCGAACTGCGCGGGCTGGCCCGTTGTCGGATCGATCACGCCGTTGATCGTCTGACGCGTCACGCCGCCGACGATGAAGTTGCTGACGTTCTTTAGGAAAAAATCGACCGAGAGATAGGAGTTGCGCTTGTAGTACCATTCGCCCGCAAGGTCGAAATTGTCGGCCAGATAGGGCTGCAGGTTCGGGTTGCCGCCAGTCGCGGACAGCGCGTTGACGCGCTGACCGACACCGGCGCTGGTGACGGGGTTGAGCAGGCCGAGGTTCGGGCGGGTGAGCGTGCGCGACGCGCTGAACCGGGCCTGCAGCTTGTCGGTGACCTCAAGCCGCATGTCGACCGTGGGAAGCAGATAGGAGTAGTTGCTCTTCTGCGTAACGGCCTGCGTGTCGCCGAACGAGAGGGTCAGCAACGTCGGATCCGCGGCGCTGGTGACGATTGAAATCGGCACGCGGCCCTGACCCGTGGCGACGAGATTGGTGGTCTCGTTCCGAATGCCGGCGTTGAAGTGGAACGGCATGCCCGCCAGATCGACATCGAAGTTGGCACGCATGAACAGCGACCAAGTCTTCTCGTTCACGCGCAGCACACTGCCCGGATCAACCGCTTCGTCGAAGGAGCCGGTAAACCCGGGAACGGCCGCATAGTTGAAGCCGGGGATGTTCGTCGCCTGCGGATTGCCGAGACCGGACAGAAACGCCTGATAGGCGACCGGATCGACCTTCAGCACCTGCGGCGGCAACGTGCCGTTGAACCCTGGAATGAAGTTGTTGAGGCTCAGCCTGCCCTGCAGCAGATTGGCGGGCAGCGGCGAAATGCCGGTCGTGCCGCCCGACGGGCCACCATATCCAGCATAAGCCTGCCAGAAATTGTTGGTGAAAGTGCTCTTGTTCGAAAGTTTGAATGTGTCGTCATAATATTGACCACCGAACTTGAGCGTCAGGCCATCCTGCTTCCAAGTACCGGATGCACGGAACTGCTTGAGCTCGTCAGTATTATTCTGCGTCTGGCGAACGGCGACGTGCGAGCCGATCTTCGTCGGATCGGTAAACCCAGCCTCGTCCCCGGCCGGACCGAAGTTGGTCAGTACCGGGAATGCCTTGTCGCTGTTCCCGTTGATGGACAGGCCGGTCGTGTTGGACAGCAGGCCGGAATAGCCGACATCGGAGCTGAGCGCGCCGACCACATTGCCGGGGTTCAGCCAGCTCTTGGCATAGGACCCGTCCACGTCGAACGAGAGGTTATCGGTCGCGTCGAACTTCACGTTCAGGCCGGTCTGGTTAGTTTCCAGAATCCGCTTGTTCAGCGAGGACTGAAAATCGGTCGGCGTGCCGACCTGCGTGAAGCTGGTCGGGGTGCTGTTGCCGTCGAGCGTCAGATTGCGCAGGTCGCTCTGGTTGAACCAGACGCCAAAGCCGTACAGGTCAGTCGTGATCTTCTGACGCGAGTAATTGTCGTCGAGCGTCACCATCACGTTCTCGGACGGATGCCACTGCAGCGCAATGCGGCCGTCGATGCGCTCATCCTTCACCTGCTGCTGTTCCGCGCCATATTGCTGCGGAAACCAGCCGGGGATCGTCTTGTTCGCGGTCGAGAGCTGATCGGGGGTGCAGGCCGCGGTGAGCTGGCACGGTGCATAGTTGCCGCCCGGCCAGCCGGACACGAACACCCGATTGGTATCGGTATCACGTCGGGTGTAGACGACATCGGCGAGGATGCCGAGCGTGTCGTCCGCGAACGTGTTGCTGATCAGCAGGCCGGCCGTCGGGACCACCCGACCGGCGCGGTCCTGGAGCGAGCCCGAAACGGTGGTCGCGAGCCGCAAACCGCTATGATCGAACGGCTTAGGGAAGGCGACGTCAACAGTCGCACCGATCGAGCTGGACGCCAGCGATACGTCCGGCGTCTTGAGCACGCTCAGCTGACCAATGAAGTCCGCGCTCAGCGCGCTGAAATCGATCTGGCGCCCGCCGGTCGCGGTCGCAACGCGGCGGCCGTCGAACAGCGTGGTATTGAAATCGCCGCCGAAGCCGCGGACCGTGATGCCGGTCGCGTCGCCGCGCGCACCATCGCGCTGGATCGACACGCCGGGGAGGCGCTGGAGCGAGGCCGCGACGTTCGAGTCGGGGAACTTGCCGATGTCTTCGGCCGAGATGACGTCGACGACGCCCTGCGACGTTCGCTTGATATCGAGGTTGCGCTGGAGCGAGCCGCGCAAACCGGTGACGACGATTTCCTGGCCTTCGTCGGCCGCGGGTGCCAAAGTCGCGATTGATTGACCGTTCGCAGGGACGGGGGCGGCCGCAGGATCCTGCGGCTGTCCAGCCTGTTCGGCGGTAACCTGCGTGCCGGGGGAGGGGACGGCGGGCTGGACGCCGGCCGGCTGGGCGGTTCCGGTCGTTATGGTTCCGGCCGCGGGGGCGGCGGGCTGTGCGGCGACGGGGGTCTGTGCCTGTGCCTGTGCCTGTGCGTAGGCAGGCGTCGCAAGCGCGATCGCGAGCAGTGACGAGGCGCCGATCAGCGGCGAACGACGAACTTTGTTCAAGCGCGAACCGTATTGGCCAATGATGATCTTCATGCCCCACTCCCATCGAAATTGGGCCGTTCAACCGGCCGCGTTCTGTCTCGTGTACGGGCCCCGATGAAACGGAGACCGGCAACCGGACCTGCTGGCCGTGGCTTAGGTAGCGCTAAACCGGGATGCAAGCTATTTGTCTGTGTAATACAGTGCGCCACCTAACCGTCGCTTGGCGGTAACGCTCTCAACGACTACGGTCGGAACGGAGAGGGCGGGTGCCCGCAGGATGAGGATCACGGCGTGGCGGCATGGGAGGTGCTCGGGTTCGAGCAACACGGAGCACTCGGTATTCAGCCGTCGGGCGATGCGGAGCGGCTCTTCGTCCAGATCGTGGTCGGCGAGTTCGGCGCGGCGGCCGTCGATTACCCGATCCTGTTCGCCAAGCGTCCGGACACCGGCCGCTTCTATGCCGGCGCGCTGCTGCGGTTGCAGGCGGGCGACGACGCGGACCTCGACGAGAGCGGACGGCTGCGGGGCTATCGTCCGGCGGATCTGGAACGCGAGGGGTTCTTCGTGGAACAGGACCGCATCGTCATCGACCGGGCGCACCCGGTTTTCGTCGAACGGGGTGGCTCCGCGTTGTTCGAAACCGAGGGAGAGCTAAGCGAGGCGTTACAACGCGTGCAGCGGGCGCTGGGGCGGTTGCACGTGGGACTGCCGACGACGGATGGCTTCATCGCCCGGTTGCTTGAGCGGTCGCTGCTGGAGCCGATCGACATCGATTTGCGGTTCGACGACGGAACACGGTTCCGTCTGGAAGACCTCTACACCGTCAGCGCCGATGCGCTGGCCGACCTGCCGGACGCCGTGGTGCTGGCGATGTTCCGTGAGGGCGACCTGGCGGCATGCCATACGCAGATCCAGTCCGTGCGGCAGATCCCGCGGATGGCGCGGTTGCGGAACGACCGGCTCGCAGGCGCATGACGGGGCGGGTAGCCGATGTCGCCGTGGACGTGCTTGCCACCCCCGAACGGTTCCAGGCGGAGGTGGTCAGCGCCTGCCGTCCCGTGGTGTTGCGTGGTGCCGTGCGTGACTGGCCGGTGGTCTCCGCGGCACGGCGCGGGGAGCTGCCGCACTATCTGGCGGGGCTCGATGCGGGCCGGTCGGCGGAAGTCTTCGTCGGCGCGCCGGCGATCGCCGGGCGCTATACCTACACCGATGACCTGAGCGGGTTCAACTTCGAGCGGCGGACGATGCAGTTCGGGGAGGCGCTCAACCGGATCGTCGCGACCGCCGGCGTGCAGGACGCGCCGACGATGTATGCTGGATCGCTGCCGACCGAGGGCTATTTGCCGGACTTCGCGGCGGAGAACCGTCTGCCGTTCCTGCCGGCGGTGCAGCCGCGGATCTGGTTGGGGCATCGGTCGTCCGTTGCATGCCACTATGATACCTCGGACAACCTCGCGTGCGTGGTAGCGGGCACACGGCGTTTCACGCTGTATCCGCCGGATGCGATCGGAAGCCTCTACGTTGGGCCCATCGACCATACGATGGCCGGGCAGCCGGTGGCGCTGGCGGTGGGAAGTGCACCCGGCGATCCGCGCTATCCGCGATTCGAAGCGATCCGTGACACCGCGCTGATCGTAAATCTCGAGCCGGGGGACGCGCTCTATCTTCCGAAGCTCTGGTGGCACCAGGTGGAAGCGACCGGAGACCTGAATGTCCTGGTCAACTATTGGTGGGACGGATCGAGCAGCGGGTCAGACCAGCCCTATACCGCGATGATGCTCGCAATGATCGCGATCGCGGAGCGGCCGGCCGTCGAGCGTGTGGCCTGGCAGGCCCTGTTCAGCCATTATGTGTTCCGCCCGGATGGCCATCCGCTGGCGCATCTTCCCGACGAGCGCCATGGGATATTGGGGCGGCTGGGCGCCGGCAACTACGGGCGGATCCGCGCGACAATCATGCGGTTGTTGCGCGGGATCTGATTGTTTTGTGGTGTAGCCGGGGTGGACCAGTCGCGCGGGGTACGCGGTCCACATAGGCGAGATGGTCAGCGAGACGCCGCCGCAACAAAGCGGACCGCTTTCCCCCGGTTCGAATTGAGTGAGCGCACGCGTCCGGCCTTGTTCTCGAGCACGACCTTCGAGAGCGTGGGGGTCTCGGCCACGTCGGGAAGGTGAGAGGTGAAGCCGATCCCGACGGAGAAGGGCTCCTTCAGTTCCAGGGTGATGGGCGCGCCGAACTAGTGCATCGGCTCGCCTTGCTCGCTGACCCCAGGCTGAACTGATTTTCGCGTTTCTTGATGTCGATGCGCTTTACGTTCAGCGTTACGAGGCTGTCGGGCGAACTTCCGCCGGGCAGGCCGCCCCGGCTTCCGATCCGGTATTCCGTGTCGCTGATCCGCTGCCCCTTGCCGGGGCGCTGGCCAAGGTGGATCATGCCGTCGCCGTGGAGTGCGACCAACGCCTCCTTCGCGTCGTTGTCGAGCGATTGACGGATGACCATAAGCGCCGTGTGGTCGGCAAAGCCATCGGTAGGATAGCCGATGTATGCGGCGAGCGAGACATCACCCGACATTTGCTTGAACAGAAACTGGAACTCGTCGCGTGTAAACCAGACGTTATAGCCAGACGATCGGATCGTAAAGGTATCGCCTGTGAAAGACCCTTGGCCCGGAGCCAGCGCCCCGCCGACATCGGCTTGGCCATCGAAGATTCCGGTGGGGGCGTTCAGAATCCGACTGTCGCGGCGAAACCCGGGCGGGGGGCCAACTTGATCATGCGCCGTCGACTGAGGATAGGCTCAGTCCGGCGCGATGGGCGCACCGGGCGGGCTGTTTCTCGCCGAACTTCCCGGTACGTCGGGCGGCGTCTGTGCCGAAAGCGGACCGGCGGCCGCAACGACGGCGGCCATGACCGTCCGCCAACAAGGTCAAACCATCGCGTCTCTCTCGCTCAGCGTTCGGGATCCGGCGCGCGGAAGGGCGAGCAGCATGGCTTCCCGATGGCATGAAGCTCCATCACCTCTGCGCGCGTGCCATCGGGATCGAGCAGATTGAGTTGCCATTTGGCGTCGCGCCCGATCTTAGGAGTCTGTTCCTGTCCCTGAAGGCGGTTGCCGTTCCACAGCAATGTGTACGCGGTGCGCACGTCCGCAACGCCGAGCGCGAAGTGGTTCAGCACGCCCAGATTCGCAGCGGACATGTCGGTGGGAATGCCTTTGCTGTCGGGCGTGCCGACCACCATATACTCGATCCAATCGCGGCCGTCGGGTAGCTGCAACGAGATCCAGGTCGGATGATCGTCGCGCATTCCGCCCTCCCAATAGGGGCGGAGGCCGAGAACTTCCTTGTAGAAGCGATCCTTGTTCGGCCGGTTATGGACGATGAAGCCGACGTGCATGATGTGATTCGACAGCAGATTCACCGGCACGGCGGGCGGGTTCGCCGGCGGCTGCATGAACTGAACGATAAGACCTTCGGGGTCGGTTACGGTGAACCAGCGGCTGCCGTCCGCTCCGGCAATCGACCTGCGGGGTACCTTGATACCCTGAGCTTCCAGGTATCGACGCATAGTCTCCGCGTCCGGCGTACTGAAGGCGATATGTGCCAGTCGGTTGATCGAAGGCTCACCCGGCGGCAGCGGAAGCACCTCGACGAATTGCGTGGGCGCGAAGTAGTAGCGCGCGCCCGACGGTTGTTCGAGGTCAGGCAGCTTCACCGCGCCGAGATCGCCGACATAGAATCGCTCGCTCTTGGCCGGGTCATTCGCGTAGATTGCGATGTGCGAGACGCTGGCAAGCGGCGGTCGCGCCGGCCCCTTGGCCGGGCCGGATTCAGCCGGAGCAAACGCTGTCAGAATTATGCCGCAGCAGCCTACGATATGCCTCTTCATCTGTGACGTCATTCCGACCCTTTACCCATATCGCCTCGGATCGATGCGTGTCGCTCCGATGCTGTTCGATGCCGGATCTCGTCGGTCACTCGCCGGTTCGTCACGATCTTCGTGTATCTCAATCAGCATAAGCTTGCATTCGTCTGACAATTGCAAGCCCTGCCCGGACAGACTGAACTCGTATCCGATCGGATACTGAGCGGGCGCATTCACGGCCGCTGTTTCGAGGGAAAGACGAACTCCCTGTTCTATCTGAGGACCGATCGTTGGCCGCCAAGTGAAACCCTGACCATCTAACCGTTGACGGCGAGGGCGGATAGCATCTAGTTCTCGTGATACCGATAACAAGGACCGCAACGACGGGTCATTAGTCGGTAGGAGAGCAGCCAATGCCTAGACCCGGTCAGCAGATGCAAGACTTTCGTGTAGGCTTGCTCTGGCGCAGAGCCAATCCGGCATCACGGACACGAAGATTGGTGACCGCAATGTTGCTTGGAGCTCTGACGCCGGTCGTCGCGCAAGCGCAGACGGCAGGCATGGTCGAGGAGGCGCTGCCGCCGCCGACCGGTCTCGCGCCGCTTTTTAGTCCGACAACTGCTGGCCCCGGTATGCCGGATTCTGATGGTTTCCTGCGTCGCTGGCTGCTGCTTGATCCGATCGCCAAGCCAAACCGCACGAATTCCGGCTTCACGTCCAGCTATGTGCGAGAGGCCCTTTCGCCGCGCACTTATCCGGGCGAGTTCGGCAAGGTGCCCCGCGATGGCGAGTTGGCAAAGGGGGAAGACGCGCCTCGCTGGCACGCGCTCGACAGCAACCTGTTCGACGTGAAGCTGTTCAAGCTGGCGCAGGGGCTGGGCAACCCGACCTACGGCGTCATTTTCTGGGCGGTCACGGTCGTGAACAGCCCCCGTGAAATGCGCGACGTCCGCCTCGCGATCGGCTCGAACTCGGCGTCCGTCTGGTGGCTCAACGGGCAAGAAACCGCAGGCCTGTTCGGCGACCGCCGAATGGTCATGGACGACGTGCTTTCCAGGCCGGTCACGCTACGCAAGGGCCGCAATGTCATACGTGGTGCCGTCATCAACGGGCCGGGGGTCAGCGACTTCTGCCTACGCGTGCTCGACGCAAGCGGTCGCCCGATTCGAGACATTACGATCGATGTGACGTGAGGAACGCCGTGAAATCCGCCGCTGCCTTCTCCGTGCTTGGCCTGTTGCTTACGCTGGCTGGCCCCGCGCCCGCTCAACTCGCGGGCGAGCCCTTCATTCACGACCCGTCGACTATTGTCCAATCTGACGGCAAATGGTGGACCTTCGGCACTCGTGGGGGTGGGCTCGTGTCGAATGACGGCTGGGTGTGGCATTCCGGTGGTGAACGACCGGGGGGCGGTGTCGCACCGGACGTTATCAAGATCGGAGAGCGGTACTACGTCACCTATGCGGTCGGTGGCGGCGGCATGAACGGCGGGCACGCAAGCAACGTCAAGGTCATGTGGACCCGCTCGCTCGATCCGAAATCTCGCGACTTCGGCTACCACGACGTCGGTATCGTTGCCTCCACGAACGGCATAGAGATTGCCGATGCCATCGATCCTGCGTTCCTATACGCGGAAGGGCGGCTCTGGCTGAGCTATGGCACATATTTCGGGGCGATCCGACTGGTCGAACTGGATCCCCGTACCGGTGGCCGGCTGGCGGGCAATCAGCCCGTCGATGTCGCGATCGACATGGAGGCGACCGCGCTGCTCCACCGCGATGGCTGGTACTATCTGCTCGGCACGCACGGGACCTGCTGCGACGGTCCGAACTCGTCCTACAATATTCGCGTGGGCCGTTCGCGAAACATTACCGGGCCCTTCGTCGACAATATGGGGGTACCGCTGCTGAAGGGCGGCGGCAAGCTGGTCGTAGCCGGGCGTGGACGCCAATATGGTCCCGGGCATTTTGGGCTCATCGACCTCGGTGACGGGGTCGAGAAATACTCGATGCACTATGAAGCAGATCTCGACCGCAGCGGCCGCAGCGTCCTTGGCATCCAACCATTACTGTGGACGGACGGTTGGCCGGTTGGCGGTGACGACGTCGCGCCGGGCACCTACGAGATCCAGTCGGAACGCAGTGGCGGCGCGCTGCAGTTGGCAGTGGACTTCGTACGGATTCCCTTCGACCCGCGGCGCAGTTTCAGGGCGAAGCCGAGCGATCCCGCCGTGCCTATTCCGAACCAGAGCCTTGCCGAGAATCAGGTTACCTGGCCGGCCGGCGTCTCGGAGGTGGATCTCGGCGACTACATGATACGAGCTCACCAACAGTGGACGATCTCGCCCGTGCCGGACGGGGGTGGCGCGTTTGGAACGCCGTTCTATAAGATCGTGATAGCCGGCACAGAACGCGCGCTGGCGGTCGGACCGGAGGGCACGGTGCAGGCAGTGCCAGCCTTCACAACTTCGCCAGAACAGCTCTGGCGGATCGACCAGCTAACCGATGGCACCTACCGCATCATGCCCAAAGCCTCGGCAGGCGCGAAGGAGCCCCTCACCCTCGTCGCGCTTGGCCGGAGTACGCCGGCACTCGCAAAATTCGATCCCAAAAGCGACGCTGGACGCTGGACGTTCAAGCGGCCGTAAGCGCCTGCTCCAAGAAACGATGACAGGAGAGCAAGACATGACCGGACTGCTGGTGGATCGTCGGCGTGCGCTGATCGCCTCTCTGGTGGCCGGTGTCGGCCTGACGCAGGCGCCGGCCCGCGGCCAGAGCACCGGCGCCAGGGCGGGGGGCGGCACCACCACCCCGCACAGCGCCATCGCCAGAACCCGGTTCGGGCCCGTCCGCGGCTACGTTGCCAGGGACGTCTTCACCTTCAAGGGCATACCCTATGGGGAGGATACCGGCGGGGAGAATCGCTGGTTGCCTGCAAAGCCGCCGCAGGTCTGGACCGAGCCGTACAACGCTCTCGTCTACGGTGCGAACAGCCCTCAGACGCCGCATAGCTTCCGGGCGATCGAGCACACGTTCCTGCAGCAGTGGGACGACGGGTTCCAGGGCGAGGACATGCTCAAGCTGAACGTCTGGACACCATCGTTGAGCGGCAACCGCCCCGTGATGGTGTACTTCCATGGCGGCGGCTTTGCGTTCGGCTCATCCTATGAGCTAGCTTCGCATGACGGTGCGCAGATGGCGCGGCACCACGACGTGGTGCAGGTTTCGATCAACCACCGCCTGAACGTGCTGGGGTTCCTCGACCTGGTCGAGGTGGGCGGGGCCGCTTACGAAGAGGCGGTGAATGTCAGCATGACCGACTGCATAGCGGCGTTGCGCTGGGTGCAGGAGAATATCGCGGCGTTCGGCGGAAATCCGGACAAGGTCATGATCTATGGGCAATCCGGCGGTGGTTCGAAGGTCACCACCCTGCTCGGCATGCCGTCGGGCAAGGGCATGATTCACAGGGCTGCCGCCCAGTCCGGCGGGGGCGGGGCACTACCGACAGCGGAACAGTCGCGCGAATATTCACGGCGGCTGATCAAGCATCTCGGCATCGGCCGCGACAACATAGCCGCGCTGCAGCAGATGGAATGGGCCGACCTGTTTGCCGCCAGCAACACTGTCGCCACGGAGATCAACGGGCCCATGAAACGCGGGTTGGGCGGGCCGCCGTCGACGCCGCGGGTGGGCTGGGGGCCAACGCTGGACGGCAAGGTGATCGACGTCCGATCCTTCGCCGATGTCGCTCCGGACGTGTCGCGCGATGTGCCGATCCTGATCGGCAATACCAGCGAGGAAGGCATGCGGTGGGGCTCCAACCCCACTGAAGCCGAGTGGCGCACGGACCTTACGGAGCAACTCGGAGCCAGCAAGGCCGGGGCGTTGATCGCATCCATGAGGGCGGCGCATCCCGAAAAAGCGGTCCGGACGCTGTCCTATGGAGTCCAAAGCATCGCCTATCGCAACCGCGTTCAGGACATGGTGCGCCTCAAGCATGCCAAGGGAGGCGCGCCGGTGTACCAGTATCTGTTCCAGTGGCAGTCGCCCCAGCTCGATGGGGTGGCCGGCGCCTGGCATACCGCGGACCTTGCCTTCTGCTTCGACAACACCGCACGTTGCGAACAGGGCACGGGCGATACGCCGGAAGCACGCATACTGGCGCGGACCATGGCCGGGGCGTGGGCGACGTTCGCTCGCACCGGCAATCCGAGCCAGCCGGGGCTGACCTGGACGCCGAGCGACCCGGTGCGATGCCAGACCATGGTCTTTGACGACCGATGCCGGATGGTTGACGATCCCGAGAGTCGGTCCAGGAGGATCCTGCTGAGCTAAACCGAGCAGTTTTACGTCACTGCTCTGGCTGTCGACGCCGCGTCACCGGGGCGGAATGGATACGCCTGCCGTGGTCTGGACGACGGGCCTCATCGTGCCGTCCGGGTTATAGCGGAGATGCTCGACGTTGACGGCTCGGCGCCCCAGCGCGCCCTTCTGGTTGCCGATCGTCAGAGCTGCGTTGTGGAGGAACAGGTACGAACGGCCTTTGAACTCCGCGATGCCCGGATGGATCGTGAAGCTGTTCTTCGCCGGCCCGGTCAGTTCGCCGTGAAACGTCCACGGGCCGGTGATCGCAGGCGCGGTGGCGTAGGAGACCCGTTCGTCCTTCTGCTGCTTCGCCCGATCCATCGACGCATAGGTCAGATAGTATAGGTCGCTGCGCCTGTGCAGCCATGGGGCCTCGACGAAGGAGGGCGGCGTGATGTCCAATATGGGGCCGTCCAGTTCCACCATGTTCGGCTTGAGCCTCGCGAGGTAGCAGTTGCCGTTGCCCCACGCGATCCAGCTCGTGCCGTCGGCGTCGGTGAGCACGGTGGGATCGATATCGTCCCAGCTATGTCTGCCCTTCGGGGTCATGTCGTTGGTGATGAGCGCGGATCCGCGCGCGTCGACGAAGGGTCCGGTCGGCTTGTCCGACACCGCGACCCCGATCGCCTTGCCGGGATGCGTGTCGTCATGCTCGACGGGCACGTAAAGGTAGAACTTGTCGTTCTTCCCGATCGCCTGCGGTGCCCATGCGTCCTTCTTGGCCCATTTTAGGTCGCTGACCTTCAGGATCGCCGGATAGGATGTCCACGTCTTCATGTCGGTCGTCGAATAGACGAGCCACTCTCGCATGGTGAACATCTCGCCGTCCTTGGCCTCGTCATGGTCGACGTAGAGGTACAGCCGGTTGCCGACGACCAGCGGCGCGGGGTCGGCGGTGAACATGTCGCGGACGATGGGGTTGGAGCCGGGTGCGCCGCGGGGCTGGTCCGCCGCGCCAGAGGGACCTGCCAGCAACGCCGTGATCAGCGCCAGTGACACCCTGCCAGATCTATATGCCATTGCTGCTCCCCATGCCTCTCCGCCGTCTGGGATAGTCGGAGGGGCGCTCCCGTCAATCAATCCATGCACGCGACCGGGCGGGACCGGATGTTCACGGTAGCAAATCCCTGCCCGACAGGGCAGCTTGTGCCGTGTTAAGCTCGAACAGGATTGTTTCGACGATGGATCGGACGAAAGCTGCAACCTACGCCATGACCGCTATGCTCGTAGCGATCGCGCCGGCTCATGGTAAGGCAACTAAACAGGGGACGGGGGCCTATCCCGCTACCTATGAAGAGCGACCGGACCTGCCCGACCATGTCGTCTACCGGCCTGCTAGACTGGCGGCGTTGGGGCGTGAGAAGCTTGGCATCTATGTCTGGGGAAATGGCGGGTGCAGCGCCGATGGTACCAGTTCGCGCAACCATCTGCTCGAGATCGCTTCGCAGGGGTATCTGGTGATCGCGTCGGGGCGCATTCCGCGCACGCCTTCGACGCCGCAGGCGGCACCCACGCCCGGGGCCAGGCTGACCGTCGAAACGTCCACCGGCCTCCTGTCCGATGCGATCGACTGGGCACAGCGCGAGAACGGGCGCGCCGGCAGCCCGCTGCGCGGCCATATCGCGGTGGACAAGGTCGCGGTGTCCGGCTGGAGCTGCGGCGGCCTGCAGGCCCTGTCGACGGCGCAAGACCCGCGGGTCAGGACTGCGGTGATCATGAACAGCGGCTTCTTCAAGGATGGTGCAAGCCCGATCAGTGGCGTTACCTCGGACAAGGCGTTACTAGCCAAGCTTCACACGCCAGTGCTGTACGTCCTGGGCGGCCCGAGCGACATTGCGGCCGCGAACGGCGCGGATGACTTCCGTTGCATCGGTCACGTGCCGGCCGCGATGATCAACATCCCGGTCGGCCATGGCGGAACGTACATGCAACCGCATGGCGGCATCGGCGCGAAGGTCGTGACAGCCTGGCTGGACTGGCAGCTCAAGGGCCGCCCAAACGCCAAGGCCGCCTTCGTCGGGCAGGATTGCCGATACTGCCACGACACGCGACTGACGCTGGAGCGCAAGCGCCTGAACTGACGACCCGGATCGTGGCGCTGCGGCGGTGGCGTCACCAAACGCCCGTGGCACGTTCCGGAAGGCCATCTTCGAGAGCGGTGCGGCGCCTGGCCTGCCCGGAACCTGCGACCAGACAGGCCATGATGAAGCCGAAACCGCCGGCACGGCGTTCGCGCGGCGGTTGGGAGCAACGACGGCAGACCAGGGTCGCGCACTACAGGTCAAAGTGTTGATCGCGCACGGCGTGCTCCGTGCCGTCATCCGTCCGATCCTCGATGGCAAGATCATCGCGATCGATTTCCCGAACGCCTATCGCAGCGCCTCGACGCAGGCGTTCCCAGTCTCCCCCGCTGGAACAGCCTGACCCCCGGGGCGGTGTTGCTCGCCATTTTATGGGCGGTTGGCGTGTCGGCGGCACTCTGGCCGTCCAGGATGGCAAGCCGAGGTGGGCACGGCACCGCGATCCGCGGTGGTCCGGTCCGCTCCGCAGAGACCACGTCCTCAAGTGGCGTGCCTCAAGGCGTCGATTGCATGGCCGTCGGTCGTGGCACGGTGTTCGGCGCGATGATCCGGAACTCGCCGCTCAGGTGCATCATGCTCATCAGGTACAGCATCCCGTCGAAATAGCGCTGCTCCCCGGTCGGCAAGGGCATGTCCCAAACCGTTTGCAGGAACGCCTTGGATACCGGGCCGGGTGTCGCGGCAAACCCGCCGACCGCCGTCGCGGCGACCATGCCGGACGAGTGCCGGTCGGACAGCGGCTTGCCGTCGAGCGTGTAGCGATCGGCGAACGAGCCAATCCCCTGCCCGAACAGGAAGGCCTGGTTGCGATCACTCAGGGTCCGCTGGCGGGCGTCCTTGCCGAACCAAGCCCAGTCGATTGACCAGTTGCTGACTGTGCGCCAGCTGTCGTAGCCGAATTCGACGGGCGTGCCGTCGCGACCGATCAGGCGCGATCCGTCGAAATTACTGCGTTCCGGCGACAGCGCCGTCGTCGCCCCCACGACTTTGACGATCAGATCCCGGCTGACGTCCGCCGCCTTGCCCCAGAAAGCGCGGTCCGCCTCCGGCCCCCACCGTGACCAGAGTTCATAGAAATGCGGCAGGTGATAGGATGCGTCGGTGGTGTTGTTGCTCGTTTCCGGGACGAACCGGATCATCGCGTGGCTTTCCTCGACCATCGGCCCGACCGTTACTGGCCAGTTCGGCCGCACCGGGCCGGATCGGTTAGGCGGCCACAGCTCACCCTTCTCCGCGGCCTCAGCGGCGGCGGTTCGGTTGTTGGGGCTCGGCCACGGCGTGCTCGGCGGAACAAACGGCGGCCCGTCCGGGTGGATGCGGAACGGCCCCGTGCCGGTCATGATCGCACGGTGACGCATGCCCGATAGGATCTTGTCCGCTTCTGCCTTGTAGTCGTAGATGCCGGTGCCGTTCCCCCACCGGTTCGCGGCGAAATAGAGCGCCATCACATAATATTCTTCGCCGTCGGGCGCGGCACCGACCGATCGCGGCGACCCGTTGGTGCTCATTGACCAGGCGAAATATCCGTAGGACGGGTTTTGCGGGTCCGTCACCTGCATATAGGTCTTGGACCAGTTCCAGAGCGCGTCGAATTCACGTTTCTTGCCAAGCTGGACGGCGATCATCATGCCGTAGCTCATGCCCTCCGATCGCGCATCGTTGTTGGCCCAGTCGGTGATGTAGGCAAGCGTCCCGTTGGCGTTCGCTCCAGTCTCGAAATAGACGGTCTCTTCCTGCCCGTCGCCGTGGAAGAAGCGCTGGAACGCCTGTTCGATTTTGGCGCGTGTCTCCTGAGGGGTCTTGCCGAGTTGTTCCGCGAACAGGTTGCGATAGCGCCCGGTGGCAAAGGCACCGTTCCCGTTGCCCGGAAATCGCTTGATCGCGCCGAGAGGGGCATTGGCGTGAACCCGCTCGCCCCGCCCGTTGGTTGCGATCGCGGGCTGTGTTACTTGCGGTTGCTCCGGCTGCGCGACGGCGGAGCCGGCGGCCAGCAGCGTACCGGCTGCGATGCAAAATAGCCTGATTGATCCTGCCACATCCGTCCCCTGTCACGATGGCGTCTTTGGCCGATATGGACGGGTTTGTGCCACGGCCGGGCGTGAAGCGAAAGGCGTTTAGCGAAACGGGCCTAGGTGGCAGCCCGTCGTTTCTGCGCCGGACCTGGTTCCATTCAGTACCAACCGTGCGCGGCTGCTTATTCGGCCGTCGCCCGCCAACAGAAACTGACCACGCCAAACTGTCGATTTTCTACAATGGTGGTCACAGCCCCTCCTCCGAGAATCCAGGCGTTACAATCAATTAGCGACATTTCGAGGAAGAGTCCGACGGCATAACGGCTTTATCGCGGAGATGAATGAACGTCCAAACTTGGGAGGCGGGAAAGGGCGCCTGAATGTCTGCACCTGGGTCGTAACGCCAACAGGCCATTCGTTGAAGGAAGCCACCCGGCAGTCGGTCTAAGCGTCGGAGCGGACTGCTCGTTGAAACGGGCGCCACTGCATATGCCCGAATAATGGCGTCACGATTAGATGCGGTACAGCGAGAGCCGCAATGCCCGCGAATAGGGGGCGAACGCCGGAAGGGTCAGAGTGTAACAAGAGAACGCCTGTTATGGTAGCGAGCAGTATCGCGGCGACCAGTATCGGAGCAGTTGCTCGGAGGTAGCTGCCCATCGTTGCACAACCGATCTGCGTACGACGTTCGAACGTT
This sequence comes from Sphingomonas sp. CFBP9019, assembly GCF_034045155.1. NCBI lineage: Bacteria > Pseudomonadati > Pseudomonadota > Alphaproteobacteria > Sphingomonadales > Sphingomonadaceae > Sphingomonas > Sphingomonas sp. CFBP9019. The sequence continues at coordinate 5,496 of NZ_JAXCWK010000013.1, read as the reverse complement.
TGGGGTGCGGGATGCAGAACGAGAAAGCCCACCGAAAACCCCACGAGTGGCGGCAGAATGACAAGGGCCACCGTCCCGACCAGGAGGCGCAGGTCTTTGCGCTGACATGCTTTTACGACCAAATACGCTGCGGCTATTGCGCCGATCAACGCCATTGTCGCCACCATTGCGGGCAGCACGTTTGTCGAGGTGCCCCCAAGACGAAGAATATCGGTCAGGTTCGTGGCATGGAGAGTGGCGGGGGTGGCGACAAGGCTCGTTCCTCTCGCCACCCTCTCCAACGGCCGATCCGCTGGTGCATCTTCCACGCCGAAATGAACTGCCGACGCGACGAGAAAAGCCGGAAGTGCGACCGCTGGATCAATGACCCACCAACAGAGGCAAACTGCACCAACAAAGACGTATAGGGCGACGAACAAAGGGCGTTGCCGCGGCTCGACGATTGCCAAGTCGCTGGCGCCATGTGCCATGCCGATGAAACCTATCGCCACAACCGCAAAAGCTAATTGTACGGTCAACGCGCTAATGGAGGCGGCGGCTGCCGCCCCTAGAAGCAGGCTCCAGCCCCAGGCTGGAGCGCGGGCGATCATGACTGATGACCGCGTTCGGTGCTATGCTGCTCCAGCGCCTTGTCCAGATTGCTTGCCGCATAGAAGGCGTAAACAACCTTGGCGACGACATCCATGATCAGAATTGCCCAGACTGATGTCGGATCCGTGATGATCTTCATTCCTTCAGGACCGATCAGGAAGACGATTGGATAGAGGAACCAGATAACTGTCAGGAAGGCGACGTTCTTATTGTATGCCGTGCCCAAGGCCATGCCCCGTCTTTTCGCCAGCATGCGTAGCGGCCCCCACAAGAGGTACAGAACGCCGAGAAAGGCGACGCATGACCACGCATACCAGACCCATTTTGCGAACGATGGGCCGGTTAGCGACGACACCAGTCCCGTCGCTATCATTAGCACGTCAAGGACGATGATGGCGGTGAGGTGGCCGCCAACCTCGCCGGTTCTACCATGCTCATGGAAGGCCAGAAGAACGAGGCTCGATAGCAGGATCGGCGTTGTTACCGACCAATCGAGGTATCTTGCGAGATAGGTGACCGAGCCGTCGAGCTTGAACAGCGTACCGATGCCGAAGGCCATTGCCAGATACGCCGTAGCTGCAATGAACGGCACGCTGGCATGCAGCAGCGTATGGTGGCCGGACGGGTGACTTTTCTTCCCCGTCGCATAGATCGCCAGCGAACCCAGCGACATGATTGTGAACCCAAGTAGGAAGGCAGTCTGATCCATGCGGGATCCCCAGCACAAGGGGGCGACCCGATGCCGACCCAAATCGCATAACATGGATTGTATCGTTTTGTGTCCACGCCGGAGCAAAGTTCATCGGCTTGTCACGAAGCGCGGTCGATAGGAGACGAACGGACACTTCGTCAGTGAATTAAGCCGGCGGACTACCCTGCGCGACGCTGCGTAAGTAATCACCGGTACCGGATGCCTTCATGAGCATCGTATCGACTAGCCGTTGTCCTCTGCAGCCCCGGCGAACTGGATTGCGCGGCTTTGGTATCACGATACTGAAGCTTGGCTGATTGTGGAACGCGCGGTCGCCTGGATCGCTAAGATGGACCGCCTATCGCTCACCAACAAACTGAAAGTTCCGCATGTTCAACGGACTCGGCCTGCCGGTTTTGCTCGCCATCTTTGCCGCCTGCGCAGGTGTAATCTGGGTAGCGGGCGTGAAGCTAGCTGATACGACGGACATTCTGTCTTCGCGACTTCACCTGGGCAAGGCGCTCGGCGGTATCATCGTACTCGCAATAGCCACCAACCTGCCCGAGGTCGCGATCACCGTCAGTGCGGCGCTGGCAGGCAATCTGGGGGTGGCGGTCGGCAATATCTTGGGCGGCATCGCCATCCAGACGGTCGTGCTCGTGGCGATGGACATCGCCATGAAGGGGCAGGTCCCTCTGACCTACCGCGCCGCCAGCCTCACGCTGGTCGTGGAGGCGGTGCTGGTCGTGGTGGTCTTGATCGTGTCGATCATGGCGACGCAGCTGCCGGGCACGCTGATTGCGGCCCGTCTGACTCCCGGGGCGGTGTTGATCGGCGTTTTGTGGGTCATCGGCGTGTGGCTTTCCAGCAAAGCCAGCAAGGGGCTGCCTTGGCAAGATACGAGCGGCACGGCTCCCGACGGGCAAAAGGAACCCAAGGGCCACTCGCAGGCAAAGAAAGATGACGCCTCCGGACAGCGCGGCGAGAGTACGATTCACGTCGCATTGGTCTTTGGCGCCGCGGCGCTTGCAACCTTGGCAGCCGGCGTACTCCTGGAGCGAAGCGGCGACGCCATTGCCGAACACATCGGCCTCAGCGGGGTCCTCTTCGGGGCAACGGTGCTTGCGGCCGCCACGTCGCTGCCCGAGCTTTCGACCGGCATCACATCAGTGCGCATGAAGGACTATCAGCTGGCCGTTAGCGACATCTTCGGCGGAAACGCCTTTCTGCCAGTGCTCTTCCTCCTAGCCGTCGTCGTCTCAGGCAAGGCGGTGCTGCCTGATGCTCAGGCAAGCGACATCTACCTTGCGGGCCTTGGAGTGTTGCTAACTTGCGTTTACGCCGCAGGCCTGATTTTCCGACCCAAACGTCGAGTTTGGCGCATGGGCATCGATTCCTTCGCGGTGCTTACCCTTTATGCTCTCGGCGTGGGCGGCCTGTTCGCAATATCTAGCGGTCACGGCAGCTGAGCCGCTTACTTCAAAACCCGACTTTCTCTGTTGGAAGCCGGCCTTGAAAACTTGCCGTGTTGAACATCAACAGGTGTGCGAAGTTGGGGAGACGGTTTTGCCCGCCGAACGTCCGCAAGCGGGTCCTCAGGATATCACTGCTCGCTGTCGCAAATGTGGATCGTATCCGCTTCTTTTCCGAACGGACATTTGCGACAGCCCGATGATCGCATTTTGGTAAGCCGTCGGCACGGGCGCAGCTGTCGCGAAACTTAGCACTTATGCGACGATCTTATGTCCGCTCCCGCCCATAACCGGACATTCCCTTCACGAGCATTCAACCTTCGGCGTGCTACGCAAAGATGCAGAATCATGAAGGCACGACAAATGGCATCACCATCTGAGCAATCGGCTGCATGGGGATGCTTGAAAGTAGGAGCTTCCTTCGCGCTTATAGCTCTCGCGTTGTTGGCTGCTGTGATATTCGAGTTAGGGGATTGCTGGACGCCTCCAAATAGCGCGGAAAGAGTCCGGCTCATGAGGTGGACCTTTTACCCTCTATTGATTTCGGCTATTGCGATACCAATGGTATCGCGCATCTGGTGGATATCACCTGTCAGTCTCATTATTGCTTTCTCTATAATTAAGTATATTTCCGAATTTACAGATGTAAGTCATATTTGGGTCGGCCTTGTGCCGTGGTTTGGCATATGCGCGGGCCTAATCAGCGTGAGAACGCCTTCAAAATTTTAAAAGCCGGCTTCCTACCAGGTCGCGACGCTCGCCCTGCTGATCGGCATTAATTCGAAGCGGCCAGTCTGCTTTCGCCCAGTTGCAGACATTGACGGATGGTACGCCGCTCAAAGCATGTCGGCTGAACTAGCCCGTATCTACTGCAGAGGCTGCGTAATGGCAGCTAAAGGGTGTCGCCGTAAGCTCGTTACTGCGGAGGATCCTGTTCCCGTGGAGACTGGGTCTGCGGAGGTGAAGCAGTCACTTCGACGCCGAGGTTAAGAGCCCCTGCATAAGGTCCACCGATCACGTCCATGGTAATACTTCGAGCCGGCCGTGTCCCTGATGAGGGCGCAGTTTGCGCACCGCAACTAGTGTCCGAAGTACAAGCCCAATAGGATCCACCAACCCACCTCGCATCGAGATTGATGGTGGTTTGAGCTGGAAGGTAGCCGGCCATTGGCAGGTAAGCTGGCTTGGCCCACGTAGGAGCCGTTCGCATCGCGTGAACGTTCCCGACCAAGACAAGCACCCGCGCGTCTTGTTTTACCCTGTTAACCAGCGATGAGGCGAGTGCATTCTCGTAATCACCTGCGTTAAATCCGCCGGGACCGGGATTGTACAACGGTTGGAAAGCAACGACGCTTATAATCCGCCCTGCCGCTCGCAATTCGCGCAGCCTCTGGAAAAGATGGAAGTACGCTTCACTTGACCGGCCATCCTTCATCGGCTGGGTCCATATTCTGCTCCTCAAGAAATGCGATATCGCCGCTGCACCGCCATCGGAGCCAATGAAATCATCTATCGCGGGCTGCTCGGTGGTCACTTGTTCGACTGCGACGATCACCGGTCGGGATGTCGAAGCTAGGCATGCTAGATCACCAAAAATTACTGGCGTCTCTTTGGTCCCGTGTATTTCTCCCACCACAATCCAGCGGAGATCGGTGCGATTGACGAGCGTGTCCGCTCCAGTAATCGGGCTGCATTGTACGGGGCGCAGCTTGGCTTTGAACGTTCTCGCTAAGGGCGCCAGCTTGTCCTGTGGACCAACCGTTGCCCAGTCTATATCGGATACTTGTCGCGCTTTCTGCTCTGCGTTGAAGATGGCCGTCATCTCAGAGTTCGATGGCTCATTCATAATACGATTTGCCGCAATTGACGGTACAGCCAGTGCCAGCAGAGATAGGGCAATCATACGCCTGAACATTATTAGGCCTTCGCGCTTGATACGTGGTGCGGCAAGCTGGCCTAGTTCAGGGGCTGTCTACAAGTCATCATGTGCGGACCATCGTTGGTTGTGAAAGCCACCTCGCCCAAGGCTGATCGCGCTCGGGCTATCCCTGGAGGTGCGGGTGCCGCGTCGAAAGCGGACGGTCTGCAGCCCACCAATTCCGGCCATTTCGCTGCCGTCCATGGCCTGACCATAAGTATCATCGGCAGTAGCAGCAGAGCCAAAGATTGCCGGACTGCGCCACGCCAACCTTGAAGATCATTTGGCTCATGCTCGCACGAAGGCGCGTATATTGGGCGCAAATGTCTTCAATAATGTGTCGTTCTTACCCTGCTCCCCTCACAGCCAAAATGGCACAATCACTTACATATTTGCACCGCTTGCATCGCTACTTATTCATGCGGAGATTTGGTTGATTGCCTCAGTCGCATGCAGCCGCGGTTGTTTTTGTAAAAAGGCGACCCCAAATGACGGCGACACACGTGGAGTGAATGATGTCTGACGAAACTATTCAGCTAGACGCCGTCGAGCTTGCAACCGAGCTGACGATTGCATGGTTGTCGAACCCAAACACGCGAACATCAGCAGATGACGTTCCAGCGTTTCTCGCCCAGATGCATTCCAGCGTTCAATCTTTGATCGGCGGTGCCAACGAGGCGAACGCCCCTGTTGCTGATACCGAGCAATATACCCCGGCAGTGTCGGCCCGTAAGTCGCTGGCCAACCCGGACTTCATCGTCAGCATGATCGATGGCAAGCCATACAAGACACTTCGCCGACACCTCACGACGCACGGACTAACG